>NZ_AP035934.1:0-203991 GCF_059730895.1 gamma proteobacterium symbiont of Lampromicra miyakona | reverse complement strand
TTATTTTGCCAGTGTACATTTATGAATGCTTTGTGCAATATTTTTCTGTTTTTAGTGAAAAGTTGTACTGGCGGGTTGCGTGGATTTATTGTCACTTATTCTGCTTTTACAGGGGCTCAGGTAACATGCAGCGGGTGGAATGCCGCAAGCGCCCTGCCCTTTGCCTGCCTTAAATCTGACGTAAATGAGTGTGAAATAATAATGAAATTCCCATGCGGATTTCAATGTTAAATTGTTGATTTAAAATATTTTTATTTATTTATTTCAATGTGAAATTCCCAGCCGATTTACTGCCTACGCACGATTTAATTAGGATTTTAACGCGATTGTCAGATGCGTAGACACTCGCGGTTATAAGGCCACTATGGGCAAGCATTATGGGCAGTGAAAGGTAGTCTGGAGCTGATTCACCGCCAACAGGTTTCTGATTCCAGCATTCAAACCCGGGCTTGTAGAATTCGTAAAAGAAATGGAATGCTGTTTAGGACTTGATCTATCGTAGTGGCCTGATTAATCGCAGCGAAGATAATCTGCAAGTGTCAGATTCATAAGTATATCCATAGACACTAATTTTGAAGGGGGGCTCGCTGAGGCGACCGCCCCGCCACTGTTGCCGCTGACTTCACAACAGAGCCTGTAATCGTATTGGCAATCAGGGTGTCACACAGTAAAGGAGAGAGTGATTGCCGTCAGGCTGCAGAAGATGGCCTTGGCATAGCACCTTTGAAGTCACCCGTCACTTGCCAAATGCACCACTGAAAGTAGGGCTTCGCCCTGCCCTCTTTTATACAGGCAAAGGGATAGAAAGATTGAAAGTAATAATATCGACTCAGCTATCCTCTGAAAGGATGACAGTCAGTTTCAGAGAAGTTCAGGCATCTTAATAGCTTTGTTGCGGACAGTTGAAAAAAATGGCAGGGAGTGGTTTAGTAAACGTTAATAATCATTCACCTTCACTGCATAAGGCCCGTTAATTTGTCGCTACAGTCTGCAGAGTGGTTCAGCCGCAATGGCGTGGAATGCTCACGCGTCAGTGCCTGTAATGCTGGCTTCCCAAAACATCTTCATGATGAATATGTCATCAGCGCCAACCTGACGGGGGTGGAGGAAATCTGGCTGGCAGGTAAAACTGCATACGTTAAAAGTGGGCAGGTGACTTTATATAATCCGGGGACCATTCAGGCGTCGCGTTTTGACAGTCAGTCCGTTGATTTTATCAGCGTGCACATGCCCCAAAGCGTCATGAAGCTCCTGGCTGATGAGGACAATATATGCAGCGACAGCCAGGCGCCAGTTCTACGAGAAGGCATTATCGAAAATAGGCGGCTGTTTAATGCGCTGTACCGGTTTGCAGCTTCCGCGCGCGAAGGTGAAGGGGCAAATGAAGAGCAGGAGCTGATGTTGCTGTGCGGCGAACTACTGGAGAGCCCGGCATTACTGCAGGGCAATGATGAACAGAGAATTAACGTTGTGATTGAATACCTGAGAGAAAATCTCAGCGTAAAACCCCAGCTTGCTAGGCTTGCGCAAATGGCGGGGCTGAGTAAATATCACCTTGTGCGTTTTTTTACCCGGCATACAGGTATGCCGCCCCTGCAGTACCACATGCAGCTTCGCCTGCATCATGCTCGTGACTTACTTCGCAGAAACGTTCATCCACTTGATGCAGCAATAATGCTGGGTTTTTACGATCAGAGTCATTTCATTAATGCCTTTCGCAAAGTAATGGGGACGACGCCCCATCACTATGCTTCGCAGGTCTGTTCAGGCTACCATAAATTCCCGGTATCCTGACACAATGACATAGAGCGCAAAATAGCTGAAGATAAGGGCCGAGGCGATGTAGGAATATTTAAGCAGCCGCTGACCAAGCATTCTGCCGCCGAAGCTCCCGACAAGGCAAAGCACGGATGTCCAGAACATACCTGCAATAAAGAACCCGCTCAGAAACCACGATGTGCCAGTCAGGCTATGATGGCCCATCCGGGAAATCAGCGCACCGCCCACGGTGGCAAACCACAAGATGGCTGTGGGCGAGGACATGGCTAGCACAACACCCCGCCCGAACTCCCGCAGGAGCGGGCGGGCCTGATGAGATTCGGTTACATTAAGTTCTGCTGCCTTTCGGTATGCAGCCACCAGCATTTTACCGGCGAACCATAACAGCAGGGCTCCACCGCCTATCCATAGCACCCAGCGAACCACTTCATACTGAAGCAGCACTGCCATTCCTGCTAGCGCCAGTAATGCATAGGCCAGGTCACCGACGCAGGTACCCATACCCAGCCAGAATCCATGGAAATACCCTCGCTGCATGGCAAGGGTAATCATTGCGATATTGGCAATGCCGATATCGAGACACAGCGATAAACTTAGCAAAAATCCGTTTGAGAATTCGATCATAATATAAAACCTTTAATCTTCTGGTCGTATTCAATCATGTCGACCGTTTTGCCAAGCCGATTGAGCAGCATTGCAGCTTCTTCACGCTGATGATGCGGTGAATAACGTTGAAGGAACTCCACGGCTTTTCCGGTATCGCCCTGAAGAACAGAGTGAGTCATCGCACTGGCCAGCGCGGTTAAAGCAGGTTTAACCATGGCAACATCTACTTCATAATGGGTTCCATTCCAGTATAGGCACTGATGTTCCGTCAGCCATTTAAGCTGAATATACGCCGCACCGGCATCGGGATAGTCGCAGGGACCACGACGCAGATACCGAAGCATCTCCAGCATAAATACTCTCAACTGGTGCGTTTCATCCAACTGCAATGCCTGACGGGAATTCTCAGTCAGGCACATCAGAAGGCCAAACACGTCAGCCAGCGCCTCCTGAATGACCATGGATCCCCAACGGTCCTGCTTGCTCAGGCTGCCGAACCTCATTTTTTCAATGACAATGGAATGTCCCAAATCGTGACCTCTGAACCACGCAATCAAGTGACGGGCACAGATGCTGCTTTCCGGAATAACATTCTGTTGCCAGCCGAGCAGAGAAGCCTGGGTTCGGGCGAAACGTTCGAACAGATTGATATACGTATTTGCAAACACGATGGTGCGTTTTTGAGGCGCGTACTTGACACCCTCGTCTTCAGGGAAGAAATAAGCAAAGTGTTTTGGATAGCTGTTGGCTTCGCCGGCAATCGCAAACAGGTCAACGATTTTGTAACGGCAGCCGGGCAGGGCAATCAGCCGCTCATCAATTTGGCGCTGCAGCCAGGCTAGGTTATCTGAAAAAAGTTCGTCCACCACATCGGAAACTTCCTGCAGTCCGCGATTGGGTAATCCAAACCATGCGGAATAGTGCTGTGCCCTGGATTTTCCCACCCATGTCGACATATAACCAATACCCTGCACCAGCTCCTGTTCATCAAGACCGGCTATCTGCGGGAGCAGTTCGCCTGCGGTAAGGGGATCTGAAAGAACATCAGCGCGCAGTTGCAATGCTTTTCGGGTGTCCGGGTCAGTAAATTCCCGGGCGAGCTTAAAACAGATAATGCTGAGCTTTTCTTCAACGGACTGAAGCAATGTGGTGCCGGTTCGCGTGGCAACTGGATGGATATGATTTGCCGCATCGGCAAGCCGAGTAGCCTGATGGATAAGATCCAGCACAGCCGGAGAAAGTGAGTCTGGCAGAGGAATATCAATCATATGAATGTGATATGAATCAGCAGCAGGCCAGAATGGGGTCGTAAACATGAAATTCCCTTCCATAATGATTAACGAGACACTCACTTAACCAGTCCGCATGTTTTCGGTATTGGAAAGAATTGCGCTGTATCCTCAGATCAATTTAACGGGCAGGCATTCAGACAATAACAGTGTCTTGTTACTACTGAGAATGGGCCATATTAACCTCAAATTGAAGTCAGATATCGCCTGCCCGGCGGCGAATGCTTTTTCTTACATGAGAAGGGGAGGAAATATGTCAGACCTGACATTACGTCAGCAGAACGGTATTTTATTCATCATGGTTCCGAATGATGTGGCTGACCGGGCCGGCTGGACGCTTGGCATTCGGTTTAACGTCACCGTCGAGGGTGAGATAGTGTCACTGACACCTGCTTCGCGCCTGCCCCGCGGCCGTTAAACGCTGGCGCATCTGCTGTCCGGTATTGATCAGAGTGAGCTCAGCTATCTTAACGAAGAAAGTCACGACGGACTTAATGACGCGCCGCAGGGCAAAGAATCAATCTGAGGGTTCTGCGTGCAGGACATACATGGTGTTTAGCAGGCCGGGGCCTGACGCTTACCCTGAGCGCATTTAGTCGGCCTGATGCCCGACGTATTGAACTTATACGGCCTGCCGCCTGCTCGGGAATGAAAGCTTGGCTATAAATCATTTTGCTATGGTAGACAGAGGGCGGTATTGAAAAAATAGACTATGATATATACGATGTATAGACTGTAATGTATAAAGGTGGACATGTGTGGCTCGTTGAAACCACGGATTTATTCGCGGAATGGCTCAAAGAGCAGGACAGGGCGATGCAGCTGGATGTGCTTGCCGCACTGAACCTTCTGAAGCAGGAAGGTCCGCATCTTGGTCGGCCCCATGTGGATACGCTTTACGGCTCAAAAATCCCGAACATGAAAGAACTGAGGGTGCAGAGCAAAGGGCGGATCGTAAGAGGGTTCTTTGTGTTTGATCCTATGCGTAAAGCCATTGTCCTATGTGCGGGTAATAAAGAAGGCGCAGATGAAAAGCGCTTCTACAAAACCATGATCAAAACAGCGGAAAATGAGTACCACCGACATCTGGACCGACTGAAACGGAGCGGGAAATGAAAACGCTTGATGACCTGATGGCTGATCTGACACCTGAAGAACTCACTCAGGTACATGAAAAAGTCGCGGCAATGCGACTTGATTCTCAGCTGTATAAACTGCGTGAGGCGTTGTCGAAAACACAAAAGCAGCAGGCTGAAGCCATGGGTATTGCACAGCCTTCCGTTGCGGCTATTGAAGGGCGCGGTGAAGATCTGAAAATTGCCACGCTCAAACGTTATGTTGAAGCCCTTGGCGGTCAGCTGACGATTGGAGTTAATATGCCTGGCGGCGAGCACGTCGATTTTACCCTCTGACTGATGCTGATATCTGGAAGGTGCGTTAGCGGAAATACGCCTGACGCATTTTTTCGACAAGTGCCGGTGAGCGCTGACCCTGATAGTAACGCAAATCAAGGGTGTTATGCCCGGCTTCAGAGCCTGTTCGGTAGAAAATTTGCCATACGGGCCTCTCTGAAAAGAAAACAGGAGATATTCCGTTTGCTTTCCCGGCTATAATACGCGGGCAACTGAAATGTCATCCCAGCGCGTGGTCCATGCCGGCGAAAGCATCTCGCGTTTCATCTGCCACTAATTGCTGACACCCTGACGGGCAAACCACATGTGCCCCAGCCCGGACTGATTAATGCCGTCCAGCACCTTCATCAGCTGCGCGCTGTTTGCCTGCGGCTTATCCTCATCAAACAGGTTCAGCTGACTGACGCCGTTGGGCGTGAAGTCATCGAGAATTATGCCGGCCTTCGTGTAGCGCCGCCCGTCAAGCCAGATGCGGTCGAGCGATCGCATCGCCACCCCGATCACGTCCCGCGTATCCTGCGTGGGTAGGGTGAGGTTCTCGCCGGCGCTGTTGCCGTAAAAGACTTCTCCCTGCGCATGCGGGGAGGTCCGGATAAAAACGCTGATGCGCCGGCAGAACTGGCGCTCATTTCTCAGCTTCTCCGCCGCACGGGTGGCGTACTGACACAGCGCTTCCTGCATGGCCACTTTTGTCGTGATGCGCTCCCCAAAGGAGCGGCTGAAGACGATCTGCTGTTTCGCCGGCGCAAACTCTTCGAGGGGAATGCACGATTCCCCGTTGAGCTCTCGCACGGTGCGCTCGAGTACCACGCTGAAGTTTTTTCGGATGAGGGCAGAGGGCGTGCGCGCCAGCTGAAGGGCGTTTTCAATGCCCATCAGATTGAGCCGCCTGCCGATGCGCCGGCCAACCCCCCATATCTCCGCTACGGGCTGGTTTTCCAGCAGCGTTGCAGTGCGCTTCAGATTGCGCGGCGTCAGCGCCAGCACACCGTGGAACTGCGGCCACTCCTTGCTGGCCCACTGCGCCGACTTAGCCAGGGTTTTGGTCGGCCCCATGCCCACGCCGACGGTCAGGCCGGTCGTGGCCAGCACGTGCGCGCGCAGGCGCCGGTCGAAGTGTTCAAAGTCCTCACAGCCATCAATGCCGGTTAAATCAAGGAACATCACGTCAAAAGAGTACTGCTCGACCTTCGGCGTCATTTCCTCCAGGGCCATCATGATCCTGTTCGACAATGAGTGATTTATGTGGAATGGAAAATCTACAGGATTAGTTTGGATTGGAATGGCTGCTATGAGCGAGAAGCGGACATTTACATATTTGTTCCAGTGGCCAAATTTGGTGCACTACTACATACTCAAATCTCCCACATTGCAGGAGATTTGAGTATGGTTGTCCCTTATGCGCGAGAAGCTGACGTAGTGATATAAAAAAACCTGCTTTATGAGGTTAAAATAATTACTTCAACACACCTTTAACCCTCCTTCCTGTGATATCAGAGTCTGAAATCCATTTCCCACTCAGAGAAGTGCCAGGCTACTGGAATATTTTTCTTTAATAATCACTCAAAATAAATCAAACAATACTACAACCTTCATTGACCTTAAATTATCGTTGACGGGCGGCTGGTCAGAGGACAGAACCCATTTTCAGCGAAGCTGACAGCCATGCGAGTGGTGTCGCTTCTTAATCCCTGGTACCGGAGCTGAGATGGCTGGACAGGGATTCAGGGTTCTCAATCTCTCTACAAAAAACAGGCTTAGCGTAGGATATTTTCCGTTTTCCAAGTGGACCCCTATTTAATTTAATCAACCCGGTCCCTGCAACCTGGACCGCTCTCATTACGCCTGCTCCCGCCCTGATTTGCGGGACTGAACACCTGCGGAGCCAGCCGGATAAAGTCAGGCCGTGCTGCTGAACCTCCTGTCGGCTCCGCCGGGTTTTCTCAGGCCTGATGATGTCATAAAATGCCGTATTTCAGGGCCATTTTTTCATGTGGTCCGGCATGAAGGACGCGGCTTATGAATAACGACAACCTGAACGTCAGTCACCTGGCGTGGTGCGGCCTGATTGCGCTGCATACCGCCCGCCGCGACGGGCTCGTGACTTCACCCGCACAGGACAACCTGTTTCTGACCCGCTGGCTGGCCACCGCCGAAAAACAGCGTCGCTTTCCCCGGGCGCTGGCGAGTGACATCAGCTGGCTGCTGAAGGAGGGGCGAGAGAAGGGCCTGCGCGCCGACCTGCCCGGCAAGCTGGAATACCTGTGGCGCGCCGGAAACGGCCACCTGCAGGCGCAGAACGACCTGTTCCGGCTTCAGCACGCCCTGCACGCCGTGAAGCTCACCGGCTGGATTTATATGGTGCTGTCAGAAAACGAATGGAGTGGCCGCCGCCAGCTGCGGCTCAGCTCCTCCGTTTCCGGTGTTTATCTCAGGCGCAGCGCACTGGAAACCGGCTTTGATGAGCACGGACGGCAGCGCAGTCCCCTGCCTGTGCGCATCACCGGCGACCTGTCTGCGCTGGATAAGCTGCTGCAGCGTTCGGGCTGGCGCCGTGGAGCGGCCGGAGGTCCTGATGAACATCAGCATCTTCTCCTCGCGGACGGATTCAGTGCAGAGTGAAGGCAGGACGGAAAGCTGACGAACTTCTCAGACTACAGTGGACCTCCGCGCCGGCTCAGGTTTCACGGCGGGCGACCGGTAACAACACCCACGTAATCTGAATAATAAATCGTCTGATTTTACTCCCTGAACGGGGGAGCTGCCGGGCGGCACCCCACTTTTTCGGACGGCGGCCACGTGAGCGATGGCCCTGACAGGAACCACACTATGAACAGGCATGAAATGACGTCTCAGCTGTTTAGCAGCGCGGGCTACGATCCGACCACCGGCGTGCTGGAACTGGAGTACCGGAACGGCGCGTGCCGGCGCTGGCTCACGGTGCCGGCAAAGGTGTATCAGGCCTTTTGCGCGGCCGCGGACGGCGACGCATTTTTCAGGAGCAGCATCGGGGGGCGCTATATTTCCCTCCGGGGCAGCCTCAGCCTGCGGCGCGGCGTCTGACGCCATCATCTGCGCATAGGCATCATAGTCTTCCGCGGCCTGCTGCCGCCAGCGACGCACCGGTGCCCGGCGTTCAGCGCGCGCCCGGTAGCCGCAGCGCCGCTCGCGGGCCGCCCGGATTAGGGTCTCCTGCACCCACGCCCAGAACGCGCGCCCTGTGTGCGGTGTCACAGGGTAGCCCGCTTTTTTCATGATTTTCCGGGCGACGTTTTCGCTCCAGCTGCGGATGAGCGAAAAGGCACCGTGGATATCGCCGCGTGACGTCATGATATTTAATTCGTGAAATGTATTCATATTATCTGCTCCCTGACACGTAACTGTTATCGTCAGATTACGGAATATCTTCAGCTCTGATTTTATATTTATAATAGATTCATATTAACATGTTTATATTAATGACTGTCAGGTGTTAAAATCTGTTAACATTATTTTATAGCGGTAAAGGATAATGAAAAGACAGGCCTTAATCATGACGGCATTACTGACCCTTCCCCTTATTCACGGCGCGGAGGCCTCCGTAACGGCCGGCTTTTCGCCCGGGGGCTCGGCGCTGGATCTGATACTGCAGTTCACCGGCAGCGCGCGTCAGAGCGCCGACGTGGCGGCTTATGATTTTACCAGCCGGCCGGTGGCGCAGGCGATGTCAGCGGCCGTTGCGCGGGGCGTTAAGGTCCGGCTGGTCGCCGATGAAAAGAAAAGCCGGGACCGCTGGTCTCTTGTCAGCCAGCTCGCGTGCGCTGGCGTGGACGTGCGCCTTAACGGCATGTACAGCATCATGCACAACAAGTTTATTGTGGCCGACGGCAGTGCGGTGGAAACCGGCTCATTTAATTACACGTCTTCTGCTGAAAAAAGAAATGCGGAGAACGCGATGGTGATTAAAGACGAACCTGATATTGCCCGCCAGTATCAGGCTGAATTTAACCGGTTGTGGAATGAATCCTCACCGGTAATCTGCCCGGCAGCCGGCCTGAATTAAAATCACGCAGGTCGCATATTCAGCGTTCTTTACGGGAAGGGGGTTATGATGGCAGCAAAGAAAACGTATCCGGTCCGGTTCACCGGGCTGCGGGGCTCGCGGGAATGCGGTGCGGATTTCCGCAGCGCTGAGCCGGAGCAGTGGCAGCGCTGGCTGAAGCACGCGCGCGACAACAAGGCCACCACGGTGGTCACCTGCCTGTGCCATCCCCCGGAGGAAGACGCGCAGCGCCGGCGCCTGAAAGTGCATCTGTCACAGAAAACAGACCAGTGCTGGCTCGCCTCATGGGCTTTCTCCGGGCACGAGCACGCGCCAGACTGCCGATTTTACTCCGTCTGGCCGGATGAGCGACAGGCCGCCATCTATGCCCCTGACGTGGTCAAAGCGGCGGCGGATGGCCGGCTTGTGGTCCGCCTGCCCACCGGCCTGCAGAAGAAAGATGTTCCTGATAAAACCCGTAGTGCGCCTCCGGCCGGTGCCGGACCGGGGAGGCGGCGCCGGCAGCCCTCGATGCGCCTGCTGGGGCTGCTCCACCTGCTCTGGGAGCAGTCCGGCATCAACGTCTGGCATCCTGCATTCGATAAAAAGAAACGCTCGCCGGGCTGGGTGAGCTGGCGCCTGAATGAGACTGCCGCGCGCATCCGCATCGGCCGGATCCCGCTGCAGCAGTCGCTGATGCTGATGGCCATGAAGGATTCGCCGCAGGCTGCACAGAACCGGCAGACTGCGAAGGACGCCGGCAGCGCTTCCCGCCGCCTGATTTTTGTTTCGCAGCTGGCTGCCTGGAGCGACGCCGCCGAAGAACGGATGCAGCATACGCTTCCGCTGGGACTGTTTGCCGGTTTTCCGGCGCTGCAGCTGCCGGAAGACGTCAGGTCCCGTCTGACACGAAGCTTTTCGCGGGAGCTCGGAGACTGGCGACGCGGCGCCCGTACGATGCTCATCTGTGAAACCGAGCCGCCGGAGACCGCCTTTATACGTAAAGATGGCCGTAACGTGCCGCGAAGCAGCTGCAGGGTTATCGACGTGGCGCTGATGACCGTCAGTCCGCGCTATATTCCGCTGGACTCCCGCTATGAGGGCATGGTTGAGGCACGCCTGTGGGAGGAAAAGCGCACGTTCATCAAGCCGCTGCGCTACGACGGTGAAGAGGACGTTTTTCCGGACTTTGTGCTGAAGGACGTTTCCGGTGTGGATGCGCTGCCGATGGAGGTCTTCGGCATGATCACGCCGGAGTACCTGCAGCGTAAGCAGGTGAAAACGGCCCATTACGACAGGGAATACGGACCGGGTAACTGGTGGTACTGGACCGCTACTGAGCATTCCGAAGTGCCCGCCCTGCCTCCCCGATGAGTTTCGCATTCAGGGCACCTGCAATACGCTCTGGCTGCTCATGACTGGCCACCGGGAAGCTGACGGGATTTGGTTCAAACCAGACCAGCGCCCCAGAAATGATCATGCCTGTACCCTTTCAGCCATGCTTCGCCTGTCGGCTTGATTAAGGCTTGCCCTAGTGTATTGGGTTGACGTATTCGTCAAATTTGACTAATCTGGTCACAGAGCGAGAAGCCAACTGCATCAGGGTGCAACAGTTGGTGGAAGGACCCCATAGAATCCCTGAATTCTGTGCAAGGGTGAAACCTCTCACCTCCCGCCTGAAGGTGTAAAACAAACAGGCCCAGATTTCACAGGCCGCCATTGAAAAATGGCGGCTTTTTTAATGCCTTTTATAAAGCAAAGTACCCTGGCGATGTTTATTGAGGCTTTTCGCGTCAGTGTGCATGAAATTCCAGAGAACTTTACCTTCCCACGGTGCCACCACAACCAGCATCTGCTGTTTCTGCCGGTATGCGCCAATAAAAAGAAAGCGTACCTGATCGTCGTCATACATGGTTTCCCACACTTCATAAGGATTCGCCAGCGTATCCAGAGCGAGTAGCACGTAGCGTTCGCGTGCATCAAGACGCTTTTCAACGATATGTTCCAGCTTGTCTCTGAGAATACTGAGCGTACCGATGATTGTCTCTTTGGGGACGATCAACATTTCCGGTTCAGTGAAACCCATGTGCAGCTCCAGTAAAGTAACTGCGGCTTCAAGAGTGTCACCGGCTTCAATTTCTGGAGTAGGATCTAACCTGAATTCGCTTTCCAGTTCACGCAGGTCAGGAAGCCCTAAATCCCTGAAAGTGATCAACCCTTTTATTGCACGCGCCACGCTGCCCTTATCCTTCATCGGCTTACACGATAGGGCTATTCTACCATGTTATGCGATGTTCGGTTTTACAGGCGACTTACCGAATGCCTGGAGAAAGGTTTCACTAACCCGCCTAGCGAAGAACGAAGAGAAGTGGTACTAATCCTAATGCCTTTGTTCCTCCCTGTGTTGAGGTTAAGTAGGCTTGGGCGTTTTCCATAATGCCTCAAGGTAGTATGAAACTTTCTTTGCACACTCATACAGTAAGCTGAAAACACGGGGACTATCTGTCCCCGTGCAGGCAGACAAAAGGCTGGAGCAAGTTCAGGTCGACCCCGACAGGTGAACAGCATTACGCCTCAGAAGCACGCTCCGGTCAAGCATCCCGGCCCGGTTAAATGAACGACGACCTTAGTCTCGCACAGATATTTCAGAAATTAATACCTCTTCTTCAGACCACAAGTGCCGATAACTATCTGAAGGCCGTAGCACCCTCGCTCAGGCCGGGAAACGCTTCGGGGACAGCCGCATGAAATCCGTTACCAATGACCAGCTGGGGGCCGCCGTGTCTGACATGACGTTCTGCGCCGTATATCTGCTGTCCGCCGCCGGGGAAGTCCTGAGCTGGAACCGCGGCGCTCACCTGATTAAGGGCTGGGACAGCAGGGACATTACCGGGCTTCACTTTTCGGTCTTTTATGATGATGAGGAACAGGCCAGGGGCGTGCCGGAGGCGAACCTGGCGACCGCGCGTGAGCACGACCGTTTTGCCGGTGAGGGCTGGCGCCTGCGGTGGGACGGCAGCGTGTTCAGGGCATCCATAGAGATTGAATTTCTCAGTCCTGACAGTGATGAAGATGCAGCCTTCATCAAAATCGTGCGGGACATCTCGAACAGCTATCAGGAAAGAACAGCGCTGCGCCTTGCCCAACAGGTAATCATCAGGCGGGAAGGCGAGCTGGCGAACGGCGGTCGGCTTCTGGACGAAGTTTTCAGTCGTACCCCCTGCGCGCTCATCCTGTGTGATGCGGAATCAGGGGATATAACCCGCGCGAACCCGATGGCCGCCAACTCCCCCTGGCTCCGTAGAGTGGTGCTCAGCGGCAACGCCCTGAACTGCCGGCCTGGGGAACTGCCCGGAAATCTGGCTGCGGCGTTTCGGCGCGGCTTTAACCTCCACCCCGGCGACGGATTCAGTGAAACCCTGAATTCCGGGGAGCCGGTGCCAGAATTCGCGTTCAGGCTTGCCGCTGACAGATTCACCGCGGACAGCACGGGCGATACCGTTCTGTTTACCCTGCTGGACGTCACGGCTGAATATCAGGCCACCGCCACCGCCACGCACATGGCACTGCATGACCCGCTGACGGGGTTGCTTAACCGCCGCGGCCTGATGCCCGCGCTTGACGCACTCCTGCACAGCGGTACGCCCTTTGCCGTCATGGTGTCCGACATTGACCGGTTCAAAAGCGTCAATGACGTGCTGGGGCATCCTGCCGGGGATGCGCTCCTCGCCGAAGTGGCTGCGCGGCTGCGGTCATCCCTGCGGCTTGAAGACATTCTCGCCCGCACAGGCGGCGACGAATTCGTCGCGGTATTTCCCGGCGTGGACACGCCGGAGGCGGCGGGCGAAACGGCATCGCGCCTCGCGGCACGGCTGCGGGAGCCGTTCATGCTGGAGGACCGGAAGGTCATCTCCGGCTGCAGCTTCGGCGTCTGTCTTTTCCCCGGTCACGCGGCGGATGCGGAAGGCATGCTGTCGGCGGCGGACATCGCCCTGTACGCGGCCAAGTCCGGCGGGCGTAACGGCTGGGTGATTTTCACGGACCAGCTGGCCGCGACCGCGGCAGAGCGGTTCAGCCTGGAGAATGACCTGCGCGGCGCGCTCGGGAACGGCGAGCTGCAGCTCTTCTACCAGCCCGTTGTCAGCAGCGTCAGTGAGGACGTGGTGTCTTACGAAGCCCTGCTGCGCTGGCACCACCCCGTGAGAGGGAACGTTCCACCTGACGTGTTTATCCCGCTGGCCGAGGAGACTGGTCTTATTCATGAGGTTGGGGCATTCGCGCTGGCGCGGGCGTGTGCCGAAACGGCGGGCGGGCCGGGGGGGGAACGGGTGGCGGTGAACCTGTCTCCGCGGCAGTTCAGGGACCCGCGGCTGGCCGACAGCGTGAAAGATGTGCTTCTGCACAGCGGGCTCGATCCGGACAGGCTGGAGCTCGAAATCACCGAGTCCGCCCTGCTCGAAAATCCTGAAGACAGTTATCAGGTTATTCGTGAGTTCAGGGACGCGGGCATTCATGTCGTACTGGATGACTTTGGCACCGGCTTTTCTTCCCTGAGCCACCTCCGTTCCGGGCTGTTCAGCAAAATTAAAATTGACCGCTCATTCATCGGCGATCTTCAACATGATGCAGGGGCGGCCGCCATTGTCAGTTCCGTGCTTTCACTCTGTCGCCAGCTGCGGCTGGAAGTCACGGCTGAGGGCGTGGAAACCCCAGAGCAGGCAGAGTGGCTCAGGGCATACGGCTGTCCGCTGCTACAGGGGTTTCTCTACGGCAGGCCGGAACCGCACCGGATGCGGAAGAGCACTGTTGCAAAAATCAGCAGATGATAAGATGACTGGCACAGTTTTCTGACGGAGCAGCACATGAACCCATTTAAAGGACGGCATTTTTAGCGTGATATCATACTCTGGGCTGTACGCTGGTACTGCAAATACGGGATCAGCTACCGTTAGCTCCAGGAGATGCTGGCTGAGCGGGGTGTCAATGTCGATCACACCACCCTTTATCGCTGGGTGCAGCGCTACGCGCCTGAAATGGAGAAGCGACTGCGCTGGTACTGGCGTCAGCCTTCCGGCTTCTGTTCATGGCACCTGGATGAAACTTATATCAAAGTGAATGGCCGGTGGGCTTATCTGTACCGTGCAGTCGACAGCAGGGGCCGCACTGTCGATTTTTACCTTTCCCCGCATCGCAATACGAAGGCCGCGTACCGGTTTCTGGGTAAGATTTTAAACAACGTAAAACGGTGGCAAATCCCGCGCATCATCAATACGGACAAGGCCCCGACATACGCCCGGGCACTGGCGTTACTGAAACGTGAAGGGAAATGCCCGCCGGAGGTGGAGCACCGGCAAATCAAATACCGGAACAACGTTATCGAATGCGATCATGGCAAGCTGAAACGGATAATCAGCGCCACGCTGGGATTTAAATCGATGAAGACAGCTCACGCCACGATAAAAGGGATTGAAGTTATGCGTGCGCTGCGCAAAGGTCAGGCCGAATCATTTTATTTTGGACATGCCCTGGGCGAGGTGCGTCTGGTGAGCAGAGTCTTTGAACGATAGAGCTTTTCAATACCCCAAAAAACTACATCATCACGAACTTTGCAACAGTGCCTTTGCAGTACCAGCGAACGGCCCACAGGATGATAACGGAAGTGAAATGGCGGCCTTTGAACGGGTTCATAATCTGTGCCCCTGCAGGATACATTACCGAAGCGTATCAGCCTGCCGGTTTTTGCAACAGTGCCAGGCCGGGTGCTTATCCGCCACTACGGCGGGCTGGTGCCGGACGAAATCGTGCTGAATCAAGTGATGTTCCTGAAGGTGCAGGACGCGCCTTTTTTCAGCGGGCGCGTGGTTTCGGACGGCAGCTGCCATTTTTCTGTCTGACACAAATATTATGTTGAAGGCATACTGGTTGCATGGTTATTATTCCTGTGTCTGCTTTCACAATAAAAAATGGAAGTACCAGGTCTTTCCGCGCAGCCGGCTCCCGGCGCGCGTTTTTTTATTCCGGCTGACTCAGACTGTCGCTGCGGGAGGTCAGTGCGTCCGCGCCGGCAAAGCTTCGTGAAGAGGCCGAACATCCGCCCTTGACTGCAGCGTCCGCAGGCTGATGCGCTGCGGGAATGCCTCTGGCAGTTGTGCGTACGGCATCATTCCTGCATCCGGCGGTTGACGGCCTGCCCGGTGACGCGGGGGAAGCGGACAGCAGCCGTCGCGGGCCCGAACCCGGGCCGGTTCACTGTGAAGGAGGGGGGGGAGAAATCATGCCCGTACTGGCGGGATACTTTGTGGTTATCGCGGCCATACTGACCGGCTGTACGCTGTCGGGCGGCACCTTGTCCGCATTCATTCAGCCGGCCGAGCTGCTCATCATCGCCGGGGCGTCGGGCGGCACCTTTCTGGCCGGAAACACCGGGCCGGCCCTGCTTGCCGTGCTGCGCGCCCTGCCGGAGACCCTCCGGGGCAGCCGCTACGGTGCCGCGCTGGCTTCAGAGCTGCTCGCCCTGCTGTTTCACCTGCTGAGCCGCGCCCGCCACCGCGGCATGCTGGTGCTGGATGCGGAAATCATGCGCCCGCATGACAGCCCGCTTTTTCAGCGCTATCCGCGCGTCCTTGCTAATCCGCTTCTGCTGGCCTGCATCACGGACTGCCTGCGCCTGCGCCTGATGGGGAACCTGGACGACCGCGACATGGACGCGCTGCTGGCCATGGAGGCCGATACGCTGGAGCGCGAGCGCGAGGGGCCCGCCGGGGGGATTATCCGCCTGGCGGACGCCCTGCCCGCCTTCGGCATCGTGGCGGCCGTGCTGGGCGTGATTCACGCGCTGGGGTCAACGGACCGCGGCGCGCACGAGCTGGGCGCGCTGGTTGCCCAGGCCATGGTCGGGACCTTCCTGGGCATCCTGCTGTCCTACGGCTGCGTGGCGCCGCTGGCCGGCAGGCTGCGCCAGCAGTACGCGGAAACCGCGAGGATGATGCACTGCGTCCGGCTGGTGATGGTGGCGGACATGCGCGGCTGCGCGCCTCAGGTGGCGGTGGAGTCCGGGCGCAGGGCGCTGTACGCCGACGTGAGGCCGTCGTTCAGCGCGCTGGAGCAGACGCTCAGCGCGGTGCGGCAGGCTGAAAACTTCGCCGCCGTGGTTGAGCGAAAATACAATGGGAGTTTACGTGCGGGAGTCGATGATGGCGGGACGGTATGAGCTGAGGAAAGGCTGCGTGACCGGACACAGCGTCTGAACTGTCAGCTGCCCGTCAGGGGGTATACGTCCTGACGGGCAGTTGCCGCAACGCCGGGTGCCTTCCGGTGGGTAATAGTCAGGCACCATTAGCGCGTGACAAACGACAAAGCCTCACTCGCCGGGTGCTGCCCCGCAGTATAAGGGGGAAGTTCCGGCATTGAGAAAGTCTGCGGTGCCGGGTGCCTCCCGGTGAGTCAGAAAAGCTACAACCTGACCCGCTTTCCAGGGCAATGATCCGCCAACAGTAGCTTAGCCACTCCGCACAGGGAGATTCACCGCATTACGAATATATTACCTCAGTCAGTGCGGAACTATCCGGTAATATAAGCAGACTGAGTGGCGCTAATCAGGGTAATGTTGCAGAAATCAACCAGCTGATACGCTGCAGTAATGAATCCTTTCAGAGGCACAGATGATGAACACGTTCAGAAAAAGTAAGAATGAAGCGCATACTGAAGACTGACCACCGGACCCGTGTTAAAAAGCCCGCCCGTAAACCAGCCGATTCCGGGCAGGTAAGTCAGTCAGTGAAATTCGCGACACAGTTCATCGCGCGGCCACTTTCTCAGGAAACTGCCATCCCCTGAAGTGAAATCTGTTTATCCTGGTGACTGAAAGGTTTCGTGTTGCTTTTGTATCCGCTATGAACTACCAAAAGGGCGCGGGATGTCAGGTGCTGATGCGGCTTTGCAGGTGCATGAGGATAATCAGTATTAGCTTTCCCGACACGGGAACTTTCACTCCCGCTGCCCCGCAGAAAAAGCCGGACGTCCGCCCAGCGGAGCAAACGTCCGGAATTCTGCGGTACGGACAGAAGACGCAATAACTAATCGTTGGGTAGTGCCACGCCACAGCAGCCAGCGCGACGGTTAAATTATAACCAATCACGGCGACCGATGTGAAACCCGGATGTGTTGCGCCGGTTAGCAGATTGTGCGATCCATCTAAACTTTATCTGCATCAGCAGCATAGAATCTGCGGCAACGGCACACATTGACGCGGTGTGAAAGCTCCCAGTAATACTGGTTATGCATCCAGTATTGTTAAGAGTTATTATTTTAGCTGAAGTCCGGACATTTAAAACCAGCATCAACAATAGTGTGCGAGTACGCCCTATTGCGGCGGGCAGGGATGTTCAAAAAACGGCACTGTTGCAAAGTTAGTGATGAGGCAGCCTTTCGTGTGGTTAAAGGGGTTTGAGGTCCAGCCATACGAAAACGTACGGTAAGAGGAAAAATATCGTCTGAAAAATCGATTAGTAGGCAGTGCCGTCCATTAAGTGCCAATTTTTGATTAAAAAGACACCGTTTGGAGAGCGTTTTCCGATGTGTATTATATTTATATATATCATACAGTTACTTCAATAACGTACGTTTTCGTTCCATTGGCCTTCATACTCCATTTCCGGCGCATATAGCTTAACCCTGGATAAATCGTGGTGTGATCGACATTCACGCCGCGTTCGGCCAGCATTTCCTGCAGTTCGCGATAGTTGATGCCATATCTGCAGTACCAGCGTACCGCCCGGAGGATGATGTTGCGCTGAAAATTCCAACCTCTGAATACGTTCATGGGGCGCGTCACTGGTGAAAATGGGAAGAAAGTCTATCAGCGCCGCGATCTTTGCAACAGAGCTGTCATCTCTGCTTAGCTCCAACATAAAATCAACAATGGAGGCTTTTATTATTTTATTAACATCTTTTCAAAATGATAGGTAAGCGGCTCATGTAGACCGTCTGTCCGGTTGCCTCCCGTTGCGGGACAATAGTGTCCATCATTTTTAATGGACATTATCGCGTGAAAAACCGGATATGGATCATGGAGGCACTGCGCCTTCATTTCGATGAAAATCTTTCGCGAATAGAAGCGGGGCGCAGGTTAGGCATCCCCAAAACCACCGTCTGCGAACTCTTCGTTCGCTTTAAGAACGCTGGCCTGGTCTGGCCTCTGCCGGTCAGCGTCGATGCCAGAAACCTGGATAAACGCCTGTACCGGCAGGACTCCCGAAAATCGTCCGTTCTTCCCGTAGTTACCCCTGCCGCTGCTGAAACACCGGCAGTTCACAGGCGGCCACGCCGCCCCAACTTCCCCCGGGAGTTCAAAATCGCCCTGGTGGAGAAATCGATGATGCCGGGCGTCAGCGTGGCGCAGCTTGCCCGCGAAAATGACATCAATGACAATCTGCTGTTCAACTGGCGCCGGCTTTATCAGCAGGGGCTGTTGGGGACTCCGGCCAATACGCCAGCACTGTTCCCCGTGACGCTGACCGCTGCCGAAAGACCGGCTCCCACGCTGATACCCTCTGCGGAGGCGTCTTCCTGCTGCGAACTGGTTCTGCCCGCCGGTACGCTGCGTATCCGTGGGACACTCACACCGGAACTTCTGCAGATGCTTATCCGGGAAATGCAGGGAGGTCAGCGGTGATCTCCCTTCCTGCAGGTTCACGTATCTGGCTGGTCGCCGGCGTGACCGACATGCGTAACGGCTTCAACGGTCTGACCTCCCGGGTTCAGAACGTCCTTAAAGATGAACCGTACTCCGGCCACCTCTTCATCTTCCGCGGACGCCGGGGTGACATGATAAAGGTACTGTGGGCAGACCGGGACGGCCTGTGCCTGTTCACCAAACGTCTGGAGCGTGGGCGCTTCGTCTGGCCGGTCACCCGCGAGGGCAAAGTGCACCTGACGCCGGCTCAGCTGGCGATGCTGCTGGAAGGCATTAACTGGAAGCACCCGCAGCGGACGGAACGCCCTGGCCTGCGCATATGAGTTGCAGTAAAGTCAGCACATGGCACGCTCACTCTCCGACGAAAATGCCCGTCTCCGGGCGCTGCTGGACACGCAGCAGCACACCATCCGCCAGATGGCGGAGTATAACCGCCTGCTCTCACGGCGGGTGGCGGCGTACGCCAGCGAAATCAACCGGCTGAAGGCGCTGGTTGCTAAGCTGCAGCGTATGCAGTTCGGCAAAAGCTCCGAAAAACTGCGTGAGAAAACGGCCCGCCAGGTGCGCGAGGCGGAGGAGCGCATCAGCGCGCTGCAGGAGGAGATGGCGGAGGTGCTGGGTGAACAGCATGACCCGGTACTCCCGCAGTCGCTGCGACAGTCTTCCGCCCGTAAACCGCTGCCGTCCTCGCTTCCCCGCGAAACCATAACGCTGCAGCCGGAAGAAACGGTCTGTCCGGCGTGCGGCGGTGAACTCAGTGCGCTGGGCTGTGACGTGTCGGAGCAGCTGGATCTCATCAGCAGCGCCTTTAAGGTCATCGAAACGCAGCGGCCGAAGCTGGCCTGCTGCCGCTGTGACCACATCGTTCAGGCAGCCATGCCGTCAAAACCCATCGAGCGCAGCTACGCGGGTCCCGGACTGCTGGCGCGCATCGTCGCGGCAAAGTTCGCAGAGCACACGCCTCATTATCGTCAGTCGGAAATATACAGTCGTCAGGGCGTGGAGCTGAGCCGTGCCACGCTGGGGCGCTGGTCCGGGGCGGTCAGCGAACTGCTGGAGCCACTGTATGAGCTGCTGCGTCAGTACGTGCTGATGCCGGGCAAGGTCCATACCGACGATATCCCGGTGCCGGTTCAGGAACCGGGCAGCGGCAAAACCCGGACGGCCCGGCTGTGGGCGTACGTACGGGACGATCGCAACGCGGGGTCGCAGCTCCCGGCGGCGGTGTGGTTCGCGTACTCGCCGGACCGTAAGGGCGTTCATCCACAACAGCATCTCGCCGGGTACAGCGGTATCCTGCAGGCGGACGCGTACGGGGGCTACAATGCCCTGTACGAAGACGGCCGCATTACGGAAGCGGCCTGCATGGCGCACGCCCAGAGGAAAATCCACGACGTCCATTCCCGCACGCCGACCGACGTCACCACCGAAGCGCTGAAGCGCATCGGCGAGCTGTATGCCATCGAGGCGGAGATACGCGGAAGCCCGGCAGAGGAACGACTGGCGGTCCGGAAAGCGCAGACCGTGCCGCTGATGCTGTCGCTGTACGACTGGATACAGGTTCAGATGAAGGTGCTGTCGCGCCACTCGGATACGGCAAAGGCGTTCGCCTACCTGCTGAAGCAGTGGGACGCACTGAACCTGTACTGCAGCAACGGGTGGGCGGAAATCGACAACAACATCGCGGAAAACGCGCTGCGGTGTGTCGCCCTGGGCCGGAAGAACTGGCTCTTCGCCGGTTCAGACGCAGGTGGGGAGCGTGCAGCGGTTCTGTACTCGCTGATCGGCACCTGCCGGCTGAACGGTGTGGAGCCGGAGGCGTGGCTGCGTTACGTCATCGGCCACATCCAGGACTGGCCGGTGAACCGGCTGCGCGATCTGCTGCCATGGAAGGTCGATCTCACCGCAATTTAAACGTCAATACGGTCTACATGAGCCGCTTACGCGTCTTTGCCATCCTTCAAATTTTATTGTTACGGTCAGATATGGTTATCTCCCGCACCCGGTATCGGGTAACCTTAAGTTTAGGTCCGTATCGGTATCTGATGTGAGGAATTGTCCGTTCTGTGACTTAAGCGTAAAAACGACCCGTCACGGGGCCGACAAAAGTGTGGAACCCACCGTCTCAGTCATGCTGTCGTCCACGCACTGCCGGCAGATGGAGGCCCGTACTCTCAGGCGCTGTGACGCAATCTGATACGCCTGCCGGTAACTGATGGCGGAGCCCAGAAACCGGCGCTCCGGGTGGACTTAGGGGCATGCGCACCCCTTCACGTGCAGCCGGTCCTGCTGCCCCATCCTGAGCAGATAATAAAACTGCCACATATTCACCTCCTTCCCTGTTAAAGCAGCCACTGTATGCCCGGTTATATGACGGACGGAATTAATTTTCTGTCGCGATTTAAGCAGGCCAAAAAAGAGCGTAATATCCGGCGGTAAAAATATGTGCATAAAACCGGCAGTTATTTTGGGAGTATTTGTTTCCAAAGTCAGTTTAGTGCTGTAACATGACTGTCGTTCGCGCTTCATTTTCTCACGCTCTTTATACTCCTGCACCTTCTGCAGGGCACGCCTCCTTCCCGGACACACTGATGCCTTACCACTCAAACGACACCGTGTGCGGCTTTGCCGGCATACTGCCTGAAACCCTGCGCCGCTGGCGCCGCGCCGGACTGGTGGCCACGCCCGGCCGCCCAGGCTACACCGACGCACAGCTCTCTGCGGTGCTGCGGGTGCGCGACCTGACGGCGGAGGGGCACCGGCTCTGCGACGTTTACGCCGTGATGCAGTGGCCCGCGCTGACCCTCTCTGGCGGCTGGGCCTTCCGCGAAGAGGAGATGCTGCTGCTTCTGCAGCGCAGTACGGATCAGGATGTGCAGAATGAGATGCGGAAAATGGCAACGGACTACTGCACTGAGGACTTCATCAACCGCTACCTGCGGCCGCTGAACCTGTGGCTGCGCAGCGACCTCAGCAGCGAAGCCGCCGGCAGGCTGGGCCGCTTCCACCGGTCGGTGCTTGAGCAGTGGCGCATCATGTCCGTGGCGGCCGCCGGGCGCCGGTGCGTACCCCTGTTCCTCGAGCCCGTCAGCGTGACCGACGGAACTGAAATCTGGATGGAGGCCATACGGCTGACCGGTCAGGGATTTCGCGTGGAAGTGGCGGCGCAAGGTCAGCACACGGCTCGCCGGCGCCATGAGCATCATCTGATGTGGTGCGGTAACGGCATCAGCGCGGCGGAGCTGCAGCGATTTCGTCTCCGGTGCGAAACGGGAGAATGCGTGATGCTCACCGGCCCCGATACCGGCCTGCGGGTCGATGCGCCGGAACGGTATACTCCGTAAAAAAACAGCCCACCTGAGACGGGTCTGCATGAGTTCTGGCAGGTACAGGGTATGGTCCGGTGGAGGAACACCGGACCGTAAGCCCGGCAGACGATCCATTTCTGTGCCAGCGGCGGACGGTCACTCTGAGTGAGCTAGGCATTATGCAGATTACATACCACGTGGATTATCAGTACAAGTTACCCGGTGATGACAGGCCGGTGGCGAGCGGCAGCGTGATGCGCAGCTCAAGCTCAGTGCATGAAACCTCGTTAAGGTTTCTGTCGGAGGAGGACTATATGGAGATCAGCGTCAACCCCATGTAAGACTAAACGCAAACATCCTTTCCGGGCTTGTCGAATTTCGGCCGTTCCGATATGAAAGGCAGTCGGCTATAGAGGTTTCCTGTCACATCAATATAATCATAAAAGAGTGCGGACAAGATTTCCCAGTTAGTAAACAAGTGAGCATCGGGTAAAAAAACCGCCATCGGTGTGAAAATTCGCTGCTGAAGAACATCTGCTTATAAATCAGACCTTTAGCTTGGCCTGAGTTCACTTTCCTTAAGCGACGTCCCTCCCGTGAGCCTCACAGCTCCGGTCAGACCGGCGTCCTGGAGAAGATCGTGTACAGAGATACTGCCCTAACGTTGCTAAAATACAAGCGCTGGATTGATGCCGGTATGCTCAGCGCCATTGCCGCCACGGATGCGCGATCCTTCGCCGCTGAGCGTAGGAAAATGCTGTGTCTTATGCATCACATTCACGTTACTGATATGGTTGTGCGCGCCAACCTGAGCGGGGTGGAGCATCCGTATTCGGGCTTGCATGAAGGCAGGACTCCGGAAGCAGGCACGCTGATGCTGTCCATGCTCGCCTGTAGCAACTGGTATGTTGAGCACGTGGCAACCATACTGCCCCCCGCGTGGGATGGCATGCTGACTTACCGTCGGACGGACGGAAAAATGGCAGAGACCTCAATGCTGGCGCTGATTGAGCAAGTGATCCTGCACGGTACCCGTCACCGCGGCGAGGTAAGCTGGCTGATCAACGCCTGCGGAGGGCGCGCGCCGCAGGACGTTGCGTCCGGTTTCCTGCGTGAAGTTCTCCGGGATATCAGCTAAGCCGCACTGGCTGCGGATTACGCGGACGTGAATGCTGCAGCCAGTTCCGTTATAAATGGTACCGGTCACTGATAAAAGGAGACTGCATATGTCCTGGGCACACTCCTAATCCACTCCATCCGGCCGTAATATTTTTGGTGAATACGCGCATCAAACCCAGGCGCCGTCGAGCTTCTGGTCGCCCTGAATAGGGACTGCCCAGCCTCATCCACCTCAGAGCAGAAGCGCCTGAAGATCAGCATGACAGAATCCGCTTGTTAAAACTCGCAAAAGGTGAGGTTTCTTCGTGACCTACGGTTATCTGAAGTGTGAATAGATGCGGCATGTAGCGGATTATTATTAGTCCCGTGAAGTCGCTAAATTTGTGGCTGACCGCCGCGAGGTGAATCTGCGCAATCACGGACAGCAGAAATACTCACTGACTCATTTTGTCCCTTTGCCCCTTCTAAGGCGGCGTTACGTATCGAATTGTGTCCAAATGAGTGCGAATGCTGAGGCTCAGATAAGTTTCATCTGGAGCATATCGCGAAGTGGCAACCATTTGTCCGGGGGTTACCGCCCAGGCTCGTCGTAGCGGCACAGTAAATAGCGAAGTCGCGCAGCTCAGGCGTGCGCTCACGCTGCTTCACTGATGAATGATGTGGATTCGTCAGAGTACATGTCAGGAAGGATGCCGGTACGGGTACAGTTTATTTACCCCCTGGTGAATTCGGAGAAGATAACCCCGTACCGACACTGGTTAATTTAACACAGCGGTACTATGTCGCCACCGGCCAATGCGCCGGCATCGGTTCAGTCCGCTACCAGATGGCCCGACGGGTGAACCAAACCGGGGAGCAGGTCAGACTGAACGCCCCGTACACGGCGGGGAACGGGTGACGAGCGAGGTGAAAAAAACCTTGCCGGTGTAGCGGCCCGGCTAAGGTGAAGGTACGGAGCGGATCTGAAAAAGGTCCAAACCACCCTAATGGCCAGACGTCTGACCGGCATCTCGGAAAGTCGGAACGCCGGAATAAGCGGAGCGCAGCGACCTCCATAACTGGAACTAAGGCGCGTTGTCCGCTATTTTGCTAGAAAAATGACCATAGACTGGGCAAATGAGACACGCAACAGATATCCGGATGAGGACGTACGTTCGTATAGGTTTCTGGATATGGACCTGGCTGCTGGCCACCGCTTCAGGTGCCGCGCTGTGCTTCTATACCGGGTCTGAAGCCGCTGTGCTCTGGATGATGAAAGCGCTCTCCCTGTGTTCAGGCATCACCGGTGTGGCGGATACCTTCATTACGCGCGTGCTGCGCTGACGAAAAGAACGCTGAAATATCAGTTATCAGAACCGTGAAATGCGAAGGATGTTAAGCGCGACGTCGGACTCGTCACGGAGCCCCTTTCTCTCATTAGCATGATGCCGGCACTGGAGTCAGGACAGGTAAACCGTGAGCGACTTGTTCGACTTCTCTTGTAGAATACGGAGAGCGCCAGCGCAGAAGGGTAACGCCGGTCTGTGAAGGCGGCCGGCTAAGCAGGACGAAAAGGGTCCCGGGAGCAACAGGAGTTAGTATGTCCTGGCTGAGGCTGGCGCTGTTGGGTTCTGATAACATGTCAGCTATTACAATACGTCACACTGGTGTCAGCAGAGGGGGCACGCACACTTTCATCATGACGTTATATTGGGTAACTATAACCAGGAAGCATCTGATTCATAATATGGACATTGATGCGCTGCGAAGATTATGTACCAGACTACAGAAACACAAAGGTCCGGAAGGAATTCAAGCTAACTGATTCCTTGGTGACGCCATCCCGATGCCTGTCTCGCAAATTACTAACAGCTTCCTCTGAAAAGAACATCTGTAAAGGCGCCGAAAATTCAGTGAGGCACCTGCAATAATTCCGTATTGTTCAGAACGCCGGAAGCCAGGTTAACTTACCAATCAACCCGCAGTAATTCAGGCAGCACAATCAGGACTGTCCGTGGAAGAGTGGCACAGGACGGATTAACCCTAGCCAGAAAAAAACCGGAATGGGACCGAGAATAATTCAATGATTTTTATAAACTTTGTCTGGATCTAATCCAGCCAGCGCTTTCATCATGGCTTCGGGTAAACTGTTGTCAAACCGGGCCCTGCAGCCGCGGGCCTGAAAAGCGTGCTATAGGTATACGCCGTACACTGCGGTAAGGCAGATATTTCATTCCGTTAATTACTTGACGTCAGACAGATTAATAACCCACGCTTAAAATGCATACCCAGCATGACGACTGGGTTAATCCATCATTTACCAGACGTTACTAAGGATTAATTATGGTTGATAAAGCAGAAGTTCTGGACCATGTGCAGGTAGTGGACGTTGATGGCGAACACGTGGGTGTTGTTGACCACCTTGAAGGGGATGACAAAATTAAGCTGGCGAAAAGTGACCCGGAAGCCGGCGGCCAGCATCACATCATTCCCTTCAGCTGGGTTAAGGAAGTAGATGATAACAAAGTCATTCTTTCCAAATCTAAAGATGAAGTGGAAAGTGAGTGGCAGGCTGTGTGATGAAACGCCGCGGCTGTTATGCCGCGGCTAATTTTAAACGCTTTATCGTATTTACTGCATAATTCCCTGGCATTGAACACAACAATTTTTTTCACGCATATATATTCTGATCTACTTCCGGCAACCCTGCCATACGAAACCAGTATTTTATCTGATATCCATATGGCAGATTTTTCTTCTCGTTAGAACGCCATCTGCACCTACATTCGATCCTGAGGTTGATATTTTCGTAAGCGTCACACAGAGATCATATTATCGATCACTCATAGGCGTATTGGCTCGGACTTAAACTAACTGTCTGCGCTCATGGCAGCCCCTGGAATGTAACTTTCCTGCCCGCATAGATTGAGACTACAGACAACGAGGC
Organism: gamma proteobacterium symbiont of Lampromicra miyakona; assembly: GCF_059730895.1. NCBI lineage: Bacteria > Pseudomonadati > Pseudomonadota > Gammaproteobacteria > gamma proteobacterium symbiont of Lampromicra miyakona. Next base: position 177,837 of record NZ_AP035934.1, on the reverse strand, counting down.
GCTGAAACAGGAATATATGCAAAAAGCCAGTCTGATTGTTGCTGGCTTTTTGCAACAACACAAATTTAAAAGGTAACCGGCGTATTAACCCACAGTACACGCGCAACTGCGCTGCCGATATTATGATAACCGTGTGGTATATGGCTGGGGAAATAGAATGAATCACCCTGCTCCAGCACCCAGGTATCCTCGCCCAGCCGCAGTTCGAGTTTACCTTCCAGCACATAACCCATCTCCTCACCTTGGTGCTCAATAAGGCCATCACTGGCAACCCCAGGTTCGATAATGTGGATATTGCCTTGCAGTAGACCCCCTTTGTGTTGCCACGTCAGGTTTTCCAGCTCAATACCGCCTTTTTTACTGCGCTGTAAAAAACGTTTGCGGTTGCGCTGTTCAGTCTTTAATACGGGTTGTTCGGCGGCCCACTCCTCGGCCATCAGATCGGCGATACTGGTATCCAGCGCTTTTGCCAGCCGGTGCAGCATGGCCAGCGAGGGTGATGCCGCCTCGTTTTCCAGCTTTGATAATAAACTTTCCGAACATTCTACCTTTTGCGCAAGTTGTTTAAGCGTCATTTCCTGTACAAGACGAGCGTGACGCAGGCGCATTCCCAGAGGCGTGCCTGATGATTTGAGATCGGTGTTTTTTTTCATTGATTTTGCTTCGTTAAATTCTGCCTGTGGCCTGCATACTGGCAGGCAGGCCCGGCAAGATAAATCATTCTATTACAGCGAACTGGATCTCTTTCGGCGAACAACCGTTAATCGGCACGATGTCCTGTGGGCAAGCAGACATCACGGCCACGCAATCCAGCTCAGCCCGAATTTCTACAAAATCTCCTTCTTTACTGACCGTAGGCAACCATGAAATTGAATAATCAGGGTTTACCGGCGTGTTCATCCACAAGTTCAGCGGCTGCGGCACTTCGCGGGCACGCAAACCAATCGCGTTCAGTGCCAGACGCATATTATCCGCACAGCTATCGTGATATTCGGTAATACCCATGTTGGTGTAACGATAGAGATCGCATGCCGCAATCATCGTGTCATGTACACCCGGTGAGGTGTCCGTCAGCAAGGTGGCAATCGCGCGGCGCTGATTGGTGACCAGCACATCACCCGGTTTTGGGATGATCTTATCGATAAACGCGCGGGTATGTTCCATCGATGCAAACTCGCTGAGATCGGCACTATTGAAAAACCATGTATCGCATACCTGGCTGCCAGGCGTGTTGATGATCTTAATGAGCTGGCCTTTTTTCAAATGCACAGCACGCCCACAACGCGGCGGAATGGTATACAGCTCATTCAATACAGGCACACCATCAGCGGTGATCGGTGACGTTGACGTCGGGTTCACGCCCAGTGCATCACCATTGTCTTTCGCACAGCAGGCCGGAAATTGATTTGTGGTCATGGTTTAACTCCTTCAATAGTAAGAGATAACTCAGTCAACGCGCAGGCTAACGTTCGTGCGCCAGCGGCCAGTGAGTCAGGATCGGTATATTCAGTCGGGTTGTGGCTAATACCACGGTGGCTGGGGACAAAAAGCATACTGGTCGCGCAGTGTTCAACCAGATGCATCGCATCGTGAAACGCTCCAGAAAGTAGCGTCGTATGGGAAATATGCAGCGCCGTGCCTGCGCGCGTTAATACAGCGTTGAGCTGTGGGTCAAAACTTACCGGAGCTTTATTCAACAGCGGCTCCACTTTCACCTGCTCACTGGCAAGACCGGCGATAAGCGCGTCGAACCGGGCCAGAATTTCCGGGTCAGGATGGCGAAAATCTACGGTAAAGCTGGCACTGGAGGGGATAGTATTTACCGCATTGGGGACCACCTGCCAGCGACCAAAAGTGAGACGTAAATCGTCATCGCTGCTATCCATCTGATTTTCAATCTGCGCCAGCGTATCGCGCGCCAGCGTCATCGCATCCTGGCGCAGTTTCATTGGCGTGGTGCCCGCATGGGCAGAAAACCCGAGGCAGGTTATCTGATACCAGCGTACGCCCTGGATACCGCTAACAATTGCCAGCGGCTGGCCGCGCGCTTCCAGCACTGGGCCTTGCTCAATATGCAGCTCAATAAAACAGGCCATCTGCCGATCCGGGCGCAGCGGGATCTCCGCAAACCGGGCCTGATATGCGCTGAGTGCGTCGGCAAACACCACGCCATCTTCGCCGATAGTATCGAGGTACTGGGCAAGGCGTTGTGGGTAGACAAACGCGCTTGAGCCCATTGCGCCCGGGGAGAAACGGCTGCCTTCTTCGTTGGTCCAGATCACCACTTCAACCGGGCGTTCTGTCACCACTTGCGCATCATTTAAGGCTTTTAAACAGACCATTCCGGCAATCACGCCGTAACAGCCATCATAATTTCCACCGCAGGGCTGGGTATCCACATGGCTACCGGTGGTGACCGGTGCGATGTTCTGGCGGCCCGGACGCCGAAAGAACAGGTTCGCGGCGGCGTCATGGTAAACCTCACAGCCCAGTTCTCGTGCGTAGCCGATCAGCCAGCAGCGGGCTTCAAACTCAATATCGCTCAGTGCCTGCCGATTGGTACCACCGTTTTCCAGCCCACCAAAACGGGCCAGTTTTTCCAGAAGCGTATTCAGTAGATCTGCATCAATATGCCGGGCAACCCGTAAACTGGTCTCTTTCATGCTAATTTCTCCAGCTCTTCAGATTGAAGGGGACGGCGGAACAGCGGTGCCAGGAAACTGCGCAGTCGATCGCTTTTCGGTTGAGTGAAAATTTGGCGCGGCGTACCACTTTCGATGACATTGCCATCAGCCATAAATACTAACCGTGATGAAATATGCGCGGCGAAGGCCATCTCGTGGGTCACCATCACCATCGTCATGCCCTGTCCTGCCAGGTCGCGGATTACGTCCAGCACCTCTTCAACACGCTCAGGATCGAGCGCTGAAGTCGGTTCATCGAGTAGCAATAACTCCGGGTTAAGCGCCAGTGCACGAGCGATCCCTACCCTCTGCTGCTGGCCGCCAGAAAGGCGAACTGGCCAGTCATCGGCTTTTGGCAACATCCCCACCCGCCCGAGTGCAGACATTGCGGCAGTCTTCGCCTGCTGGCGGGACATTTTTTTGCCCAACACCAGCGGCGCCGTAACATTTTCCAGCACCGTCATATGCGGCCAGAGGTTAAATTGTTGAAAAACCATCGATAATGGTTTGCGCACATCGGCAATCTGTTGTGTGCTATCCACGTGCGCGGGGCCACGTTGGGTGCCGGAATATCCCAGCAACTGGCCTTTGATCAGCACATCGCCTTTGTCGTAGGCTTCGAGAAAATTCATACAGCGTAGTGCTGTGGTTTTTCCGGAACCAGAGGGACCTATAAGTGTGACAATCTCACCATGGTGGACACTGAGGTTAATGTCATTCAGCACCATATGGTCGGCGAATGATTTACCAACATGGCGCATTTCAAGGACGGGTACAGAACGATTACTCACGTTATTCTCCGGTTCGTAGCACATAGCTCAGGGTTCTTACGCTCAGACTTACGCCCTGAGCCAGCAACCAGTAGCTGATAATCAACAGCGTGTAAGGCAAAACGTAGCTATAGGTGTTGGCGACAATCTGACTGGTGGTCATGGTCAGTTCCGGCACCGTAATGATGGAAGCAACGGCGCTTTCTTTAATGGTCAAAATAAACTGATTACCCAGAAGCGGCAGCGCAAAGCGAATGGCCTGCGGTGTCTGGATATGCCAGAAACAGCGTTGTGAAGAGATAGCGTTCGCCAGCGCCGCCTCGCGTTGCCCCGGCGGGATACTGTTCCAGGCAGCACGGAAAATCTCACCAAAATAGGCGGCGCTATACAGCATCAGAGACAGAATGGTTGCTTCGACAGCACTGAGCATGATGCCAACAGACGGTAAGCCAAAGTAGATCACTGCCAGTTGCGCCAGAAACGGTGTGCCGCGAATGATCCAGACATAAGTGCGCCACAAGTGATATGCCAGGCTGCTCTGGCGGCATAAGCCGTTCATCACGAAGCCCAGCAACATACCACCAACGGCCGCGCAAAGGCTCAACATAAGCGTGACGCCCAGTGCCCGAATATAATCCGGCAGGTATTGTGCAAATTCCGTCATCGTTGCTCCCTCTGCCAGTGGCGTTCTGCCTGACGTCCGGCGAATGCCAGCAGGCTGGTCAACATCAGGTAGACCAGCGCGACGGCCAGATAAACCTGCAATGGTTGATAGGTGGATGACGCCAGTTGCTGGCCAACGCGCATTAAATCCGTCAGCGCGATCACGGAAACGACCGCCGAGGTTTTTACCACATCAATCAGTTCAGAAATCAGTGACGGCATCGTTGCCCTTACCACTTGTGGCACCTGGATACGCCATAAAATCTGCCGTGAACTCAACCCGCAAATGGCCGCTGCCTCCAGTTGACCGGTAGCAATGCTGGCAAAACCACTTTTCAGTATCTGCGACTGGTACGCCGCAGTATTAAGGGTTAACGCGAGGCTGGCGGCCAGAAAACCAGGGAAATTCAGCCCTAGCTGAGAAGGCAGATAGAAACAGAGCAGCAACTGAGCAAGCACCGGAGTTCCCCGGAACAGGCTGACCCATCCATGGGACGTCATGCGGGAGATCCATCGCGGGCTGACAGACATACGCCATAAGCCAATGCCCACCAGAAACCCGAGTGCCATTGCCGTCAGGCAAAGTGTGGCCGTGGTGACTGCCCCTTCAAGGAGCGCGGGGAGCCAGTGGATAAAGCTCGTCATAAAATCCGTCATCAGTCAGAACTCACAGCGCCGGTTCAGGCATTGCCGTTGCCGGAACGATCATGGTGAAACCAAACCACTTCTGCTGAAGTTCTTTCATAGTTCCGTCGCGATTGGCTTCGATAATGCCGTCGCTAAACAGTTTCACCAGCGAAGCGCTATCGGCATCTTTACGCCCAACCCAGCCAAAATAGGTCTGCGGTCCGAGCATTTGCGGTATTGTGGCGAACACCCCCGGGCGGGTTTTGATCAACGGCCCGAGGTTAGAGAGCGACTGTGCAACACCGTCCAGTCGGCGGGACGCAAGGTCGGCATAGGCTTCATCAAACGCGGTGTACTGTTTGATCTCTTTAATACCTGGTTTGCCACTGGCACGAAGTGCGTGGTCAAATGCCTGTAACACCTGAAGCTGGCCGGAACCGGCCTGGGTGCCAACCACTTTACCGCTCAGGTCATCGGGCGATTTGATGGCGTTGTCTTCCGATCGTTTCAGTAATGCCACGGTGGATTCCGCTACTGGAGCGGTAAAACCAAAGTGCCCGATACGCTGTTTGTTGACGGTGACAGCAGTGATCACGATGTCGAATTTTTTCGCATCCAGCCCCGGCAAAATGCCCTGAAAAGGCAGATCTAGCTGTTTCACTTTCACCCCTGGCAGTGATTTCGCCAGAATGTGATTCATAAGATCCACGTCGTAGCCCACGATTTTGCCATCATCGACATACTCAAAGGGGGCGTAGCGCGCTTCCGTGGCAACGGTTATCTCCTTCGCTTCTTTAATCCTGTCAAGAAGATCGGCGTTTGCTGGAGTGCAAAACAAGCTAGCAGAAATCATTGCCAGGCTGGCAGGCAAAGAAAAACGGATCAGTGTCATGGCGGCTCTCCGAAAGTGATTTGAACTTTAGTAAAGATACTTGAATATAAATACAGGAGCATGAAACATGCCAGATGCACAGGCCCAGTCGTAATATTTATATCTCTTTGAAAGATAACAGATATTTTGCTAAGAAAGATCTTCCTAGGTTTGAGGCGTGGTGGTTAAAGGTGTGTGCGACTCGCGTGCATTGCACAGTGATGGTGCTTTCACTGCCTAGTGAGGGGGCAATGTGAGTATCTTTTTGATGGGGTCCGCCTGGAAAGTGGAGAACATCGTACGTTAAGCCTGTTTTTTGTACAGACGACTATATATTGTATTTAAAGAGCGGTATTTACCCTGTCCCGGGTTGAGATTTGTTCGCCAGACGTAATCTCCGCTCAGATTTATATGCTCCCATCCCAGCGGGGACAAATGAGCAATATTCTGATCATTTTATTGGTATCCCTATTCGCTTCAGAGCCGCTATGGCTCTTTCTATATACACAATATTCCACAGTAAGAACGCCGCAGTTTGTAATGTCAGCCCTCTGGCCGATAGCTCTGATTTTCCATTCCCCAGTCTATAATTTCCCCTGACCGAGGCATAAAGACTTCTTGCGCCAGGGCGTTTCGGGTCTCGTCTGTATTCAACCCCGCCGTACGCGCCGCTGAAGGGAGAGCCCCAGAAAGCAGTCCAGCATAAACAGTAACCTTTCGATATGCCCGATCTCCCTCAGAGCCTTTGGCATAACATACTGTTTCGGATATCCGTTACGCTGGTGACCAGCCAGATATGTGAGCCAGCCGGAAGTTAATCATGCCTCGCCCTCTCTGAAATCGCTGACAAGTACACGCAGGAGCTCTGGCTTCAGTGGCCCGGTTAAGCCACAGGCTCCCGCCCGGCAGCGTCAACTTAAAGCTGATGGGAGAATGAACTGCGGCAGACCCGCAGCGCAAAGCAGACCTGTCTTTCACTGGCACCGTAGCGGGTCTGTAAATCCCTGACCCACTCGCGCAGGCGTGCCAGCGTCAGCTCTTTTTTGCCATCACATCCTGAAGCATGGCCTTATCGTGGCTCAGATCGGCAACCAGCTTCTTCAGGCGATGGTTTTCCTCCTCGAGCTACCGCATATGTTTCAGTTCTGAAGGAGAAATCCCGACGTGCTTTTTGCGCCAGGGCTGAACGTGGCATCGGAGATGCCCAGCCTGTGGCAGACTCACGGTACGGGCGTACCCAGCTCAGCCTGCTTCAGGGCAAAACTGTCTGCTCTTCGGTGAATCCTGACTTTTTCATCAGCACAACCTCCGCACTAGCTCATTTGGTGCACCGTAATTTGCCGATTTATCCATTATTTCGTCGACAGATGAAGTTTTATGCCCGCCCTGGTGGTCGGTAACCCTAGCGAGGACTGAAAATCCACCAGGAGGGCATTGGCGCTGGTCAGTTTTTCTGCCTGAAGGTAATTCTGTTTCATCCATCTGAGCCAGTGGGTGCTCAGCTTCAGGTGATGACAGGAAATCTAATCGGCGGGATCTGTTATTTAATGTGTATGACCACACTGGCTGAATACATGTTTGACCATCTGTATGCTTTTTCACTGACTGCGTGCGTTCTGATTGCCTTTTCCCGGCGCCGAGCCGTTGCGGAAATGGCAGATTCGGTCTTCCAGGTTTTCATACTCTTTTCAGGCAAGCGTCACAATATTACCGTATTGACAGTAGTTTCTAACACCACGCTTTCAGTGATCCGGCCTTGTATGTCCCGGCATGCCGGGACGCTGGGGTTAATCAGAAAGTGGTCCAGTTTTCGTCCGTACCGGCTGGCATTTCCTGCCTGACCCTTATCGGGACCGTTGATGTACTAGCGGCGGTCTGTATCGGGTAACGTGAAGGGGACTCTGCTGCAAGCGTGAATACTGACACTGACTGCAGCAGCATGGACGCCTGCTCACGCAGGCTCTGCGAGGCCGAGGCCGATTCCTCAACCAGCGCGGCGTTCTGCTGGGTCACCCCGTCCATCTCCGTAACGGCGATGCCTACCTGCTCAATGCCGCGGGCCTGCTCTGTGCCGGCAGCGGTGATTTCCTCAACCGTGTCGGCCAGTTGGCCCACGGAGGAGACGATGTCAGACATGGCCTCCGCGGAGCGGCCTGCCAGCGCACTACCCGCATTGACGCTGGCTGAGTTCGCCTCAATCAGCTGACGGATTTCGCCCGCCGCCGTGGCGCTGCGCTGTGCCAGCGTGCGCACCTCCCCGGCCACCACGGCAAAGCCCCGCCCCTGCTCACCCGCGCGGGCCGCTTCAACGGCCGCATTGAGCGCCAGAATATTAGTCTGGAAGGCAATGCTGTCAATGACAGACGTGATGTCAGCAATACGCGCAGAGCTTTCGCCGATGGTTTTCATGGTGCCGGTGATGTCGGCAGTGACCGCATTGCCTCTGTGAGCGACTTCACGTACGTTCACGGCAAGCTGCGCCGCCTGCCGGGCGTTGTCGGCGTTATTTCTGACCGTCACGCTGAGTTCACTCATGGTGGCAGCGGTCTGCTCCAGCGCGCTGGCCTGCTCTTCGGTGCGTTGGGAGAGATCCGAGTTACCCTGTGCTATCTGCAGGCTGGCCGTGGCCACGCTTTCAGCGTTGCCGCGCACGGTACTCACGGTCTGCACCAGTGATTCCTGCATCTCGCTGACGGCGCGAAGCAGCCTGCCGGCCTCATCCCGGCCGCTGACGGGCACGGTCTGGCTCAAGTCACCGCGGGCGATGCGCTGCGTTGCGTCCAGCGCCACGTTGAGCGGGCGGGTGATGCTGCGCGTAATCACCACTGCGGCAACAATGCCCAAAAGCAGAGCGGCAAGTGCCGCCCCGGCAAGCAACACCACTGCATGCTGGCGCTCCTGCACGGCCTTTGCAGCAGACGCCCTCATGCGCCCCTCCTGGAACTGCTGCATTTCGTTCAGGGATGCCATGTAATCACCCTGCGTATGGTACCGTTGCCCGAACAGCAGCTGTGTGGCTTCATTGTTTCTGTTCTGACGCCCCAGCGCCACCACCTCATCAATAAAGGGCAGGAACAGCTCGCCGCGAGCCTTTAGGGTAGTAAAAATTTCCTTACCGCGTACAGAATCAATCTGACCCTGAATGAGAGTCGTCAGCTCATCAACCTTCCGCCGCTCTGCCTGATAGTCAGTAAACACTTTATCTCGCCGGGCTGGATCGTTAATCAGGATGACGTTGCGCGCAAGCCGGCTCATGTCGGCGGTATAAAAACGCAGCTCTGAGGATGCGGTGGATTTTGAGTAGAGGCTGCCGGCAATCAGTTCTGTGGTACTACCCAGCGAAACGAGACGGCTGATACCGATGAGGGCCATAAAAAATACCATCAGCATCATGAAAGCGAAGGCCACACTCAGGCGAACGCCAATTCTGGTGTTGTTCATAAATTAAATTTCCTGCAGGGAAATACGAAAGAACATAGGTACCTGGCAGCATGAGCCGGAACCTGTTTTTTGTGAACGGGCAAGAAAGCAACCCTGATCCTTTTCTGTTATCGGCTCAGTGAAAAGCGTCTTTAGAGAATACCTTCTCTGGGATAAGGGAGGGCGGCGCTCCCCACTTGACGTTTTCGTCTGCTGAGCCGCACTGACCACAGGAGGAGATTCCTTTTCAAAGAAGCTAATTAAGCGGCTCCGCAAGGGAGCGCAAAGAAACGCCGCATCGCGCCGAAGCGCGTGAGCTGGATAGCGCTGAACCTGGTTCTGCCGGCGTGGGAGGTATCCAGTTGGAGTCGCCATGCCGGACGCAATTACTCCCGCCTGTGGCAGGGCCTGCGCGAGGTCACGGCAGGGCGCGGCGCCGGAGACTACTGCCGCCGATGCTGACTGCCGCAGGCAGCTGCATCGGCGGGACCGGCTGGCTACGGGTAGGCTGCGTTTGCTCGTGCTGATGCTGCTGGCGGCGACCGGGTTAGTGCAGGCGCTGGTCACCTGCTTCCGCCTGTAGCAACTGACTGAAAAGAGGGTGTCGGCGTCAGAAAAGGGCAGTTTTCAGGACTTCCTGCAGGAAATGCGCTGGTGCCGGCACGCGCTGAGTAACTGCCTGCTCTGAGTAAAAGGTGAGAAGCGAAACAGAAAAGTTAGCGTCACATAAAAACCGTGTTGACAACTACACAGGGAGGCTATGCTTAATTATCTGATGGATTTGATACTGAACTGAGAAGGCTTTGATACATGAATTCCATAGCCGAATTTTGTACATGTAACATATAGTCATTGGCTTCTTTTACATGTCCAGCATTTCTTCAGTTGAAACCTCAATGCCACGAGTTAGAGGGCTACAACCTCGCAGAAAACGTATACGTTAATCGACTAACCGCAAATGCCGCTCCCCTAACTCCGCCAGCGACGCCGCACCTAACATGCCTAAATCGCGGCTCACCTCGCTGGTAATCAAATCAATGGCTAAATTAACACCCGATAAACCGCCCACCGCACAAGCATAATTAAACGGCCGCCCGACAAAACAGGCTTGCGCTCCCAGCGCGATGGCTTTGATGGCGTCGGTGCCGCGGCGAATCCCGCTATCAAACATCACTGTCATTTCACCCGCAGCTTCAACGATTTCCGGCAGCACATATAATGGAGGGATCACCGTATCCAGCTGTCGGCCGCCGTGATTGGAGACCACAATGCCGTCGATGCCGATGGCTTTACAGCGCAGCGCATCGTTGCGGCTGAGAATGCCTTTAATCACCATCGCGCCAGGCCAGCGCGCGCGGATATGCCCGATATGCTGCCAGGTTAAGTGGCTGCGACCGCTGAAATCCCGCACCGCGTTTTTCGAAAACAGCGGCGCGCCGCGTTGCGCATTATTGTTCTCAAAATAGGGCATGCCGCTTTTCATCAGCGTCTTTAATAAGGTGCCGTTTAACCAGCGCGGATGCGTAATGCCTTGCCACGCCAGACGCAGGCTGGGACGGAATGGCGTGGCAAATCCGGCGCGCACGTTGTTTTCCCGATTGGCTTTAACTGGCGTATCGACGGTGATCACCAGAACCGGGATGGCGGCACGTTTAACGCGATCGATCAGCGCATCAATCTCCTCCAGCGTTTTCGGCAGATACGCCTGGAACCACATATCACGATTCACCTGCGCCACATCTTCCAGCCGCGTCAGCGAGGAGCCGCTCATGATAAACGGCACCTTCTTCTCCATCGCCGCGCGGGCCAGCGTGCAATCTCCGTCAAAACCGGTCAACGCCGAGATGCCCATCGGCGCGATGCCAACCGGTGCCGCGTAGCGCTGCCCAAAGAGCTCAACCCCAATGCTGCGCTGCGACACATCCACCATGTTTTCCGGGATCAGGTTGTAGCGCGCGTAGGACGCCAGCGTGTTGCGCAGCGCGATATTGTCCTCGACGCCGCCAGCAACATAGGCGAACAGCGGATGCGGCAGATAACGTTGAGCGTACTTCTCGAAGTCGTTCAGAGACAGGCAACGCGACTGCATATTGCGCATGATGGTGATGATCCAGTTGGGGGAGAAGGCAGCGGAAAACCAAAGGGATCAATGCTATTGCACTGGCGGGATTTCACAAATCTATAATTTGGCAATACTAATGTGATATTTGCATAAGAACAGTTTTCGGAAATGCAAACGCCACATACAGACCGTATTGAAGCTCCATATTTATATGGTATTAACCAGTAAGTAAGGATGATCCTGATCATCCCGGCGCACGTGGCAGGGTGTCCAGTAGGCCCTAACGGTGCAACTTGCGCCAGTTGAACACAAGGTTGTCGTTGTGGCCGTATTCCCGGGCCAGCTGGGCCATACAAGCATCCGGCTGCAGGCTCATTCCGCCATGCGGATTTTGAACTCAAGCAGCCAGTCCGGACGCCGTTTTTAACGGGTCGGGTCGTTTCAAGGTTGAAAGCGTAAAGCTCCTCTTCAAACCTTCAGGCGTGTAGTCTTCGGGCAAGGGCCAGTTGACGCCGCTTCGCCGGAAGCGCGTGAACATCTTATGTGTAGCGCCCGAACTGATGTTTAGGTGCCCTGCAATCTCCCTTAGGTCAGTCCGTCGTTAACCGGAGGCCAAGTGCCTGAGTGACCCATCGTCTTATAATACAGGGCGTGTTTTTGTCCACGGTAGTGTCCATCTTCGCGAAAGTGTCCATGGTAGGAAACACGGGCAGAAATGGAAGACGGTGTAAACGTGACGCTTACATAGAAAACGTGAACAGCGGCTTATCCGGAACATTATCCTGCTGGATGGGGCTGAGCTGAGGGGCGATCGCAAACGTATCATGGATTTGCGGCATAGCGCCCGGCGGGAGAGCCGGGAAGGGGGCAGCGCTGTCGCCTTTCAGCACAGTCATAACGCGCTCCGTGCGCTCAACGCGTTAAGCGGGCGTATGCAGGTGAACGGTGCCGCAGAGAATACGCTCGCCCCCTGGTTACGGCAGTAGATCTGCTGCCGCCGGATTTTGTAGCGTGGGAACAGAGTGCTTACGGGGTGTTCATGGCCCAGCCGCCTGGCTGGCGCCAGATGGTGCTGGTATTATCCCATTAAGTATCTGCGTTATTTACGAGTTGTGGCAGCTGCTGAACACCTGACGCGTTGTAATGTCATGTGACATTAACATACTGGTCTGGCGGATCATCCGCTGGCATCTATACTCCTCCAATAGGATTAATCTCAGTCACCATAGCATGTATGCCCGGGACCCGCGATGGACTGCCTTACACACATCAGACAGAGGTAAGACATGTATATTCGACTGGATCTTTTTGCCGACATGCTCGGCATCCGGCCGGGCGACCTCCTGCGCGCAACGCGCACGGATGGGATGCTGGCTGGCCTCCCCCTCCCCCGGCGTCGTCAGGTACGCGGCGCCGCCGTGATGTTCCTGAAAGATGAAGCCATCGCCTTTTCTAGGCAGTGGCAGACGCGATCATCTGAACCCTCTCCTCCGTACGCCGGTGAAGCGCTTGTGTCGCTGGATGAATTTGCGCGCAAGTCGGGTATTGCCCCGCTGGCGCTCTGGCAGGCCGCCAGTACCGGAAAGCCTCTGCGGGGGATTGCCCTGCCGGTAGCGGTGAAAGCTCAAGGTAACCAGTTAATGTTTTCTGCGTCGGCCGTTGAACGGTTTACCACAGAATACAGGTGCTGCTTATCGAAAAAGTAAATTAAATCAGCTTATTGCCAGTTTTTTTATTTTTTGCCGGGTTTCCTCATCATCCGGCTCTTCTATGATTATTAACTTACAGACGGAATACTGATGAATCGCACCGAATGGCTGCTGAAGTTCCGGCGATACAAGAATCTGGAAACGCTGGAAAAGGTTTACGAGCACCTTAGCTATACCGGAAACCCCGATGAAGAATTTGCCATGACGCAGGCCTATGACCATCGCAAAGCCGAACTCGTTGCGGGCAATCTGTTTGACCGTGTACCTAAGCACGTCTGGCAGTACGTAAAGTAATCCACTACAGATGCCGTCCATCCTGACGGCATAATCTCTGCCAGTAAACGGCTGTAAGTTCCGGATATCCGGTTCGCGTCAGAAGGCCGCGCACGCCTGAAGCACGCCCTCAGCGAAAATATCATCCACGTCAGCCGCTTAGCTAGACCGCCGGAATGCGATCATGCGTACAAAAACACGCCGCCTTCACGTCCGCCATCCTCGTTTCTGAATTATCCACATTAACCGCGAGACGGTTTTAATATATCTTTAAACCGAAAAGACGGTTAACTGCTAACCGGACTTTTACAATCCGTGATGATCCTTCCCAAAAAACCCGATTCCCTTTCTTTTGAAATCCGTTATTACTTACTTTTGAGAGTAAAACCTATACGGCTGCGCCCTGTGAACTATTAAATGCCCGCACTCGCCGCCAACAGACGTTCGCGCCGGCCCGTTACAGCCGCTTCGCGACTGAAGGCAGCTCCCGCAGATTGCGGTCAAAAGGCAGCAATTTCAGTAACACCAGACCCAATGGCCAGATACCAGAAATCATCAGAATCGGGTTCTATATGGCATTGAGTGAAACCCACCCTGAAAAGCATCGCGACCCTATCCGGAGGGCCGGAACAGAGTCGCTTAATAGATGGATATTGTAACTTCAGTATTGTATCGCTGTAAGGCAGATGCCCGCGGTATCTTTCTTTTGTTTCCGACCATCAGGATGATGCGCGCCTAAATGGCCGGAGCTTAAACGGCGTCCGTCAGGAGGGGTGTTGAGCTTTCGCCCCTCCGTTCTGTAACCGGCTCTGCCGGGCTCGCGGCGCCCGATGGCATCAGCGCCGTACTGAACGGTTTCCGGCGCCTCCAAGCCGCTGAAGCGGCATTCACAGGACGGACTGCGCACTGCTCGCCCGTCTGTATCGGTCTGGAGGAAAATGCTATGCAGGTCACCGAAGAGATGCGTGAAAACTCAGAAGAAGCTTACCGCCTGACGGGCGAGGTGGTGCTCAGGCTGGCCGACGCCGGACTGGAGACAACACGGCTGCGGATTGCAGAAATATTTCGCGAGGAGCTGAATACGCCGGGGAAATGGTCTCCCAGGATGAGAGAGGTGTTGTCAATAGTCATCGATAAACTGGAGATTCTTCCGGATACGCAGGACGCAGAGCCTCACCCGAGGCCGTAAGCGGCCGGCGCGGGGTTTAATGTGAACCTTAACGGCTCTGGAATAGTCGTCATGCATGAGCCCGTCTGAGGGACGCGGCGCTGCCTGAACGTAAAGGGTATGGATAAAGCAAACCCTAACGTCAGCCACCTTGCCTGGTGCGGACTCGTGGCGCTTCACACGGCCCGTCGCGACGGGCTTTCGGGTTCGGCCTCACAGGAAAACCTGTTCTTGACCCGCTGGCTGCTGAAGGAGGGACGGGGAAAAGGGCTGCGCGCCTACTTACCCGGTAAGCTTGACTACCTCTGGCGCGCCGCCAACGGCAATCTCCGGGCCCGGAACGACCTGTTCCGGCTGCAGCTCGCGCTGCACGCGGTGAAGCTGACCTCCCTGCATTTCCCGGATAAGCATCTGCAGAAGTTCCGGTGTGAGTGTCCCGCGGATACGCAGCGTACCGGCGGGCAGAACCAGTTCGCAGCAGGAAGACGCCTCCGCAGAGGGTATCAGCGTGGGAGCCGGTCTTTCGGCAGCGGTCAGCGTCACGGGGAACAGTGCTGGCGTATTGGCCGGAGTCCCCAACAGCCCCTGCTGATAAAGCCGGCGCCAGTTGAACAGCAGATTGTCATTGATGTCATTTTCGCGGGCAAGCTGCGCCACGCTGACGCCCGGCATCATCGATTTCTCCACCAGGGCGATTTTGAACTCCCGGGGGAAGTTGGGGCGGCGTGGCCGCCTGTGAACTGCCGGTGTTTCAGCAGCGGCAGGGGTAACTACGGGAAGAACGGACGATTTTCGGGAGTCCTGCCGGTACAGGCGTTTATCCAGGTTTCTGGCATCGACGCTGACCGGCAGAGGCCAGACCAGGCCAGCGTTCTTAAAGCGAACGAAGAGTTCGCAGACGGTGGTTTTGGGGATGCCTAACCTGCGCCCCGCTTCTATTCGCGAAAGATTTTCATCGAAATGAAGGCGCAGTGCCTCCATGATCCATATCCGGTTTTTCACGCGATAATGTCCATTAAAAATGATGGACACTATTGTCCCGCAACGGGAGGCAACCGGACAGACGGTCTACATGAGCCGCTTACGAGAGATCCGCCATCAAGCTGGACATTTCAGTGATGCAACCGCACAGAATTTTATTAGTGTATCTCCAAAACTTCATGAGGATATAGCCCATAAATTGGCCGAGTCCTTTTATGAAGAAAAGCAAAAATAATGGCGTATAGGGGGGATACTTAAGCTTAATTTTTAGCTTTGTGTATCGCCCAGATTCTTTTTACCTGACTTATGCTGCAGCCTGCCAGGGTGGCGGTCCGTTCAATCGTCATGCCGGATTCACGAAGCGCAATAATGCGCTCGTGCGTTTTATTGTCTGGCCTTCGCCCTTTGTACTTACCCGATGCCTTTGCCAGCTCAACGCCCTGCCGCTGTCTTTCCCTTCGCGTTTCGTAGTCGTCACGCGCCGTCTGCAGGGCAACCTTAAGCAGCATGTCCTGGACTGACTCAAGCACGATTCTGGCCACGCCGTCCTGACTTATGGCCAGCTCGGACAAATCCACTATGCCGGGGATGGCCAGCTTTGCCCCTTTAGCTTTTATCGAGCCTATCAGCTGCTCTGCCTCATTAAGGGGAAGACGGCTGATGCGGTCAATTTTTTCGGCCACAACCACTTCACCGGGTTGCAGATCGGCAATCATGCGCTGGAGTTCAGGCCTGTCAGCTCTGGCACCAGATGCTTTCTCTTTATAGATGCCAGCGACATAAAAACCCCTGCCCCGGGCATCTTCAATAATGCTGTTCTGTCGCGTCAGTTCCTGTTCATCCGTACTGACACGAAGATAAATACGTGCAATCTGCATAGCTTTAGCGGCCCCACCCTCTTAACGTAAATAATCCCTGAGCGCTTCCCGGCCGCATGTCGCTCACAATGCGCCTCAGCGGGGCTTTGTGTAAGGGCGTACTGTTCACGAGCGCCATTAGCTTCCGCTGTGCCTCGATCGCCGAACGGCTGGCTGACGAATATTTACGGGTTCTTAAAAGACGGTCCCATAAGCTGATGTTCATCAGGCGGTTTGTCAGAACATACATGGCTGTAAGCGCCTGACGCACCTCAGTCTCCTCTTCGGGCAATTCACCCTCCGCACAGAAGTCTCCCGGGGGACTGAGATAAGTTTCATCCAGTGGATGGTTTACTAAAAGGCTGAAGGGTTTCACTGCGATCTCCGGGAATGTTTTCAATACGGGCAAACGATGTTAACTGAGGGAGTGAAATTCTTTGTACGTCGTCCCCTGGATATTTATGTCGTCCCGTACCCTGATTTCAACGTGAGCATCCGGGCTGAGAAACGCAATTTTCTCTGCCTGTTTAATCTCAGTCGTGCAGATCGCAACCATTCCGGCTCGCCAGAAAGCAGAACGCCATACAGCATCAGGTTAACGTCATTGACAGTGGCCACATGTACGACGCGCTCCACCCTTCCCGAAAAAGTTTTCGTTTTTGTCACCGGCATGCATCACCCCTTTTTTATTAAGGTCTTGTGGCGGTCAGTTAGAGTATACTTAAAATGGCCGTAAGTATTATGAATGTTCAACCTGAATAGAAACCAGAGAACTGGAATAATTAAGATAAGCAATGTTAAAAGATAAATTATATAATTTGGCCCTGGTAAATTAATATGCATTACTCAGTATTTTACCGGAGCACCGTCATAAAAGGCACAATAAGAAACACATATTCTTTGATTATAATATGCCAAAAAATCCCCCCCATTATTTCACCAACCTATCACAGTACTACTACAGTAATGTGAATGTTTAATAAAATTTCATGAAAGTATAAATTAACATTGACCTTTATACCGTCAGCCATCAAAAATCACCCTGCCTATAATGATATAACACAGGGAAAACAATGGAGAAAATACTGGTTACAGGTGGTGCGGGTTATATAGGAAGTCATGTTGTAGAAATTTTGCTTCAGAATAACAAGCAAGTTCGGGTGCTGGACAATGGCATGTTTGGGCTAGGGGCACTTTACCCCTTTTATGAAAATCCTCGTTTTGATTTAATAAAGGGTGACCTGAGAAATATGTCTGACCTTAAAAAATCACTTAAAGATATTGAGGGGGTGATTCATCTCGGAGGGATTGTTGGTAACCCGGCATGCAGCTTCGACAAATTAACCTGCCAGGATGTCAATGTGACAGCCACAGAACGTCTCGCCAGTGCATCAGCAGAAGCAGGCATCAGCAGGTTTATATTTGCATCAAGCTGCAGTGTTTACGGTTATGGGGACAATCTGTTTACAGAAGAGTCTGAACTCAACCCAGTAGACTATTACGCAGAGAGTAAAATTTCTGGTGAGGAAGTGATAAAGCAGTTTTCGTCAGATATGATAATGACGAACTGCCGTTTTGCTACAGTTTTTGGTGCATCTCGCAGAATGCGTTTCGACCTTGCCGTGAATGGGATGACGGCCTTAGCGCTGAGTGAGGGTATATGTCACGTTCATGGCGGTGGCCAGTGGCGTCCATTTATCCATTGCCATGATGTGGCAAGGGCCCTGTGTAAAATCATCTTTTCCCCGGAGAGCTCGGTAATTAACCAGACGTTCAATGTTGGATCAGATGAGCTGAATATGACTCTGGCACAACTGGGGGACAAAATTGGACAATTAGTTCACAATTCAAAGGTAGAAGTCCACGGAGCGCTTTCAGATAACCGCAGCTATCAGGTTTCCTTTAAAAAAATAAGGGAAACGCTCGGTTTTGCTTCCAGCATTTCCGTAGATAAGGGCATTAGCCAGATTATCAGTCTTCTGGACAGCCATATTATCCCCAGCCCCACCTTGAACATCTATAGTAATCTTAAAACCACTCAGCAACAGGCGGCATAAATGGAAATTATAAAAAAGTCCATGACTGGAAATCATCAACAGGAGTTCCCTGAAGGCCTTCCCTTCCTGAACCCCTTTCTGCCTGAATTCAGCGAGATTGAGAATAACTTAAAGTCAGTTATTGCTTCTGGCATGCTGACGAAGGGTAAACTTAACGCCCTTTACGAAAAAAATGTCAGTGAGTTCATTAAGTCGGAAAACGTCATTGCCGTTTCTTCAGCAACCACAGGCCTTATTCTCGCCCTGCTTGCCATGGAAATCACAGGAGAAGTACTTGTTCCGGCATTCACCTTTTGTGCAACTGCAAATGCCATTGTACGGGCCGGCGCCAAACCGGTATTCGTAGACTGCCTTCCTGATACATATACAATTTGTCCGAAAGATCTGGAAAGTAAAATCACATCTGAAACGCAAGCCATCATGGCTGTTCACGTTTTTGGCATCCCTGCAGAGTGTGAAAAGTTACAAGAAATTGCGAATAAATATGACCTTAAGCTTATTTTTGATTCTGCTCATGCCATGGGATCAGAGCTTAATGGCCTGAAAATCGGAAGTCTCGGGGACGTTGAAGTGTTCAGTACTACACCAACGAAAACCCTGGTTACCGGAGAAGGCGGGTTAATCTCGACCAATAACGCAGCGCTGGCAGAACGCGTCAGAATACTTAAAGAATATGGTAACGGTGGAGATTATGATAACGCCTTCGCTGGATTAAACGGGCGGCTCAGCGAGATGCAGTGCGCACTTGGCATCGCCTCTCTCACTCATCTGAATGAAAGTATCCGTCTTCGCACAAATCTGGCGGAGATTTATAAAGCGATTATCTGTGAAATACCCGGCATTGCGCTTCAAACTGTTCCTCACAATGTGAAAACCACTTATAAAGACCTGTCGATCGTTGTCGATGCAAATCGCTTCGGCTGTGACAGAGACAGACTGGCTGAAGCACTGCTGGAAATGGGGATCCCCACGAGGAAATACTTCTATCCGGCACTGCATGAAATGAAAGCCTTCTGTAAGTACTCTCACACGCCTCTCCCCGTCACGGAAAGTATTGCGCGGAGTATCCTTTGTCTTCCTTTATATCCTGATCTTTCAAAAGATGATGCCGAAAAAGTGGCTCGAGCAATACGTACTGTTCAGGAACATCATTCATAATTGCGGGTAGAGCATGTCATACGTCAAACATATACGAAGCATGATAGGCCATCAGCTACTGCTTTTGGCAGGGGCTAACGTTATCATTCTGGACAAGCATCAACATGTGCTGCTGCAACATCGCACGGATGGAAGCTGGGGACTCCCTGGCGGACTGCTTGAACCAGGTGAATCACTGGAACAGACGGCAATCCGTGAGGTAAAAGAAGAAACCAACATCGATATTCATGAGCTGCATCACCTTAATGTTTTTTCTGGTCCTGAATATACCTTTACTCTGAAAAATAAAGATGTAATTAATGTCATCACCTCTCTTTATTATTCAGCAGACTGGTCCGGAGAGATAATAAACGATCCGGAAGAAGGGCGAGCGCTTGATTTTTTCAGTCTGAATAACCTTCCGGATACCATGGATGATGAGTATTTACACTATCTGCGATATTATCGGGAAAGGAAATGTTAAATGGGTCAGTTTGATTCGCATCCTGACGATTTATTCATACGGGCTTCGGCCCGTTTTACATCAAAGAATTCAACCTTATTCATCGCTTTGCTTTCGTTATTTCTCTACATGGGGTCTGATTTTCTTTCAAAATTGCTTCTGAGCAACGTTCCTGTTGCATGGATAGCACTATTTCGTTTTAGCTTCGGGTTGCCTCTTTTATTTTTTTGCAAACGAGGTGCTTTCAAAAGCAGTAAAACGTTAACTTTCGCAGGTGCTAACATAATCAATTCCGTGTGCGGAGTTTATGCCATTGTAGCAGGCAGTCTGTCGGGTTTTGCACTGGCAGGGCAATTAAGACCCGTTTTCTTGATTTTATTTAGCGCAGTTATTTTTAAAGTGAGTTACAGTCCAAAGTCCTGGTTGTTATTCATTTTAATAATCTCAATTAGTTTTTTGATATTCAGAGTAGATAGTAACATTGGCCTCTACGCGAATTACATTTACATTGTTAGTGTGGCGCTCCAGGCTTTTGTTTTTGCTGGGTTAAGCCGTGAGAAAGATAATCTTGTAAATTATCTTTCTGTTTATAACTTTTGCGGATTTATTCTGACTCTTATTTGTATTTTATATAACAAAATCCCGGCGCCGGACGCCATTAAATTCAACTGGATGGCTATCAGTGGAGCGCTGGCAATGGCCGGAAGCATCCTGAACATTATTTCCCTCTCTACACCATTCAGGCTTGAAGTTAGCTCAGTGAGTTATATCAGGCTTCCTTTGACACTCCTTCTTTCAGGTCTGTTTATGGGTGAGAGAATTTTATCATCAACATGGATATGCTGTATTTCTGTTCTCTATCTCGTATATTTACTGAGCAAAACTTCAGCCAAGACTCAGTAAGTCCTGTTGGCTTCGTAACCATAGTGCTGAATAAAGTGTTATGGTTACTATCAACAGTATGAATAGCCACGGCTTTAACAGACACCTCGGAGTCATTTAAGATGGCTTAAAGAGAGGTGCCCATGAGCGGTAAGCGTTATCCCGAAGAGTTTAAAATCGAAGCAGTCAAACAGGTTGTTGATCGCGGTCATTCTGTTTCCAGCGTTGCAACACGTCTCGATATCACCACCCACAGTCTTTACGCCTGGATAAAGAAGTACGGCCCGGACTCATCCACTAATAAAGAACAGTCAGATGCTCAGGCCGAGATCCGCCGACTCCAGAAAGAGCTGAAGCGGGTTACCGACGAGAGAGACATACTAAAAAAAGCCGCGGCGTACTTCGCAAAACTGTCCGACTGAGGTACGCCTTTATCCGCGACAACCGCCGTTGCTGGCCTGTTCGTTTGCTCTGTCGGGTTCTGGACGTCCATCCGAGTGGATTTTATGTCTGGCTTCAGCAGCCACATTCACAGCGTCACCAGACAGACCAGATGCTGACCGGGCAGATCAAACAGTTCTGGCCTGAGTCTGGCTGCGTCTATGGTTATCGCAAGATCCATCTGGACCTGCGGGATAGCGGGCAGCAGTGCGGAGTGAACCGGGTCTGGCGGCTGATGAAGCGTGCCGGTATAAAAGCTCAGGTTGGGTACCGTAGCCCACGGGCACGTAAAGGCGAAGCCAGCATCGTGGTACCGAACAGGCTCCAGCGGCAGTTCAATCCGGACTCACCAGATGAGCGTTGGGTGACGGACATAACCTACATCCGAACTCACGAAGGCTGGCTGTATCTGGCCGTGGTGGTTGACCTGTTCTCCCGGAAAGTTGTCGGCTGGTCAATGCAACCCCGCATGACAAAAGAGATTATCCTGAACGCATTATTAATGGCGGTGTGGAGGCGTAATCCTCAAAAACAGGTACTGGTTCATTCTGATCAGGGCAGTCAATACACGAGCCATGAGTGGCAATCGTTCCTGAAATCACACGGTCTGGAAGGCAGCATGAGTCGTCGCGGTAACAGCCATGACAACGCGGTTGCGGAAAGCTTTTTCCAGCTACTGAAACGCGAACGGATTAAGAAAAAGATCTACGGAACACGGGAAGAAGCCCGCAGTGATATTTTTGATTACATCGAAACGTTTTATAACAGTAAGCGTCGGCATGGCTCGAGCGATCAGATGCCACCAACTGAATACGAAAACAAATATTATCAACGGCTCGAAAGTGTCTAGATTATCCGTGGCGATTCAATTGTTTATTCAGGCAGCAACTACCTCTCACAGTCATCGAACTGGAAAAGGCCAAGATACTCCTTTGAAAATATATTCATGGCCCTCAACGCTACGTTCTCAGTCGTCGAATCAGGCACAGCTATTCATCTACATGTACAAGGGGACTGTTAGTCCCCGTATGTAAATGAACAGTTAGAACCGGATCTTCTCTCCCCGGCGGCGCATGCTATGCTCCCGCTAAAGCCGTAAATCAGGCAGAAAGCGGATCCACCGGATGCCGCCTTACGTTAATTGCAGGTTGGTAATATCACCTGTGGTATGTGTCCGGCCTTTACTGAATGCAGGGTAACTATCACAGAGGGTTTTGCCATTACTGTTAATTATTGCATCAGAAATAATAAGGTGGATTACAGTGAATCTGATCGACAGTCACACGATGGACGACATTGCTGCCCTCACGCGGGGCGTGTTCCGGCTGCGCGAACTCTGGCTCAGGGAAACGCGGATCGCCGGGGGAACGTGGCAGGCGGCGCAGGTGCGGCGCGAGATCGTCACCGGCGGTGGGCGGGTCATCTGCACCCTCAGCGGCGACGGCGGCCTTGTGCCGGGGTTGCATCCGCGCCGGCGGTTCAGGGGGGACGCGGGCAGCCCGGAAATCACGCACGCCGGGGATGCCGGCGTCCGGCTGGAGCGGCTTGACGCGCACCGCGACAGGATACTGGCGCAAGCCGCCCTCCCGGGGCTGAGCCGCGACGGCGATCGCGCCCGCTGAACCTGCCGGTTCCGGATGACAGGTGGGAAAACACAACAGAGCAGGAGCACAGGGGTATGGATGGCGGGATTTCGGTTTGGGTGCCAGTTATCAGCGCGGGCGCCGGTATTGCAGGCGCGCTGGGCAGCCAGTTGCTGTCGCATATTTTCATTACACGTCGTGAAAAGCGGGCATCAGAAGAAAAGCTGAACCGGGAGCGGTACTTCATCGCCACCGAGCTGGTCTTTATACTGGAAAGGTTCAGTGAGGGCTGTGTTCCTGTCGCATCAGATGCAGGGAAACCTGATGAACAGCAGGGGGGCTGGTATGCCGAAACAGACTTCCCGTCATTTGATTTTACAGAGGTCAGCGGAGACTGGCGGTCCCTGCCCCAGCGTCTGATTTACCAGTTACGCGAGCTGTTTATTCAGCAGGAAGAAGCAAAGCGGATTATTCAGAGCGCCTTCGAATTTGACGATCCGCTGGAGCCCACTGAAGGTTTTTTTACCCGGCAGTATCAGGCGACGCGTCTCGGACTTCGCGCGCTCATACTGGCTACGCGCCTTCGCAAAGTTTGTGGCATGCCAAATGCTCAGCTTCTTCGCGGCCCTAGTTCTGCGGGAGACTTACTGTGGCTGCTGTGGCGTAAACACCATCAAACTCAGGTCGCCCACCTCATCCAGACAAAGCTTTTCTGGGAAAATGTTCAGAGTCAGTTAAAGGAGTCATAAACATGGCCACAACGTTAAACAGGATGTCTGCGATGTGACCGGCCTCATCTCTTACGGGAACACCACACCGCCCGCACACCTGCCGGTGGCCAAAGACTACCCGGCCGCGCTGGCCCTCCGCCAGATGGCCGCGCTGGTCGACGACCTTCCGAAGAACCTGCTGGCGCAGGAGGTCAGCGCCCTGCTCCACTTCATGCCAGACCTGCGCCGCAAGATGCTGTTCACCACGCTGTGGAACACCGGCGCGCGCATCAGCGAGGCGCTGGCGCTCACCCGGGGAGACTTTCTGCTGCGCCAGCAGTACCCGTTTGTGCAGCTGGCCACGCTCAAGCAGCGCGAGGCAAAGGCGGATCTCCGCGCAGGACGCCTGCCTGCCGGCGTGGTGCCCCACCGCCAGGTGCAGCTATCCGGCGCGCAGTACGTTAACCAGCCTGAGATGATGATCGCCACCCTGCATCTTTAAAACCTCATATGAGTAAATACTCATATGAGGTTTGGTTCAAGGGATGTTTTGAAGGTGTATTTAATGTTTTATATCAATGAGATAGTGATTTTATTGTGAGCGTATACTCATTTGTGTTTTTGAGCTAATGTGTAAAAACTCTTTATTCCTGCTCTTCGAGTCTTTATACTCATTTACTCACGGCTTCATTTGAGTTTTAACGAAGGGATTATCTAATATGAAGGTTATTTCTTTTCTGAACCCAAAAGGTGGTTCTGGTAAGACTACTGCTGTTATCAATGTCAGCACAGCTATGGCCAGAAGTGGGCACAATATTGCTGTAGTTGATACAGACCCCCAGATGAGTCTGACAAACTGGAGTAAGTCTGAAAAAGCAGCATTCGATGTATATACTGCTGCCTCAGAAAAAGATGTCTATGGAATACGCAAAGATCTTGCTGATTATGATTACGTTATCGTTGACGGTGCTGGTTCGCTGTCCGTAATCACCTCCGCTGCCGTGATGGTCAGCGATCTTGTCATAATTCCTGTTACCCCAAGTCCTTTAGATTTCTCTGCAGCTGGCAGTGTTGTTACGGTGCTTGAAGCGCAAGCATACAGCCGAAAAGTAGAAGCCCGATTCCTGATCACTCGAAAAATTGAGCAGGCAACCATGCTCAATGTTCTTAAAGAAAGCATCAAGGATACCGGTGTTAAATGTTTTCGCACTGCAATAACTCAGCGACAGGTGTATGTAAAATCAATTCTCGACGGTGACAGTGTGTTTGAATCCAATGATGGAGCAGCTAAGGGGGAAATAGAAATCCTTACAAAAGAGATAGTTAGTAGTGTTGAGTGAATGAGTAGTTACACATATGAGTATTGATGATACTCATGCACTCAATTACTCATTTGGCTAAAATTTTTGATGCTCTATTACTCAAAAGCTCAAAAGCTCAAAAGCTCAAAAGCTCAAAAGCTTAAAAGCCTAAAGGCTCAAATACTCAGGTACTCAAATACTCAGTGAAATTATCTCGTGGAGAGTCACATGGCGCTTGAAAAGGCTCATAGCAGCAGTAATAAGAAAATGACTTTTGGTGAAAACAGAGATCTTAAAAACGTTGTCACCCCTCCAGTTGTGACTGGAAAAACTAAGCGTGTAAACGTCAATTTTGATGAGGAAAAGCACCTGAGATTCAAGGCTGCTTGCGCCAGAAAAGGTACTTCTATAACAGACGTCATCAACCATCTTGTTGATGACTGGCTTAAAGAAAACGAATAAAAGCGATCCCATGATTAATCTGCTGGCTATAAAGTTACAAGCCATTTGAGAAGATGTTAGGGGCACTGAATCTGAAGGTCATAATGAACAGACTGGTTACTTTAATTTTAGGATTTATGGGGCTTAGAAAGCTCGATGGCAAAGACAGCAAAAGCGCTGCTGAATGGGGCTTTCTCCTGAGTGCCCTGTTCATCGTGCCGCTCTTTTTCTTGCCGCACGCCAGCGAGCTGATCAAAATTGGCCTTCAGCTGCTGTGGGGGGGCTGCGTTTCGCGCGCGGCATTCATGGCCAACGACAGCTGGAAGCAAAACAAATCACGCTGAGCGATTGCAGCGTGATGGAGAGTCAATAATGTTAATGCATGAACTGTTTAAGCAGGTCCGCGGGCAGGGAAGGGTAATGACTACAATCACCCAGTCTGCAGATATGTTTAAAGGCAACGTTCGCCGGCGGCGTCCCGCGTTTGACGAGTGGGTCCGGAAGCTGCATCCTGGCGACAGACTGCCCCGGGGGCGTTACTTCAGGGACAAAAAACCGGGGCTTCCATTCTTACTCATGGATGAATTCTGGATTTATAACCAGTAAGGAGAGCAGCTCCCCGACCGAGACCCTGAAACGTCCGGAACATCCGTGGTATCTCAGAGCACCCGAGCAACGGGAATGTCGCTCCAGCGCGTTGTCCAGGCAGGAGATAACATCTCCCGCTTCATTTTCCATTCTGTATTCACGCCCTGACCCGCAAACCACAGGCTGCCGAGCCCGGACTGGTTGATGCCGTCCAGTACTTTCATCAGCTGCGCGCTGTTGGCCCGCGGCTTATCCTCATCGAACAGGTTCAGCTGACTGACGCCGTCTGGCGTGAAGTCATCGAGCATGATGCCGGCCTTCATGTAGCGTCGCCCTTCAAGCCAGATGCGGTCGAGCGATCGCATGGCCACCTCAATCACGTCGCGCGTATCCTGCGTGGGTAGGGTGAGATTCTCGCCGGCGCTGTTGCCGTAGAAGACTTCTCCCTGCGCGTGCGGCGAGGTCCGGATAAAAACGCTGATGCGCCGGCAGAACTGGCGCTCATTTCTCAGCTTCTCCGCCGCACGGGCGGCGTACTGACACAGTGCTTCCTGCATGGCCACTTTTGTCGTAATGCGCTCACCAAAAGAGCGGCTGCAGACGATCTGCTGTTTCGCCGGCGCAAACTCCTCGAGGGGAATGCACGATTCCCCGTTGAGCTCGCGAACGGTGCGCTCGAGTACCACGCTGAAGTTTTTCCGGATGAGGGCAGGGTGCGCGCGTGAGAGCTGCAGGGCGTTTTCAATGCCCATCAGATTGAGTCGTTTGCCGATGCGCCGGCCAACGCCCCATATCTCCTCTACGGGCTGGTTTTCCAGCAGCGTCGCGGTACGCTTCGGATTATTCGGCGTCAGTGCCAGCACCCCGCGGAACTGCGGCCACTCCTTGCTGGCCCATTGTGCTGATTTTGCGAGGGTTTTTGTCGGCCCCATGCCCACGCCGACGGTCAGGCCGGTCGTGGCCAGCACGTGGGCGCGCAGGCGCCGGCCGAAGTGCTCAAAGTCCTCGCAGCCATCAATGCCGGTTAAATCGAGGAACATCTCGTCAATGGAGTACTGCTCGACCTTCGGCGTCATTTCCTCCAGTGCCATCATGACCCTGTTCGACAACGAGTGGTACAGGGCGTAATTTGAGCTAAACACATGTATTTTATCAGGATATTCCTCATTTTTGATCTGAAACCACGGTGCGGCCATCTTTATGCCGAGTTTTTTGGCAGCGGCGCTGCGCGCGATGACGCAGCCGTCATTGTTGCTCAGCACCACCACCGGCCTGCCGCGCAGGTGAGGGCGGAAGAGCGCCTCGCAGCTGGCGTAAAAGGAGTTAACGTCGGCCAGACCAAACATGGGCATGATCACCTCCGGCGGGCACGGGTACTGTTAAAGAACCATGTCACGACGCCGAGCAGCTGCAGCTCATCCGGGTAAATCACCGGGTAGGCCGGATTCATGGGCAGCAGCGCGAGTCTGGGCTGCAGCTGCAGACGCTTAACCGTAAACTCGCCGTTGACCTCGGCAATCACGATATCGCCGTGAGCGGCTTCCTCGGCCCGGTCAACCACCATGACGTCGCCGTCGTAGAGGCCCAGGTCCCGCATGCTGTTGCCGCTGGCGCGCACGAAGAAGGTTGAGGCGCGCCGGCGGATACACAATTCATTCAGATCGAGCTCTTTCTCGAAGTAATCCTGTGCAGGGGAGGGGAAGCCGGCGGCGCACGGATTGGCATAAAGCGGTACCCTGACCCTCGGCGTAAAAATGGGTGGCCAGAGCAGCGTCAGGCCGGCGGTATAGCTGCCCGGGTTCATGATCTGATGCCCCGGCCATGCTGCAGTGTGACTTCAAAAGTGCTGAGTAAATCGCGCATAAAATTCCTCCTGTTATTTTACTGTTTATACATACAGTATTATCGAGGGGGAATTATCTGGCAAGAGGGAGCGAAACGGGTTGGCGCAGAAGCGAAGCCATCTGACTGACCCACCGGGAAATATTTAGAAAGGTCGGCTGGCTGATACTGAGTGACGACACCCTGCTCAGGTCAGGGTCGGCAGACGTGGAGAGGCGTTTCCGGTTGTACCCTTACAGCCCGGCGCTCAGGGGCCGGGCTGGTTTTGTTGAAATGCTGAATAAGCGTAATGTGCGTAAGCAGTCTATGCCGGCATCGGTGAAATGACGCTTCCTCGGCACGACTGTTCGTTCCTCGCGCTGCTGCGGTACGCCTCAGCCGTGACTGCGGCGAGCGTGGCGGGCTGGCAGTTAACGGCAGGTTTTTTTTCCGGACCCGTTGTGCAGGCCTGACGGATCGTTCTAATCTGGATGAAACTCCTCATCAGCTTCCGGGGCAATCTATGGATGGCCACACCTCTCCCGCCCGCTTTCTCGCTTATCTTCTGACGGAGCACGATATCTCCGTGACGCAGCTGTGTGACCGCTGCGGGCTGGACAGCGATATCGCCTGGGCTTTCCTGGCGGGGAGCCTGCCGGTGACGCAGACGCTGGCGGAGCAGCTGGGCACTGTGTTCCACTCCCCCGGCTTCTGGCTCACCCGTCAGGCCCTCTGGATGCGGACTGAATCAGATGCTGACGCACCCGCCGGTGGCGACGGGACACCACCGTGCTAAATTAACCGGTGCCGGTACGGGATTATATTCTCCGCCTTCACCAGGGGGTAAATAAACTGCAGCCCGTACCGGCACCCTGCATAAGCAGATGTCCGGACACTCTGTCAGCCATCGCCGGTGTTCCGGATAATGTCAGGCCCCTGGTTGTGAACGTTGCCGACCTTTGCCGCTACCGGATGCCATGTGAAGACGGACTCAGGCAGCGCCCCGTCACGCACAATTTCTGCCGCGCGCGCCGGCGAAGTGTCATGACTCAGCCACTCCCGGACCGCGTCGGGCTTCAGAACGAGAGGACGGCGATCGTGTATATCTACCATCCCCTGATTGCTGGCTGCGGTGACGATGACGAAACCCTCCTGCCCGTGCTCCCGGTCAAAAGGCGGCTTCCCGATGGCCGCAAAAAAAAGCGGCTCTCTGTTTCGGTGATAAATGAAGTAGGGCTGTTTCCTGGCACCGCTTTTTTTCCACTCAAACCAGCCCGATGCCGGCACAATGGCCCGCCCGTGTTCCCACAGGGGCTTAAACATACGCCCTGTCGCAGCCGTTTCGCTGCGGGCATTGATGAGCGGCGGTTTATCCCACCACTCCGGACCGTAGCCCCAGTAAACAGGATCAAACTTCAGCTCGCCGTCACGTTCACTGAGCAACAGAACCTTAGTCCCCGGCGCCACGTTGTACCGGCCAATGGGTTCAGCATCCCGGGTCAGTTCTTCCGGGCCAATACCCAGAGCGTCAAAGTAGTCATCTCTGCTGCTGTACTGCGCAAATCGTCCACACATAAGCCCCTCCTGCTATTCAGCATAGGCGGTATACTTTTGTCCGGAGGGATTATCATGTCACATAACCTTGCCGACCGGCCCCGGGAAGAGCGCGATCGGATCAGCGTGGATTTAGCCGCGGCCGGTGTCGCGTACAAAGAACGCCTGAATCTGCCGGTGAACCCGGCAGAGGTAGAGCGTCAGCAGTCAGAAGCGTAGCGCGAGTATTACAGGGAGCGACTGGCTTTCTCTGATGATATTAACGTCCGTTTCTGGCACAAAGTGGACCGTACTTAGGCGAATTTCCGCTTTGAGCGAAAAGCGGGCATTAACGCCCAATTAAAGTGTGAAGCACGTATTCACCATACTCAATTTGAATACCTTAATCACTAAATTTGAACCAAACTGAAAATGCCAAGCGTGCTGAGCCATTCTTAAATTGTTTGTTATATTTCAAGCACGACAGAGTCAATAGACAACCTTGAGTTATCAGAAATATCCTCGACAAACTCAGCCCACGTACCTCTCTCGACTCTTCGACTGCAATAATGCGAAGTAGCCCTAATGAAGCCAATAGCGACGTCATACAAATCTTGGATAAATTCTTCTATAATAGCTTCGTTGTTGTCACCGTAGGATAAAAATATAGAGTCACGATAGTTCGCTTTACCACGGTATCTAAATGCCTGAATAAGGAAATTAACTTGTCCTTTTTCTAGTGCGTGATCGCGAACTTCGCGAGCAGCTTTCGTGCGAAAGTTGTCAACACCAAGAGCTTTGAAATCACGAGAAGTTCTCACCCTCTCTTCTGTTTCCCACTTTTTGTAGCCATGAGTCCCCTTTAGATAGGAAACCAGTGCACCATGAGCAGTTTCATTATCATAAGCTCTATCATTCAGGTCGAAACGGTTAGCACCTCTATATGCAGCAATCTCGGCATCTGCAGTGTTTGAAACTAAACTAGTTAGAAGAAGATTAAATGGATATGGGATAAGTTCTTTTTCCGCGATATCTGACTGCCAAACTTTTGCTGTGGCTGTATGTGTCTCTTGAATAGAACCAGAAGATGCTGCAACCATCGCGCTAGCGGAAAAATAGATACTGTAATACCAAGAAATAATAGCTGAACGACATATGTCATATTTATCTTCGACATCTTTATTCATACTTTTCAAAGATGACAGATTATGTAAGGCCATCATTGTGTTCTCAAACACAAGCGTATCAGCTTCACGATTGACAGGTCTACGTTGTACCCGAGCATATAAATCATTTAGTTTATCATCGGCACAAGCGCCACCGTTAACGACTTCGGCAAGGGCCCTC
Organism: gamma proteobacterium symbiont of Lampromicra miyakona; assembly: GCF_059730895.1. Lineage (NCBI taxonomy): Bacteria > Pseudomonadati > Pseudomonadota > Gammaproteobacteria > gamma proteobacterium symbiont of Lampromicra miyakona. The sequence goes on along the minus strand of NZ_AP035934.1, from coordinate 147,448 downwards.
ATCCAATTTACAGTCCCCTGAAACGCAAACCGGGGCTCTGCCTGATCACCGGCTTCAAATAGCCTGTCTAATAGCCACTTACTCATGATAAACCTTTGGAAACATGCGGTTATTCAGCGGAAAAATCTGTATCTAAACACGGACTTTTCCACGTTTGTAAATTTAATGTGTGGAACACTACATCGCTTTTGTATAACTGACAACAGCTTATAGGTACAGCCGGGAATTGTATTTGTTATAAATACGGATTAATCCACCTAACAAGTGGTGGCGATACCTTGATCCGGACAAGATATTTTTGCAGTGCAACAACGTCTGCAATTGGCACAAAGCAGCCCTTGATGAAGATACCTCGCCGCTTCTCTTTACCAGATATGGCAGCTTATCTGTAAGCGGCACATTAAAACCGTATTGACTCTCAGCAATAATGAAATCTGTTTTGACAGCGGTGGGGTTGAATATGTACGGAGACTGTTCATTCAAGGTGACCGGTGAGCCAGCGCACAATTCTTTACTAAAATTTTTGCGACATGGTTTACTAACCTTCTGAAATAAATGTCTTTTTGTTCGAATGCCCAAAACACCTCGGGCATTCACACAGTACCCCACGAATTAACAATGTATATATCTATATGCAGTGTTTCTTACCCGAAAGGTGACACATGGCAGCGCAACAATATGCTGATTTCTCAGCCAATCACACCCTGCTGTTGACTACCGCTATCAGCAAATTCTTCCGCCGGATTATCCCTATGTTGGCGGTAATGCTGATTATCAACCAGATTGACCGGGCCAACATAGGCTTTGTCAAAGCAGAGCTTCAAACCGATGCCGGCATCAGTGCGGCAGCATTCGGTCTCGGAGCCGGACTCTTTTTCATCGGTTATGCGCTGTTTGAGGTGCCGAGTAATATCATGCTGAAAAAGCTCGGTGCGCGGGTGTGGCTGACACGTATCATGATCACCTGGGGCATGGTTGTGGTACTCACCGGTTTCGTCAGTTCTCCGGTGCATTTTTATTTGCTTCGTTTTCTACTTGGCGTAGCAGAAGCGGGATTCTTCCCCGGAGTTTTATTCTATTTCAGGCAGTGGGTGCCCAATGCCTGGCGCGGGCGCGCCACCGCGATGATACTGAGTGCAACTGCCAGTGCGTTTCTGTTCTCCGGCCCGCTGACCGGAGCAATTCTGATGATGCACGATTTTATGGGCATCGCCGGCTGGAAATGGGTGATGTTTATCGAAGGCAGTGGATCTATTGTGGTTGGTCTGCTGGCGGCAATGGTACTGGTTTCCCGACCGGAACAGGCACGTTGGCTGTCTGCCGATGAAAAACAGGCCCTGACGTTGCAGCTGGCTCAGGAAGATACTGCGCGTAATGAGCTCTCACAGGAATATGGTCGCTGGGGATTGCTGAAAGATCGCAGTCTCCTGTTTTATTGCCTGATATTTTTCACTATGACTATGACTGGCTACACGCTGGTATTCTGGCTGCCGCAGATCATTCAGCGCATTCAGGGATTCAACAGTTTTGAATCCGGGTTGCTTACAGCTGTTCCCTGGTTATGCGCCATCATTGCCCTGTTTCTTCTGGGTAAAACCACCGACCGCTATTGCGACAGACTTGATAAAGGGCTGGGGCTGGCAATGCTGCTTGCCGCCTGCGGTACATTTATGGCTACTACAGGTACTCCCTGGTTCGGTTTTGCCGCGATGATAGTTGCCTGCATTGGCTCAAAAGTCAGTGCGGCTTTTTTCTGGCCGATGCCACAGGCGCAATTGCCCATGGCTATTGCTGCACCGGGCATTGCATTAATCAATTCTGTCGGCAACCTTGGAGGGTTCTTTGCTCCGACAGTCTTTGGCTACCTGGAAATGCAAACCGGCAGCACCCGTGGGGGACTGTATGCACTGACCAGCATCTCGGCGATCACCGGCATCTGGTTGTTGATGCGGCGCAGGCCGGTTCCCCCCGCCTTTGGTCATATGGAGAAGGAGAAGCACCATGTCAGAGAGTCCAGTCATTAAATCAATGCGAATTGTGCCTGTTGCCGGTTACGACAGCATGCTGCTGAATATTGGTGGCGCGCATAACTGTTACTTTACCCGTATTCTGGTAATTATGACCGACTCCGCAGGACACCAGGGGGTAGGCGAAACGCCCTGTCATGCGACAACGTTAAAATTGCTGGAACTGTTCAGACCGCAGATTGAGGGGAGTTCATTGCTGCGCCTCAATGCCACCCTGAGTCAGTTATTTGCCAGCGATGCCCGCCATCAGCAAACAGCACATACCCGTGATATTCATATTCCGCAGATGAACCCTGAGAAATTCTACAATGCCGCGGCCGCAATTGAAGCAGCATTGCTGGATTTGCAGGGCCAGTTTCTTAACCTCCCGGTGGCGGATCTGCTTGCCAGCGGCAGGCAACGCGACCGTATTCCTGTGCTGGGTTATCTGTTCTATATCGCTGATCGCAGTAAAACCACCATGAATTATCAGGCGGGCCGTCGAGACAAAAGTGACTGGTTCCGGCTGCGGCATGAACCAGCGATGGACAGTGCTGCGGTGGTACGGCTGGCAGAAGCTGCACAGGACCACTATGGTTTTCGCGACTTCAAACTGAAGGGCGGTGTTCACCACGGCGACGTAGAGGTCGAGACAGTTGAAGCGTTATTGAAAAATTTCCCGCAGGCCCGTGTGACAGTTGATCCCAATGCCTGCTGGTCACTGGGAGAGGCCATAAGCTACGGCCGGCAACTTGCGGGAAAAGTGCCCTATCTGGAAGATCCCTGCGGGGCAGAACAGGGCTACTCCGGCCGGGAGACGCTGGCTGAATTCCGGCGTGCCACGGGTGTGCCGGTCGCAACAAATATGATCGCCAATGACTGGCGTCAGCTGAATCATGCTTTGCAGTTGAATGCTATTGATATCCCGCTTGCTGACCCGCACTTCTGGACGATGCGCAATGCTAACGTGGTGGCACAATTGTGCAATGAATGGGGACTGGTCACCGGCTGCCACTCCAATAACCATTTCGATATCTCTCTTGCAATGGTGGCGCACCTGGGCGCGGCTGCTCCGGGAGAGCGTCAGACGGCGTTTGATACGCACTGGATTTGGCAGGATGGCCAGCATCTGACAAAGCAGCCGCCGCAAATCCGTCAGGGTTACCTTGAACTGCCCGAAGGGCCGGGACTTGGCATCTCACTGGATATGAAACGCGTAGAGGAAGCACATGAACTCTATAATGCACTGCCGGATAAAAATCGCAACGATGCACTTGGTATGCAATTTCTGATTGAGAACTGGCGGTTTGATGCAAAAAGACCGGCTCTGATCCGCTCCTGAGTCAGGAAAAACTGGTATCGGATAGCCGGTATTGTAAGAACCCGTATTCATTCTCAGAGAGATGTAATACCGGCTTTCCACGGCATCAGATCACGTACACGGTTAGCCGGCCAGTCCTGGATATGTCCCAGTACATAACGGAGCCACGCTTCGGGATCAACACCGTTCATCTGGCAGGTGCCGATCAACGAGTACAGAACAGCAGTTCTTTCTCCCCCCTCGTCTGAACCGGAAAATAACCAGTTTTTTCGGCCGAGAGCCACACCGCGCAGCGCGTTCTCCGCAATGTTGTTGTCAATTTCTGCCCAGCCATTTGTACAGTACAGGTTAAGGGCGTCCCACTGTTTCAGCAGGTACGCGAATGCCTTCGCCGTGTCGGAGTGGCGTGACAGTTTTGTCATCCGGCTCTGTATCCAGTCGTACAGCGACTGCATCAGCGGAACAGTTCTGGCCTTTCTCACCGCCAGTCGATTTTCTGCCGGACTGCCGCGAATCTCGGCTTCAATGGCGTACAACTCGCCAATACGCCTCAGTGCCTCGGTGGTGATATCGGTCGGCGTATGGACATGCACGTCGAGGATTTTTCGCCGGGCATGTGCCATGCAGGCCGCTTCAGAAATTTGGCCATCCTCATACAGGGCATTGTACCCGCCGTAAGCGTCGGCCTGAAGAATACCACTGTACCCGCTCAGATGCTGCTGTGGGTGCATGCCCCTGCGGTCCGGCGAGTACGCGAACCACACCGCAGGTGGGAGCTGTGACCCCGCGTTGCGGTCATCCCGCACGTACACCCACAGCCGGGCCGTGCGCGTTTTGCCGCTGCCCGGTTCCTGCACCGGTACCGGAATATCATCAGTGTGAACCTTGCCCGGCATCAGCACGTACTGGCGCAACAGTTCATACAGGGGTTCCAGCAGCTCACTGACCGCACCGGACCAGCGTCCCAGCGTGGCGCGGCTCAGCTCAACGCCCTGCCGGCGGTATATCTCAGACTGGCGGTAGTGCGGTGTGTGTTCTGCGAACTTCGCTGTGACGATACGTGCCAGCAGACCGGTGCCGGCGTAGCTGCGCTCAATGGGTTTTGAGGGCATGGGTGCCTGAACGATCTGGTCGCACTGACAGCAGGCCAGCTTCGGCCGCTGCGTTTCGATAACCTTAAAGGCGCTGCTGATGAGATCCAGCTGTTCTGAGATGTCGCAGCCCAGCGGACTGAGGTCACCGCCGCAGGCCGGACAGACCGCATCTTCCGGCAGCAGCGTGATGGTTTCGCGTGGAAGTGAGTCCGGCAGCGGTTTACGGGTTGAAGACTGGCGCAACGACTGTGGGAGTACCGGGTCATGCTTCTCACCCAGCACTTCCGTCATCTCCTCCTGCAGTGCACTGATGCGTTCTTCTGCCTCCCGTACCTGGCGCTGCATTTTGTCGCTCAGCTTTTCGGAGCTTTTGCCGAACTGCATGCGCTGCAGCTTCGCAACCAGCGCCTTCAGCCGGCTGATTTCGCTGGCGTACGCCGCCACCCGCTGTGACAGGAGGCGGTTATATTCGGCCATCTGCTTAAGGCTTCGCTGCTGCGTATCCAGCAGGGCCCGGAGCCGGGTGTTTTGTGCAGAAAGTGAGCGTTCCATTCCTCCACCTTACTCCGGTTCAGATACGCAGGCCAGGCCGTTCTGTCCGCTGCGGATGCTTCCAGTTGATGCCTTCCAGCAGCATCGCAAGCTGTGCCTGAGTGAGGTGTACCCTGCCGTCACGATTCACCGGCCAGACGAAACGCCCCCGCTCAAGGCGCTTCATAAAAAGACAAAGACCATCGGGGCCTGCCCAGAGGACCTTAACCATATCGCCGCGACGGCCACGGAAGATAAACAGATGACCGCCGAACGGGTCGGCGCGCAGCGTATTCTGCACCTTTGCCGCCAGCCCGTTAAAGCTGCAGCGCATGTCAGTCACACCGGCAACCAGCCAGATACGCGAGCCTGCAGGAAAGCTAATCATATTTCATCTTTCCTTAGTTCACTGACCAGCGACCGCAGCAGTTCCGGTGTCATGGGGCCCGTCAGGCTCAGAGTGCCGCCCGGCAGGGTAAGCTTGCAACTGATTACCGGCATCGTCTCCGCAGATACGACATTACCTTTCCGGGCAGGAGCCGGAAGGGGTTCTACTGTAACCGGGATAAGCCCGGCGCGGGTGGCGGGGGCAAGCATGCCGTGCCGGTGCTGATTTCGCCAGTTAAAAATCAGGTTATCGTTAACGCCGTTTTCCCGCGCCAGCTCAGCCACACAGATGCCGGGTTGCAGGCTCAGCTCCGCCATGCGGATTTTGAACTCCAGCGGCCAGTCAGGCCGGCGTTTTTTGACGGGCTGATTCGTCTCAAGATTAAAAGCGTAGAGTTCAGCCTCGAGCTTTTCCGGCGTGTAGTCCGCCGGAAGCGGCCAGGCAATGCCGGTGCGCCGGAAACGCGTAAACATCTTGTGGGTAGCCGAGGCGCTGATGTTCAGCTTCTCCGCGATTTCACGGTATGTGAGAGCGTCATTGTACCGCAGGCTCAGCGCTGAGATGATCCAGGGCCTGTTGGTGTAAGGCGTGTTTCTGTCCACGGTAATGTCCATGTTCGCGAAAGTGTCCATGGTAAGAAACACGGGCAGAAATGAAAGACGGTCTGAACGATACGCTTACTCAGGTTCGGCGCATCCGGGCGAAGAAGCGGAAGCCGCTCCGTCGCCAGTCCCTTGCGGCGTCGCCTGCGTTTTACACTCAGGCCGTTGAGATGGTAGATGCGGTATACCCGCTTGTGGTTGACATGAAGGCCCTCCCGACGCAGTAGCTGCCAGATGCGCCGGTAACCAAAGCGGCGGCGCTCAAGTGCCAGCTCTGTGATGCGTAAGGACAGCTGCGCGTCAGCAGCCGGACGCTGAGCCGAGTAACGGCAGGTTGAAAGTGACAGACCTGCCAGCCTGCAGGCACGGCGTTGCGACAAACCTGCGGCCTCGCACATGACTTCCACGGCTTCCCGCTTCTGGTCTGTCGTCAGAACTTTCGGCCAAGAGCCACCTGAAGCGCCTCCTTATCCAGCATGGCTTCAGCGAGCAGCTTCTTGAGGCGGGCGTTCTCCTCTTCAAGCGACTTGAGCCGCTTCACTTCGGGAACTTCCATGCCACCAAACTTCTTGCGCCAGGTGTAAAAGGTAGCGTCTGAAATGGCATGCTTGCGGCAGAGTTCCCGGGCTGAAACCCCGGCTTCTGCCTCGCGGAGAATACTGATGATCTGTTCGTCGGAAAATCGCTTCTTCATGGGGATGTCCTCATGTGGCTGATGAAGACATTACTAACATCGCGGTGTATTAATCAACGGGGAGCAGGTCACATAAACAAGCCTCACTTGGACTTCTCTACCAACGACTTCGTATCTATCGAGTTTGAAATCACTTCTGCTATTTTCTAATAGTAATAACTTAGAGATTCCACTCTTTTTGTCATACATGTTTGCATCTCGGAAATCAGCAACTTTTCGCGCCTCAATATTTTTAGAAACTTCCGCAGGGTCATCAGTAGGTTTAATTGCTGAAGACATTTCTATAACCAAGTGCTTTACTTTTCCTGGGGTTATTTCAAATTTACGATTGAGGGGCTGGCTAGGGTCTGCATTTTTAGCCGCATTTCTGACAATTATGGCTAAAGAATCATAAATAAGATGATAAAAGTTGCCTACAAGCTCAATCTCATCCTCACTGAAATCAGCATCTTGGGGATCAAAATCATGAATAGTATCTTTAATTTCTGCAACTGTCGCTTCAAACAGAAGAGATACCGAAGCCTTTGGTGCCACAATTGATGGTCTTTTAAACCAACCTAGCATCGTGTTTAATTTCCTGTCGATAGAGAAATCTAATTCACGTCTAAAAGCTTCTGCAAGTTTTTCTGAATCGCCACGGGTTTAACAGACACTTCGGAGTCATTTAAGATGACTTAAAGAGAGGTGCCCATGAGCGGTAAACGTTATCCCGAAGAGTTTAAAATTGAAGCAGTCAAACAGGTTATTGGTCGCGGTCATTCTGTTTCCAGCGTTGCAACACGTCTCGATATCACCACCCACAGCCTTTACGCCTGGATAAAGAAGTACGGTCCGGACTCATCCACTAATAAAGAACAGTCAGATGCTCAGGCCGAGATCCGCCGACTCCAGAAGGAGTTGAAGCGGGTTACTGACGAACGGGACATATTAAAAAAAGCCGCGGCGTACTTCGCAAAGCTGTCCGACTGAGGTACGCCTTTATTCGTGACAACTCCCGTTGCTGGCCTGTTCGTCTGCTCTGCAGGGTGCTGAATGTTCATCCCAGTGGCTTTTACGCCTGGTTTAAGCAACCGTATTCTCAGCGCCACCAGGTAGATCTGAGACTGACGGGACAGATCAAACAGTTCTGGCTGGAGTCCGGTTGCGTTTATGGTTATCGCAAGATCCATCTGGACTTGCGGGATAGCGGGCAACAGTGCGGAGTGAACAGAGTCTGGCGACTGATGAATCGTGCCGGGATAAAGGCTCAGGTCGGGTACCGGAGCCCGCGGGCACACAAAGGCGAGGCCAGTATCGTATCGCCCAACAGGCTCCAGCGACAGTTCAATCCGGATGCTTCGGATAAGCGTTGGGTAACGGACATAACCTACATCAGGACCCACGAAGGCTGGCTGTATCTTGCTGTGGTTGTTGATCTGTTCTCACGCAAAATTATCGGCTGGTCAATGCAATCCCGGATGACAAAGGACATTGTCCTGAATGCACTGCTGATGGCTTTATGGCGGCGTAATCCCCAAAAACAGGTGCTGGTTCACTCGGACCAGGGCAGTCAGTACACCAGCCATGAGTGGCAGTCGTTCCTGAAATCACACGGCCTGGAGGGGAGCATGAGCCGTCGCGGTAACTGTCACGATAATGCGGTTGCAGAAAGCTTTTTCCAGTTGCTGAAACGCGAACGGATAAAGAAAAAGATCTACGGAACGCGGGAAGAAGCCCGCAGCGATATTTTTGATTACATCGAAATGTTTTATAACAGTAAGCGTCGGCATGGTTCGAGCAATCAGATGTCACCGACAGAATATGAAAACCAGTATTATCAACGGCTCGGAAGTGTCTAGATTATCCGTGGCGATTCACATTGTAAATCTCAGGTGTCAAAAATCCTAATGGCTTCAATTTGGATTGTACATGCAAACGTTCAGCAATAATCTCTTCTATTGCTTTATTATAAGTATCTTTCCAATAGTTCCATTTGCAATAAAACGCATAGTTTGTAAATAATGGCCTGAACTTTTCCAAATTTTCTATAGAATTAATAACACTCGAAAACATGTGACCATGGAATGTCCCATGACGGATTCGCCGGCCTATATAAGAGGCAATACCGAATACAGGATTTGAACAAAAAGCGTTGTAACTTTGGGTCACGACCATGGACAAGACAGTTTCATCACATGTGACTGAAACCCCCTTCTTGCCTGCGCCAGTTGAATTTAGCGCGCTATTTATCTCTAACATCATTTCATCCTCAATCCATGAGATGAAACGCATTGGGTCTACATATATACGATGATCATCGATTTCATTCCTAACCCTATTGATCTGGTGGTCAATTCTTACAGCTCGAGCTCGTTGAAGATAATATTCATCTCCGCCTTTGAATCCTGCCATCCATTCATGCAATGATGCTCGTATTTCAGGAATATCTGCTCGGTGAGGCGCGAGCTTGGTCAGCTTCGCTAGAAAATCTTCAGTGGCGATATCATAAATATATTCTGCGATATAAGGGTGAGTTTTCTCATAAAATTTTACCAGTTCAACTAAAGAACCATTATGATATCTGAATGTGACATCTTCCAATTGCTTCCTTAACATAAAACTATCAAGTTCATTTTTGCTGCGTTTAGCCAACAAAAGAAGAAAAATTAATTTTATTAGTTCGTTTTTTGATAGTTTTGCTGCGGTTCGTGCAGCACTAATAGGAATAGTTCTTGCGAGATCTCTAGTCAGGCCCATGAGCTTGAATAAATCCTGATCTTCAAAACCAATCTGTCCTTCTGAAGTAGAAAGCCAATAATTAAAAATCGCAGAACGAGAGGCATAACCAGAAGTTTCTAATTTTGCTAAGCTAGAGAGATTATGTGAGGTAAATTGCTTGCCAGAAACAAGAAGCTTGGGATTGGTAGCGCCAACCCAGCTATCAAGTGCTGAACTTAAACATTCAGGAAGGTTAATGATGTTTTCATGTGAAGAATCATAATAATTGTCTAACAGCGCGCGATAATGTTGAATGGGTTCATATTCTAACCATGCGCTAGATTGTTTATAAAATACGTATTCACTCTCGCCTGAAGAAGTGTCATAAGTATCAATTAATCTTTCTAAAATGTCCTTTTTTCCAAATTCTTTCGTGATTTTTGATAGTGTTGGGTAGTTCTCAATCTTGAAAAAAGCACTATTGAACTTGGCCAAAATAATACCATCTATCAAAGAGCATTTAATAGCTTCTTTCAGATAGTCCGCTAAATCTTCTCTAGACGTAGCAAATGGATGTACGCTTAGTTTTGATAATGTGCGGGAGTAACGATTTATGACACCTCTATCAGGAATATTAAGGACTGACCTTTTGCTCATCAAAATACTTTGTTCAGGTGAATATGCGTGTATCAGCGAGGAAACAACTACACCCTTAATTCCAGCTTCGTTGATTAGCTCTTCAATTTTTTCATTAGCACTATTTTGACCAAGATTCTCACGAATAAGCACAATCTTTCTTAACAGGATGTGGCTCCACCCATCTTCTTCAATTGTATTGATTATCTTAACTAAGCATTCTTCGATTTTCTGATAGGCATAAAGCTCGTCAATATCCCTTAAGGAGCATATTAGGCGCTCAAGTCTGGTGTGATACTTAATAATGCTATTTTCAAGTGAAGTAAGCACATGATTCAAGTCTACTTGATTATTAGCTTGGAGAATATCGTGAAATTGCGGTGTTTTTGGAAACAGAATTGGTTTTTTAACGGCTTTGGTTAAGACAGCGCTATTAATAATTTCATCTAAGGTTTTGTTTTTTGATTCACCAAATCTAGTACTTAATTTGGCTAATCGGGGGATTGCATTTTTTTCATCATCACTCAAAATAGCACGAAGTTGATTTCTGGTTTTGATATCAAATTTTTTATTTTCTCATCCCTGCGCATGATTCTGCTCCTTTGTATCCATAAATAAATTTTTATATAAAAAATAATATTCCCAGCGACTATGGCTTAGGGAACTCAACTTTTATTTGTAGATTGAGAAAAGAAGTGGCGTGAAACCTAAAATTAAACCTACCATACCTAAGACAAAAAACACTATTCGGAAGCATCTACCGTATGTCCAGATTGATAATAAACCAGAATTAATATTAGATTGTTCTTCCTCGCTTGAGAAAATTCGAGCGGAAGAGTGTTCATAATTGATTTCCAAATGCTTTAAAGCATTTTCTGACTTCTTAATGAGTGCAGAAACTCGACCATCAAGTTTGTAAAATATAAATGTAATGAAGCTAATAAAAAAACCTAGTATCACACTGAAATACATGAACTTGCCGCCTTGTTGTAGAGCTATTCCGCAACCTGCAACAAGTAATCCCACCACCGTTATATAAAAATTAAATACAGTCATTCGTTGCTGAGAGTGAACTTCAAAAAACTTCCAAGCATGCTCAAATGTTAATTCATTAAACTCTTTCATTTTCTTTATTTTCCAGATGCGTAGTCATAATGATGAATATTGTTTCTGAAGCTACATCCCAATGCGTTCTTATTGATTCAAGTAGTAGTATCATTTGTTATGCAAAACTGGTTGTTTGTCGGCTGGAATGTTGAAGTTAATTGATGAATTCTACCTCACTTCCGTCGTTCGTCAATAGCACGTTAAAATAAAATCATTGATGATAAAGAAAAATCCACCTTTTTAACTCAAGGTGTCTTTTTTCAATACGAGATAGAAACTCTTACCTTTTTGATGATGTCGGTCATCCCTTACGCGGATCTCTTTATTTTAACTGATTAAAATGTGAGCAGTTTAAGTTACCTCAAGTGGGGGAACTTTTGTCTGGTAGACATTGTTGATGTAGTTCTATAGAAGTTAACTGATCAACTAGGCCCAGCTTAACAACATAAGCGTTTAAAGAAGAGCTTGATGTACCAACTTCAATAAAACTATAACTTTATATAATAGGGTTTATATGAAGCTGGGATCCGACTGAGGATCCGGGTATGATGGGGATCCGGCCTGCACGGGGCAAAAACGAATAAAAATGCGGCAGCGCTGCGCGAATTCTGCAGGGGGTAAGGCCCTGCTTTTTTCTCAGAATTCACGTAGCGACGCCAGATGAATAATCGGTGGAAACATGACACATACTGCACTCCTGCCAGGCCTGACCGGCCCGGAGGACGGCGACATCACCGGGCGGCTGCGCGAATTCGTCAGCGATAGGGAAGCCTTCTCGGACAACACGTGGCAGCAGCTGCTTAGCGTGATGCGCATTGCCGGCCGCTGGGCGGCGGAGCACGGCCGGGCGCTGCTGCCGATGGCACCGGCCGATCTGCGCGATTATCTTTTGTGGCTGCAGGCGTCCGGACGCGCCTCCTCCACCATCAGCACGCACGCCGCGCTCATTTCTATGTTACACCGTAACGCCGGTCTGATACCGCCTAACGCATCGCCGCAGGTATTCCGGGCGGTGAAGAAGATCAACCGCACTGCTGTTATTGCCGGCGAGCGTGCCGGTCAGGCCATACCCTTCCGCCTGCAAAACCTGCTCTCGCTCGACGAGTGCTGGTCAGTTTCCGATCGCCTGCAGCAGCGGCGCGACCTGGCTTTTCTGCACGTGGCTTACGCCACCCTGCTGCGTATCAGCGAGCTGGGCCGCCTGCGCGTGCGTGACATCTCGCGCGCGGCGGACGGCCGGGTCATCCTGGACGTGGCGTGGACCAAAACCATTGTGATGACCGGGGGGCTTATCAAGGCCCTGGGCGACCTCTCCTCACAGCGCCTAACGGAATGGCTGACGCTTTCGGGGCTGGCCGGCGAACCCGACGCCTTCATCTTCGGTCCGGTTCATCGCTCGAACCGGGCAGTCGCTGCGTCTGAAAAGCCCCTTTCCGCCCGGGCGCTGGAGGATATTTTTGCCCGCGCCTGGCTGGAAGCCGGCGATGCCAGCAGTGTGCGGCCAAACAAGAACCGTTACCGCGCCTGGTCCGGTCACAGTGCGCGGGTCGGCGCCGCCATCGATATGGCCACGAAAAAATACAGTACCGCGCAGATCATGCAGGAAGGAACCTGGAAAAAGCCGGAAACGGTGATGCGTTATATCCGCCACGTTGACGCGCACGCGGGGGCAATGATCGATCTGATGAAGCAGTTCGACTGATTTCCGGCACCAGATGCCGTAAGTGACTAGTGCTGAGTCTCAAGATGCAGGCAAGGCACAAAGCGGAGCCGTAAAACGAAAACCGCGACAGATGAGCGTTTAACCCTTATGCGTGAAACCGTGCTCACCGCAGCAAAAATGTGGCTGATTATCAACGCCCGCGCCGCTATTACATATAAACCTCTTCTTCTCCAAGGTAAGCCATCGCATCAAGAATGGATGACCAGCTAACCTGTCGGGCCAGCGGAAAGTTGTATATCCTCATGCCGTTGTTGAGAAATACGTCGCACGTTTTTGCCCCGGTATGCATCCTGATCTCCCGGATGAGGCTTCGTGCCGTCAGCTGGCACGCCTTGCGATCGTTTATATCCAGCAGGTTCAGATCCGTTGCGCAGTTACGCATCTGTCGGACGCCAACCATCTCTCCTTCCAGTCTTTTTATCTCTCCGGAAAGGCTCTTTGCCCGCTCACAGAGTTCAGTCACGTCCGGCGCGATTTCAATCGCCCTGATGACATTGTGCAGACTTCCGGTCAGCTGCAGATGCCGCGCCGTCAGCGGCCGCAGCGTATCTTCAGCTGAAACGCGCCCGCTAGTGGCGGATGCCCCCTGCACCAGACCACTTATCAGATAACGATCGGTCAGGTCCCGGCGTATCGTGACGGCTTCACAGCGTTTCTGCCGGCGCATTGAACATACGTAGTAGCCATAGCCCTTTACCGAGATTCCGGTAAGGATCACCGCGTGACCGCAGAGGCCGCACCGCATCAGCCCGCGGAAAATATTGATAAGGTAAGGGTTAAAATTACCATCCCTTCGGCTTTCCGGTTCCCGGTACATCAGCTGCGCGCGCGCGAAATCCTCTTCGCTCATGATCGACGGGTAGTAACCGGGTATCTCCTCCGCCTCTGTCGCGTTGCACTGATGTGACGGCACGAGATACCCTATTACCGCCTTTTTTCTGACCAGTCGTTCAATGGATGAAGAGTTCCACTGTGATACTTTTCCCTTCAGATTTTCCTTCCCCTGCGCGTTCAGCGTGCAGCTGATCCTGACAAAGGACATGCCCTCAAGACGCATGCGGAAAACTGAGCGGATTACCTCTGCGCGCTCTTCTAGCACCTCAAAGCCGTCCCGTGCAGCGTTAACCTTCAGCCAGTAGGGGCACTTCGCTGTCATGATCGTTCCCGCTGCAGCTGCCTTCCGCTTTTCCGCCCAGGCAGCGCGCATGCGCCTGGACTTCATTTCGCTCTCTTCATTCGCCCGCTGGGCAATCAAAATGGCCCTGATAAGGGCGAAGGGATCGTCCAGCGAACCGCGGGTATATCGAACATTATCGCTGAGCGTGACGACGTCAATGCCGGCTTCCAGCACCGCCCGCAGACGGCCTGTAGATTCACCGATTTTCTCGCGCGACAGCCTGTCGAGGCTTTCAATCAGCAGTACCGTACCGCTCTCGACGAGCCCCCGCTCAACCGCTGCCATAAAAACGGCGAAGGCACCCCGGACGGCATGTTGGCCACGCCATGCGCTCAGCCCCATGTCCTCATATGTTACAGGATCAAGGTAATAGTCGGGATTGTGGCTGAGCCATTCACCGATAAGTTTTTTCTGGCGCCTGGCTGAGTCACCTTTCGCCTGCTGCAGCGAGGAAAAACGAAGGTATGCAATCGCCTTTTTCATGGAAACACCACCTGAAAAGTCAGTTCAAGACGTGCAGCGTACGCGTGTCGTGCAGTCTGACTACAGCGTCTTTCCACCGGTAAGATTAACGGTACAGTTCCGGCAAAACTGTCGTTCGGCTCAGATTTTATCGCTGACTAACAAGGTTTTGCCACAGCGGTCTGCTGCGTCAAATCAGGCTTGGGGTGATCATTAAAATGACTCTGAACTGTGGCCTGCCCCAGTCTTAGACAACGACCAGTAAGTGATGTTATTTTGTGCCCCTGGCCCGGAATATAACCCATTCATAATCAGGAATAACCGGCTTCAGGCTGAATGCTTATTCTGGCAACCGGCAGATTTTTCGGTGAATTCTGTTGGGGTCATCCAGCCCAGCGCGGAATGGGGACGGCTCGGTTTATGGTGTATGCGCCATGCTCCGATCTTGCACCGGGCATCCTCCATGGAGATGACGGAATTCTGTTTCTGAATGGAATGGACCAGGGGCATTTGTCCATGGGCTCGGGGTTACTCCACTAAATGACTCTGGGGTGTCTGTTAAACCCGTGGCGATTCACTGCTTCAAATGGACGAAATAAACTCTAGCTGCTGCGGAGCAGCCGTTAGACGATGACTTAGATATTTCCCTATGCATAAAATGCTTACTCCCCGCACAAAGCGAACTGACACGCAGGCCGATATTCGCTATGAGCTTAAAGCGAAAAGCGGACACAAATTTTCTGATAATAGTCAGGGCGAACAAAAACTATGCAATTAAAAAACAGAATTGATTAATAATCATTGGAATCTCTGCAAATCTGACTGATTGTTGTATGCCCGCTTACCGAATAAAAAGAACACAAAAGCCAGGCAGTAGCTCATCAGGATCACTGTGCTCATTGATATGCCGGACGTTCCGCCTATACCTGTCAGGGGCGCGCTGATCCCGCCCATAGAATACATCATCATCCCGAGCCATGCTGACGCCGTGCCTGAATGCCTGCTCTGTTGCTGCAGGGCAATCGAGCTGGCAAGTGTGCAGATGCCGCTGTTAATGGATACGGCCAGAAACAGCAGTATGATCGTCGACCAGAGCGGCAGAGTTATCCAGAATGAAGTGAACAGCAAAACACTAAAGACAAGCGCCAGCATCAGACTTACACAAAGCGTTTTGACTTCACCTGCTGTTCTGCTGATACGGGCAATGATAAGTGAGAACAGGATAAGCCCTACGCCATTTACGGCAAATGTCATACTGAATGTCTGGGGCGACATATGATAGATGTCCTGTAATACATATGAGGACGCGCCAATATAAGCAAACATCCCTGCTATCATAAAGCCCTGCAGCAAACTGAAGCTCAGGAAGGTTTTGTCTTTCAGGACACCTAAAGCATCGACAGGTTGTTTTTCAGCGTAAGAGGCTTTTTCAAGAGTTTCCTTTAGACCCAGAGCGCTTAATGCCAGAATAACTGTTCCGATCATGCCAAGAGAGATGAATAAACCTCGCCATCCGGTGTACGTAAGCTGCAGACTACCCATTACCGGCGCTAACACCGGTGCGATGCCATTTACCGTCATCAGCAGTGCAAGAAATCCCGTCAGGGAGGTGCCACTGTACATATCTCTGGCAATTGCGCGAGAGAGTACAGCCCCACCGGCTCCAGCTACTCCCTGAAAAAACCGGGCCATTATTAGTTGCGAAATATACTGAGCGAACGCGCAGGCGAAAGATGTAATGATAAATAATACCAGTGATGCAATAAGAGGTGCTTTACGCCCAACCCGATCGCTCAGAGGACCAAATGCAAACTGGCCAATTCCCAGACCGACGAGCGAAGCGGTAAGGGTTAGCTGAGCGCCTGAAGTTGATGTGGCTAATGATTGCGTCATCAAGGGAAGAGCGGAGAGATAAAAATCTGTGCAAAGCGGACCCAGCGCAGTTAATGTCCCGAGGATAACTGCTGCTTTATATTTTATTGTTTTCATATTGCTCCTGATTTAGGGGGGTTCATATTACCGGTTTGAATTCCCCCCTGCAGTTAATAATTATTCAGAAGGAGGTTCATTGTTTAGGGGGTTCTTATGGAAAATAAAATCAAACACCGTAAGGTATAAATCACGCATTTCGGTTTTATAAGCGAACTGATCCTGAAGCCCCTGACGGTACAATGCTCCCTCTGTCAGCACAGCAATAAATTCCGAAATAACCTGGGCGTTTTTTTCACTCATCTGAGGATGTGAATTACGTATCAGCTTTCCGCCTTCCTGCTTCAGCCTGTCATCAGCTTTTTTCAGTATCTGCCTGAGACGGGGATTTCGGGTTGACTCAGCGTTAATCTCCATCAGCAGATAGTCATCCTGCCGGCTGTCAGAATAGGTGAAGCTAAGTCCAGAAAGAATTCTCGCTTTATCATAAAAGTCGTGATTTTCATCCAACATTCGTTTGATGCGAGCGGAGGTTATTTCAGAAACGATTTCCTCAATAATCTCCTCTTTGCTGTCAAAGATGCGATAAACCTGTCCGACGCTGAGTCCGGCCTCATTGGCTACATAGGCCATCGGCGTGCCATGAAGACCCTTTTCCTCAAGGCATCGCCTTGCTGCATCCAGGATAATTTTATGGCGTGCCTGTCTTTTCAGATGGGCAGTTTCTGGCTTCATTTCTAACTCCTTTTCTATGTCGCGCAGGCCAGGGCAGATTTACTTCCAGCCTCCTCCAAGCACTTTGTACAGAGTGATCTTCTGGTCAAGAGAGTCTGCTAAGGTGCTCAGGTAATTTTGCCTTGCAGAATACAGGGAACGCTGAGCAGTTAACACCTGCAGATAATCATCCGCGCCATTGTTATAACGGAGTGCGGCCAGCTGATAATTTCGGGTGTTGACCTCAAGATTTTCTTTCCTTGACCGGACCTCGGCATCGTATGTTGCCATTCCGCTTAATGCGTCTGAAACCTCTTTGAAGGCTTGCTGGATCGCCTTTTCATAGTTAACAATCTCTGTCCGCTTCGACACTTCAGCGACATCGAGGTTGGCCCTGTTCTTTCCGCCTTCAAATATCGGGATATTGATGGAAGGGCCGAAGCTCCACGCTCCGGTCCCCCCATCAAACAGCTTGCTCAGACTGGAGGATGCAGAGCCGCCAGACGCCGTCAGGCTTATGCTGGGAAAGAACGCCGCTCGCGCAGCACCAATATTGGCGTTAGCTGCTTTTAATGTATGCTCGGCCGCGATGACGTCAGGTCTGCGGGTAAGAACATCTGAAGGTAATCCGGATTCCAGCTCAGGGAAGACCCAGCGCTTTTCAAGCGTGGCGTTTTCAGCCACCCCAGCCGGCAGCGGTGTGCCGAGCAACAGCTGCAGCGCATTAGCCGCCTGCCGACGCTGTCTCTCGTATTGTGAAACGTCCGCTTCTGCGCTTTTAACTGAGGTCTCCGCCTGCAGCACGTCCTGTTCAGTGACGATACCGGCAGCAAATTTCTGCTGCGCAAGCTTCAATGACTCCTGCTGACTTCCGGCCGTATCTTCTGCCACTTTCTTCAGATCTGCATCGGCACAAAGCGTTATGTAAGCTTCTGCGACCTCGGCAATCAGCGACAGTTGTGTCGCCTGCCGCGTTGCTTCGTATGATAAATAAGTTTCAAGAGCCTCATCTTTAAGGCTGCGTATCCTGCCGAAAAAATCGAGTTCCCAGGAGCTTACGGCAAGATTTCCTTCGTACTGCTGATAAGTTACAGGGCCTGTTGTCTGTGTTGAATAAAGGCCGCCCGGCAGATGTTCAGCTGTTTTAGTCAGGCTGGCATCTACTGACGGAAACAAATCTGCGCGGGTCACGCCATACTGCGCCCTGGCCGATTCCACGTTGAGAGCAGCGACCTTCAGATCGCTGTTGTTTTTAAGCGCCAGGGTGATGAGCTGGCGCAGGGTGGGGTCAGAGAAAAACTCTGACCATGCCAGTTCAGATGCGCCGGCGCCATGTGTGGATTTATCATTCCACTCTTTGGTCACGGGCACTTCAGGCCTTTTGTATTCGGGTTGAAGTGTGCAGCCAGACGTGACCATAACGACCAGAGCCGGTAAGGCAGCCAGTTTAAAATGCGCGAAGTTGATCATTGGGCTGAAGCCTCTACCTGAGATGATTTTTTAAACAGACGCTGAGATATTTTCATAACCAGGACGTAGAACATCGGAACGAAGAAGATGGCCAGGAAGGTGGCCGAGATCATGCCCCCGATCACCGCCGTACCAATAGAGTGCTGACTGCCCGCACCTGCGCCACTCGAGATTGTGAGCGGGAGTACGCCCAGAATAAAGGCCATCGAGGTCATGATGATGGGGCGAATACGCAGCTTCGCAGCCTCAACGGCAGCCTCTACCAGATCCTTTCCGTCACGCTCATGGAGCTCTTTGGCAAATTCGACAATAAGGATGGCATTTTTGGCCGCAAGCCCGACAGTTGTCAGCAAACCCACCTGGAAAAATACGTCATTCTGCAGGTCTCGCATCAGCATGGCACTGACCGTTCCCAGAATACCCAGCGGAACCACGAGCATGACAGACAGAGGGATAGACCAGCTTTCATACAGCGCGGCAAGGCAGAGGAAAACGATCAGCACTGACAGCAGGTAAAGGGCTGTCGTCTGAGATCCTGACATTTGCTCTTCGTAGGACAGACCGTGCCACCCAACTTTGTAACCCTCGGGCAGCTGTTTCGCGATTTCTTCAACCGCACTGACCGCATCACCGCTGCTGTAGCCATCAGCTGGGGAGCCCTGTATGTTTACCGCCGAAACGCCATTAAAGCGCTCGTAACGAGGCGAGCCATACTGCCACTCTCCACGACCAAATGCAGAGAACGGGACCATTTTGCCCTCATCGTTCTTGACGTACCATTTATTCATATCATCAGGCGTAATGCGCGAAGATGCCCTACCCTGGATATAGACGTCCTTAACGCGACCGTTATAAAGAAATTGATTTACATAGCTTGATCCCCAAGCTGCTGAGAGCGTGTCATCAATGTCAGAGCTGCTTACGCCAAGCGCGTTTGCTTTTTCCTCATCGATACTCAGGTGATACTCGGCCTCATCAGCCATGCCATTATGCCTGACCATTGAAAGCCGCTTATCTTTAGAGGCGAGATCAAGGAATTTATTCATAGCGGCCATCAGCGCGTCATGTCCCTGGTTATTTTCATCCTCAAGGTACATGTCAAACCCGGTACTGTTGCCGAGTTCCATCACGGCAGGAGGGACCATGGCTATCACTTTTGCATCTGGATTATTGGCAAAATGAGCCATCGTACGGCTGGCCAGGGCCTGAACCTTCTGATTCGCGTCTGAACGCTCAGACCAGGTTTTCAGCTTCACAAAAGATATGGAACTGTTCTGGCCCCGGCCGGCAAAGCTGAATCCATTTGCGGAGAAAACTGAGTCTACAGAATCCTTCTCATCCTTTAGGAAATAATCATTGAGCTCGGAAATGACTTTTTGAGTTCGCTCTGCGCTGGCATTCTGAGGCAGCGTTGTCTGAACCATCATTACGGCCTGGTCTTCATCCGGCAGGAAAGTGGTGGGTAGCCTGGTAAAGAGGAAGCAGGTTCCTGCCACAATGCCGAGATAAACAATCATGAAGATGCCGCGGCGATGAATAACGTGCCTGACGCTGCGGGTGTAATGGATTGTTCCGCGATCAAAATTTCTGTTGAACCAGCCGGCAAAACCATTTTTCTTTTTGTCATGCTGGACGGGCTTAAGGAAAGTGGCGCACAGGGCTGGGGTAAAAATCAGCGCAATCAGCACTGAAAGGGCCATTGCCGAAACAATGGTAATAGAGAACTGACGATAGATAATACCTGTAGATCCGCTGAAGAAGGCCATAGGCAGTAATACAGCAGAAAGCACCATGGCAATACCAAACAGTGCACTCTGTACCTGCTGCATGGACTTGATAGTGGCCTCTTTCGGTGGGAGCCCCTCTTCTTCCATTACCCTCTCTACGTTTTCCACCACAACGATTGCGTCATCAACCAGCAGTCCTATAGCGAGAACCATACCGAACATGGTCAGGGTATTAATGGTGTAACCGCAGGCATAAAGCACACCGAAAGTACCCAGCAGCACGACCGGTACGACCATCGTGGTAATGATGGTTGCGCGGAAATTCTGGAGGAATATCAGCATGACAAAGAACACGAGGATAATCGCCTCAATCAGCGTTTTCACAACCTCATGAATGGAGGCGCTGACCACAGGTGACGTGTCGTAAGGGTAAACGATTTCAACGTTATCAGGCAGTGTGGTTTTCAGTCTGTCTACGGTCGCACGAACCGCATTGACAGTTTCAAGAATATTGGAACCCGTAGCGAGACGCAGCGCAATGCCTGTTGAAGGCCGCCCGTTATAGGTAGAGGAGATGCTGTAATCTTCTGGTCCCAGGTCAACTGAGGCGACGTCTTTCAGGCGCACCTGTGAGCCATCGCGATTTACCTTAAGAAGAACATTTCTGAACTGCTCAACAGAAGTAAAGCGGGTTTTACTGATAATTGACGCGCTCAGTTGAGTACCCGGGGCGGTTGGCAGACCACCAATCTTACCTGATGAAACCTGGGTGTTCTGATTTTTGATAGCAGTGCTGACGTCGCTTGGGTTCAGACCATATTTAAACAGTTTCGACGGGTCGAGCCATATACGCATAGCGTATTCCGCTCCCATGACCATGAAGTCGCCAACGCCTTTGGTTCGGGCGATGGGATCTTGCATTTTTGAAACTAAAATATCACTCAGGTCAGCATCGGATAATTTTCCGTCCTTTGAAACCAGGCCCAGTACCATCATAAAATTTGCCTGATACTTGGCGACCGTCACGCCCTGTTCAGTCACTTCAGTCGGCAGAGATGTTTCTGCGACAGAGACTTTATTTTGCACCTGAACCTGTGCAATGTCGGGGTCTGTTCCCTGATTGAAGGTGGCAATGATAGAAGCACTGCCATCACTGTTACTGTTTGATTCGAGATAACGGAGGTTATCAATACCCGTCAGCTGTTGCTCAATCACCTGAACAACCGTTTCCTGTACTGTCTCGGCGCTGGCGCCTGGATAGGTGACAGAAACGGAAATCGCCGGAGGTGCGATATTCGGATACTGGTTGATGGACAGGCCTGAGATAGACATCACTCCGGCAACCATAATTAATGTTGCCAGCACCCAGGCAAAAACAGGGCGCATAATGAAAAACTTTGACATAAAGCCCTCTGTTATTGTGCTGACGGATCTGTCATGGAGAGAGAGATTGTCGAATCAGAACTTTTCTGCTCAGGTTTTTTGTACTCGCTGGTTTTAACTTTTACGCCGGCAGAAATACTCTGAAGATTGGAGACAATTACCTGCTGGCCAGTTTTAAGCCCATCAGTGATCTGCCACTGACCATTTGTCATCTGACCGGTTGAGACCGCTTGCTGTTTAGCCTGATTTTTATCATCCACGACAAATACATAAGGGTTACCCTTGTTATCTCTCATGATGGCAGACTGGGGGACGAGAATACCCGCCTGTTCAACACCCTGCAGGATAGTGCTGTGAACAAACATGCCGGGAAGCAGGACATTATCAGGGTTAGGAAACTGTGCACGGAGGGTCACTGTACCGGTCCCTTCATCAACATTCACTTCAGAAAACTCCAGCTTTCCTTCGTGGTTATAAGCCGTTCCGTCTTCAAGTGTCAGCTGGACCGCAGCTTCATGAGGACTGACTGCCTTCAGCTGCCCCGTGGCCAGTGCGCGACGTAGCTTCAGCAGATCACTAGAGGACTGACTGACATCGACGTATATTGGGTCAGTCTGCGTGATGGTTGCCAGCGCATCGCTTTGCCCGTCAGTCACCAGAGCGCCTTCGGTAACAGATGACCGACTTATCCGCCCACTTATGGGGGCTCTCACCCTGGTGTAATCCAGATTAATTTGGGCTGTCTTGAGATCAGCCTCAGCCTGAGCGTAATCAGAAACGGCCTCGTCATAAGTCTGCTTGCTGACCGCGTTTGATTTAATTAGCGATCGGTAGCGATTAAGCACGAATTCAGCGTTTACTTTTTGTGCTTTTACTTTTTCCAGGCTTGCCTCATAGGTAGAGGCATCTATCTGATAAAGCTGGTCACCTGCTTTAACTTCACTTCCCTCTCTGAAAAGACGCTTGAGAATGATGCCGCTTACCTGAGGCCGCACTTCTGCAGTTCTTATCGCAGTAGTTCTGCCCGGCAAAGACATAGATACCGCTACGGGCTGAGACTGGAGCGTGATGACGTCAACATCTAAAACATCACCCTGTTTATTTTTACTTTTTTCCTGGTTGTCACATGCGGTGACCATCAGACTCAGGCATAACAACATCAATCTAAGCTTCATAAGTTACCTGTTTGAGATTTGTTGTTCTCTTTTTTGAGAATGATCATTCTCAACCTGAATCAACAGAAGATCAATGTCATTACGAAACATTTACATCTGGAATGGTTTGAGGAGTATTCGCTCACCAGCAAACACAATGAAAAATAATTGATGTCGTAGAAACAAACGGTTTGCAGGATGGTCATCTTCGGCAAGAATGCGAAGGCTTCTATGTCTGTCAGAGATTTCTTGTCATGGCTTAATTCTGTGCTGAATTCGTCCGCAAGCAGGTGGTGCAGCTCCTCCGGCCGCCTCGAGTCGCCAACCCGAACGCTGCAGAAGCTTATCGAGCGCGGGAAGCTCGCCGGTGATGCGCGCGTCCAAGGGACTATGCTGCCGTCCGCGTTCGTCAAAGCCGTTATCCAGTGAGCTGCGCCGGAGGTAAATACCGGAAACGGACGGGCTGAGCCGCAGCTGGCGGCGGCCGCTCCATTCGTTTTCTGACAGCATCATATAGATCCAGCCGGTGAGCTTCACGGCGCGCAGGCCCTTTTCCCGCCCCTCCTCCAGCAGCCAGCTTATGTCGCTCACCAGCGCCCGGGGAAAGCGGCGCTGTTTTTCGGCGGTGGCCAGCAAGCGGGTCAGAAACAGGTTGCTCTGCGCGGGTGACGTCATGAGCCCGTCGCGGCGGGCGGTATGCAGCGCAATCAGCCCGCACCAGGCGAGATGACTGACGTTCAGGCTGTTGTTATCCATAAGCCGCATCCTTCATGCCGGACCACAGAAAAAAGTGGCCCTGAAACCCGGCATTTCATAACATCCGCCGCCCTCACAGAAACCCTTAATCGCCGTCGCGGTGTCTCTCCACGATGTCCTGGTCAGGATAGATTTCCAGCGTCTCGATCGCACTCAGCATGGTCGTTTCCATCTCTGGCGACCATGCCTGCGTTCTGGTCAGTTCTACGCGGATAAATCCGGCAATCCGCCGCCGGGGGGGTTCAAGACCGTCGCCGGCCATAGCCATGAACACGGCGTCGCTCATGGTGTAAACCCTCTCCAGTTCCCCGTGCTGTTGTTGAGTCATCTAAATAACACATATCTCTCAGACGTAGCCGGACGGGCGAGCAGTGCGCAGCCCTTCCTGTAAATGATGAGTGAGCGGCATGGAGGTAGCACAAACCGTTCATGACAGCACTGATCCATGAGTCCGGCGGAGCCGGTTACCGGGCTGATGGTGGCGAACTCCCCCCTGAACGACGCCGTTTAAGCAGCGGCCTGTCAGGCGCACGGAAGTCAGATGGTCGGAGACGAAAGAAAGGACCCGCCGCACTACTTACAGCGGTGCTAGTCTTATAGTTACAACACCCATTTATCAGCCACTGCAGTTCCGGCCCTCCGGGCCGGGCGGCCGGGGCTGGTCAGTGGGGGCAACCGGGCTTCAGGTACGGCGCGGGTCCGGTCTGAGAGGGGCTGGATGGTTCAGAGCTGGCTGATTACAGTGAATTCTTTGTCTGTTGTAACTAACTGCTCAGAAGGGGCCCGCGTCAGCGGGAGGTGCTTCAGATTCTGAGCGGCGCGGACGTTTACGGCCGCTGCAGGCGAAGGCCTTTTTGACCTGTCCACAGGACGGGTGCCGAATAGGTTTTATATTTAAAAGTAAGTAATACCTTTTTTTAAAAGAAAGGAGATCGGGTTTTTAAAAGGATCATCGCGGTTTGTGAAAATTTCGATTAGTGGTTAAAAGCCTGTCCGGGCAGAAGATAATTTACTTACCCTCTCGTGGTTATTGTGGATAACTCAGGATTGCATGGTCTCGCGATGGCGGTCAGCGGAACGGGTGATTTTCTGTGCGCCCGATCGCAGAAAAGTACGCAGTGCAAGCGACTGACTTGGACAATATTTACTCAGTTTTTTTTTCAACAGGCGTGCGAAGGCCTCCGGCGCGAACCGGATAGTTGTAAAAGGGACAGAAAGGTGGTCAGGATGGCCAGAAAGGCCGGATTTCAGGCAGGGCAAAGCCGACGCTGTGCGCCAGATGATTCAGACGAGTATCAGCAGCCGTCAGGTTGTGACCAGAAGATCGTCAGACAGCCTCGCATAATGGCCACGCGAGAGCTTCATGCGTTCCGTAACGCGGCGATCTATCTCCGCTCGCACCGCATCGAGCCCGCCAAAAAAGCGGCCGTTACGGATTTCTTTCTGGATCTGCAGGCGAACCAGCTGCTCGATATCTTTCCGGGTACGTGGCGCATCCTTCCGGGCGCGATGACGCTTCATGCCGTGTTCACGGCGCGACTTCTGGCATTCGCGGAAGCGTTCGCGCACAAACGCCCAGGCGGCACTGATAAGTTCGTCAGCGCCGGCGCGCGGCAGACCTTTCTTCTCGCGCTGACGGTTTTCCCACTCGATGCGGCTGCGGCGGGCGGCGGCGACAGCCTCCTCGGAGACGTCCAGTACCTGCCACATCAGCGGCGTAAAGGTGATGTCGGTCGGAATATTGCAGCCGATTTCTTTATCGTATTCGGTGTTGTAGGTGAGGAGTTTCAGCTGGGCCATGAACTGCACGGCGCCGGTAAATCGGGTGATCGAGAGACGTTTCTTCTCGGTGGCCAGCCCGCAGCGGATGCTCATGGTCGTGAGCGAGGCACCCACGCGGTTGACCAGCGGATTGAAGTAGTGGCAAAGCGCCTGCAGCGAGGCTTCCAGGGCCCGCATGCGCAGCTCCGGCGGGCGGGCGATAGACATCGCAACGAGCGTCTGAAACTCCATGCGCCGCGTAAAGCCGGCCGCCTTTTCACGGATTTTTTCGCAGAACGGCAGCGTTTTTTTGCCTTTTTCCGGAATGAACTCCGGATTCGGATTTTTTACCTGCCGGTAAAATGAAGTGCTTTCAGTAAGTTGCTAAGCCACGCCTTCCTGCGCTTATGTTGCACAGAAGGAGCAGGCTCAGAAGGTATTGCAGTTTTCCGGGCATGAAACTATACTCCCCGCATAGAGCAACAGCTTCTATGCAGAATAAGTGGGCCCCGTTAGTCTTCTACCTAGTCGCCAAACTGAGGAAGATTATCGGGGTTTCGTTTTTTCTGGCCTTAACTAATCAGTCAGTACCAGTCCTTTGCCACCTTTCGGCGTGGCCCGCCAGAATTCTTTACGGTTTGCAATCTATCACTTCAACTGACATACGACAAGAAAGTAATACCATTACCTATTCATCGTTGTCATTAAACGCTTTTTGTAAAAGACGCTCGATGTACTCAGCCTGAGTTACGCCTTCCTTTTCACACTCAATCAAAAGCCTGTCTTTAATCGGATTTCGCACGAAGATCTTGAGCTCTTTGTGCGTCAGCTTTTTTCTGGCCACAGCTGCCTGCTGCTTTTCAGACGCGCTTAAAGGGTTACCTTTACGATAAGGGCGTTTAGATCCTAACGAGGAAGTGACTGCGTTAACTGACTGCGACATCTCTGCCTCCTCCACTAAATTCAGAGAGAATTTGGCAGAGAATACTACAGATCTCTTAAATCAGCGACTTAACTTTGTGCAGAGGTGTGAGATACGTTGGCGCGTATCTCACCTGGAAGCGAAGAAAATCTTATTTCTGCTGGTCAGTAAGATGATTGCCAGTCTTTACCACCGTCCCATCGTGACTGCCAGTGCGCCAGGTAGGTCTGCGTCAGTGCCGGTACGCCGCGCACAACCAGCGCTTTCTCGGAGTTCGATTCCGCCGCGCTGCGGGTGTAATTGAACGAGCCCGTACTTATTCAGCGGAACGATCGCGGACGATCGCCATTCAGGCGACGGGCAGGGCGGTCAGGCTGAGGCGTACCGCAGCGGCGCGAGGAACGAACAGCCTGAATGACGTGGCCGTCAGGGGGTAAAGGTTCTGGCGGGATGGCCGATACCCCCTCACGCGCCGGCAGTGAAACCATTCTGATAATGCCGGCGCTGCTGGTTGCCCGGTTCTGCACCGGGCTTTTTTTAGCTGCCGGCGGCGCGATTGATGGCCAGCTGCAGGACGTCCCCGCTGACGACGCCGGGGATGACGGTGGTGTTGTCTGCCGAGGCATTCTCTGCAGGCATAACGATAATCCCCGGCGTGCCGGTCAGTCTCAGCATCTCCGCCAGCGCGTCGTTGTTTTCAATGAGCCTGTCGGAAGCGGCACGGTCATCACCGGAAGCGGCACCTGCGCCGGCGGCCGTGGCCACCTTTTCAATATCCTCTGCCGTGAGCTTCCCCTCGTTGTGGCCGGTCCGGTAAATCCCGTTGTGGAAGGCCATGTAGGCCTCCGCACCCTGCCTGCGGTAAATACCCAGCCCGCGGTGCGAGGCCAGCGTCGATTCCGGATAGCGTGCGGCAAAGATGGTCCAGTCGCGGAAGGCAAAGCGTACGCCGGCGTTGGCGGCCATCACCTTTTCCATCACCGGCGCCATCATGCTGCAGGCGATGCATTCGTAGTCAAAGAACTCCGTAACGATGACCTTCGAATCCGCCGGCCCCTTAACCGGTACGCCGTCGAGCTGCATCAGCAGACGGTGGGCCTTCAGCACTGACTGCACGTAAGCCTGCTGCTGCAGGGCCTGCTGGCGCGCCTGCAGCTTTTTGCTCACCTCAATGAGCACGTCGGGGTGAGCCACCAGGTAGTCAGCGGCAATTTCACCAATGCGGGCCTGCTGCGCGGGGGTAAACTCTGCATCCCCGGCCGCGTCTGATGCTGCTGACGGCAAAGCGGTGCTCATGGCCAGCGCAATGGCGGCCAGTTTCAGGATCTGTTTCATGATTTCTCTCGCATGCCTGCGCGGGGCAGGCGGAAGGTGAGGCGGCCGCACAGGGCGGGCCGCAGTAATTAACGTTCTTTTTGTATGTTCCGGGACGGTTCGTGAGAAAGTTCGGGCGGCAGGCGCTCGGGCCCCTCGTGCTGAGCCGGCATGCTGATCCCCGCCGCAATCTCTTTGTCCGTCCGCGAACCTGCGGCAAGCTCTGTTGCCAGTTCTGATTCTCCTTTTCCTGAAGGCACCGGCTGCTCCCGGCTCTCCTCCGGCATCCTGACCTCCGGATAAGCCTGCCGGCTGCCTTCCAGAACCCGGCCGGCCAGGTCCGTTTCGGCCACGGCAGGCTTCGCGACAGGGTCCACAGGCTGCTCAATGTCAGCCGCCTCCTGTGGAACTGCACGGCTGAGGTCTGCGGCGAGCTTTTCCTCTGCCGCCACGTCTGCCCGCCCGTCTCTGACGCTGATCTGCACCTCCGGCGCGTCCGGCACATCAGGCTGATGCACGTCCTGCCTGACGAGGTCTCTGATGGTCTCGTCGCCAATACCGGCGGATGCCGCCGGCGTGACCGGTTCATCCGGAACAGGCGGCGGGCTCTGCAGGCTTCTGACCGCCTCTTCCACCGCCGCCCCGGCGAGCGGCTCCAGGCCGCCGGAAACCTTCAGCAGCTGCGGAGACGGAGCGGCGTCCCCGGTCTTCAGCAGAATGCCGGATGTCGGGTATTTTCGCGCCGCGCTGAGCGCCTCTTCCAGCGTGGCCACCACAAGTGTTTCTCCGTTCCGGCTTTTCTGTACAAGTGCGGCCTGCGCGCCGTCGGTGACGATACGCCGCTCGGCCCCCCGATCGACGTCACCGCTTCCGGGGCGCAGCGGAACCATTGTCAGGCCCGCCGGTTTACCGTTACCGTCAAACACCGGCAGGGCCAGGTGAGGTTCAGGGAACTTTCGCGTCGGCGGGATGATACGTGCCGTCACGGGACTGCCGCTGAGGCCGTTTGACCGCAGGTACGCGCGGCCAATTGCGGTTTTCGACGCGGCCTGCCCCATCGCCCAGATACGCCGGGCCTGATCCCGCTCAGGCTCCGGCATAAGCGCGTCATGCGCCGTCGCCGGTCCGTTTTTTCGGACGCCGAGCGTCTCCATCCAGCCGGCTCTGTCATCTGTAACAATCTGAACATGGTCCTTCGCGCGTGAGACGTTGATATAAAACGCCCGCGCGCCGCTCATCCGCTTACGGGCACCTTCCACGCCCTCCAGCGCCAGCGAGTACCGGGCACTGGCACCCTGCGCACCATAGCCGGTGACCGCCCAGCTGTAATCCACGTGCCGGTCTGCCAGCGCTGTCGCCGGGTCGATGACCTTCACCCCGCTGCCGTTACGCAGAACAATCTCACCGTTTTCGCGCAGTTCATCGACGCGGTATTGCTCGTGCGCAGCGTGACCGGCCTGCTTCTGGGTTTTACTCAGGCGGACGCTGTCACCGGTGCGCAGCTCAATTTCACGGTGTTCAAAAACCTCGATTTCCATTGCGTTAAGCTCCTGCGGCGACCAGTAGTGCGTGCGCCCCGCTTCATCCCGCAGGGTGACGTTGCCATTTTCGTGGTCCACGCCGGTAACATGCAGATACCGCTGGTTCGCCATAACCACCTGACCGGTTTCCCAGTCCTTTATGCGGTTAAAATCGTGCCGACCGCCATTAATCCGGTCCAGAACAGAGACGGTCCGGGCTTCCCCGCCCAGCTCTTTCGCCACCACCATCGCATTATGGATGCCCTCGTTGATGGCTCTGCGGTCTTCATGCAACTGCACCATGATCATGGTCTGCTCCCGCGCCTCATCGGTGCGGCTCATAAAGTCAGCCACAATGCTGGACACCGGGTCTGCTGACTGAACAATTGATCCGCCAGGTACCACCGTACCTGCCCGGCGGGGTACAACGTCTGGCGCGACACTTTCAATATTTCTCAGCGCCGCTGCGGAATCATTACCGATGATGCTGTAAACCGCAGACTTCAGCGCCGTATCACGCTGGCGCACGATTTCCTTCATCACTGCGACGTCGATCGGGCTCCGCTCCTGCATCAGCTGGAACGGCGCGCCACTTTCAGGCGACTGCAGCTGCGCAATGTCCCCCACCGCCACGGCACGGCCATTGCCGGCAGCGATTGCGCGGTACGCCGCCGCGGTGTCCTGGTTACCGATCATGGAAGACTCATCGATAAGAAACAGCATATTGTCGTAGCGGACGTCCTCACCGGCGGCGCTGCGCGTCTGCCAGTCCAGTACAAACGACTTAAGCGTCTGTGCATCAATGCCCGTCCCCGCCATCTCTTTTACCGCCCGGTGAGTCGGCCCCAGCCCGACGATAACCGGACGCACGTCAGCCGGCAGGGTATCAATAGCCGCCTTTACCGCATTAAACTGGGTGGTTTTACCGACGCCCGCATACCCCTGCACGGCCGTAAAGCGGTCCGGACTCTCCAGAATAAGCGAGGTGGCCTCTTTCTGCCCCTGCGTCAGGCCTGACAGGAGAGACGAATCGACCTGTGCCATCAGCGGCACCTGTGTGTTTTTGCCCCGATCGATTTCACCGAGGATGGCTTTTTCCATCTCCCATGTGGACCGCGCAACGAAGTGGGGCCCGGCGCTGGTCTGTACCCCGATGAGATCACCTTCCTTAACCTGCCGGGTAATTTCATTTTCGATGAGCTTCAGGTCACCACAGAACGTCAGCGCCTCATCAAGCAGTTTTGTCCGGGAGAAAGCGACCTCCCGCATCTGCGCGACGCCGCGCGTAACGGCTTTCTGCGCGTCAGAGAGCAGCTGTGTACTGAGCGTGTCTATGGCCTCACTGGCGTCTTCCTTCCCGCTGGCCTGACGGACCAGAGACAGCGGGGAGCGTGTTGAGCGCAGGCGGCCGAGCTTCTCTTCCGCCCGGCTCAGGGCTTCGCCGGTAAATATATCGGCCTCATGGCCAGACTGCGCCAGCGCGTTAATCATGTTGACCGACAGATCCTGAGCCCCGAGGCTGGCCAGCACGGTACCGTGCTCGTTGTCCCTGCTTCCGGGGGCACTGACGTAGCCGTATGTAACGTAAAGCGGATTTGCCGGGTCGATACGCAGCGGCTTTTTCTGCCCCTCCCGCTGCACGACAAGTGCGCCATTCTCAACGGACGTGACGGTGAGGCGATCACGTGCCTTCAGCCCGGCGTTTTTGTCGCCGGCAAGCGCAAACAGTCGCTCCCCCGCAGCAACCTCCAGCTGAGACTGTGTAAACAGGCGCCAGTCACCGGAAAGTGCGCTGAGCTTTACACGGGACAGTACACCATCCCCGTCAATCAGGGAGAGCATGCGGGTTTCATCATGTACGCGGTCAATGACGTAGTGACGCGTTTCATTTTTCTCCGACCTGTCTTCCAGCACCATACCGGCGCGGTAGGTCTGAGGGAGGCGACGCTCTTTTGCTGTCATATACACCGGCGTGCGCGCCACAATGCTGACCGGCGCCTCCCCCAGTCGTCCGGCTTCTTTCAGCGCATTCCGGATGACACCAGTCAGCTGGGCCTGCTCACGCAGTCCGGCCACAACCGCCGTCACGGGACCGGCTGCGGGGTCCATTCCGGCAAAACGCTCTGCGAGTGCACGATAGCGCTCTCGCTTGTCCTGAATGCTGGTCACGCGGACCTCAATACCGTCAGACGGTGCGTTCAGGCTCTGACGTTCTACCCCCGCTGCGGTCAGCACGGACAGTGCGTTCGCGTTTGACTGCCGTCCGGCGCTGTCCAGAAACAGCAGCTGCGCGTTCTGCAGCTGAGCCTCTCCGGTCAGCACCAGCATTTCCTTCAGGCTGAGCTTTTCCGCACTTTCCACGATGACCGTACTCTGGGGAGCAAGGCTGAAGGTGCCATCAAGCATACGGCTGCGGTGGAGAAGCCGGTCTTTGAGCGCCGGTGATTTGGCAAAGCTGAGTGCGCGCTCGGCTGAACTGGTCAATACACTGACCTCACGCCCCTGTTCACGTGACATTGTCACCAGTTCTTCTGTTACCGCACGCAGACGGCCGACTGAGGCCGGTGCGCTGATGATAACGGCGGGCGCCCGGGCCACGTGCTCAAGGTGCCCGGGAACCGGACTGCCGGTGAGGCTGAAACTGACCACCCTGTTCTCTTTCAGGATATCCGCCGCCAGCGACTGCACCGACAGCTCATCCAGCAGGTGAATGTGCGAGGTAAATACGCCCTTATCACCGTTGAGAGGCACGAGCAGGTTGTCATGAATCGCCTGATCCAGCGCCCTGCGCAGGTCCGGAATGCTGTTCTGCAGTTCACCGGCGTTGTGTGCGGTCAGCAGGATGTCCCCATAGGTAAACCGCGTTTTGTTGTCGCTCAGCACGGAAATGGCGGTGCGGACCGCCTCCATCGCCTGCACTGGCGCGTCCTGCACCTCTCCGGCATCAGGCCGGGATTTTTCACGCTCGCGGGCTTCATTCATGACGCCCTGAAGATCAAAACCGACGTCGTCCATCTGCCGCTGCCAGCGATCGCGCAGACGGGCCCGTCCGTCTGCGGTTTCCGGCTTAGCGATCGGCTCTTCCTGCTCCCGGACTGCAGATTTTAACGTCGCCTCAGTGCCTGCTTCAGGGACTCTGTCAGACGCATTCACAGCCAGCTCTGGTGAGGCGGGCGGTTCCTGCCGGGTGCGTAACGGTGCCGTTTCGTCTGCGCCATACTGACTGATATCCTGCTTGCGCTGGCGCGTATCCAGCGCTGCCACGTCGCGGCTTTTCAGCGAAGCGTCTTCGCCTGCACGCGCATGAATTTCACGATGGCGCGATGAGAATTCGTCCAGCACCTCCCCGGTAAAGCCCTTTATTTCCCACAGGTCGTGCCGGCCGCCGGTGGGCAACGTTTCATACCCAATATCCTCCGCCTTACCTTTCAGCAGGTTGCGGTAAATTTTGCCGTACGTTATCTGGTTGCGGTACACCGTTTCGATGAAGCCGGCGCCGTGGATCGCATCGGTAGCCAGCGCTTTCCACTTCCCGTCCAGCTCCGTCACGTTGGCCACCACTGCGTGAGTATGGATCTGCGGGTCGAGGTTACGCGAAGTGTCGTGCGTGAACAGCGCAGCGACCATTTTTCCGGTTGGCGTGATGCGCGTGACGCCGTCCTTCGTGTCGCGCGCGCTCACCATCTGTTCCATGATGGCCAGCGTTTCTTTCACCGCATCGTGGTGCGCCTCCAGCAGGCGTTTATCGCCGCCGGCGAGGATCAGCATTGAGACGCTCTTGGGTGCCGAGAAGGTAAAGTCATGACCGGGGCGGTGCACGTGTGCACCCTGAACGTCCTTACCCAGTACCACACCGTTGGGGAGGCTGCCGTGCAGAATTCCGGTGAAAGTATCGAGATCAACCGGGCCTTCCAGCCCCAGCTCGCGCGTGCCCTCCCCCAGCCACTGGGTGGGCATGTCGTCCAGAAAGTAATAGTTATCCTTGCTGCTGTAGTAGCCGGCAGCGTCGGCGGCAGAGGCCACCGGAGCAACGGTCATCATCGTTCATATCCTCCCGGGTCCAGGCTGTCACTCATCTCCTGGTACGCCGCGTAGTCGTCGCGGTGTCGCAGGATGTTTTTTTCGTCGTCGGCCATACGCTCGTTGGCGTCGCCGTGCTGTGCGGCGCGCTCCTCCTCACGTTGCTGTTCGGTTTTACGCGGGCTGATGTGCCGCACGGTCAGCCGGCCCCCGTCGTCTTTTTCCATCTGCATGTGCAGTCCGGGGGCTTCGCTGTCGGTTTCTGCATTACCTGATGTGCTGTTCTGGAGCCTTCTCATCCTCTCCAGTGGAGAAAGCGGCGAACCCGCCTCTTTCCTGGCCGGTGCCGGCGTGGAAACAACCCTGATGATTTCCGACGGTGCTGTGACGGTACCGCCCTCCGGGACAATGGCAGGTGTGGATGATTCAGCCGGAACCGTAGTGACGCGCGGAACTACTTCGCGGCGCGGGAACGGTCGCACGTTAGAAGGCCCTGACGATGCGCTTATGTCGGGGGCAGGCGTAGCGGGAACAGCAGGCTGGCCCGGTGCGACAGACGGCTTCACCTCTCTCACGGTAGCCGGCTCCGGCGTCGTCACGGGGACGTCAGCTTTTGCCGGCGCGGCGGACGGCGAGGCAGCCGCAGGTTTAACCGGTGCGGGCGCGGAAGCGCGGTCCTCCCCTTCCAGCCACTCCTCTCCGGTCGGGAACGAAATGTCCGCCGCCCGGGCGCTGCGCTCGTTGCTTTCGATGATGCGCTCGAGCTCGGGACTCAGCCGGTCACGGAAGTCGCGCTCCATCAGCGCCGGATGATATTTCTTCTGTTTGCGGTACTTCAGGCTCAGCTTCACCACCGGATATTCGCCCGGCAGGCGCACGTAAAAGCGCAGGTTGGGCATCTTCATAATCTGGTCGTAGTCCACGATGGGCTCGTTGACCTTGTCCTTGCTGATGGAGATACCGTCCCGAATCTGGTCGAGACCGTAGCTGTTCTGTTCGCGCGCCTCGCGCCGGCGCTGATGTCCCAGCTCCTCTTCCACCATTTTGGCCACCTCGGCGCTCGGCGAGCGGCCGTAGGCGCGGGTGTTGAGCAGGTCCAGGATGGCTTTGGCCATCTCGCGGCCGTAGATGTGCACCAGCTGCGGGATGTTCTGGATGCCCAGCACGAAGCAGCCGCCGAACTTGCGCGCTTCGGCCAGCGTTTCGTTGAACTCCGGTATCTTCTGCAGGCTGGCAATCTCATCGCCGACGAACCACACGCGCCGGTCGCTGTTCTCCCCCATGCTCTGCAGCAGCAGGGTGGCCAGCGACAGCCACATGGATATCAGCGGGCGCACTGCCTTGCGGTGGCGGGCTGTGGTGGAGATAAACAGCCAACTGCTGTCATACTGCGCGTCGGTCATCCACTCGCGGATGCTGAACTCCGGTTTGCCCTCTTTATCCAGCCCCTGCAGGTAGCGCAGCGACTTGGCGTAGTTGGTCAGCACCGAGCGGATGGAGATGGCGGTTTTCTCGATTTTTTCCTCGACCAGGTTGGCCGACGGGGTGTTTTTGAGAAACTCGCGCAGGCTTTTCAGATCAATCGAGAGGCAGGTCTTCAGGAACGTCTCGATGCTGCGATCGGGGCGTGAGGCAAACTGCATGGCCGTGTCGCTGAAGATGGTGCGCGACGACGACACCCAGAACGGGTCGGAGTCGCCCTCCACCGGCATCAGCGCCGCCGTCATGTTCTCGTAGTCCACCACGTCGCGCGCCTCGCGCCACAGCACCCAGTTTTCACAGCGGCTGTCGTGCGCGTTCAGGATTTTGTCCAGCCGCTCGTCGTAGTGCGTCTCGATAAAGGTGCCGCCGGAGTCGTATATGATCGCGCGGTCGCCGCGCCGGCGGATATAGTCCAGCAGCCAGCGGATGAGCGTGGACTTGCCGACGCCGATGGTGCCGTGGATCAGAAAGTTCATGACCTCGGCGTTCTTCACCATGTTCAGACCGCCAATCTGCAGATCGGACTTCTCGCCAGCCTTTTTCAGCAGCCGGTTTACCTCCTTCGGCTTATCGGTGAGCGTCATACCCGAGATAAACTCGTCCTCGCTCTCCTTTCTGCCAATGCGCCCCACGTACCAGTAGACCACGCACAGCAGAACGGCGAAGGCCGCGCCGCAGGCGGCGGCACAGACCCGCAGGCTCTGAAGGACGATGGCCCCCTGCTGCTGCATCCACGGGTCAGTCAGCAGCTGCGCCAGCGTCAGTTTCGCCGTACACAGCCGGGCGCCAGTACCACAGTGCCAGGTCACGTCCCAGGTCGCCGCCCCGGACGGATTCATCAGAGGCACAAAACCGCTGAACAGGCTGGCGCACCCGTACCAGAAGCCGTTGCGTAGCGCATCCTCCGGCGTGACCAGCCAGAACGCGGCACCCGTAACCAGAAGGTAGAAAAGCAGTATCCAGCCGCTGATCCAGCCGTTGACCTGCGTAAACATGCGCAGGCGGTAGGCCGTCATCTGGCCACCCCGGGTGAGGTTTTTAGGGGTAAAACTCATGGAAGACTCCGGAAAGCGCGCAGGCGCAGCCCGCCCGGGGAAATCGGGCAGGCTGTTGCAGGGGGAGAAAATGGCTGAGGGGCCGTGCGGGCCCCGGAGATTATTTCAGGGTGCGCAGTGCGGGCGTGCGGTTATGTCCCGTGCGGCGCTGCAGCCAGTGACCAGCCATCAGGGGGAGACCGCAGGCAAGGAACAGCAGGTTCCAGCAGGCAAGCGTCAGGGCAGACAGCACGCTGCCGGCCGTCAGCACCAGTAAAACCAGCAGCGCAGTAATAACGCCCGGCGGCATCATATCGCCCTGCATCATGCGGGTGGCAAGGTCATACGCGTAGAGCTGGCTGTGTGTCATGAGGGTTCTGACGATGTCAGGCCCGAACTGCCACAGCACGAGGGCGCTCCAAGCAAAAAACAGGGTAGTCCAGACAATAAGGGTGCGTGCCGCACCGTTGAATGTGAGCATGGGGTTTTCCTTCAGGAAGTTAAGAACAGGGGTTAAATACAGCCGTTACAACGCTATTCCCGACGCGCGCGAAGCGCAGTAGTAATACGTCAGGGAAATCAGAGCCACGCTCCCGCCACCCCGTGCATCAGGGGGAAAGCGTAAAAGGGGATCCCGTGAGGGAGGAGGACAGCACCCGTGGTGGTGGTGGTGGTGCTGTCCCGGTGTCCGCTGCCCGAGGGGCACAGACGGGGGGCGGCAGGCGCCCCGTTGTCAGGAGAGTGTTCTCATTTCTCCTTAAGGCGCGTGCCGCCGGTTCTCACCGGTTGTTTACCAATACCAGGTAATTCAGCGATCTGCAAGCTTCAGGATGTGCTTTATGGCCGTCAGCAGCACGGCGGCCAGGATCAGCCCGCACGCCCCCATACTGATGATATAAAGCAACATCGCCGCCAGCATGAACAGGCAGAACGCTCCCGTTCCCGCCCCACCCGGCGCGGCATCCAGCAGCCGGAGCCAGTCCACAAAACGCCAGGGGAGCCAGCTGTCCGTTACGTTCACGAGCAGCAGGGTAATGATGGCGCCTGTCAGCATCAGGTTCAGGAAGACGGGCAATGAAGACGCCAGTCGTTCAATTTTTCTGCGCATGGCGCCTCCCGCACCTGTCAGCTGGATGAATTACATGATACCGGCAACGGACTTCGCCAGCTGCGCTTCCAGCACCGGCTTCGCCTCTTCAAACTTCAGGTTGACCTTGTTCGCGTTCGACACCACGCGGGTCTGGTATTTCATGCGGTTCCCCTCTTCGCTGCTGGTCTGCAGCTTGATGCCGGAAGTGCCCTGACGCAGCGCCGCGACGTTGTCCGTGGTGACGGCTGTTTTGCTGCGTTCAGAAATCTGCAGATCGGTCACCATCGTGTAATTAATATCCTCTACCAGTGCGTCTGCAGCCATACCCGCGAGCCCGGCCGCCAGGCCGACGCCGAGGATAGCACCACCGGAAGAACTGTTGTAGGCGGTGATCCCGCTGCCCAGCGCCGCGCCCATTACGCCTCCTTCGTAACCGGAGGACAGGAAACCCTGTGCCTGACGCAGATCCATCTTCTCGGCCTTCAGAACGTTGGCCTGAATCCAGTAGTACGCAGCGTCAGGGTTTGACGTCACGGTATAGCCTTTCGCGCGCAGATCCTGCGCCAGCATCGGCTCCAGATCGCTCATGTCCTTGTCGGAGGTGTTGCGAACCTGCAGGTAAACAGTCTTCTGGCTGGACGGCTCAAGCCAGACGGTCTGACTCATCTGGGTTTTGACGTCGAGGTTGCGTTTTTTGATGGCGGTGCTCATGGCACCACAACCGGAAAGCATCAGGGAGGCAGCGGCAATCGCCGCCACGAAGGCGTTACGGTATTTCATAGACGTATCCTTGTTAAATGGAAAAAACGGGACAGGCGCGCCCCGGGGCACGCTGTTTTATACAGGGATTTAGAGAGAAACCCTTCCGTCAGAATGCCGGAAGGGATATCGGCAGGAGCCGAGAGAACTTAAATCTTTTTGATGAGTCTGGCGAATTTACTCATTGCACCAGCAATACCATAGCGGGTCAGTTCAGCACTGATTACCATCTGTATAACGAGAATTGATAATAAGAAAACTAATGTGCTAATGCCGATCACTTTAGGCTCAATCACGGCCCCCACTAAAGCCACTCCCCAGTTTACAATAACTGCTCCAAGCCCCATAAGGCCCGTCAACTTTCTAATGCGGTTAATTATGAAAGAATTATTACGTGTATTCTCATCAAATGAGAGATATACCAATGCTGAGTTATATAGAGAAGCCCCAACGCCAAGTGCACTCAATACCGTTATACCCGTGGCAAACATTTCAAACTGCATTTTGTCAGAAAAATGGACGTTATTCCCAAATAGATCTTGCTCAGGAGTAAAGCTGTATGCCATCCAAAGCAGTGCCAGTACATACCCCATCACACAGGCGACTGGCCATGTCATACTGAGTTTTAATGCAGCAGCAGGCGAAACAAGTGGACGGTTTTTGTCTTCCAGATTCTGCATCAGCATGTTCACGTCATTACTGATGTCAATGCGCGTCATGGTAGCCATCGTTAAATTCCTTTATTAGTTGCCGGTTCGTCTGCGGAGTTCCTGCAGCTTTTCCTCAAACTCTTTATTCTCAGGCGTGTGCGTCCATAGTTTCTGCTTGCCCTGCTCCGTTACAAAGCCCCTGGCAAACTGCCCCTGCCCCTTATCATGTTCTCCTTTCAGTATATCACTGGACGTCTGAACAGTGGTTTTATTTTCGGCGATTTTACCGTCATTTTCCCTGACAGTTTCCATCAGGCCAGATCTTTGTGCTGCGACCCTGTCTGCCACATTACTCTGAATGCCGGTCCCCGAGGCCTCTTCATTTACGCGTTGCGACCCACTGTGGAAATTATCGGTCATGGTCTGAGACGGGACGTCTACCGGAACACTGAGGTGACGTTCCCGGTCATGTACGTCCGCAGCCGTTGCCCGGCGGATTCCGCTGTGCGGTGCCTGCGATTCACCCGCCAGTACGTTATGGCCGTTGTCCGAGTGTTCCCCCGCCGCCAGTGTCGCACTGGTACCCGACCCATCCAGCGACTGCGCTGGCTGCAGCGGCTCACTGTTCACCTGGTCACTGCGTGTTGCATAATTCCGCATGATTTCCGGCTCAAGCCGCTCGTGCATAAACTCGGTGGCCGCACCCTGCGCGCTCCGGACGTTGGTCAGGATGTTCTGCGCGTCGCTGCCGTACTTCGCGGTGGTCCAGTCCACGAACTCCTGGTTGTAGTTGGCGTCCAGGCTCGCGCTCTGCGTCTGCGACAGCGTGGCCATACGGCTGAACTCCTGGCTGCGGGTGCTGCTCTCCATATACTGATGGTACTGACTCTTTGCGTCGTTGAGCGTCGCCGCAAACTGCTGTGCCAGCGAGTTCGACTGGTTGTCCGTGTGGCTGCCCGACTCGCTCAGGCGGGTCGACGTCACCATGTCCACACCCTGACGGAAATCACGCACATACTGGCTGTTCTTATCCTGACGAAGGTCTGTGCCGGCTGAATGTGAGCCCTGTACACCATGCTGCTCGCTTAAGCTGCCCTTACCTTCTATGCCGCCATGGACTTCGCCACTGACCCCTAAAGCCCATTCACCAGCTTTACCCCAGAGCGTTTTACTGGAGTCAAACTTACCACTCATTCCAATATTTGCAGACCTGTCTACAGCTGCATTCGACAACTGACTGTAAGCTTCCTGCTGGGAGATATGGTTGGCTTTCGCATACCCCTCCACCGCAGACTGCATCT
Source organism: gamma proteobacterium symbiont of Lampromicra miyakona (assembly GCF_059730895.1). NCBI lineage: Bacteria > Pseudomonadati > Pseudomonadota > Gammaproteobacteria > gamma proteobacterium symbiont of Lampromicra miyakona. The sequence continues at coordinate 108,024 of NZ_AP035934.1, read as the reverse complement.
GGCTTGTGCCCTTTGAAATGTTCGTGGCCACGCTGTTGTCGCTGCCCTGGGTCACGCTGTCGCTGTTGCCGCTCTGCTGCGTCAGCTGGTTCAGCTGCTGGAAGCCGCTGGTCACGCTGTGGTTGTAGCCATCGAGCGAGCTCTGCGCCTGCTGCTCCGCCTGCCGCGCCTGCTCGGAAAACCCGCTGCTGGCCAGCGAGCTCAGCCGCATGCTCACCGGCAGGTTGGATATCGCCTGGCTGGTATCCACCACCGTGTGGCCGTCCGCCGTCTGCGTCATCATCGCATTGTTGCCGGTCTGGACGCTCTGCGACCCCGAACGGCGGAGCATGTTGGTGTCAAACTTGTTGGCGCTGACGTTATCCATCGACATGTTGTTAAACGACCAGTTGCCGTCCGCCGTGGTGGACGCCTGCCCGCCGGTGGTAAACGCCGCCGAACTGATGACGCTGCCCGCCACCTGCGAGGCGATGGCCCCGGCCCCTTTGGTCAGATAGAACGACAGCACCGGGATAGAGGCGCTCAGGTAGCCCGCGATGTTGGCCGCATCGGAGTGCTGCAGCGCCACCTGGTCCTGGTTAGACAGCACCAGCGCCGTCGTCCCGGTTTTGGTCTGCAGGTAGAAGTTGGCCAGCGAGTTGAGGATGGCGTACATCACCGGCCACATCTGGAAGTACAGGAAGCCGCCCGCGTAGATCTTCAGCGTGTTCAGGCCGAAAATCGTGTGATTCACCAGCGCCAGCGCGATCACCATCGGGAACAGCGCAATCAGTATCAGCATCAGCAGCGACTGGAACATCGGCAGCATACGGCCCATGATGGTACCGAACGAGGCCCAGCTCAGGCGCTGCTTGGTCAGGCTGGACTCCGTGGCCAGGTTCACCAGGTTCGCGGTATCCGACGACCTCGCCGCAAACCCCTTCCAGCCGTCGCGGATGGCCGCGTTGGTGATGTTGTTGCGCATAATCTGCGAGGCGCTGAGCCCGCCCGCGTAAAAGAAGTTGTAGCTCTCGTCCATCGCGTTGCCGAGCAGGCTGTCGGCGCTCACCCGGCTGCCGAACACGCGCGTGGCAAGCTTATGCCAGGTGGCGCCGCCGATGCGCACGTCCGCCCCGATAAGGTTTTTGATGACCGCCGCCGCCTGCTGGCAGGTAATAAACTGCCGGCCGCCGCCGGTGTCCTGATACAGGCCGCGCAGCGGGCTCGGATTGTCGGTTATCAGCGTCAGCGGATCGGTACTGTTGAGCAGTTGCGACACGGTGTACTTGTTGTTGAGCAGGATGTCGCCCACCACGCAGTTCTCGACGTAGTCGGTCAGCATCTGCGCCAGCTGCGGGTTCTGCGAGCGGAAGTCCGTGGTCTGCGCCACCACCTGCGAGCCGAACAGCATGCCCGACTTCGTGTAGGTCAGCGAGTCCGGGCGGGCAAAGGTGTAGTCATAAAGCTGCGCCACCCCGAAACCCGCTCCGGTAGACAGGCCCGCAATCATGGCCAGCCCCGCCGGCACGTTGTCCACCTCGTACACCGCCGCCGGGTCGGTGATGTCGTGGATCTGCACGCTGCGTTTCGGTACCAGCAGCGCGGAGGTGATGAACATGAATACCGCCAGCCAGTACAGAAACACCATCGGGTTGCGGGTTTTCACAAACGACACCACCACGCCCAGCACGCCAAACAGGCCGACGATGCGCAGCAGGGTGGTAAAGGTGCCGGCGCCGATGACGGTGACGACGCCGTTGAACACCTGCCGCCACATGTCACCGCCGTAAATGGTCCAGACTTCAGTCATGACGGATACCCCGCTGAGAATTGCCCTGCCAGAACGCTGCGATCTTGTCCGGCACCGTAAAATCAGTCATTGCCGGTCCCCCACTGATAGTTGCCCTGATAGGACGTTGAGATAATGGTCGATACCTGCTGCTGCAGGTACTGCATGTTGCGATCGATGCCGTCCAGCGCATTCTGGTCGGCGGTCGACTGCAGCTTCATCTGCGCCAGCAGCGAGGTTGCGGTCATCACGTTGTTACGCAGCTCGCCGGCGGCCTGCTCCGGGAAGTTTTTACCCGCCAGCGACTGGCTCGCCTGCTTCACCAGCTCCTGCAGATACTGGATCATCATGTCCTGCGCGATGAAGTCCGCGACCTGAATCAGGTAGGTCGGGCTCATGCCCATGCTGCGGGAGTTGGTCAGATACTTGAGCACCGGCACCGAGGTGGTGTTAATGAAGCCCTTTTCCCTGTCCGACAGGCCGGTATCAGCACTGAGCTTGCTGTCGATGGAAATCATCAGGTTGCGCACCTGGGTGACCAGCGCCACGTCGCTGCTGACCGTCACGCTGGTAACGGTCGGACCGAGGCAGAGATCCTGCTCGTCGCAGCCGTAAATCTTCGCGGTGCCGCCGCGCATCAGCACGGTGATGATGTCGCGGTTATCAACCAGCGGGGTCAGGATGGTAACCTGCCCGTCCTTGTTGAAAATGATGGAGCCCACCACGCTCATCACCAGCTCCTTCAGCTGACGGTTGCCGTCGAACAGGTGATTGCGGCCCAGCGCGTCCCAGATGAGGTTTTTGTTTTTCAGCACCTGGTCTTTATCTTTATCCGGGGCGCGACTGGTGACGCTGTCACCCTGCCCGCCCACCGTGCAGCCCTGACGGGACGCCGCCCAGTCAGAGAAAATGTTGCTCTCGCCGGCAATGTCCTGGCAGATTTTCTGATTGGACACCTGCGAAACCGGCCAGAGGCCGCCGATGATGCCCTGCGCTGCCTGACAGGAGCTCATGTTCATGGAGTTCACGTCCGAGGCCAGCTTCTGCAGGAAATCTTTGGCCTGCTTGAGCTCCGGCACCATCGTCTGCAGCGCGAGGTCAAAGGCGTAGCCGGCGGCGTTACTCATAATCTGCTTCACGAACCGCTGCACCTCGGCGCCGTTGATAAAGGAAAACGCCCCGAGGTAGGCATCGATGCCGCCGCAGCCCGCGTTCAGCGAGGGCACCTGCATCGAGATGAGCTGCACCTGTTTGACGGGGTTACGCAGATAAACCGAACCGCCGGTGAAGTAGCCCGCGGCCTGCCCCTGCCACGCCTGCGCTTTTGAGACGTTGCCGTCAAAGCCGAGACTGCCAAAGTAGCCGTTGAGGTCGCCCTGCACATCGGCCAGCGCCGGGCTGCTGATGGTCAGCGCCGTCAGGGTACTGATGAGTATTTTTCGCAGGTTCATGATGCTGACCCCGCCTGTGAATGGTCTCTCTTCTTCATTGAAAACTCCGGTCAGTCATGAATCCGTGCCGGCGCAGCGTAATGCTGACCAGCGCGCCGCAGCCAAAGCCGCCGGCAAGGGCAAACAGAAACAGCAGCGGGTAGAGCTGCAGCCCGCTCAGCAGCAGCGCATCGGTGCCGTAAGCGACACCGGCGGGCAGGCGGGCTAGGTCGCAGGCAAGCCAGGCGTAAATCCCGGCCGCCGCCAGCATTGAGGCGCAGACGAGCAGCAGCGCCGTCTCGGTTCGCGAGAGCGTAAAAGGGTGTTCCGTCATGATTTTTTCCGTATGCGGCGGGGCCGCGTGAGTTACTGCGGGGTCAGCGAAGCACTGCTCGGTACCGGCCCCAGCGTGTCGGGCGGCAGGTGGTCAATGTCGGCCTCTATCATCTGCGCGAGGCGCTGGCTTACCGTGCCCATGTCGGTATCGCCCTGATAAAGCGGATAAGCCATGTTGGTGTTCACGTTGACCATAAAGGTGGTCGGCGTCGCAATGGGCAGACCGTTGCCGAAGAACGTCAGGATCTCGCCGGCGATGGGCTCGTCCGGCCCGGCCTTGCGCGGAATGAGCGCCACCGGGAAGGATGTATCGCCGTACCCGTCAAGCGTGTACGGATACACTTTTATGCCGGTTTCATCCGCCCACGCCTTCAGTTTTGGATCAAACTTCGCGCTGTACTGGCAGCCGCGCTGCATGAACACCACCACGGCGTAGTCGTTGAGGTTCACGCGCCGGCCGTCGGTCAGCGTCATCAGATTCGGCGGCTTCACCGGTGCGCGTCGGGCAGCCTGGCTGCCGGGCAGCCCGAAGTCAGGCAGCTGTGCCCCCTGCTGCCCCTTTGCCTGCTCCAGCGCGGCGATCTCATCGGCCACGGACGCCTGCGCAAGCGCCGGCAGCAGCAGCGCTGCCGCCAGCAGAACCTTAAGCTTCATGATGGCCTCCCGGCGCGCGGCGGTGCGCGATGATCCCGGTGATAATCCCCAGAGCCACAAGGACAAAACACGCCGCCGACACGACGATCAGCACGTCGTACGTCAGGCTCTCGGAGTACGTCAGCAGCTGGCGCAGGCAGTTGAAGATAATGCCCGCCATAAACAGCGTGATAATCAGAGGCAGTCGGTTCATACAGTTTCTCCTTTTGCCCGGCGGCGGAAGTGCCACACTGCCAGCCCCGATATGACGGAAAGCATCACTGCGGTCCTGTAGAGGAACAGCAGCGTGCTGCCGGCCTCAGCAGCCCACGCCTCGCGGCTGACCGCCGTTTTCACGCACTTCACGGGCGGTGGCGCAGTTTTTAACGCATCCGGAACGGGGGTGCCGTCACGAAGTGCGGTAAGGGAGGCGGGCGGAAACGACATCACGGGCGTGGCCGGCGATACACAGCCCCATACCTGCCCCGCCGGCGCGTCTCGCACCAGATTTTCGGCCTCGCTCAGGAGCATTTGTCCGGCACCGCCGGTGTTGTGTGCGGACAGCAGAAACAGCAGGAAGAACAGCAGCGCCGGGTGGATAACCAGCGTCTGCATCAGCAGGTTCGTCAGGCCACGGGCAGCGCGCAGCCGCCCGTGCCAGACGGGTGATAGCGTCAGCATCAGGAACTCCTCAGAAGTTAGGTTTAAAGCCGGTGGCCACGTTAAGAAAGCGCTTCGCCAGGTCGTCCTGCGTCATAAAACCGTAGGCGAGCGGGCGGTAGCTTTTTGACTTCGGGTCAACCAAGAACAGCGCCGGGAAGTGGGTAATGCCCATGCGCGCGCTTTGTCCCGCGTCCTGACGGCTGTCAGGCACCTGCGGCGACACCGTGCCGTCCACGCTCACCGGTATCAGCGAGACGTGGCGCATGCGGGCAAAGTCCGCCACCACGCCTGCCATCTGCGCGTCTATCGGGTCCCCGCCCCGGTAGAAGTAGAACAGGCCGTACTGCCCGGCGAGTTCGCTGATGGCCTGCGTCTGCTCGGCCTGATCGCGCGCCTGCTGCAGCGGCGCGGTGCTGTTGTAGTGCGGGTGTTCCAGGTTGTAGTCGAGATCCGGATGGTCAAGCTGCGCCACCGCGAACGACTGGCTGAACATCGAGGCCCGGTCGGTCCAGAACTTCTGCCAGCGCAGGAAGGTGGCCGTATTCTCCGCAGACGGGTGCAGGATGGCGTTGTTCAGCGCCTCCTTCGTGTAGCCTTTCAGCACGTCAGCCTGCTCGCTGGGTGACAGCCGGCTGAAGTCCGGCACCTGCGGCGCGGGCTTAGGCTTCGGTGCAGGGGGATCGGTTTTTTTCTTCGGCTCGTTGTACCAGTGCCAGCCGGTAAACGGCTCTGCCGGCGTCACGACCGCATCAGCTGACGGTGCATCGTCCGCGAGAGCCTGACAGGCGCCCGCCATCAGCAGGCAGGCAAGCACTATCTGCTTCATTTTTTTCCTCCGGTCTGCGCCTGCACCTGCGCGGCGATGCGATCTTTCGCCTGCTTCACCATCGTGGCGGAGTCAGGAATTTTCTGGTTGGCCATGAGGTCGCTGTAGAAGTCCTGGAAGTTAATCAGGTCGAAGTTGATGGCCTGCAGCTCGGGCACCGTGATGCCGCGGCAGTTGGGGGAGTCACCGCTGCCGAAGCTCACGTGCAGCTGGTCGCGGCGCCCCTGCTCCTGAATGATACGGGCAAGCTTGCCGCCGAATACGCAGTATGCCTGCTTCTTCTGCACGCATACGCCGAGCACCGCCCGGTTGCAGGCCTCACCAACCAGCACAGTGACCTTTTTGGCTTTCGCCTTGCCGATGGCCATCTCATCGCTGTTGCAGTTGGCAAGCCCGGCGCTGTTGCCCCAGCCGGTGTCGACGCAGCAGTTGGAAAAGCCGGCCATTGCCTTGCGGCAGTAAAGCGCCTGACCGGTGAACGCCTTCACGTTTACCTGATCGGCTTTGACGTCATCGCCGGCCGAGGCCAGGCCGGCAAGCTTCGCCACCGCGGTATCAAAGCCGCTGTCGCCGGCGCCGTCGGTTCCGCTGCAGTCACCGGTACGGCAGAAGTACTGACCGCCGCACAGCAGCCCTTCTGAGCTGTAGGTGGTCTGGCACTGGTAAGTGTCCTGCTCGTGCAGGCAGGTGCCGCCTTCTTTCTGAGTACAGCTGCGGGCTGAGACCGTGCAGTTTTTGTTGGCCATCAGCGTGCTGCAGTTGCCGGTTGAGCTGACCGGCACGATATAGGCGTCCGAGTACTGCCAGCAGGAGGCGCTCTGCGTGTAGTCTTTACCGTTCTGATTTACCGTCCGGCTCCCGCCCGGGTCGGTACACACCGTACCTGCCGTGCCGGTAGCCTTTGATTTATCGAAGCCGCAGGACTCACTCCAGACAACCTGTGAGCTGGTCGTGTCACGTTCGGCAGTTAAGGGAAAGGTCATTTTCATGACAAACGTGCCATCCCGGGCGTTCTTAATGATTCCGTCACGCCCTTCACTGTAGTGACCGTCCGTGTGGTAGTGAATGTATAATGAGACTGTCTGGCCTTTTGTTACGCGCTGCGGTGTGATCGCGGCCTGCCCGCCATTATTTAGCTGGATATGATCAACCGTGAGGTCGAAGGCTTTCATCGTGTACCAAATACGATTGCCATCCGAACCGTGATAATTTGGACTTCTGGGATAGCGGAAATCCCATGTACCAGTGCTGACTACCCCGTCATCCGGCACGGTAAAGTCAAAACGTACCCAGTAATCATCCAGGATTACTGCTGTTGAATTGTGGGAATCAAGTACCAGTTCAGTGTTGTAATACTCCTTTGATCCTGTGACCTGAATGCTGCCGGTCCGTGCACACGTCTGCACCTGTGCCACGTCCCGGTCGCAGCTGTAGTTCTCAAATACCGACTTTGACACCACTTTGGTGGTGCACTGCTGGTTCGTGCCGTCCACGATGGAGCCGCTGTTCGCCTCGGCGTTTTTGCCGTTCCGGATAAAGTCGGCGTTCGGGTCGATGGTTACCGCCGGGTTCTTCGTGGACGAGTCGGATATTGCCTGCCCGGCCTCGTTCTGGCTGAGTTCGGTCTGGCCCTTATCGCTGATGCCACCATCTCCGCCCTGCACCCCGCCGTAGTAGCCGCTTTGCGAGGGGCTTGATGTGTAGCCCGGAATAACGGACGCCGGGTCTGTGCCATTTGCTGCCGATGTTCCCTGACCTTTGTTCGAGCCGGCATACCCCGCACCGGCGTTATAAGCATCGCTGACGTCGTCAGCACGGGCCCCGGTGACTGAGAACAGCAGCAGGATGAGTAGCAGGCGCTTCATTGCGCGCCCTCCGCACTCTGTAGCAGCTGCGCCGCCGTGGCTGAACAGTCACCGCGCTGCCTGACCTCCTCCAGAGCCTGCTGCACCGGCAGGCTGCCGTACAGCACATCAAATTTGCCACCGCAGGTCACAACCAGTGCAGGCACCGCTTTAATGCCGTACTGCTGAAACAGGGTCGGGTCAATCTGCACGCCCGCCTGCCTGTCCTTCCTGGACAGTTCAAACATCTTCTCTGCGGTCTGGCGGAAGTCGTTGTTCAGCAGTCCGCGCAGGGTAGCCGGAATGCCGAAGCGGCGTGCATCAGAGAGCATCGGCAGCAGCCCCTCTTCCGGAATGCCCAGGCTCACGAAATACACCGCGCGCGGGGTCTGCCGGGTAGCGCTGTTCTGATCCGCCTGTCCGGCAGCTATCTCATTCTGCATCTGCGCAACCCGCCCCTGTTGCGCGTCCGGCAGGGTGATGTTCATGCCCTGCAGCTGACTTTTAAACAGCTCCAGCTCGCGCTGCTGCTGTTTCATATAAGTCATGTCGCTGCCGGAAATGGTGGGCTGCTCAGCCGCCTGCGTGGTCGCGCAGAGCAGCGCAGCGCCGAGGGCCAGCACCGTAGTCAGTGTAATATTCATGCTGATTCCTTACAGGTAAACGCAGTTGCGCTTTCGCCACATCAGGTAGCCGAAGTTTTTCTTTGATGCGGGCGTGTTGTGCGTGCTGCCCCACAGCTGCGTGGTCGTGCCGAACGGATGGCAGTCCGAAGGTTCGGGGTACATGTTCACCATCTGATACCGCCATCGGGACTTGGGGATGATCGGGGATGGATATTCGTAGCACACCGCCACGTCCGCCCCGACCGTCTCCATGACCAGGCCCTCGCGATGCAGCTTGAACGCCATGCGTTCGCTGACCAGCAGCGAAGCCTCCAGCGGAGAAAACTCGTTGCTGGTATAGCCCGTGAACGGATACATCGAGCCCTGTGCGCCGGCGCACCAGAACAGCGGGTCCAGCGGCATGCCCGCGGTAGAAGCGATTGAGTCAGCCGCGCAGGCGCCCTGCGCCAGCAGGTTACTGAAGAGCGCCACTTCCGGATTCAGGATCATGGCAAGCGTGCTGTCGTTCCAGAGCGGGTCCACTTCAGACAGGTAGGCAATGTCCATATCACCGGTCTGCATGCAGCCTGCGCTGGTAATAATGTTCAGCCAGAAAATCAGCGGATACTTGTACCAGTGCACGTGATAGAAGCTTCCGGGTGTCGGCGCGTCGCTCTGCCCGCCGCGTCCGGTGCCGGTGCGTCCGAGGTCGATTTTAAAGCCCCCCATGTTCACCATGACGCCGGGCTCGCGCGTGACGTCCGTCATGGCCAGCGGCTCCCAGAAGCCGATGGCCAGCCCCAGCCGGTAAAAAATGCCGTACGGGCACAGCTGGATGGGCGAGGCGGGATTGGGTGTATCAGGATGCGCGCCGGATGCCAGCTGAATGCTGCCGAGCGTCATGGGGAACAGGCACTTCCAGCACACGTCGCTGATGGGATTCACCCAGCGGCCGTCGCCGGCGTTGCTGGTTGCCGCCATCACCGGCTTTGCCATAATGCCCGCTGTCAGCAGGCACAGTATGAGGAAAAAGCGCTTCATGCGTCCCGTGCCTCCGCCTTTCGCCGCAGCCAGACGCACACCGGGCCTTCATCCGTATCGTGGATGCTGCCGGTAAACCAGCCCGTGCCCGGGGGGCCGGAAGGCTGCCACTGGCTGCAGTTACCGGTTTTCCGGAAAACATCCATCATCCATTCAGGCACGTCGTTTTCCATCCAGGTCGTCGCCGACTGCAGATTGTGTTCATCAAGCCAGGCTTCAAATTCATCAGGCTGCGGATACTCATTGCCGCCTGCCGGCAGGAAAAAAGCAGGATGCGTCCAGCCGCCCCAGCGATCGCGCACGACAGGCTGAGCCGATATTTCAGCGGGGTGTGTCATAAGAGGAAATTCCGTGGTTGCGGCAGCCGGGCTGCCGGGGGTCAGACGTTAATCAGGCCTGCCTGCGGGGGGCAGGCTGAGGCGTACCGCAGCGCAGGCGAGGAACGAACAGCCTGCGCTGCGCGGGGAGGAAATTTCAGCATCACGCTGATTAGCGTACTTCACACCTGATGAGATACCAGCCGGCCGCCTCTGCGCCCCGCTGGCACCAGTCCGCCCAGCTGCCGGCGTAACCGTCCTCCGCCGCCTGCAGCTGCAAATCTTCCAGCGCCGCTTCACTGCCTAGCGGCGTAATGTGTCGCGAGCGCGCTTTCACAATTGCCGCACCCGCTCGTGCCCGCGTGTCGTGCGGTAACGCCACTTTTGCCCGTGCATCGGTGCCGAAGGTGTAGCCTTCCGGCTCAATGGCGGCCGCGAAAGCAGCCAGCAGTTGCTGCCAGTACGCGGTTTCCTCATGCGCAAGTGCACGTGCAGCCATCGCCGGACTGCCGAACGGCGCCGGCGCGGGCACTGACGTTCCGTGGCGAACGCTGAATGCATCAGTCCGATCCGCCTGCTTTGCAGGGAACACCCTGCTCACACGAACCATCACAACGGACAGCACCAGCAGCATAAGGAATAAACCGGCCGCGGGCAGATGATCCGTCAGGTCACCGAGTGCACGAATACTCGCCGGCGAAAGCGAAATTTCCGCGCGACACGCGGGCTCCGGCGCGGGCGCGCTCCAGACCGGCTGCACGGCTGGCGCTGCATTCTGCTGCATGACGGGAGCCTCAGAAGATTTCCAGTCATTAACCAGTCGCGGCAGCAGTTCATTCTGCATAAGGCACCCCCGTCAGCACCGTCATGCCGTGCTGACGCATGACCTCGCCTACATCTTTGTCCGTGAGCGAGGCCAGCACGATGGCCGACCGGACCTCTCCGCTGCATGCCAGCAGCGTCTGCAGCGCCGCGCGCATAATCATCGACTCCGAGTACAGCGGGAACTCGGCAGTCATGCGGCGCAGCCCGGATTTGTCGTCGTCATCGAGGCGCACCTGTGCGACATGACGCTTTAACTTCTTCGGGGCCGTCTGCCCCCGTGCGTTGTGACTCATTTCAGCGCCACCTCCTCCACCTTAAGCATTCTGTCCTCGCGCGTGATGCGCACCGGCGTGTGCTCAAAGCCGAATTTTGTTGTTAACGTGCCGTACTGGTCGAAGTACACCGGCTCATCCAGCGCGATGCTGCTGTCGTGCACGTTACCATTGACCAGAATGACCTTATAATTCTGCTGCCCGGCGAGCTGCGGCTTCAGCCACGCCACCTGCTGCGGGTTGTCGCCGTCGATGAAATACAGCGTCTCGCTGAAGGCGACCTTATCCAGCGGGTTGACCCTGTCTCCTGCCCGGGCGATGACGTTGCCGCGCATGTCCCGGATGGTTTCCCGCACCGTGAAGGTCGGGTCATACAGGAATGCCCTGTCCGTTTTCGCCGGCGTCAGGCCGGCCACCGGCGCGGGCCTGACGGCGTGGGCCTTCACCCGCGCCTCGGCCTCGCGCTGCAGCCGGTCCAGCTCACCGCTGTCTTTCATGCCCTGCAGGCGCTGGCCGATAAAGGCCAGCAGGTCGGGCTCGGCAATGGGAAACAGGTGGCCGATGGTGCCGAGCTCTTTCGCCTGCGCGGACCAGATAACCGCTGTGGCGAGCAGAGCAACCGCTGTGGTGAGCCGCTTCATGGCGTCGCCTGCATCTGGCGGGCGATATCGGCCTGAATCGCCGGCGTAATGTCGGTGACGCCGGCCACCACCGCGCCCTTCACCAGGATGACGCCGCCGTGCGCGGCCTGCCAGTCCGACAGGCTCGCGTCCAGCGCAGAGCCGAAGCGCTTCGTGAGCGCCGCCAGCCTCTCCTTATCCAGCGCAGACTGCGCGGTCTGCTGGCGGAAGGTGTCGATGGTGCCTTTCATGTCAAACACCACGTAGTCGGGCTGTACGGCCTGCGCAACCAGCGCGCTGACGCCGGCGCTGAGCGCGATGACCAGCGCGGCAAACGCAGCCAGCCGGACACTCCGGCGGCGCAGCAGACCGGAGGCACGCTTAACGGTTACACCCTCACGCACTGACTGTGCGTCCGGCGTTTCACTTTCTGCAGCGGATAAAGGCTGTTTTTCTTCCTGCATGACTGATTCCTCGTTATGCGGTTCTCAGACCGGCCCAGGCTTCCAGTTCGGCCATTTCAGGGCCGAACTTCCACGGTTCACTGGCCAGCAGGTACGCCGCCTCCTCGCTGGTCGCGCCCGCCGCCTGCGCGTCGCTCATGTACTGGAACTCATCCGGTTCGGTGCTGAACATGGCCCGGGTGACCGGGTCGACAAACAGCCGGTGGAAGGAGCTGCCCTTCATGGTGGAAATCATGACGGAGCTGAAGCCCGTGTCGCCGGCCGGCTGGAAGCCCTGGACGATTTCGGTTTCCATCTCGCTGAACTGGTCTTTATTTGCGGCCAGATAGGTTTTGAACGCCTTCGTATCCTGCAGCAGCGTTACCTTGATGCCGCTGTTATTCCAGGCGGCTGCGGCCGCTGACGGCGCGGGTTTGTCAGGGAGTCCGGTAAAGTCGCTGATACTCTGCGTAATAGTAATGAAGGCACCTTTGTGACGACGCACCGTGCGGTAGCCGGTTTCGATAAAGCGCGCGGCGTGCGGGTTCTGGCCGCTGAACAGGCGCCAGGCCTCGTCGATGATGGCCACTTTTTTCAGCTTGCGCGACGAGTGGAACATTTTTTCCTGAATCGCCAGTATCAGCGAGTACAGCACCGCAGAAAGCAGGTGGGGACTGTCCTCCAGGCTCAGCAGCTCCAGCACCGTGAAGCGCGTTTCCCCATCGAGCGTCGGGTTGTCCGAGTTGAAGTACTCGCCGTTGGTGCCCCAGGTGCACCACTGATCCAGCAGCAGCACCAGCTCATCGATACGGTTCATGATGGTGGGCTGCCGGCCGTACTCTTTCATTACCTCATCCGACTTCAGGTAGCCCACCACGTCGTCAATGCGCGCCTTATTCTGCTTCGCCTCGTAAGCCGCGACCACGCCCTTCTGCAGGATGGCCTCGCTGATTTTATCCAGCGCCTCTGCCGGACTGGCCAGCACGGCGAGCAGCCCCTTGATGCGCTCCGCGGAGCGCTTGATGCTGGTGACATTGGCAAACGGATTAAAGCGCAGCGTGGCGCCGTCCAGATAGACGCCCCCCGCCTGCCGGCAGAAGTTTTCATAGCTGCGCCCCATGTCGATAACCCAGCCGAAGCCGCCGGAGTTGAGCGCCTGCCGCAGCGTCTCCTGTATCAGGAAGCTTTTCCCCGCCCCGGTGGTACCTGTCACCGCAATGTTGGCGTTGGTGGTGCCGTTTTTTTTGCTGAACATATCAAAAAAAGCCAGTTGCCCCCGGTAGGTGGGCAGCGGGCTGCCGAAGGGAGACATCTGACGCTCGGCCACTACCGGCATCAGGTTCACCGCGTTAAAGCTCTTGCAGCGCAGGGTCGCCCCCATGTGCCGCATGTCGTCCCACAGCCCCTCCTGCATCAGGAACGGCAGCGTGGTGAGCCAGTTGCGCAGCTGCTGATAGCGGGGCGCCGACATTTCCAGTTCGTTCTTGCGGAACACGTTGATGGCCGCGTCCTCGCACTTCTGCTGTGCACTCGCGCTGTCGGGCGTAAAGAGGGTCAGATTCAGCGACATGTCGCACATGGCAATTTCGTTGTTCGCCAGCTCCTGGCGCAGCCCCCGCCACTCCTGGTAAGCGCGCTCCGTGCCCGGAAACAGCTTCGCGTAAGAGGTGCCGGCCTTCTTGCCCAGATCCTGCTCTTTGCTGAACGCGGCGTTCTGGCTTTTCACCTGATCCTCCACGCAAACCGTCCAGCTCAGGATAAACGGACAGGGAATGCCGAGATCGGGGAAGCGCATGTTCTGCAGGTTGTCGGACGCCTGCCAGAGCGCGAACTGGAGCGGCGTTTTGGTCATCTGCAGGCTCACAATGCGCGTGCTGGTGACGTCAGAGTCCCCTTCCTCACCAAGCGTCCGGTCTTCGCGCTGACGCGCCGTGGTGAGCCGCAGGTAGCCCGGATGGACCTCGAGCTCCGTGCTGGGATCCACGCACTGGCGGTGCAGTTCCTGATCGCCATTCCAGTGACGGCTGCTGGAAACCACCTGCCCCTGGCGATAGTTCAGCTGTTCACGCACCACCGAAAGAAAGGCTTCCGGTCCGACGCGCAGGGAGTCCATCTTTGCGGCCAGCAGCGACACGCGCACGGTTTCACGCAGCTGCACCGCCTCGTCCATTGCGCGTATCCCGCCCCGTCCCGCCTGCCCGTAAACCAGAAACACGCGGTAGTTGCGCAGATAGAGGGGGTACTCGTTTTTATTGGTCAGCCCCATCAGCGCCGCCCGCTCCCAGTAGGCTTTGGTGATGGCGTTCAGGCGGGGCGCCATGCTGCCCTGCCACATGTCGCGGCTGAGTCCCTTGTCCAGCATCTCGCCCACGCACTTGCTGGCCACCATCAGCACGGTCACCGGGGTTTTGCGCGGCAGCTTCTTGCGGAGCAGGTCGTCCAGCGCCTGCACCACCTGCTGATTGGCACCGGTCAGGGGCGCCACCTCCAGAATAAAGCCAACGGACCGGCTGTTCACGTAGAGCTCCCGGGTCTCGTCATAGGCGCGCCAGGGCAGCAGGCCGCTCAGGGACGGATAGCTGAAGCTCTGGCGCAGCAGGGCGGCAGCGTCTTTCGTACCGCCCTCGTCCCGGCTGCTGCTGAAGATGCCGGCAAGGTGTTCGAGAACGTTACTGAGCATGCTGACCTCCTGCGAATGGTGTGCGCAGCACGGTGTTCATCACGTCCTGTAGCAGGAAGCTTTTGCCCGCGCCGGTGGTGCCGCTGATAATGAAATGACGACCGCATGAAACATCCGCCTGCAGCAGACTGATACCGGGCCAGACCCGGTGATGCAGCGCGGCCGCAGAGGATGCAGATGCCCGCTGCTCATGCGCGGAACGGAAAGAAAAGCGTTTTTTCATTACTCCCCCTCGCTGATAACCCGGAAATCTTCGTCCCAGCGTGATTTCTGCTTCACGAACTCCACCACGGCGGGCTGATGGAAACTGTCCTGCTCGTCAACCCACGGCGCGATCCACAGGCGCTGCGTCGCGTCAGGAATGCGGCGGGCGTCTACCTGTCCCGGTCCGCTGTAATCACCCGGCACCACCGGTGTTGCTGCGTGAACCGGCACCGTGGATGCCCGGAGACTGTCTGCGCTCAGCGCCTGCCCGGAGACAGGACGGGGAGTCAGCGTCGCCACGCTCACGGGGCGGTAAGGATTAACGGCGGGCTTCACGTTGCCGGGCGTCGCCAGCGCCTCAGCGGCAGGCTTTGGGCCGGCCTCCTTCTGCGCGGTCAGGTCGTCGAGGCTTTTGCCTTTTGATGCCAGTTTGCTGGCATCAGACATCGACAGGCACTGGTCGGTGGCGGTTTTGTTGCAGTCAAAGTCAGAGTTCATGCCGGCGCAGCCGGTCAGCGCAGCGCACAGCAGTGCGCACGCAAAGAGTTTTTGCATGGTGATATCCTCAGTGGCGGCCGGGCCGCAGCGGTATTAAAGGTGAGTGGTGCGGGTTAATCGGATAGTGCGGGTTGCCCTGGTGAAGGCACAAAAATTCGCGATTCAGTCTGTATGCTTCTTTTTCATAAAGGTTTGCACCATCTGAAGGTCCTTAAGCGCATCCTCGCTCATAGCGCGATGGCTGCTGGCAGCGGGTACGTTTTTTACCGGTGCTTTTATGCGCGCCCAGACATCTGCGCGCGGTGTGCCCGGTGAAACCTGGCGGATGACGTCAGCAATGTACGCCGCCAGCCGCTCAATCGTGACGTCCGTGAGTGCGGGTACGTGCCCGGAATTCTCTGCCAGCGGGCGAATTGCCGCATCCGGAACCGGTCGGGTATTAAGTCTTTCAAGCCGGAACACCATATTGCCGGCGGGATGCGTCACGCGGATGAGCAGCGCTTCCGGCGGGGTGACTGTTTTATCAGGATCCATAGGCACCTCAGATTAAGATATAAGGTTAAAGAACCAAGCCGGAAAGGTGGAGCAGCAGCGCCGCACTGGCCAGACAGGCGCTGGCGGCACTCGCGATGGCCAGCCGCTGGAAGCTCAGCTGCATACAGCCTCCGTCTGAGTACTGTCTGCGGTCAGACGGTGCTGAATCACCTCGATTTCGGTGAGCAGCGCCGCGAGCTGGCAGCTGCTGGCCTGCGTCTTCCACGCTTTACGGTAGCGGAGCTGCAGCGCGCAGAGCCGGATACGCTGCTCCCGGCGGGTGCGTTTATTCATGATGGCTCCTGCAGTCAGATTCCCCGCGCTCATCCCGTTCACGCCCGGTGAAAGCAAAGGTCCGCCGCCGGGCGGGCGTCGTGAAGGTCTGCATCTCTTTATCAAGCCAGCAGGCAAGCATGGGGACCGAAATAAATCCTGCCTCAACCACCACCTGCTGCAGTTCACGCCAGGCCCTGACGTCCCGGTATGGATAGACCGCCAGCCTTCCGGCAATCAGATCCTGCCAGTTAAGCGGCTCCCGCAGCCGCATGACAACGGCGGCAGCCACAACAACGGCGGGCAGCACCATCAGCCAGCCGGCCCAGACTCGCCCGTGAGTGTATTCGCGCCAGAGCACAGCCAGTACCAGCAATGTCACCATGCAGACAGCCAGCGTGCCGGCATAAGGCAAATGGCCGTGCTCCCGGCTGGCCACCATGCCCCGTATATCTCCCAGCTGCCGGCGGCGCGACTTTTCGGTGGCGGAGGTAACGCTCATGCTGCCTCCTGCCCGGCGGCAGCCACCCGCCTGAACTTAATCCCTTCCGCACGCACCCGTCGCAGGTCAAGCTCAACCAGTCGGCCCATCAGGCTGATAAGCATCATCGCCCGCTTCGCCCCCTGCGGCTCATGCCATATAGCCGACAGCCCTTCGAACACGCCGCTCTCAATCACCAGGGCGTCACCGTGCGCCAGCGCTGGCTCACCGGAGTCCGCCGCGGGCGCGCCACGCTGCAGCACGGCCATATCGGCGTCGCCCATAATGGCGAGGCGGCTGCCAAAGCTCACAATCGTCGCCACGCCACGGGTCGCCCTGATGGTGGTGGTGTGGATTTCCTCCGGGTCGAAGCGGGCAAAAATGTAACCCGGAAAAAGCGGCTCCAGCCTGGCGCTGACGCGGCCGCCGCTCAGCCTTCTGTCGTGATACAGCGGCAGCCAGCTTTCCACGCGCTGGTTGGTGAGGTGCGCTTCTGCCTTCTTTTCCTGCGCGAACTTCGTTTTCAGTACGTACCACTGTTTCATCCGGACGCTCCTTCACTGGGGAATGGTGTCGCCGAGGCGCAGCTGGCTGGCCTGACGTAGAACTTCATCGGGGTTTAACACCGGCGCGCTGTTGCTGCCGCCGGTGCTGACCGGCTGGTTCGCTGCGGTCTGCTGCACCACCGGCTGCGGTGCCTCTTTCTGTGCTTTTTCAGCCTCGGCGTCTTCTATGGTCTCCAGGCGGAAGCCATCCTGGAACACCACGGTCACGGCGTTGCCGGCACCGATATCAATTACCGGGTGATACTGCTCGGCACGTTTAATCCAGTACTGACTCAGCGTGTCCGCCGCCTTGCTGGCACCGCCGCCGAACCCCTGTTTAAAAATGTCACCGGCACCGACCGAGGCACTTGCACCGAGCCCTACCGTCGGCGTGGCGGCGGACTTGATGCCCTCACCGAAGCCCGACATCATTCCGGCGCCCCAGGCGTTGGCGATGATGACGCCGTTACGCATCACCGGCTTGCCGCGAATGCCTTCTTTACCCTGGTAGGCAACATGCCCTTTAAACGGCATGTCGATGTGCTTGCCGTTTTTCAGGATGCAGCTGATGTTTTTGGTGCGGACCTCCCCACGCTCGCTGGAAATGTCGCCGTACATTTCCCCGGTAACGCGGCACTGGTCCATGCTGTACGTCTTACCGTTTGGCATTGAGACATCACCAATGAGCGTGATAACGACCGCGGAGGTATTCTGCTGACCGGTCACGCTGGCGTTGGCGTCGGCGCCCTCAATCATTACCGCCTCGGAGAAGGAGCCGGAGGGTATCCAGGGCAGCTTCGTCTTTTTGTCGGTGAGAGACGCGTAGGTAAAGGTGTCGCGGCTCAGGCCGCCCGGACGCACCGTGCCGGCACCGGGGTAGAAGCCCTGCCCCCGCGACTGCCCCTGCGCGGGATAGAACTGTGCGCCCTGTCCGGCAGCCGGTCCGCCGCCGGGATTGCTGATGCTCCACTGCGCCGGCCCGGACGGCCCGCCGGAAACCGGACCGCTGGCCGGGGGAGTGCCCTGGCCGGATGACGGGGTCTGCGCCGGCGGCTTTTCCGCCTGGCTCTGCAGCTTGTCCAGCGCCGTGCCAATCTGCTCCAGCTTGCGGCTCAGCGCGTCGTTCTGTGCGCTGACCGTGGCGGACAGCGTGGACAGGTCCTTCTCCAGCGTTGCTGTTTTATTCTGCTGCTGCGCCAGCACCGACTCGGACACCGCGCCGGTAAAGCGGCTGTTCACGAGCCCCGTGCCGGTGAGGTCGGCCGCCTTCGCCGGGGGTGGGTTCTTCAGGGCGGCCAAGTGCTGTGAATACGCCCAGATGCCGCCGCCCAGCGCGAGCATAACCCCGGCGGCCACGCCGGCAATCATCCACTGGCGGCGGCGCGTGGCGGTATTGATGTTGCTCATGACCCGCCCTCCGCGTCAGTGGAGAAAATCACCCACACGAAGCCTTCACCGTTTGCATACAGGGTGCGGGTTGACAGCATCACCGCCCGCACGCCCGTCTGCCAGAACTGCTTTTCGCTGAGCGCCCGTGTCACGTAGCCGGCGTTTTTCATGCGGTAGCGCACCACCCGCAGGTGCGAGCCGGCCAGCTGGCGCTCCGGCGTAAGCTGCACGCCCGCAGGTGGGTTATACGCCGGACCGCGCGAAGCTTTCACCTCGGTGTAGTTCTCCGGCACGTCGCCGTTCACCACGCTGCGGGCAACGCTCACCAGCATTTTCTGGAAGGGCTGGCTTTCCTCCCACGCCTTCGCGTCCGGGTTGGGCCTGAGCGGCACGTCCGCCGGAATGAGGTGCAGCGTGCGGCCGTTGCCGGGTCTGGGCGAGACGTCTATCGATACGCCGACGCCCCCGGCGGTTTCCAGGAACAGGGTGAAGTCCTGCCCGGTCAGCGGCGTGATCAGCAGCGCGCCGTCGGCGGTGGTGGCCTTCGTGTAGGCGTTGTCAGGACCGGTCACGGCGGTGATGAGCTCGCCGTCAATGATGATTTTGTTGGGGCTGGTGTTGCTCATCTGCGCCTTCAGGTGCGCGTTGTTCTCAAACGCGGTGCCGGCCGGGCCGGGCACCGCAGCGGCGGCCGGCAGGGCCACTCCGGCACCGGCGGTCAGCGCCACGATAAGGGAAAGAAGGGGTATTTTCATGGTGTGTTTCCGGCGTTATCGGCGTTGAAGATGGCGGGCCAGGACACCTCAGGAAAGGCCTCAAGGCGGATAAGCCCGTCTGTATAGTGCAGGCGGAGTCGCCAGGCCTGCCTGGCGTCCGGCAGGTCAATGCGGACGCTGCCGTTGGTGGTGCTGGCGTGAAGTGTGCCGCCGACGGTGACGTCACCGGTTGCGGGGTCGGTGGCCTCGTCCTCGATGCTGTACACGCTGGCGATGCCGTTTTTCTTCACGTAGGCGGCCTCGGTGGCCAGCACCTTCTTCATTTCTGAGCGCGCGGCGGGAGACGTCCAGCTCAGCAGCAGCGCGTGCTGCCGGTCAACCGTCTCGGGTGTCACGTTGAGGCGCAGGTTAACCAGCGAGCGGACCAGCATGCCGTTCAGCCGGGCGTCACCGCCATTAACGTCGGAGACAAACGGCTGGTCGAAGGCCATCGGCACGGTGAGGGTCTTCTGCGTG
Source organism: gamma proteobacterium symbiont of Lampromicra miyakona (assembly GCF_059730895.1). Classification (NCBI taxonomy): domain Bacteria; kingdom Pseudomonadati; phylum Pseudomonadota; class Gammaproteobacteria; species gamma proteobacterium symbiont of Lampromicra miyakona. The sequence goes on along the minus strand of NZ_AP035934.1, from coordinate 88,565 downwards.
TGTGCAAAGTGCCAGGCCATCGCGGCGGCCACGCCGGTCCCGATAGCGAGGATGAAAACGAGCGCAACCAGCCCCGTCAGGGTGTAAACCACCATGCGATGGCGCGTCTCTTTTATCTGAAGCTTCATGGCTCCTCCCGTAAACGGGGAAAAATGCCGCCCCGCGGGGCGGCCGGGAAACTACTGCATCCAGTGGCGGTTACCGGAATCCGGTACGCGACGGAGCTGCGTGCGGAAAAGCGTGGTGGGCAGGTACCAGTAGAGCAGGTTAAGAAGCCACCAGGACCCCTGCCCCTTCTTGAGGTGGCGGATGAGAAGCCAGAGCGCCCCCCCGGCGAGGAGCATGATGACGAACATGTCAATCCAGAATCCCAGCAGCCCGCAGCCGAAAAGCACAATGAACTCCTCCGGCGGCAAGCCCATCCAGCGCTTCTGCTGGTTGAGGGTTTCCGGGAACCGGTACCGCTGCGACTGCCTGTCCTCCATGGCTCACCCAATCATGCCGTAGAACGCGCGGGTCACCAGCAGAACGATGATGAGGCCGACGAAGACCAGCGGGTTGCGGGTTTTAATGAAGCCCACCACCGAGATGATGATTTCCGCAAAGTATATCCAGCGCATCACCGAGCTCTGCAGGCCGAAGGTGTCGCTGGCGTCCTGCTGCTGCGTTTTCAGCAGGTCGGTGGCGTGAGCCAGGTGCGGGAAGGCGGTGGCGACCAGCATCAGAGCCCACAGCAGCAGGGTGAAGCGAAAAGCAGGGCCGGACTTCTGCGCGGCGTTAAGCGCGCGGAGGGCAGGCATAAAGCGGGCGGTAAAATGGCCGATAACAGAGCCGCGCGCCGAGGGGGACCCCTCAGGCAATGCTACCGCCACCTCCCCTTTATTCAGGGGGGTTAAGGCATGGGATTTCATGGTGAGTAGTCCTTGATTTGAGTTAAAGGAATGTCAGCTTGCGTAAACGGATGTAACGCGCCGTAAGTGTACATTTTCTCAAAAAAAAAAAATCTGTGACGCGCATCACACTTTTACAGTCTCCCAGGCTCCTTTTTAGGATTATTCCTGAAAGGGCGTGGCGTACGCTTGCTGCCTGTCCAGGGTGAGCCTCGTAGGGAGGTGATAACGCATGAAAGTAAAAGAAAAGATGGCCGACGGTCGCGGACGACCACGGAAATATGCCCGCGGGGAAATGCAGTACAGGAAACTATGGTTACCGGAGAACCTGCTGATGGAATTACGCGTGGCGGCACGCGTCCGTCGGTATACCACCAACGACGAAATCATCAGCCGGTTAATTACGTCGATGCAGTTTTCTCCGCGGCGTCACGTGATTAAAACCGACGAGGGACAGCGGCTGGTTGCGCTGGCCAGGATGTTCGATGAGTTTATTCAGTCCTGTCTGGATATTATCCGGGAGAAATGCAGGGATGATGAAGACAAAAATACAGATAAAAAAACGTTCACTCCGGGAAAAAGCAAGGCCTTCAGCAGCAGCTTTCCGGAGAATCTGCGCCGGGACATGGAAATCAGCGCGCGGTTTAACCGCCGCAGCGTGAACATGGAAATACAGGTGCGCCTGCTGGACTCATTTAATTACCTGACGGAGCAGCAGCTGCCGGAGAATGAGGAGGTGAGACGGCTGCGCGAACTGGCTATTTTATTTGACGAGTTCATTCTGGAAAAAGTCGTGGTGGCGGAGAATCCGATAGCGGGAAAAGAGGCAGGGGCGTAACGGAAAAAAACCGGCGAGTTATAACAACCATAAATGAAAATATTTTAAATTTAAAACCTCTTAATTATTTTCACTTCTTACCAACCGGAAGGGTGCCGCCAGCCGCTTCATTAAAACAGACGGCACCCGGCCAGTGGTTCAGGCCAGTTAAAAGGAATTCAGCGCCATTATTTATCAGCGCATTTATGAAGCTGCTTAATTCTCACTGATGATAAACATATGCCGGGCATTTATCATTCGTCTGAATGAAGGTAACTGAATGATGCCATCCCCTGCATCATTAACAAATGGAGTTCACATCCTGGCCACATCTGAAACATACAACCTAGATTCCGTGGCAGGTAATTTCACCCATTCTTCAGGCGCTCTCTGTATGCCATGCCGGGTGCTGACTGCCACCCGGATTAAAACGGGATATCCGGAGAGCGCGCAGGGGGATAAGTATACATTTCTTTTTTCTCACCCCCGCCAGGCTCATCAGCCATTCTGAGGGAAAACTTAAACTATTTAATACTTATCCCTGACCCTTACCGTTTATTAATAAATTTTAAGACTGTTACTCATAACGATGTCAGGCGTCAGCATGACCGCTCTCTTCATGCCGGACAAAATGCCGGTTATCGGCATCGCTTTCAGAGCTGTCAATTTCGGCCAGGTACTGGCTCAGCAGCGTGTCTATGCGCTCGGTTCCGCCTCCTCCTGTTGCGTTAACATACAGTTCTGTCATCATGGTCAGTAATATCATAATGCCTTCTTTGCTGCCGCTGACTTTTCTGATGAGTTCGCGGTTAAATTCTTTCTGATTGAAGGTGTCCTCTTTGTTTTTGGCTTTATGCATAATCAGACCAAGCCGTAATAATTCATTGCACGTTGATGACAGGCTGACTTCGGCCGGGCTGGCCCCGTTCTGAATGTCCAGAAGATAAATATCCCTGATTTCCTTCTCAATTTTATCTTTGACGTAAATGCCCATTCTGCCCATTATCTTTTCTCCTGAGTGGCTTAATTAACCACCGTCATATTTTCTTTAGCGTTTCGTGCTGTGGCCGGTTTAACTGCACAATCAGACGATACCAGCACTGAGTGTACACTTTGCTCTGGAATTCTGATTTATACAGGTAGTCGTTACCGACACCATCATGTCGTAGAGTGTGACACTGTACGACATACAATACACTGATTAAAAATCACATCTACATTCCTACGATACTGTATCGCAGGAACCTACGACAACAGGTAGTAGGAACCGACGATACACTATCGTAGCTTACGACACCATTGTGTCGTCGTTTCCTACGACAAAACAGGCACATACACCTTGCAAATAATCAATAAGGCCTCATAACACAATGAATTAAAACACAAAAACAGCAAGATAAAATCTTGCGAGGGGTGTGATGGAATTATATATCTCAAGAGCGGCTTGTTAAATAACGCTATCTTCCTGAATTCTCTATATCCCTGACGATGTTCATCACCAGCCCGTCAGCGCGCCGTGCGCGTCTGTAACGAATTATCTTGCATCAGACGATCTGAGCGCGTATTTTTCACACGAACCCGCCTGGCGCTTTATGCGCATGTACGTGAGACAATAAGAATGAAATGGTTTGCAGCTTTCGGGCTTGCCGCTGTATTCAGCGTGCAGGCCGCGCCGGAAATGTGTTTCACCAAAGCTGGTAAGGATTTCGGCATTGATCCGCGCCTGCTGATGGCACATTCAATACAGGAGTCGCGCATGCGTAATAACGCCCTGAACACGAAAAGCAGCGGCGGAACGCACGACGTCTGTAATATGCAGATTAACAGCTCTCACTTTAATCAGCTGAAAAAGTTTGATATTACGCGGGAAAGGTTACTTAAGGATCCGTGCATCTGCATTTACACCGGCGCGTGGATCGAGGCGCGCAACTTCAGGCAGTACGGCAGGAACTGGGACAGCGTCGGGATGTATAACACCGGCCCAAGTCCGAAGCTGATAAAACAGCGACGTGAATATGCGGCCATCATAAAAAGTATTTACCGCGTGCTGATCGCCCGCGATGAAGTTTACGCCGCCATGTCACAACAGAATAAAACAACGCCCGCACCGGAGACCTTTCTCAGCGCGGACGTCAGCACCGCATCAAAATAACCCCGGCAACCGGGGTTAAACATTATGATTTGAGTTTTGCGAACTCTTCCGCCATTTTCCACAGCGCCTGATTCAGCTTAATATCGCCATCAATACCCGTTACCGGGCGCGTGGTGGTTCTTTTTCCCTTCGCCGTTCTGCCGGTGACGCCGCCCTTGATCAGGTTTTCCTGCACGATATTAAACGCGGTCCATAAGTCGGTGCCTTTGTCATACCATGCGCGCGGCTGAATAATCCGCTCGGCTGTTACCGGCGGCTCTTTTCCATCATACTTATATTCCAGCGCCAGCTGACCCAGCAGGCGGCGTTCTTCATTGTTAACCTGAATTCCTTTCATGATGTCGATGTTATTTTCGACCTTGTCGAATACGCCCAGTACTTCATAAGCCCCCTCAATAACCTGCGACACGATATCGCCTTTATGCGGCACGCTGATTTCACCGAATGATTTCCAGCATACCAGGCCGTTGCTGCACACCTGCCGGAAAATACCGGGGATCATTTTATAACTGCTGGAGCCGTCGTGGCTGTTCAGTAATACAATTTCCGGCACTTCCCCGCCGCCGTTATTATTTCCCCGGCGCAGGCGGATCATGTGTTTGGTAAAGTCGCGGCGCTCCGGGTCGCGCACGCGGGACTGGCTCGCAAAATAAGGCTGAAAGCCTTCCTCGCGCAGTTTATCCAGCAGTGTAACGGTCGGAATATAGGTATAACGGTCTGAGCGCGAGTCATGTTTCTCTTCGGAAAATGCGCTCGGCACGACGCGCATTAATTCGTCATTGCTCAGCGGGTGATTTTTACGTACGGAGGTCGGGGCAGCGTAGCGGGTAGCAAAACGGACCATAATCAAATTCCTTATATTGAGAAAGAGGTTGAAATAAATCTGTTTTCTGACCGGGATCAGTTCCCGGCCGCAGCGGCGGCGTAATACTCCCGGACGACCACAAATCCGGTGTCGTATTCCTGGACGGCTGCGGGATAGCCTTTGTGGACATAAATCTTCAGGGCTTCCGGCTCCAGGGTGGGCTCCTCAATCAGCACCAATCCGGCCAGTACGGCACTGTGTACGCCTGCCACGCCGGTAAACTCCCCGTTCGCACGGATCCAGCGGTACAGGTCCACAAACTGAGCCGGGCTCAGGTCGATGCTTTCCTGTCCCTTCACCCATGTTTCGGTAGATTCGGCAGCGGCGGTTTTGACGTTCTGTGTGTTCATGCTGGTTCTCCTGTTGTCGGTTGCTGAAACCATGTTTCGGTGAGTTCGTTGCGGCGAAGGGCAAAGGAGCAACGACGAAGAGAGGGCATAAAGGGGCGACGACGAAAAGTTTTTGCGGCATCTGGCAAAAAGTTTTTGGCGGCGTGCACTTCACCCCTTTCTGCACGAACCGGCGGTGCTACGACCAGCCCTCCGCAACGGACTGGCCGTAACATGCGCAGACGGGGGTGGGATGAGCAGGAATGCACCCCGGACGGCTTTGCCGGTCCGGGCCTTAGCGGCCACGGCTTTTCGTGGCCAGTGAACGCGCGGGCGCGAGCCCGCTGCAGGGGTTGACCTCAGCCATCAGACCCTAGCCGCAGGCCCGGAACGCGGTCCCTCGCGGTCCGGCGGAGCTTGCCGGCTCTGCCGGTTAGCGGAGTAGGGCTCGACGACCCGGCTTGCCGGGGAGCCGAAGGGGGCCATGGCCCGTGACGTGCGGGTATGTATTATTTCAGGAGGAAAATGGCAGAAGCACAGCAGCAGGAGCAAAGAGAGCAGGACAGATCGACGTCTGTCTCACATGAGTAAGCGCACGCGACGGAAGAAAGCCGGTGCGTCAGCACAGGGTTTTTACCGGCATAGCCGCGGGGTTTATCCCTGCGCGCGCGTCCTGAAGCGGTACAGCGAAACCGCCACGATGGCCGCACCCATTATCATGGCCAAAAGCGGCAGCAGCAGCCCGTGGGATGCAGAGTACAGCATGTCAGCGCCTGCCGGTCCGCCCGCCGCCGGGTCAGCCAGCAGGTTCATTGCGCCCCACACGCATAGAAACACGCCGCCCACCGGAACGGTCAGCGCAAGGAGTTTAATCACTGCCCAGTCACCTGCGGGCTGTGGGTGCTTTGAGGCCAGCAGGCGCGCCAGCACGAAGCACATCGCGTAGCCGCACCAGCATGTCTGGCTTATATCGCCCGGCACCACGAACCGGAAGGCCAGCGCATAACCCAGGCTCAGCAGGGAACCCAGCATCAAAAAACTCATCATCGTCTCCTCGCGCGCTGCGCGGTCAGGCAGCATTGAAATTAAAATGTTCTGCAGGTGTTTTGCCACTTAAAGATGGCCAGTGCTATAGTTTTCATCGGGAACACCGGAAGTTCCCCCAAAGTCAGCTGTAAAACCGCCCGGCACTGCCGTAGCGGGCGGTGGAATCAGGCAGGGGGGTCTCCTCCCCTGCCTTTTTTCGTTCTAGTCTGTGACCTTCCGGTTATAGACCACCTTCCAGTCATGGTACGCCGCGCAGTCGCGCAGCGATTCAATGCGCACCACGTTCTCCGCCACGCCGTTCATCATCAGCACGCGCTCGATGCCCGTAAACCAGTCCTCCGCCGGGTTGAGCGGGAACCACAGGTTGCTGTTAATGCCGCTCAGCAGCGGATCGTTGCCGATGTGGATACCCCTCCCGTATCGGGTTTCGCTGCCGGTCACAATCAGCTCGCCGCGCAGCTCGCGCGTGACGGCGCAGCGCGCCAGTTCTATGACCACGTCATCCCAGCACCACTCTTTGTCCTCCGGCACCGGCAGCTCGACGCAGCGCAGATGCTTGTTGCCCGCCCGGGCGGTGCGCTGTGCGAGCCCCAGCACCGACGGTTCGTTACTCTCGCCATCCGCACCGGTGAGCCAGAATCCGTTGTAATAAAAGGCTTCGTCGCCGTTGTCCAGGCGGATAAAGCAGAAATCGCCCAGCGCACGCGTGATGTCGGCCTGCGTCACCTTTTGCTGCGCCGCGTCCGGGGACAGTGTGTTTTGTACGCTCATGACTGTACCTCCAGCTGCTGACGCACGGCGCGCATGAAGTGCGGCCAGCTGCTGAACGTCATTTTCGGGACGCGCACGCCGCGACCGCTGTTAAAGCTTTTTACAAACGCCTGCGCCTGTGCGACGATTTGCGGGTCAAAATTCATATAACTCTCCTGAGTCAGGGTTTTGATGAGGTCGCCAGTTGCGTCTGGCGACCGTTGAGAAGGCAGGGGCAACCCTGCCTTTTTTACGTCTGTGTGTCGTCGGGCTCCATGCGGAGGCTGATATCCGTCAGGCGTGCCGCCAGTGCGCCGCTCGCCCGCCCCCAGATCACCTCGCCCCGGCTGCCGAACTGCGCGTGCACGATATGGCTCGCCACAATCCACGCGCGAAACGAGGACAGCGGCAGTGCGCTGTCCTGCACGGTATCGGCAATCTGCTGCGCCATGTCGTGTAGCGTGAGCCGCAGGTGCTCGTGCTCCTCGCGGGCGCTGAGGCGGTGCTTTCCCAGCTCCGTCAGGGTCGCCAGACTTTCTGCCAGGCCCGGCGTCAGGCCCGGGATTTCTGACTGCGTGGCCGCCAGCGTGGCGGCGGTATACGGTTCTTTCATCGTGTCGCTCCTTTAGTCAGTTTCCGGTGTGTCATTGCCGGTTTCAGTGCACGTTTGCCACGTGCATCGCATGGCCGTTCCCCCATGTTTTGGGAGATTCTGGCGTGGCGGTTTTGACGTTGACGTTGTGTGTGTTCATGGCATTTTTCCTGCTCAGGTGGGTTGTCATGTTTCGGTCGATCCAGTCGCGGCGAAGGGCAAAGGAGCAACGACGAAGAGAGGGCATAAAGGGGCGACGACGAAAAGTTTTTGCGGCACCAGGCAAAAACTTTTTGGCGGCGTGCACTTCACCCCTTTCTGCCTGAACCGGCGGTGCTACGAACGGCCCTCCGCGCCTGGACTGACCGGAACAGGTCCGCCGCGCGCGAAAACGGCAAGAACACACCCCGGACGGCTTTGCCGGTCCGGTCCTCAGCGGCCACGGCTTTATATGGCCAGTGAACGCGACGGCGCAGCCGTCTGCAGCCGTTGACCCTGGACATCAGCCCGAAACCGCTCGCGGCCGAAACCCGCAGGGGTTCGGTGGCGCTTGGCGGCTTTGCCGCTTAGCGACATAGGGCTCGACGACCCGGCTTGCCGGGAAGCCGAAGGTGGCCCCGGCTTTTGCTGTTGCTTTTGCTTTTGCTGTTGCTGTTGCTGTTGACTGACAGCGAACTGATTTCATCGATTAAAATCAGTCACATGTGAAAGATCTATCTGTCATTTCATATCAAGCTGACCAGTAATGGCGGCCAGGGGGGTTTACGCGCGCTCAGCCGGGTCCGCTGCCGGACGCGGGCCCCCCTTTCTGCCCCCCGCTGCGCTCACTGCTCAGCACATTCATGGCCTGTCACGTTTATCTGGCCAGTACTGTCATAACCGTTTTCATTGCCTCGTTTTCGACCGGCCAGTGACGGGCACCGGCACCAGGCCCGGCCTGAGCATCTTTTAACCGCATAAAATCTTCTGCCACACTCAGCACCGCCGCCAGCGCGCCGGCAGGCACGCTTACTTCGCGCATTTCCTCCCGTTCTTCTTCACGCAGGTTATTCAGCATGTCCCTTACCGCCTCCCGGCCGATACCGTACCGGCGGTGATCACCTTCGTCGGCAATAAACGACAGTACCCGGCCGGCCTCTCTTTCCGTGATATCCATACACTCCGCTGCGTTCATCACGTCATCCATCCTCCAGATCAATACTGAAAGCGGGTTTTCTTCATCAAACAACTCAGTCAGGCGCGTGCTGATCTCTTTTACAGTGCCGTGCATCATGTCTTTTATCCTCAGCGGGCGGCAAAGCCGCCCGCGTAGTTAATCAGCTGCCGGTGGCGCTCGCAGTAGTGCGCACAGAGTTCTTCCTCATCGTGGCGGTCATACATCCAGCTCCGGTAATTGAGAACCAGCGCGGTGATGATGATCCCCGCCGCCTCCGCGCTTACGTCCAGCTCGCTGTAATTGCCCGGATTTGAAAAGTGCCAGCGCGCCTCCCCTTCCGGCTTCATAAAGCCGCCGCCGCCGGGCAGCTGCGCGAACTCCCATACGCCGCCGTCATAGTCGCTGAGAAAACGATCGGCATACTGGTATATATTGAGTTCGGCGCGCATGAAATCGCCGGCAAAAAGCATCGGCAGAAAGCGCATTTTCACGTAAACGTCCAGGATTTGCGCCGGCTGGGGCGCGTACAGTGCTGTGTTCATCAGAAACCTCCGCAGTCAGAGTGGATAACCGTTCCGGCCTGTGCCGTGACTGAATGACAGCCCGGCGAAAAGCGGAGTGTTCAGGAGCGACGCCGCAGGCCGCAGCGCAAGCGAGCGGGAGGCGGGATAACGGACGGCGGCGACGCGAAGCATGAGCGGAGGCGCGACGGGAGTGAGCCCGCCGGAGCGAGTGCGAACGGGCGAGGACGGCGAGCGAAGCGATCTCTTGAACACGCAGCGGCCGGGCTAAAGTGAAGTCACGGCACCGGCCACAGACCGCACGTTTTTCCTCCCCCGCCGCAGGCGGCATGAAAGCGGCGCGCAGTAACGTCCTTTTCCTCTCAGTCCTGTCCACAGCCGGCGTGCATATCAGCGCCGGAACCCTGTGGATAAAACTGGCCCTGCCGTACGCCGGCAGGGCTTTTGTATTTTGGTTATTTATTAACCACCCTAGCGATAGTGTTTCCGGATCTGCGCCGCGCGCCGGTAGAGTTCCACCAGGTCGTTGTCGATTCCCTCAATGAGTAAGCCGGTCATGCGCTGCTCCAGGCTGGCACCGTGCCAGAGGTGGCGCGCTGTCATGTCGCGCAGCCGCAGATGAAACTCATACAGCGATTCTTCCAGGTCTGCCACGTCGTCGGCCAGCGCGTTTTCAGGGGTTTGTGTACTCATGTTTTTCTTCTCCGTAATGGTCAGGCGGCGCGCGCGCTGCGCCGGGCGTAAAGGCGTCGCAGGCCGGCGGCGTGGTACTGCTTCAGCAGCTCAATACCGATCCAGCGGCGCCCACATTCCTCGGCGGCCACGCAGGTCGAACCGCTGCCGGCGAACGGATCCAGCACAATGGCGCCCGGCTGCGTAAAGGTTTCGCTCAGCTGGTGCAGGGCGCTGAGCGGCTTTCTGTCGGGTGTCGGCGGTAACCTGTACGCTGTCGCCGTGCATAAATCGAGACATAGTAATGTCTCCTGAGTATGAAGGGGCATCGGTAGTGGTGCCGTGACCTCCACACAGACGGGCGACCAGCGGAGCAAACAAGGGCAGACGCGCAAGCCGTACGCGCCGCCGGAGCGGACTGAATGTCCCGCGCGCGGCGGGGAACGGGTGTGCAGTTGTGTTTAACGCCAAGATATTTCACTATGAACAGTGAATAAACGCACCGTAGGGGAAGTATTTTTCCTTCGCTTGATGGACAAATCAGGATACGTTCAGGGATGAAAAGCTGCACTGGCTTTTGATGTAAGGCTGAATGTCTATGAAAGTATCTGAAGTAGATAGTGTTATACCTGCCCATTCATTAGCAGGTATGAAGAAAACTAAGCTTGGTGCATTGACGCACGGTAACACTTCAGGTCAGTGCATTAGCCTTCAGCCAGTTTTTCATGCCCTGAAAGTCCGCCCATGTTAATCACGCATGAATTCTCCTTCATTACCGAGCTGGGCGTTACTCCGAAAGCCTTACGGAATGCATGACTGAAATGGGTCAAATCAGAGAAACCGTGGTCAAGGGCTATCTCTGAAACACTCCGTGCCACGCCCTGAGTAAGGGCGTTTCTGCAGGCGACCAGACGTTCCTGCCATATAACAGCAGCCGGGGTTTTCTGATGGCGGGCAAAAGCTCGCGTTACAGTGCGGACGGACACATGATGTGCTTTCGCAATGCTTTCCAGACTGAGTTCAGGGTTCTTCAGATTACGACTGATATAGTTACGTACTCTCGCGTACAAATCGCGTTCAGAAGCGACTTTGTCTGTGCTCTGAAGTTCAAGACTCAACGTCAGCAGGTCCAGTATTGTCTGCGAAAAGCGCCCAGCCATTTCCGGGTTACCCGACAGAAAGGAATTATTGGCGGCCAGACAGACGATTTCCCGGAGTGGGGTTACACCGGGGCGGTTTTTATCAAGGATTGTGGCGGTCATCAGCTCCATGGCTGAAGTCTGCCCTTTGAGAAGGTGTCGTGGAATACGAATAAGATGATTATGGTTTCCGCCAATGCTGAACCGAAAGGTCTGAGCCGCATCATAAAGCACCAGGTCTCCTGCTGACAGACGGGTCCTGCGACCGCCCTGTTCAAGCTGACCATACCCCCCCTGAATATAGCCCAGCCACAGGTCATCCTCCGGCCCCGAGCGCAGATGATGTGCCTTTCTTTCCCAGTGATGCAGGGTTGAACTAAGGGTGCACACATCTACCAGCCCTATTTCACGCACCGCGAGTTCACCACTGAATCTGCCGTCAGCCTGAGGCTTGCCATCTGAAGGAATACAGTGACGAAGAATAACGTCATGCCAGTAATCAAAGCGCTGATGGACTGCAACCTCTCCGGTTGAATACCGAATTTCTCCCTGGAGTACGGAGTGATTGTTCACAGCACACCTCACATAAACAGGCGAATCAAGAATAATTGTTCCTGAATGTAAGCAATTTCCGCGCCATGCTTTCACCCCAGACTACAGGCATGAACCGACGCTGTCAGAAGTGTGTCAGCTTCCCCGGTGCACTTATTCAGGGCACACCCGCACCCTTTCTGTTCAGATTTAATCCGCAGTAACGCAATCGCCGACGTGTCCGCAACAACCAGCTGATTGTCCTGCTCAGCCAGGTAGACAGAAAAAATCTCCTTAGTATCGGTGTTGGGAATATTCATCACTGAAAAACATACCGGAGAGTTTTATGGAATCATCCATCGACAAGCACCTTAAATGCCCCCGCACGCTGTCCCGCCGGGTTCATGATGATTACGAACCTCCTTTCCCGATGTTTGTCGGCCGGGCCGATAAAGAGCTGACTCAGGTCGTCATGGCCTATCTGGGGGTGCAGTTTCATGAAGAGCATCGGCAGAAAGCGGTATCAGCCATGCAGCACATGGCCGACAGCTTCAGTCTGGATTACGGTCCGGAGCACCATGACATAACCTTTCATGTCGATAACCAGGGATTCGGGAACTTCATTGTGGTGGGCTACTGGCGGGATCCGTCAGCTTATTGCCGCTGGCTGCGCCTGCCAGAGATCGAAAACTGGTGGTCATCAGACGAACGTCTGAGTGATGAGCTTGGCTATTTCCGGGAAATCATCGCACCGCGCGCCGAGCAGTTCGAAACCCTGTATGCCTTCAAAGAAGACCTACCGGGCGTCGGGGCCCTTATGGACAACCTCAGCGGTGAGATTCAGGAACACGGCTACTGGGGATCGGTGCGCGACCGGATCCCGGCCTCACAGAATGACTGGCTGCAGCCTGACGGCGAGTTGCGCATCATGGCAGGCGATCCCGCAGCCGGAGGTCGGGTGGTGGTGCAGGGCCACGACAACATTACGCTTATTCGCTCCGGTCAGGACTGGGCTGAAGCCGATGAACAGGAGCGCCAGCTTTACTTCAATGAGATGCTGCCGCCGCTGCAGGCCGGGATGGATTTTCTGCGTGACGAGGGTCATGCACTCGGCTGTTACAGCAACCGCTTTGTGCGCAACGTCGACCGTAACGGAAACCTGCTGGATATTGCCTACGATATTGGCTTCTGGCGCTCTCTGGACCGGCTTGAGCGCTGGGCCGAATCCCACCCCACCCATCTGCTTATCTTCACTACCTTCTTCCGCGTCGTGACCGGCCTGCAGAAGCTGCGGCTTTACCATGAGGTTTCCGTTTCAGACGCCCGTTTTCAGACCTTTGAATACATCAACTGCCATCCTGGAACCGGGATGATGCGTGACGCGAAGCGCTGAGAAAAAATAATCAACAACGTCAACACTCTGGGGGGTTTTATGCACGCATTACGTTTCAGCGCGCCAGCGCTCATGCTCGCGTCTTTGCCTGCTTTCGCGGTGGAAGTAGCGCCCGGTGATTACAGCCAGTTTCCTGACGGCACGACCGTAGGACTGCTTTACTACCAGCACGCATCAACCGGCTCGGCCCACTCGCGCGGTAACAAAGTCAGCTCTGATTACAACCTGACCTCTGATATCGGCATGCTGCGTCTGCTGCACACCGTACAGATTAGTGAATCGGCAACGCTGGACCCGCAGTTCCTTTTGCCGTTTGGGCGAATTTCAGGCGGTGGGGAGGCTGCTTCGCTTGGCTCAGTCAGCGGCACAGGAGACCTGATACTGACCGTTCCTCTGAAGGTCAGGCTCAGCGACGGTGGCGACATCTTTGGTTTTTCACCTTATCTGTACGTGCCCTCGGGTAGTTACGACCATAACGATCCCCTGAATCTGGGCGAAAACCGCTGGAAAGTGGATCTGCAGGCCGCATGGGTGAAGTTCTTTACAGAACACTGGGCGCTGGACGTGGTGGGCGATGGCATCTGGTACGGGAACAACAGTGACTATGGCCCCGGTTCATCACGACTTGAACAGGATAACGCCTGGGCCGCACAGATTATGGGGCGGTATATGCCCGATCAGACGCTCTCCTTTGGGCTGGGATTCGGCCAGACCTGGGGGGGCGAAACCACCGTTGATGGTGTGAAGCAGGATGACCCGACTCAGACCACGAATATCCGCCTGACTACCACGAAATTTGTCACCCCACGCGATCAGTTCCAGATTCAGCTGGGGCGGGATCTGCGCGTGGAGAATGGCGCAGAAGAAAACTTCCGTCTGAACCTGCGCTACGCCCGCGTTTTCTGAACGTGTCTTTCCTGACCAGCTGAATGTCCTTCTCAGCCAGGTTATGGGGAGCCGACCGCGTTATGTTCAGAGCAGGAAATCAGTCTTTTAATATCTTACATGAGGAACAGAGAATGGCCATTGAACGCCCGGATGCCAGCCAGCTACAGCAACTTGCACGCCAGCTTCATCTGACTCTTTCAGAGAGTGAAGCCGCTGAATATCTTTCCCTGATGCAGCCTAACCTTGATGCCTATGACCTGATAGAGGGTTTAACGGATGAAATTCCGCCGGTTGAGTATCCGCGCGAAAAAGGCCATCGCCCCGTAGGAACTGATAATCCACTAAACGCCTGGTATTACAAGAGCGAGGTAGCGGGAGCGACCGATGGCAGGCTGAAAGGAAAAACCGTGGCGCTGAAGGACAACATCGCCCTGGCTGGCGTCCCGATGATGAACGGGGCCACCTCGCTTGAGGGGCATGTGCCCGCCTTCGATGCGACCGTGGTAACCCGCCTGCTGGACGCCGGCGCAACCATTCTGGGTAAGGCCACCTGTGAACATTTCTGCCTTTCCGGCGGCAGTCATACCTCCGATCCGGCGCCCGTCCATAACCCCTGGCGTCAGGGACACAGTGCCGGTGGCTCCTCTTCGGGCAGCGCCGCGCTGGTTGCTGCGGGTGAGGTTGATATGGCTGTGGGCTGCGACCAGGGCGGTTCTATCCGTATTCCCTCCGCCTTCTGCGGCACCTACGGAATGAAACCCACATACGGGCTGGTCCCTTATACCGGCATTATGCCCATTGAGGCCACTATCGACCATGCCGGTCCGATCACTGCCAGCGTGCGTGACAACGCTCTGATGCTGGAAGTCATGGCGGGTCCTGACGGTCTGGATCCGCGACAGTACAGCCCGCGCAGCGGGAACTATACCGCCGCGCTGGAAAAAGGGGTCAGAGGGCTGAAAATAGGAATAGTGACGGAGGGATTTGGGCTACCTAACCTTCAGCCTGCGGTCGCGGAGAAAGTCCGGGCAGCGATTGACCGCCTGATAAGCCTTGGCGCACAGGCAGGCGAGGTGTCGGTGCCGGGGCATTCGCTTGCCGCCGCGCTGTGGTCACCCATCGGCTGCGAGGGCCTGACGATGCAGATGATGCACGGCAACGGCATGGGGTTCAACTGGGAGGGCCTCTATGATGTTGCCTTGCTCGATAAACATGCCGGATGGCGTGCGAACGCAGACTCGCTTTCGCCCTCTCTCAAAATCTGTATGCTCATCGGCCAGTATGGCCTCTCGCGCTACAACGGCCGTTACTACGCCAAAGCCCAGAACCTGGCACGCCGCGCGCGCGCGGATTATGACCGCGCCCTGAGTGACTTCGACCTTCTGGTCATGCCTACCGTACCGGTTACGGCTCCGCCCCTGCCATCATCTGACTGTTCCGTAAAGGAATATATCTCCAGGGCGTTTGAGATGATTGGCAATACTGCGGCCCTTGACGTGACCGGTCATCCGGCCATGTCTGTGCCCTGCGGGCTGGCAGGGGGACTGCCCGTTGGCATGATGCTGGTAGGCCGTCACTATGCTGAAAGCACGATTTATCAGGCTGCCGCCGCGTTTGAGGCCAGCGGCGACTGGAAGCAGATGTAATAACCGGGCCGCAATGTCCGACACCGTTTACCAACACCCGGAGAAGAACGATGGCACATGACCATGAGCACAACCACACCGAGCCCCCGGCAGAGATTGCGCTGCGGGTGAAAGCGCTGGAGTCACTACTGACGGAGAAAGGACTGGTTGACCCTGTTGCGCTGGATGAACTCATCGACACCTACGAACACCGCATCGGGCCGCGAAACGGCGCCCGCGTAGTGGCGAGGGCCTGGACCGATCCTGACTATAAGGCCCGTCTGCTTGAACACGGTACCCAGGCTATTGCCGAGCTGGGGTTTTCCGGCGTACAGGGTGAGGACATGATGGTGGTTGAGAACACGCCAGACGTTCACAACGTGACCGTCTGTACTCTGTGCTCCTGCTATCCCTGGCCGACGCTTGGCCTGCCTCCGGCCTGGTATAAGTCCGCGCCGTACCGCTCGCGTATCGTTATTGAGCCCCGTAGTGTCCTGGCAGAATTTGGCCTGAACATCAGCGAGGAAAAGGAAATAAGGGTATGGGACAGCAGTGCCGAACTGCGCTACCTCGTACTGCCAGAGAGGCCTGCCAACACCGAGGGCTGGAGTGAAGAACAGCTCGCCCAACTGGTGACGCGCGATGCCATGATAGGCACCGGCGTTGCCCTGCAACCCGATGCCCTGAAAGACGTTTCGGAGGAGGCGCGATGAACGGAATACACGATCTGGGCGGTATGCACGGCATGGGCGCCGTCATTACTGAAGAAAATGAACCGCCCTTTCATCACGAATGGGAGCGCCGCACCTTTTCCTTATTTGCCTCCCTGTTTGTCGGCGGCCACTTTAATGTCGATATGTTCCGGCATGCCATTGAGCGCATGAACCCGGCGCACTACCTTGAAGAAAGCTATTACGAACACTGGATGCACGCTTTCGAAACGCTGCTGCTTGAAAAGAGGGTGATAACCCCGGAAGAGCTGGCGGGCATCCAGCAGCCGGGAAAAGCTTCTGCTGACATCCCTGTATTACGCCAGGAAATGGTGCAGGCCGTCATCATGACAGGAGCATCAGCCCGGGTTGAGACAGACATGCCCGCGAGCTTCAGGGCGGGCGACCGCGTAAGGGCAAAAAACATCAATCCAGCCGGCCACACCCGCCTGCCGCGCTATGTCCGCGGAAAAACCGGTACGATTGTCATTGATCACGGCGTATTTATTACTCCGGACACCGTGGCACACGGCCTCGGCGATCATCCGCAGCACGTCTACAGCGTCAGCTTTGACGCCACAGAGTTGTGGGGAGAAAACGCGCCGGCAAAGGACACGGTGCGCATTGACCTGTGGGACGATTATCTGGAGGCGTTATGAATACATTCACACCGGTAATGATAAGTGAACCGGGAGCAGGCAGTGCACCGTTTGAGCACCCATGGCAGGCGCAGGTCTTTTCCCTGGTCGTCTGCCTGCACAAGGCTGGACTGTTCAGCTGGAAGGCTTGGGTGGACGTGTTCAGTACAGAAATTAAAGCGCACCCGGCGCTGGCGCATGAAAGTGTCAATGATGCCTATTACCGTCAGTGGGTGGCCGCCACGGAAAAAATGCTGATGTCCCTGCAGATGACCGGCGAGGCAGAGATAAGCAGTCGGACGGAAGAATGGCGTCAGGCATATCTTAACACTCCCCATGGCATGCCGGTGACGCTCACCAGCGCGAGCTGTCCGCCCGGGCATATTCACCACCACCCGGTACACCGTGTCCCCGTGGCAGTCAGTCCGGGATCGGCACGAACTGACTCCTGAAAATTTTTCACCGAGAGATGAGAACAAATTATGGAACACATTGTTGAGAAGATTCATTCAGAGAACGCCCCTATTCCGCTCAGCGCAATCCTGCCCTGGAGCGCATTTATCACGCTGATGGTGCTTCTGTCGGTCTATTTTATCGGTGCTGAGCAGGGGGCAACTGCCGTCTTCTCCGGCAATCAGATCCATGAGTATTTCCACGATGCCCGGCATCTGCTGGGATTTCCCTGCCACTGAGGACAGACACATGACCGGAAAGCTGTTGTTGAACGGAATGTTTGCAGGCATGCTGGCGGGTATTGTTGCCTTTGGTTTTGCCCATTTTTTTGGTGAACCGCAGGTTGACAAAGCCATCGCCTTTGAAGAAACGCTCAGCGCAAAGCATGCCAGCAGTGAAAGTGTGCATCATCATAATCATGATGAGGGGGGCGAGGTTTTCACCCGCGGTACACAGTCCGGCGCGGGCCTGCTGAGCGGGATGATATTGTTCAGCGCCGCAATGGGTGGAGCACTGGCGCTGGTATGGTCGCTATGCTGGCAGCGTACCGGTCCATCCAGCGCAAGAGCGCTTGCGCTGATACTGTCACTGGGGGGATTTCTGTTTATGAGCCTGATGCCGGGGCTGAAATATCCGCCCAATCCGCCGGCGGTGGGTGATGCATCCACGATTGGTTACAGGACGATGCTTTACTTCATCATGCTGCTGGTTTCAGTCGCAATTGTTGTCACGGCAGCCTGGGGGGCTCATCAACTCCGGACACATATGGGCAACTGGAATGCAGCGCTCTGGGGTATCCTGGCTGGCCTCACGATGCTGATTGCGGCCTGTCTGCTGATGCCGACGGTGAATGAAATACCCGAAGGCTTCTCTGCGGACGTTCTCTGGCGCTTCCGGTTAAGTGCTTTCGGCACGCAACTGGCCATGTGGTGTACAACCGGACTTCTGTTTGGCTGGATGACAGAAAAGAGCCTGAATAAAGTCAGTCGCCTGCAGGCGACAGAAGCGTGAACGCGGTGATGCATCTCATTTGCCAGGGAGAAACCCTGGCAAACCGTTACACGCGTTTTCCGGCGAATGACGAGCTCTGTGAGACAGCAAGTGTAGCCCTGAGCAAGATGAAGGTAGATATCAGAGCCGGGAGTAAAATTTGGCTCGCTCCGGAGGTTGCAGCCCGACAGACTGCAGCCGCATTAGGGCTAAGGGGAGAGGTTGTTGCCCAGATGGCGGAGCCTGACTATGGTCACTGGGCAGGGTTGCCCGTAAAGCAGGTTATGAAGGATAACAGTGCAGCATTTCATCGCTGGCTGTCTTGTGACGCACCGCCGGGTGGCGAGAGCATCGCTGCGGTTATATTACGTACAGGTGAATGGCTTTCACGTAATGCGGGTGTGCAGGGGCACCACTGCGCGATTGCATCGGCAGCAGTTATTCGCTCAATGATAACGGGGCTGCTGGATGCGCCATTGATTGCATTCCAGCGGATCGATATTGCGCCACTGAGCAGGACAATTCTCACAAGTACCGGAAGCCGTTGGAATATCTGCACATTAGGTGAAAAGTTATAGTTTCTACCTAATGTTAGGAAGCTTCACATATAGGTAATGTTATCGCTCATTCAGAGATGTATCAGCTTAGAGTTCAACTGACAGTCCGCATTGAGCGAAGTTTGTGTGAAAAACTGATTTGGTAACTTAAACTTCCAAAACCAGGGCTGAAAGGTGCACTAATACGTAAAATTGGGCTCAGCTCACCAGTTGAGCAATTCCAGATCTTGCGTGAACGCACGCACTTCAATTCTGGCTCAGGGTTTTCACACAGCCTGGAAACAAAACGGACAATTACCTCGTTCAGATTTTGTCCGTGGGCGTATAGTATGCATCACCCAAAGCCGTAAACTAATCCTTTAGCTATATACCCAGTCCTTTTGATCACGGAACATCGCATTCAGTATCGTAATAAATTTTCTGATACAGGCAGTTATAGCCACTTTTTTGGGTTTTCCGCGTGCAACAAGCGACGTGTAAAAATCTTTAATTCGGGGGTTATATCGAACCGCTGAAAGCATTGCCATATAGAGTGTTGCGCGCAGACCAGACCTGCCGCCCCAGATAGCCCTTTTACCACGAAGCTGCCCGCTGTCCCTGTCATAGGGGCATACGCCAACCAGGGCCGAAATCTGCCTGCGATTCAGGTGTCCCAGCTCCGGAAGCTGACTCAGTATCGCAGCCTGAGTTACCGGTCCGATACCCTTAACTTTTTCAAGCATTTTTCGTTTTGGAGATAACGCAGCATTCTGATTCAGCTGGTCCTTTATTTCCTTATCAAGCACATCGATCTGCACATTCAGCCAGGCAATATGCTCCACAATGCCCTTCTCAATCCAGGCGCCGCTTTTTTCCTGAAGCCTAGTGATTTCCATGACACGATTCTGTACCAGCTGACGCCGCCGCGTCAGGAGCAGTGCCATTTCCTGAAGTTCTTTATCCCTGACAGGTCTGAACTCCGGTTTCATACGACGACCATACTCGCAGATTATCCTGGCATCAATGGGGGCGCTTTTTGCCACCTTGCCCATTGCCCGGGCAAAATTCTTTATCTGTCGCGGATTAATGACGGCGACAGGCAGACCCGCAGAAATCAGCATTGATTCAGCCAGAGAGTGATACCGGCTTGTGGCCTCCATGATAACGCCTGATATGTGAAGTCCTTCAAATTCCTTCAACAGTTGCATGATGCCGGAGGAGGAGTTCTCCAGATGTATCAGTCGCTCACTGGTGTCGATCCAGACATCTAAAGCGAACTTTGAAACGTCAATACCAACGGTTGTTTTATCGCTCATTTCAGTTCTCCCTGCCTTGCAGATACGGGCTTTAGGTGCGCCAGGCAATTGTTCGGGTTATAGCTGAAAGTAATGCTGCGCATAGTGCTCACCCGCGGGCTTCTTAATCCCAGGACGGAGATCGTGCTGCAGCATCAGTAAAAAAACAGGATAAGTTTAGATTCATCCTGGTTCAGCATTAAACATACAAGGACGGTGAGCGAAGCGATCTCTTGAACACGCAGCGGCCGGGCTAAAGTGAAGTCACGGCACCGGCCGCAAACCGCACGGTTTTTATTCCCCCGCCGCAGGCGGCATCAATGAGGCGCGCAGCAACGTCCTTGTATCGTGTCTCAGGCAGAGTAAGTTAAGTCTGCCTGTACATGCATTGTCCCGGGACAGAGTAGGCCGGCAACGTCCTCAGGCTGTCAGGCCCGTTGAAAAGATAAATGCCGCTCTGTCCTAATCTCAGTCCAGACCGAAGGGTATCTTTGGCCCCGCAACGCGGTGAGCCTGAATTTTGCAAGGTTGGTCAGTACTGACCTCGTGAGGATATGACATGACTGTTTATCTCGGAATTGATATTGCCAGTAAGAAATTTGATGCTGCTTTACTTAGGAATGATAGTTACCGATGTAAAGCATTTGCTAATTCAGTGGCGGGTTTTACAGCACTTCTGAAATGGGCCGGTGTGGGGGACTTTTCAGAGATCCACGCATGCATGGAAGCCACCGGTGATTACGGGACAGCCCTCGCTACGTTTCTGTATGAGAAAAAGATAAAAGTTAGTGTGGTAAATCCCTCGCGCATAAAGGGTTATGGTATGGCGGAGCTATCTCGTACAAAGACAGACAAGAGTGATTCAAAGCTGATTGCGCGTTTTTGCAGGGCTACGATACCGGCGCAGTGGCAACCTGTACCGCAACCGGTCAGGACATTACAGGCTCTGGTACGCCGGATGGATGCGCTGAAAGGCATGCTGCGAATGGAATCTAACCGTGCTGATAACGCCGATGCCAGCATTCAGCCTTCACTCCTGAGGATTACCAGCCAGCTCAAAGAAGAGATTGAAGTGATCCGGCAGGAGATTAAAAAACATATCAGCAGTAATGACGAACTGAGAAGACAGGAGGCTTTAATAAGTTCAATACCGGGTATCGGAAGCGTTACGGGTGCAGTAATTTTGTCTTTTATGGCAGACAAACAGTTCAGTAAGGCTAAGGAAGTTGCAGCTTTTCTGGGTCTTAACCCACGCCACCATCAGTCCGGCAGCTCGGTGAGGGGCAAATCAAGGATGTCAAAAACAGGAAATGCATATCTGCGAAGCACAATGTATATGCCCGCTCTGGTTGCACTGAAGCACAATCCGGATATCCGGGCATTTGGCCACCGTCTCCGGCTTGCCGGAAAGCCCGGAATGCTTATCGTCGGGGCAGCAATGCGCAAACTCATACACATTATTTTTGGTGTACTGCGTTCGGGCACGGTTTATGTGCCTCAGACAACAGGAGGACCTGCCTGCGAGTAACTGTATAAATACATAAAAAAGCACTTTATCAGAACATGATGCGCTAATCCGGCCCGGCCTGTTGCGGAAGCTGGGGACAAACCTGTTCTCTCATGAAAGATAAACCGGACGTTTTTACATCGTGCCTTTATCTGCTTTGTGCCAGAAGCAGACGTCATGAACGTTATAATGTGTTAACAATCAGTTATTGCGCTCAGGCTACAGTAATCTGTTATTCCGTAATGATTTTCTTTTCAGGTAATACTCATCCGCAAGATATCCCGTTACCGCTATAAAAGTTATTGCAGCTCCGAGTAATGTACTGCCGGGCGGTAATTCACTAAAGAAGATCCAGACCCATAGCGGTCCCAGCACTATGTCAGTCTGTGCAATCAGGCTTGCCTCAGCGGGGTCAACATACCGGCTTCCTGCCATGAAAAGCAGATAGCTCATACTCTGAGTGGTCAGCGCAAAAGCAAGCAACCACAGCAGGTCATGTAATCCGGGAAACGGAAGGTCTGGCGGCATCATTGCAAAACAGAAGACACCACAGATGGCGCATGCAAGAGCTGTGACAGCCGGCAGGTTCATTTCCGGCCACTTCCCCGACAACACTATGCTGGCGGCAAACCCGGCCGTCATCAAGAGAGCCAGTGCGTTGCCTGCCATATTGCCTTTCCCTGAGGCAGAAGCGGCCATGACAATAACTCCCACAAGGCTGATGCCCGCAGAGATAAGGGCGCGCTTTGTTATTTTCTTCTTCTGTATCAGCCAGCTCAGCCCCATAGCAAAAAAAGGAATGGTGGCGTAAACGGTCATCACACCTGCGACGCTGGTGAGTTTAAGTGCCGCTACGTAGCAGAACATGGAAACTGCCATAACAACCGCTGTTATTAAGCCTTTCAAGCCTACATTTCGGCGGAATGAAAAGTGGTGTAAATGCCCGCTCCACGCGAGCAGAACAGTCAGCGACATGAAAGCAAACAGTGAGCGCCATGCGACCATAGCCCATGTGTTCATATCTAGCATTCTCACGAAAAATCCCGCTGAGCTCCACAGGATGGCCGAGAGGCACACCATAATCAGCCCCAGTGTGTGTCTGCTCACTTTCATGAAGTGTGGCATCTTTTGTACCTGCCTATTATAGTCTTATAAAAAAGTAGAACGGTCTAATTATTATGGCTAGAAATGATACACGCAAACGGCTTTTGAATGCTGGTATACGGGTTTTCATGAGAGAGGGTTATGAAGGCGGGGGTATAACAACGATTCTGAGTGAGGCAGGAATGCCTAAAGGTTCTTTTTATAATCTTTTCCCGAGTAAAGAAGAATTTGCTTGTGCAACGCTTGACGCTTATATCGAGACGCTTCAACAACTGCGGAATGATACGCTGCTGAACAATACCCTGATTCCCCGCGTGCGCCTGATGAACTGGCTTAACCGGCACAGGGAATATATTGAGCGTGAACCTGATGCAGCAGGTTGCCTGGCCGGTATTATTGGACAGACGATTTCGGGAAACAGTGGAAAAATCCGGCAAAAAGTGTCGGCATTTTTTTCCTTCTGGGAGAGCGATCTGCTTAACGTATTTAATGACGCTCAGCATGCACAAACCCTTTCGCCGGTAATGTCACCGGAAAGTGCAGCAAAGCTTGTAATCAACAGTTATGAAGGTGTAATGATACGTATACGTGTAGAAGGAAGCACGTATCCTTACGACTTTCTGACGCAGACGTTGCCAGATATGATTTTTTGCAAACCCGCAACCGCTTCTTGATAAACACCATGCAAAGGAAAGTCCGCTTTTCGCTCAAAGCAGACCTTCACTTTCCCTGTCCTTCGAAAATGGCCTTTTTAATCCTGATCTCCGCTTGCAAGTTAAGAGGGTATCTTGCGTAGCAACAGTAATCAGCAACTTGTTAAGTTTGAATCTTATATGAAGCATGAACTGGGGCTGTCGCCGGTAACGGTAAGCGGCCGGGTTTTTATCATCCGCCACTTTCTGACTGCCTGTAATGCCTCTGATACCGATATTTTCTCTTTCAAGGCAGCCGAGCATTTCCTGAAATACCTGAGCAGTTATCGTAACTATTCGCGAAAGTCTCTTCAGCACGTTACTCACTGCCTCCGGGCGTTCTTCAGGTATGGTGCAAGAAACGGTTTATGCAGTGAGGGACTGGCCGACTGTCTGCGCAGCACGCGCGTTTACTCTCTGGATTCTGTTCCTGAAGGGCCCGCCTGGGACGATGTGCTGCGACTGCTGAGAGACGCTGAAGGTGATAAACCCTGTGATATCCGTGCCACAGCCATTCTCATGCTGCTGGCCATTTATGGCTTGCGGCCATCTGAAATCAAAACACTGCAGTTGAATGACTTTGACTGGGAACGCGAACTGCTGACCATTGACTGTACCAAAACCAGACGCAGGCGAATTTTCCCACTCTCCCGACCAGCTGGGGAAGCGGTTCTGCGCTACCTGAAGGATGTCAGGCCGCCTTCGCCTTACCGGCATGTTTTTCTTACCCTGTACGGCGCACGGCCTGTCCGGGATATCTATATGCTTGTGTCCGAGCGGCTGAAAAAACTGAACGTCTCTCTGCCCCAGTATGGGCCGCGAGCCCTGAGGCATGCCTGCGCAACAAGGCTGATGGAAACCGGTATGCCGCTGGCTCAGATAGGTATGCACCTGGGGCACACGGACGCAGATGCGACGCGTGTTTATGCCAAAGTAGATATGAAAGCACTGCGCAGGGTTGCGGATATTGATATCGGGAAATACCTGTGAAGCTTCAGAGCCTGATTGACCAGTTTATCGCCTACCGGCAGGCGCTGGGTGAAATATGGCTGAATAACTGTACGCCACGCGCTTTCGGCCGGTTTATGGGAACCGAAGCCAGTCTGGAAGACGTGACGCCTGAAAGCGTCAGGGCCTTTCTTGCCGGCAAAGGCGCGCTGACGCAGACCTGGCACATCAAACTCAGTGGCCTGCGGAGTTTATATCAGTATGCCCTCAGCCGCGGCCTGGTCGATACAGTTCCGCTACCTGTGATGTCGCCCGTCCGGCCAGCGGCATTTGAACCTTACATTTATTCTCAGGCTGAGCTGATGAGCCTGTTTAAGGCGGCGAAGACCGTTGCCTGGGCCAGAACGCTTTATTCTGGCGATTTATATCTTATCCTTCTGCTTATTTATTCCGCAGGCCTGCGTGTCAGTGAACTTATCAGCCTGAACCGGGGGGATGTCGGACTGAATGAGTGCGTGCTGAAAGTACAACAGAGTAAATTCGGTAAAACGCGCCTGGTGCCATTTTCCCCTCAGTTACGGGACAAGCTGTCGGCAGTTGAAGCCCGGAATAAAGCTACTGAGGGCATCACCCCGTTTTTCGTCACGCCCGGCGGAAACAGGATATGCACCTACACGCTGCAGAATTATTTCCGTCGACTGCGTAATGAGTGCGGTATTACCCGTCATGATGGTGCACGATATGAACCGCGGATACACGATTTACGCCATTCATTTGCCGTACACCGGCTGACTTCATGGTACCGGAACGGTGATGATGTACAGCTGCTGCTGCCTCATCTGTCCGTTTATCTCGGCCACGTTCACCTCAGGGCCACGCAGGTTTATCTCAGCATGACGCCTGAGCTTCTCGGAGAAGCCAGCCGGCGTTTTGAAAATTATGCTCTCGGAGGAAACAATGACTGATACCCGTCTGCTCAGTTCATGGGTGCGCCGCTTTCTTCTGGAATACCTGATAAGTGAGCGAAACCTTTCCATTAACACGCAGAAAAGTTACCGCGACATGCTGCGCCTGCTTCTGCCTTTCGCTTCCGAAGCGGCCGGAAAGGCAACCGATAAACTCCTCGTGGAAGACCTTTCTGAAGATTGTGTTCGCAATTTTCTGATAAGGCTGGGAGATAAACGACATAGCAGTGCTTCAACCCGCAATCAGCGGCTGGCGGGCATCCGCTCACTGGCACGGTTTATTGCCATGCATGCACCGGAATACACCGGCTGGTATGGCAGACTGAAAAGTATCCCTCTGCGTAAAAGCAGTACAGCACTCATCAGTTATCTTGAGAGAGACGAAATGGATGCGCTGCTGGCTGCGCCGGACGTTAAAACTGTTCAGGGTCGAAGGGACCATGCAGTTTTGCTGTTCCTTTATAATACCGGTGCCAGGGCAGGGGAAGTCACACATGTCACAATCGGTGATTTAACGTTGAGCATAGCGGCAGGACACAACAACTCATCGGTTGTGATCCACGGAAAAGGTAACCGGCTCAGACGTTGCCCCTCTGGCCGGAGACGGCGCGGCTTTTGCAGTTACTGAGCAGCGATCGTTTATCTCATGAACCGCTTTTCATTAATCGTGAGAACAGGCCCCTTACCCGATTCGGCATCCGTAATCTTGTCGTACGTAACACTGCTGTTGCAGCAGCCTCGGTCCCGTCACTCTTACAAAAACGCATAAGCCCCCACACTATCCGGCACACTACAGCTACGCATCTGCTACGGGCCGGCGTTGATATCAACACAATCCGGGCCTGGCTGGGTCACGTATCGCTGTCGACAACGCTTATTTATGCGGAAGTTGACATGCAGATGAAAACCAGAGCGCTGATGACATGTGAGCCACATCAAAAAGGGCAAACCAGCAAGCCATGGAAGCAACAGGAAGACGTAATGGCCTTCCTGAAATCACTCTGAAATGCTTTGTTCTGTAAGGCGCCGGGCGGTAAACAGGAGATGGAAAAATCCTGTATATTCAGTCTGGCGGGCATGCTCTGCTGATGGCGCCCGCAAGAAATTCCATTACGACAGCTGCAGAAGGATCGCGCCGCAGCTCCGGATAAGCGACCAGCCAGATATCCCTGACTGGCGGACGCGAATCGACGGTCAGTTTTAAAAGAGAACTGTCAGCATCTCCCATAAAACAGGGTAACGTGACAAGTCCCAGACCGCTTCTGGCAGCCTGCTGCTGCGCCATCAGGTCGCTTGCCCTGAATATAATCCGCCTCCCTTCCAGCAGCGATTCCAGCCAGTTTTGCTGCGTAATATGTTCAAGAGAGCGCTCATAAGCAATGAATACCCAATTCTCAGGTGGAATGTCCTGCCAGGAATGAGAGGCATAAAGGCCAAAATGCATAGTGCCTATCCGGCGGATCAGCAAACCGGGGTCATCGGGTCTCGTCAGGCGGACTGCTATATCCGCTTCACCTTTACTCAGCTGAGCATGATGTGAGACGCCTGCCAGCGAGAGCGCAATATCAGGATGGCTTTGAGTGAAGCCCGCTATGGCAGGTGCAATCAGCTGCGCTGCAACAGCTGGCGATGCGCTGATCCTTATGCTGACCGCAGGTGAAAGTGATAATGCTTTCGCCTGTATGTGAACCCGGTCTGCGATCCTGTTCATCTCATTCGCCACAGAGACAATAACTTTTCCCTGTTCCGTCAGGCTGGTTTGCCGTGGCAAACGTTCGGTAAGACGAAGTCCGAGCGAAGCTTCCAGCGCTGTTATACGGCGGCTTACGGTTGCGTGGTCGACATTAAGTTCTTTAGCCGCTGCCGACATGGACCCTTTACGTGCCAGTGCGAGAAAACAATTTAAATCCTGCCAGTCCATCCATTCCCACCTTGTGCATATCCGCACATACATAGCGCTTTTATACCCGTATTTTTCTCCATGTGAACGACTTTATAATTTTTCTCACTTAACCATGAGGATACTGTATGCCAACCGCAATCATTATCAGCCAGCCAGGCGGACCCGAAGTACTCCACGCCACTGAAATTGAAATTAAAGCTCCCGGTCCTGATGAAGTTCAGATCCGTCATGAGGTGATAGGTGTTAATTTTGTTGATATTTACTATCGATCAGGCCTTTATCCACAGTCATCTTCCCCAGCCATACCCGGCTTTGAGGGGGGCGGCATAGTGACAGCAACCGGGATTAACGTCCGGGCCTTTGCTCAGGGCGATCGGGTTGCCTATACCGGCAATCCGATGGGAGCCTATACCGAAATCAGGAATATCCCGGCCAGTCGACTCGTCAGAATTCCCACAGATATTGATATACGAACCGCCGGGAGCTCCATGCTCCGCGGACTTACCGCGCATATGCTTCTTCATAGAGTCAGAAATGTCAGAGAGGGCGACTGGATTTTAGTACATTCTGCTGCCGGAGGTCTGGGCCAGCTTGTTACACGCTGGGCAACAATGAAAGGTGCTCGCGTCATCGGCACAACGGGCTCTGCTGCAAAAGTCAAAATTGCACAGGCGGCGGGGGCAAAAGAGGTACTTCTTCATACCGACGTCGCATGGGCGGATAAGGCACGTGAAATTTCTGATGGTCGTGGTGTACATCTTGCCATTGATGGGATCGGCGGAACCATGCTTTCTGCAACGCTCAGCGTGGTACGTCCTTTTGGCACAGTGGCAAGTCTGGGCCAACCGGCTGGCCCCATTCCTCCGGTACGCGTTGAAGAACTGGGATTCACCCGCTCAATTGCACTGATGAGGCCAAGCTCAATGGCTTATGCTGATGACGCAGAACTTTACGCGCAGGGAACGAGAGATCTTATATCGGCCCTTCAGAACGGACTTATAAACCCTGTAGGGGCAGAATATCCTCTGACTCATGCCGCTGATGCACACTCAGACCTTGAAGCCGGGCGCACCACCGGAAGTGTGATTCTGACTGTTTAGTTCAGGATGTAATCAGAAACAGAAAAACAATCCCTCTGTGATTTTTACCGCCCCATTTCACGCGTTTCACTTCTGAGGTCCGAAGAGATATCAAATGCTGATACCTCTTCGGACCAGTACATTAAACAGCACGCACTGGTCGACACGCTTTAATACTCTTCCCTGTCATTATGTTGCTTTAATTGCTTTCAACCGCGCTACGGGTAAGACCTGACAACACAAAATGAACATAACGATCTCCACCACATAAGACCCGTTATGTTGAGCTCAACATAACGGATCCAGCACAATGGCGCCCGGCTGCGTAAAGGTTTCAATCAGCGGCCGCAGGATGCTGAGCGGCTTCTCGGTCGGGTGGTGGCGGTTGCCGGTGTATTCCCATGGCATCACGTCCGGCAGCGGTTTTGCCGGCAGCGGCGGGCGCCCCTTCGCCAGCAGGTAGGCACTTTCATGCTGATAGCCGACAAAGGCCGACTTTGAGGCGTAGGGCTTGGTGAAAACCAGGTGACCGACAACGCGAAAACCCGCTTCCTTCCAGGCCTGCATGAACGTGTCCACGCGGTTCCAGCCGTAGAAACTGACCGCCAGGCTGTTATCTTTCAGCACCCGGTACATTTCCCGGCTCGCCGGCAGCACCCAGTCGCTGTTTACGTCATTCGCAATGGTGCGCCCGGACCGGTCTTTAAAGCCGACCAGGTACGGCGGATCGGTGAGAATGAAATCAATGCTTTTATCCGGAAAGCCGCCCATAACCTGTACGCTGTCGCCGTGCATAAATCGAGACATAGTGATGCTCCTGTGTATGAAGGGGGCACCGGTAGTGGTGCCGTGACCTCCACACAGACGGGCGACCAGCGGAGCAAACAGGGGCGACACCGGAAGCCGCACGCGCCGCCGGAGCGGACTGAATGTCCCGCGCAGGGCGGGAAACGGGTGAGGATGTCGGCGCAGCTTCCCTTATATGCCGGGGAATATATAAACTGGATCTGCAGGTCTGGCGAGGTTCGTGCAGCAGGGGAAGCTTCCGGGGCCTGCAAGCCCGTAAACAAGCGAATGCGCACGGACTGAGCCACTCATCATTAGCCCGGACAGTTGTCTGAACCTAAATTCGTATCGTAAGGAGGGGCACCATGAGTCAGCCGGATTTGCAGTGCGTGGGAATTGACGTGGCCAAGGCCACGCTGGATGTGGCAGGAATTGTAGGAATGCCCCCTTTCACAGTCAGCAATGACGGGGTCGGCTTTAAGACGATCACCGATAAACTCAGCGGAGTAAACGTTTCGCTGATACTGATGGAAGCCACGGGCGGACTCGAGGCAAAGATTGCTGTATACCTGCAGTCAGAAGGCTTTGACGTGGTTATTATCAACCCGCGGCAGGCGCGCGATTTTGCCCGTGCTATGGGACATCTGGCGAAAACGGACGGCCTGGATGCTGCTTTGCTGGCACAGCTGGCGCGCGTGATTGACCGCCACCCTGACCGTAACCGTTACATTAAGCTTATGCCTGATGCGTCCAGGCAGGCGCTGACGGCTCTGGTGGTCAGACGGCGTCAGCTGAATCAGATGCTGGTTGCGGAACGCAACCGGCTTTACCCCTCCCACCCCGATGGTCGTGAAAGTATCAGCCGGGTCATGATGGCCCTCAAGGCTGAACTTGCTCTTGTGACCCGCATGATGAATCGTCAGGTGCGGCAGCATTTCCGCGATCAGGCCCGCCAGATGACCAGCGTGAAGGGCGTGGCGGAAATCACCGCCGCCACCCTGCTGGCCGAACTGCCGGAGCTGGGTACCCTGACCCGCCGGGAAATCAGCGCGCTTGTCGGTGTCGCCCCCGTTAACAGAGACTCAGGAAAAATGCGGGGAAGACGAACGATTTCTGGCGGAAGGGCCGGCGTGAGGTGCACGCTTTACATGGCGGTAGTAACCGCCATTCAGTTTAATCCGGCAATCAGGGCCTTTTATGTCAGGTTAGTTGAAGGCGGTAAGGCTAAAAAGGTGGCGCTGGTTGCCTGCATGCGTAAGCTGCTGACCATCCTGAACGCCATGGTCAAAAACGGAACGTACTGGGAGGATCACTTCGCACCATCCTGATCATTCTGTCACAACCCAAAAATAAGTTCCGATTATCGCCGGAAGTGAATGATTAAGGCTGTTCTGATGCCGCCCGTAAAAAGTTCTGCAGGGCCATCAGCGCCCGGCCGGTCATGGCGATTTCCGACAGCATAACGGCATCGTGTTGCTTCAGCCACGTCAGCAAGGCGGCATCGGCCATGTAGGGGCCGAATGAGCAATATGCCAGATTCAGGTGCGTCAGGTTGTTGGCCCACACGTCCAGAGAACGATACTCTCCCTCGCTCAGCTGCGTAAGGAGCTCGTCCGTTTGCGCTTTGATTTCTGTAATGCGCAGGTACTTTTCATGCATGCTTTTCCGGACCTCAAAGTAGTTGTTTTTGCGCCTGACGTACAGTTTATCCGCCACTCAGCGGCGTGTGGTCACGAGAGGACGGCAGCAGTGACGCCGGTTCATTGCCGCCGTCCTTTACTCACATGCTTTATACCCTGAAGGCCTCAACCATTCCGCGCAGCGCGTGCGCCTGCTCAGACAGTGACTGTGAGGCAGACGAGGATTCTTCAACCAGCGCGGCGTTGTTCTGGGTCACCCCGTCCATCTGGCTGACGGCAATGCTGACCTGAGAAATACCCTGCATCTGTTCGGATGACGCCAGTGAGATGTTATCCATGGCCTCGGCCAGCTCGCCCACCATGCCCACGATTTTCAGAATACTGTGGCCGGTACCTGCCGCCACCTCTACGCCGCTTTCAACCTGCTCCACGGCCTGTTCAATCAGCTGCTTGATATCGCGGGCGGCCGTCGCGCTGCGCTGCGCGAGCGTCCTGACCTCGCCGGCCACCACGGCAAAACCGCGCCCCTCTTCGCCGGCCCGCGCGGCTTCCACCGCCGCGTTAAGGGCCAGAATGTTGGTCTGGAAGGCGATGCTCTCAATCACGCCGGTGATATCCCGCACCTTCGTTGCGCTCAGCGAGATGGCATTCATGGTTTCCGACATGCGCTGCACGTCCGCTTCCCCCGTACGGGCAAGTAACGCCGTTTCGCGGGCTGAATCGGCGGTCTGCCGAGCACCAGACGTGTTGCTTTTCACCGTGGCGGTCAGCTGCTCCATGCTGGCGGCCGTTTCCTGCAGTGCCGCAGCCTGCTGTTCAGTACGCGAAGAGAGCTCAGTATTACCCTGAGAAATTTCATCGGCAGCCAGCGCCACTGAGGCGGAAGAGTCTTTTATTTGCGAAACCAGTCCGCGCAGGTTTGCCTGCATGCCATCGAGTGACGCCAGCAGGCTGCTCGTGTCATTACGGCGCAGTGTCACCGGACTGGTAAGATCGCCCGCCGCAATTGCAGCCGCAAGCACCTGCGCCTGCGCTGGCTCCCCACCCAGCTGTCGCATCAGGGCGCGGATGGTAAACACACAGGTTACCACTGCCACCAGAATGGATGCGGCGGCCAGCAGTACCAGCGTCAGGGAAGCCCGGTCGGTTGCATTACTGTTCTGTTCAACGGCGGACTGCGTATTTTTCATCTGCACCTGCGCCATCTCGTTCAGCGCACTCTGCAGGGTTCTTTGCGCAGGACGCGTGACGCTCATCAGGTAAGCGGTGGCCTCCTGCTGCTGGTTGGCCAGCCCGAGCCGGCCGGCCCGCTCAAGTGCAGCAAGTGCAGTCCCCTCTGCCTGAACAATGTGGCTTAATATTTCGCGTCCCTGCGGAGATGAGTCTGCTTTCATCATCACCTCCAGCGCTTCCCGGTTTTCAACATAAAGGGCCTTCTGTTTCTGCAGACGATCCCATTCGGGTTTGATGGCCTGAGGGTCAGTCAGCAGCGCCATGTTACGAACGGCAATTGCCATATCCCGCAGCCCGCCACGCATATCCAGTGCAATCTGATACTTCTTCATTTTCACGTTGACGGCATCATCCATCCCATCGCTGGCCCTGCTGAGTGCGATAAGTGCAATGCCGGTGCAGATGACAAAAAGCAGGATAAGCAGGCCGAAGCCGGTAAAAAGTCGGGTGGAAATTTTCATCAGAGATATCTTCCGTATAGTTGGTTATCAGTGATGAATATCGACAGAATAAAATTCAACATGAGCCTGTTTACATAAAATTTATGACTGGGATTATTACAGCAATCACCCCAACAGAGTTATTTCTGTTTTTTTTCCGAGCCAGCACTAACACAGTTGCTTGCAGGCGAAGCGGCCCGGCTACCGTGAGGGCACGGCACTTTGCATCTGCCGGTTTCCGGCCAGAGGACGGGAAGCGGCAAAAGAGGCGGAGCGAAGCGACATCCTTATCGACAACTTAAGGAATGCCGCCGGTCGGGGCGGCATCAGGTGAAAATATCAGGGCCGGTGATCTTCCCACCGGCAGTCGCTGCGGTCACAGATGACGGGTGCATCCGGCGAACCGCTCATTCTCCACTCATCGAGGAACCGCAGCCCAGCCAGCGTCTCTGCCTCACGATTATCGAGCAGAACGATGCTTTTGAGCCAGATGCTGACCCGGTCAAACTGCCAGTAGCAGCCCTGCGAGCAAACGGGACGTTCCGGTGGCCACCAGTTTTCGCCCATCCGTTCGCACGCGGCTTCGGCCAGCGTAAAGTCCTGCCCGCTTAGCAGCATGTGGTATTCGTGTGAGGTGCTGCCCACCTCCTCCTGATAACTGACCAGCCAGACATTCATTCTGCCTCCCTCCGGGCCTTCACGGTTTCTGCGCAATCGCGCATAAATTCCCAGCTGAGGCTGATGTCAGCATCCAGCGTCCTGTCCGCCAGTTCGATCGCTGCCGTCACTTCATGTGGTGAGAGTTCTGAGTCAATGTCCTTAAAGTCGTCCGCCATCCAGATGTGGGCCACGCATGGCGTGTCCGGGGCAAATCCCGACAGGCTGGCCATCAGGCCCGCAAGGGTAAGTTCTCTTTTCATGGTGCTCACGGCGGGTTTCCCCGCCGCCTCCTGTCATCCGCCGTAATGCCCGACGTTGTTCACAATCCAGTCCGGCCCGGTCACGCAGGCGTAGCCGTCCTCATCCTCTTCACCCCACTCCAGCGAGCTGCTCATGCTGTCCGTCAGCAGGCCGTCGGCATACGCGTCGTAGCCGCAGAAGTCACAGCCGCTTTCGGCGTACCAGTGCCCGATGGTCACACCGAACAGCCCACTGAGGGCCGCAAATACGCGGCCATCCGGGGGTGACCAGGGTGTGTCAAAGTCCACCTCCAGAAAATCCGGCCCGCCGTCAGTCACTTCAAGCGCGTAACCGCAGGGCCACTTCACGCCGTACCGGGCGAGGTAGAACCCGTAACCTTCCGGCACATCAGCCAGCAGCCCGCCGATGAAGCCGTTGATTTCCACGTCGAGGCGCGTCGGCAGCAGCAGGCGCATGTCAAACTGCGCTGCGCCTTCACCGTTACCATCATTTTTCCCATATCATCGTCGGTACTGCTCCCATCTGGCCCCGCCCCGAAATCCTGATCCATTCAGAAACATAATTCCGGCAAGATATTCACTCACCTGAGCGGAGGTGGTGACGAAGAAAAAACACGATTTACCGAAGAGCAGATTGTCATTGCCCTTACCCGGAATTAACGCGATAACCGCGAAAGAAGAATCAGTAAAGAGGACTGACTGCTGGTGCTTGTTTTATGTAGTATCACCTTCAGCCTCTGACGAGAATGTTCATAGGAAATACCTACCATATCGGCGGCATTACGAAGTGTATTCCCAGCAAATAAGGCTTGGCAAAGTTTAATTTCTGTTTTAGTCATTGAATAAAGGGAGATGAGTATTCCTTCATTCAGAATACTTTCATGATCAAGCAGTGACTTTCCTCTGACCATGACGAGCGCCGGGGTGCCAAGGAGTGGCCTCCCAAAATCCGGATTAATCCGGCAAACTGTAAAGATGTAAGGTTTTCCATTTAAAGTTATTTGCTGATAAGACTCCGGAGGTGATCCGCTCATGAATGCATGTTTGATGGTTAAGAACAAAGAATTTTCAGCATTTTTTCCAGAGATAGTACGCCCCCATCCCTTTATCAGATGAGTTGAGAGGCCAAGAAGGTTCTTCATCTCACTGTTAATTTCAACGATATCCAGATTTTCTTTCAGAATCATGCAGGGTTCATTCAGGAATTCTCTCATCAGAAACTGAGAGGATAAGTGACAGGCGGTTTCAACCACGCTCGACGTGGTTTTTATAGCATGATAAAACGGCTTCCTGAGTTCATTGAGGAGTAATGTGATATCTATATTATTAGGAGAAAGTTTCCTTGCTTCATAGTGTATGCCAAGAAATATATTCTCCTGCTCATTAAGCCTGAACTTAATCCCTGCACAGGAGCGATTAACATCAATTTTCCTGAAGTGATCATGGTAGTATTCTGTGTCAGAGAAAAGTGTGTAAGGCATTTCCAGTTCTGAATTGAATACAGAACCATCCGGTTTTTCAGCAATGTAGTGAGCCCATGGATCAATAGAGATATAATAATTTTCGTAGTTTTTACCTATAGTGTCATCGATTCCCTGCCAGCTCATGCACAACGACTTTTTCCTTCCAGGTGAGTGATGAACGATATGCACACCACTCTCAGAGAGAATAGCAGACATACTTTTCATTACGGATTCCCACGACATCTCACCCCATGATGCCAGCTCAAGTAAATGCCCTATTTCTTTTGAGGGTTTATCCATACGTACTATCCGCACGGTCGTGTTCAGTGTACTGGCGATTATAAATCATCGAGTGGGATTGTGTGAAAGATAATTCTGAAATCAGGGGAAATAGTATTCAGTCACTCGCCCAGGAGAATTAGGGCCCGGTTCAGAAATGCCACCAGTTGCGACTGGTTCGATGTCGATGTTTTTTCAAATATGACTTTCAGGCGCTGCCTGGCGTGCTCGTAAGATATGAATGCATCTTCAGCAGCCTGGCGGAGATTCTTGCCAGTAATTAACGCCTCACATAGCCTCATTTCTGTTGAAGTGACTTTAAGAATGTCTTTCAAAAGATGCAGTTTTATTGTAGAAGGCGGCTTTGTTAAATTTTCAATTGAAAATATGAAGTATCTCTCCACAGGATGGGTGGACTCCGATGTGTTATTCTGAACCTGGCTGGCCTTGATAAGCCATATTTCGTTTTGTTCACGCAGATAAAATCGCTCGGTACCGATTATATCGAGATCAGGATTTTTTATATACGAGATAACTTTGTTAAGAACATCCTGGTTTCTGAATATCAGCTTCCCTCTTTTTATCTCTATTATTCCATGTTTAAGGCTATTTTCTGATTTTAGATCTTTGGCGTGAAGAATCATCAGGTTTTCATCTACCAGATAAAAGTCGCGAAAAAAATAAGAACTGCTGACTGCATTAAAAGAAAAGGTGAAAGTGTTTGATTTAAACATTTTTCATTTGTTTATACCTGAGGTATTGGTTTTCAAGATGATGTTTTGGCTTTTATCAGGATTCTTTATGTTAACAAATAAAAATAATCACCAGCACTCCCAATTGGGAGTGTCGCTCCCGTTTTTTATTAGTTACATTATGCTCAGACTAAAGCCAATCTGATTGGCGCTTGTTATTTTTTATAGCGAATTATCAATATGCGATTTACTTATAAATTCCGTTACGAGCCGGTAGTGAGCCTGCCTGGTCATATAATGGCATTAGAGATGCTCACCACTCTTTCAGACAGAGTTTCTGGAATTGTTTTTCCTTACTCAAAACTTCGCATAGATGAAAAAATTTTCATCTTCGACAACCAGCTTTCTGTTGCTGAGAAAATGGGGCCTTTTCTGGGTGAGGGAGTCAAACTGACACTTAATGTTGATGTCGAATGTGGCAAGTTTATCAGTTCCAATTACTCCGTCAGGCAGAGAATAAGTCTGATGAAGAAATATCTCCGCCTTGAGATAAGCGAAAACTTCAATTTTTCAGCTGGTTCGCCTGATAAAGGTGTTCTTCAAGAACTGTCTGAAACTTGTCAATTATGGCTGGATGATTTCGGCAGTGGAAATACTACTGTTTCTTCATTGTCCGAGTATAAATTTGAGATGGTCAAGCTTGATAAGTTATTTTTCTGGGAACATGAGTCAAAAGCGCACGCCATATCATATCTGATAGATACAATTAATGAATTTTGCAATGGCGTCATCATTGAAGGTGTTGATTCTGTTGCCCGCGACCAGACCGCCAACAGAATGAATATCTGCGGTAAGCAGGGATACCTCTGGAGGGCAAGGAATACCGGCCAATTTTATAAAAATTAAAAAACACTAATCAGCCGGACACATTCATCATGTTTCATGCTGGTGCTGCGCTCAATGCCAACAGGAATTGTTGGCTCTTTTCACTCTGTTTAAAGGTATAAATAATGAAGAAAATAGCTCTCATATCGTTAATCTCATCGTTGTTTCTCAGCACCTCTTCTTTTGCTGATGTGACCGCATCGGCTACCGCTAGCTGGGATGCCAGTGCCACAAAAGACACAACAAGCGCACTTGTTGTGACTCCACTTAAATCACTGACTTTTGATTATGCAGAAGGCATTGAAGGGTTTAATACCCAGGATGGTGCATTTGACATTACTGTCCAGGGGCAGTCTGGTGCGACAGATTTCACGCTCACCTCACAAATCGTATCTAACACCCTTACACGAACAGCGGATGCATCCACTCTCAGTGTCGGGGTTGCATGGAACGGTACTGCGCTTTCAAGCTCCAGCGCGACAACCATGATCAACACGGCAAGCAGTATCAGTTCCGGGCTTGAGCCACTGGCTGTCAGCACAGCCTACGCAGGCACTGACCGCACCAGTACGCAGGGCAACTTCACCTTTTCAATCGATTCAGCAACTTCTGACGGCAGTACTTCAGCGGCCTTTGCTGACCTGGCCGATGGCTACTGGAGTGGTGATGTCAAGGTTCAGTTCACCGCCACCTGGACAGTGTGATCCAATCCTGCTCTGAAGTTAAATAGATATGTAAACCAAGTCAGGAGAGCGATCTCCTGACTCAGAAAAATCATTATGAAGAAACTAATTTACCGTTCAGCTTTGCTGCTGATCTTCACACCTTTTGTAGCGTTCGCAATTAATGTGGGTGAGATAACTTCGATGATGCCACCGGAGGAATCAATCCTTTCTAAAGAGGTTACCAACACTACTGATGCTGCAAGATATGTCAGCATTAAAGTATCAAGGCTGTCGTCACCAATGGCCGACGGCATCGTGATTCCGATGGAAAGTGGCGGAGAATTACTTTCCACCCCTGCCAGCGTCATCCTGCCGGGTGAGGCAAAAGACATTTTCAGATTTATTTACAATGGGCCGGAAGACGCAAAAGAAAGATATTACCGTTTAACCTGGTCGGATGAACCACTTTCTGATACGGAAAATGCAGTGCACCGTAAGGCAGGAGAGGCAACAACGTCTGCATTAATTAATACGATTCTGGTTGTCGGACCCAGAAAGGAAAATTTCGATTTTAAAGTCAGCGGCGATAACGTCATGAATACCGGCAATGCTGCATTTCGCGTTATTTCCTTTGGTCCCTGCAGGTCAGAATCTGCTGAGGCGGGGAAAACATGCCGGGAACGTTATTACGTCATGCCAGGTAGTAGCATTAAAATTAAGTATACCAATCTTGCTGATGCCAAAACGCGTATAGGTATCTGGCATGGGAAAAATTACATTAATGTCAGGTAGTAAATTACCTCATGAGCAGACCAGTTATAGCTAGTCGTTTTTTTATTTTTTCTCTCGTTGCAATCCCGCCTCATTTAAATGCTGCGGATATCTACCTCAATCGAAAAGAATATATCATTCCCAGGGCGTTTTCAGATGCCCTGTGTCAGGGGATGTCTGTTCCTGTTTTTATAAAATACAAAGGTGATGTCACTGATGAAAAAAGCAGGCAGAAAATTGCAGATGCGATACTATCGCTGGATAAAAAAGGCTTCCTGCTCAGAAGTATATCATTATCAGACATTCCTGAGAATGCTGTGCTCAGCGCTGAAACAAAAAACAAGCTTTCTCAGCTCACTAACAGCTATTTTTCAGCCAGTAACTCTGTTGCTGTCGATAATAACAGTGACATTAAACTTGATATCAAATCTTTCTATCTTGAATTTAACGTCGCTCGGGAATCACTGGCTCCAGTGATTATGCCACGCAGTCATATACTGGGTGAATCGTCATCTGAAAGTTTCTCTTCAGTCCTGAACTATACCTTAGGAAGTTACTATAACACGTATTCGGATAACCAGACGGGCAGCAGTTTCATCTCGCTGGATAACACATCCTCATTACGTGAACACCATTTCAATCTTAATGGCTCTTTCTATGGTGTAGGTACCGGCTATGCCAGCAGCAACCTCTACCGTGCTATGTACGAAAGAGACTTCTCCGGGCATCGTCTGGCAGCAGGTATGGTGGACACCTGGAATCTTCAGTCGATCGCCAGCATGACCACGCTTAATTCCAGTAAAATTTATGGCGTCAGCTACGGCAACAAAAGCAGCACACAGATTGAAGATAATGCTCTGTCCCTGACGCCCGTTACGGTCTTCCTGCCAGCTCCGGGAGAGGTACACGTATACCGTGAAAACAGATTGCTGAGTATACAGAGCTTCGCAATGGGCAGTTATGAGCTGGATACTTCAAAGCTTCCATATGGAGTATATAATGTTGAGCTCAGGACCGTGATTAACGGAAAGGTCGTCGCCCAGCGCACGGCGCAAATAAATAAAACGTTTTCACGTAAAAGCAGCCTGACAGGCGAAGTCTCATGGCAGTTGTTTGGCGGAATGCTGGAATATAATAAAATCGACTACCGCCGGGCTTCTCACAAGAATCTCGGAAAAGTCTCGACATCACTGGCAGGCGGAGCTGCTGAAGTCACGCTGCCTTACTTGTCCGGCGTCACCTTAAAGGCCACTGGTTACACATTTGACGGAGTGGCCGTAAGTGAGACAGAAAGCAGCTTTTCCTTAAGCGATATGCTGAACTTTAATCAGCAGTTTATGTTTGCCTCAGATGCATCCCGCAGGACAATCAGCACGCTCAACCTCAGCGTGCCCGGCAGTTTTGCTTCCGTCTGGGGATCACGAGAACTCGGAACTGTCGGAGGAAAGCTCTCTCTTGAAGCCACCGACCTCTACACCTATGGCGGCACAGTCAATTTCAGGTCTCTGACCCCATATCTTGGCAGTCTGTCCGTCAGCAGAACAACTAATCGCCATTCCGGAAATCATTATACGAATGTGGACTACAGCCAGACGTTGTTCAATTCCCGGTATGCCACACTCAGTGTACATACCGGGATTCAGCGATATTATTACAGCAGGTCTGACAACTCGGGAACGCAGGATAAATACGTCAATATAGAGTTATCGATGCCGCTGAATACCTGGCTGAGTGCTGGCATTTCAAGTGAAAATGGGAATACACTGGTCAATACCGCAATCCGAAAAAGATTTGACGGAGAAGGAATTTCCAGCGCAGGGCTTTCACTGTCGCGTCGTATCAATGAAACCAGTAATACTACAGACTATACGTCCGGTAAATATGCGGCGAGCGGTTACGCATCATATAATACGCCGTACAATGATGGCACAATCTCTGTCTCCCATAACGCTGCCAGTAATACATATTTAACCCTCAACTCGCAGGGCTCTGTGGCGCTGGCGGGAAAAAAAATTGCATTCAGCAAGGAGAGCCAGCGGGCGGGCGTGATCATTGATACCGACTTTACCGGCGAGGGTGCGGTAGCCGCCCAGATTAACGGCCGGAGTTACTCCCTGACTAAAAAGAATAACTTTATTGCGTTGCCTCCCTATGCCCGTTACAACGTTGAGCTTATGAACGATCGCCGCTCAGAGGACAGCGTGGATATTGTCAGCGGAAGAAGGAGTACCGTCATACTCTATCCCGGTAATGTCCGTCTGCTCAGACCCGAAATTAAACAGCTGGTGACCGTTTTTGGCCGGATAGTTGACAGCGCAGGCTCTCCTGCGCCACATGCACACATTAATAATCACATAGGCAGGGCCGTGACGGACAAAAAAGGGGAATTCGCTATGGATATCGACCTCAAATTTCCATATATCAGCATTACCGACAATGAGGGTTCGGTTTGCGAGGCTGAACTTGATCTGACTGGTGCCAGAGGAGCGAAGTGGGTAGGTGATGTTACCTGTTCAGAGCAACAGTTAACCGCTAAGTCGGGAGAGAACAATGAAAATATCGCTAATTAAAATTCTGAAACTGACTGTTTTTTTCACCATTTTAGCTTCGGTCCCATGTGTCAGAGCTGCTACAGCCGTTAACAGCGGCTCAGGCAGTACGAGCTACATGTTTATAGAAAATAACATTGATGATGAATATTTTGTTACGCCGTCAGCCCTTGATCCACGATTCAGTGGTGCTAACACGTGGACAAAGTACTCCACAAATCAGACCAGCCTCGGATATATGGGGTTTGTAGGCTGGGCCAGTGCAAACAGTTATTTCGATATGTGGATAGACAGCTCCCCTATCGCTGTACCTTTTCAGGGTATACGCTGTATGTCATCTGGCAGTACCTGCCCGTCAGCAGGTTATATTTCACCGTCCGTTACGGACGACAACGGGTTTTATCATGCGTTATCCGGCAGCAGCGTGTACAACGGCAGCTATGGGTTTGCCTCTTTTACGGAAGCGGCATATCAATATTTCAAAGACAAGTCTGTTGGCAGCAGTAACGCCTTCACGCTAAATTTGTGTAATACCACTACGAACTATGATTATGCCAGTGGCATCCGCTGCAAAGACCTTACCAGCAACGCAACGTGGCGCTACTATACGCTGACCGCCACCAAGGCCGGGCACCTGACGCTCAACAGCACCGGAGCGCTGTCGGATATCTGGGTTGCAAGCGATGGTACGCCGAGCGTCAACAGCGGCACTGATATGTGCAGCGTGGGGGTCGTATTGGGAACGACCGGTATTATCTGCAAAATGGTTTCTTATACTCTGGAACAAAGTGCAGTGCTCAGTACTGCTCTCAGATTCAGGATGGTACTCGATACGACAACGCTCGGTTTTACGCCCGCAGCCGCCACGGTAAAATTCAGCGGGAACGGCTCAACATGGTACAATTATTCTACACTCACGCCCTACAGCAACGTTTTTACCACGTCCGGGCAGTACGTATACGTTTTTCTCTCGAATACATTTTTCAGTAACGTGCTGAGCAACGGAGCCTCTGTAACTAATAATAACTCCCTGTTTACGTTTTACTTTTATAACTCGATTACCCCAGAATCAGGGTATTACCAGTTTACTGCATCTAATGCTGTAAACATAACTCCCAAAGAATATGGTATCAGTATCGTCGCCACAGATGGCTCACTGAGTCCGAGTGGAACCGGAACGGTAGGAAGTACGTCACCAATAGAAATTGATTATAAGGTGACAACTTCTGCAACCCGCCAGGCCGATGAAATAACTGCGCAGGTAACCGGCGACAGCACCACCATCAGCGGGGTACCTTATTGTCTGTTTTCATCCTCTGACGCATCCCTGACGGTTCCGTTTCCGGCCTATCTCTCGTATACATCCTCCTCCGGCGGCACAGTTCAGCAACGCAACAGCTGCAGTGAATCGGCAATAGACATTACAGGGGCTAACTGGACGCAGACAGCCTGGGACTCCTCCACCGACGCAGGATATTATTTCACCACCACGCTCAAACTTCTGTTCCCGATGGACGATTCCCGTTCACAGTTTACT
The DNA here is from genome assembly GCF_059730895.1 of gamma proteobacterium symbiont of Lampromicra miyakona. Classification (NCBI taxonomy): domain Bacteria; kingdom Pseudomonadati; phylum Pseudomonadota; class Gammaproteobacteria; species gamma proteobacterium symbiont of Lampromicra miyakona. The sequence goes on along the minus strand of NZ_AP035934.1, from coordinate 46,518 downwards.
ACTGATGGAGATGACTGGAACGGTACGGTAAGCGCCAGTGGTGAGATCAATGTGACGGCCACCTGGACGGGCGTGGATGAATAATTCTCATGGCTGACGCTCAAGCCTGACTAAGGATAAGCCATATGAAAAGATTAATAGTGTGCTTGATCTTCACCTTTTTTGGAATCACGAACGCCGTTCACGCGGCGTATCTTGACTCTATTATTTATGAGATGCCGGCCGATAAGGATTTTATTTCCCGGCGAATATTTAATGATTCCAGTAGTAATAAGATATATAAAATTTCCGCTTATGAGATAAGTTCTCCTGTAAAAAAAGAAGAGCTAAATGCATCCGGTAGTGAGAAATATATTTTATACTCGCCATTGAGTATTGCGATAAATGAGAACGAATCAGAGTTCTTTAAGATATTCTATCGCGGGCCTTCTGACGATAAAGAGAGATATTTTCGGGTGATATATACAGAGAGTCCGGTTGCGCTACTTCCATCAGGGGGTAATAAAAAACCGAAAGTCATACCGATGATTTCAATAAGCACGATTCTGGTTGTACGCCCAAGAAAAGCGAGGCTTTCTTATCTATTGAGCGAAAGTAAGGGAACGATAACCAATAACGGAAACACCTTTTTCCGTGTGATAATTCAAAAAGGGTGTCATGGGAGTGATGACAGTTCCAGGCAGTTTTATATGTTGCCGGGTGAGTCTTACTCAGGTCGGGATGTGAATAAAGAAAACAAAAAATTTATCGTTACCTCAGCTGGTTATATCCGAATTGGTTCGGGATGCAGCGACGTCATTCATTAATTAACGGGCCCTTCTTTTGTTACAGGATTTCCTGCAGCGAAGACGATGAATGTCACTCGTTTAATAATAAGCGGTACAGTTACGGTCATAAAATATGGCCGTAAAGGGGAGAAATAACTACGCCAGGTATGATGCTGAAGATGCTCAGGAGTATCATTGCAGATGCCACCCTGAAAAAATCCGCAAAGCTTTCCGTGATTTTTTCAGGGTTGACCGGGTCAATCAGCAGGGCCACCAAGTAGCAGGTGAGCAGGGTAAGGAACCTGCTGCCTGCTGAATACACACAGATGACAGAGGTTTCCTTCTGAATTTATCTGTGTCTTCGGTAACCTGGTCGCGCAGAATGATAAAATTAATCAGCGTGACACCGACAGTGTTATATTCATTCCACATATTGCTTCTTTTTTTGTAACTTTAAATTCGTGGGTAATGGAGGGCAGAATAATGGCCACAATATTCCTTCAGCGTAGAGAGCGGGATGATCAGGGAGGCAACACTGCCTGCGCCGGATAATCGTTTCAGATTTAAATGTTTCCCGGCGGATTTAAGTCCGCGCTGAGGGTGACCTATTCAGGTAAATAAGCATCGTCCGGGACGCGGTTCATGTTTATCTTGGCGTTTATCAGTCTTGTCGGGCAGTCAGGCCGTCAGACTGACTACCCGACACTGAATGGTTTATTCATCATGCTGTCGCTCCGGACGCCGCCCATACTTTCAGACCCGCGAACGGTTATTCTTTTTATCATTATCAGATCAACTTACCCCGTGCGCCCGGTCTGGTTTTTTATCTGAAGCGTACCAGGCATGCAGCCCAGAGTGCCTGGTACGAGCGTGACGGGCCTCTCTGGCTTAACTTCGCTTTATCGTCAGTAATTTACGGTACATTTTCCGCCGGAAACGCAACCGATCGCCCCGCTTTTTATTCCGGGCCGTCCAGGTATCCGGACTGTACGCGAAAAACACGCCTGTACTCAGTGCGATGCCATCGTGCAGGCCCCCGCGCCTTCGCGGCCCATCGAGCGGGGTATAGCAGGACCAGGGTTGCTGGCCCGCGTACTGACCTCTAAGTATGCAGAGCACACTCCGCTGTATCGCCAGTCTGAAATATACGGCCGCCAGGGTTTGGAGCTGAGTCGCTCACTGCTGTCGGGCTGGGTGGATGCATGTTACCGACTACTGTAACCGCAGGAAGAAGCACTTAGGAACTATGTGCTGACTGACGGCAAGCTCCACGCCGATGACACGCCCGTCCCGGTGCTGTTGCCTGGTAATAAGAGGACGAAGACCGGGCGGTTGTGGACGTATGTCCGTGATGACCGCAATGCCGGGTCAGAGCTGGCACCGGCCGTGTGGTTCGCTTACAGCGCGGACAGAAAAGGTATTCACCCTCAGACCCATCTTGCCGGCTTCAGCGGTGTACTGCAGGCGGATGCGTACGCCGGGTTCAACGAACTGTACCGCAATGGCCGGATAACGGAAGCAGCCTGCTTGGCTCATGCCCGCCGAAAGATCCACGATGTGCATGTCCGCACCCCGTCAGCCCCGAAGGAAGAAGCACTGAGGCTAATTGGTCAGTTGTACACCATAGAGGCGGATATAAGGGGAATGCCGGCGGAGCAGCGGCTTGCTGAACGTCAGCGAAAAAAGAAACCGCTGTTGGACCCCCTGGAAAGCTGGATGCGTGAAAAGATGAAAACCCTGTCGCGACACTCGGAGCTGACAAAAGCGTTCGCGTACGCACTTAACCAGTGGCCGGCACTGACGTACTATGCGGGCGATGGCTGGGCCAAAGCAGACAATAACATCGCTGAAAATGCCCTGCGGACGGTCAGTCTGGGTCGTAAAAACTTCCTGTTCTTCGGTTCTGACCATGGCGGTGATCGGGGATCACTGCTGTACAGTCTGATCGGGACGTTCAAACTAAACAGCGTGGATCCAGAAGGCTACCTCCGCTATTTGCTTGGCGTCATCGCCGACTGGCCGGTCAACCGGGTCAGCGAACTGCTACCCTGGCGCATCACACTGCCAGCTGAATAACACATCCCCGTCAATACGGCCCTCGGTGTACGCTTACCTTAAATCCTCAAATTAATAACGCACAACTATTTCATCCGTATTAATAATCATGTAAAAGTCACACCAGCTGAGATATCAGAGGTATTTTAAAGGCTGACTACCATTATTAATCACACATAAATATGTTTCGCTCTATTCGGCACTAATCCCAGGCCAGTAATTAGCTTTAAGGAGGATAAGAAAGGATGCTGTATCCAGCATTGCCAAAAGCTAACATTTCGCATTAATATCTGTTTTCGGTTTCATTGAGACAGATAACGTGACGCTAACACAGTTGAGCTATTTTCTTGCCGCGGCTGATTTGGGGACGATGTCACGCGCCGCTGATGCTATGGGTATATCACAGCCATCACTTTCTGACCAGATACTGAAACTTGAAAATGAAATGGGTACGCACTTATTTATTCGTACTCACCGTCGCCTGATTCTGACAGATGCCGGGCTGCGTCTTGAGCCACACGCGCGCGCTGTCATGAAGGCAGCCCAACGCGGTTACGAAGCGGTGCAGTCAGTACGCGAGTTGAAAGGCGGTCTAGCCTCCTTCGGCACTTTCAGCTCTGCCTACCAATATTTTCTCGCCGACCTGATTTGCGAATTCCGCGCCCGCTATCCCGAAGTGCGCCTGCGTTTAACCGGCACCAACTCTTCGGATGTGGCGCGTGCGGTGATTGATGGCGAGATTGAAGCCGGGCTGGTGATGCTGCCGGTGAATAACAAAAATCTGGTGGTCAGTGAACCGGTCTGGTCGACGCAGATAGGCTATATCTCGGCCAGCGATGCGCGCTTATACGGCTCGAAAGACATTCATGCCTTATTACAGGCACCGCTGATTTTCAGTGAGGCCACGTGGCACACCAGCGACCCCATCCGCCGCCTGCTGAATCAGCGCGCTCAGGAGATCGGTGCACGTCTGGAACCGATTATTGAAGTGGAACATCAGGCAACCGCACTGGAGTTAGCCGCGAGGAGATTAGGAGATCTTATCGCTACGCGTCCAATCCTGCACCACCTCGGATACGGCGACAGGCTGAAATGGGTGCCCATTGAACCGCCCGCGTTTGAGGTTTTTGCCTTTATTCACCGCGCCGACACGGCCATTTCTGCGGCCACCCGAGAAATGATGCAACTGATGCGCCGTTATCTTCAGGACGTGCAGTCCACTTACAGCCATATCGAATGCTGATAGATGGGGGCTCATATAGGGCAAACCTATATTAACCAAAATCAATACCCTATTTATTCTGCGCTGATAGCCGCTTAAAACTATGTCATTCACGTTACCCCAATGTTGCAATAACTTTGCAGGAGAGACGTATGACATCCCAGGCTCGCTATTGTGTGATTGGTGCGGGTGCCGCCGGACTGGCAGCGCTGCGCACTTTGCAGGAAGAGGGTATCGCGGCTGATTGCTTCGAAAAAAGCGACCGGGTGGGCGGTCACTGGCATCATGATTACGATGCGCTTCACCTCATCACCCCGAAGAAATCATCAGGCTTCGATGGCTTCCCGATGCCAGAAGCGTGGCCGGTTTATCCCAGCCGCGATCAGGTGCGTGGATACATTGATAGCTATGCCGATCACTTCCATCTGCGCCAACAGATCCGCTTCAACAGCAACGTAGACCGCATTGAGCCGCTGGGTCGCGCGGGCAGTGAAGGCTGGCGCGTCACCGTCAATGGCAAACCCCATATTTATGCTGGCGTGCTGGTTGCTAACGGCCATTTATGGGATTGCGCTTTCCCACCGCAGGCACAGAATTTTAGCGGGATTTCGCTGCACTCGGGCCAGTATCGCAATACCGAACAACTGCAAGGCAAAGTCCTGGTCGTCGGCTGCGGCAACTCCGGCTGCGATCTGGCGGTCGATGCGGCACAGCACCGCTTTGCGACTGATATCGTGATTCGTCGTGGCCAGGTATTCCAGCCAAAAGCCTTGTTGGGTGTCCCCCGTGCCGAAATTCCCTTCCTCAGCGACCTGCCTCCTGAATTGCAAAATGCCGTCACTCAGGTACTGACGCTGATCTCATTGGGGCGCTGGGAGAATTACCCCGGCATGCCCGAGCCGGAAAGCTGGGATTTGGAAAAACAGCCACCGGTAGTGAACACCCTGCTGATGTACTGGATCCAGCATGGCCGCATTAGCGTGCGTCCCGGCATCGACAGCATCAGCGGCAAAACCGTCACGTTCAGCGATGGCAGCCAGGCGGATTACGACAGCATCTTGTGGGCGACGGGCTTCAACACGCGCTTACCGTTCCTTGATGACAGTTTACTGGAGTGGCAGGACGGCGTGCCTTTACGCACCGCCGCCATGACGCTGCCCACCACAATGGAAAACCTCTACTTTGTCGGTCTCGCCGCTCCCCGGGGCCCGCAGTGGCCGACCTATTGTCAGCAAACCCGGCTGATCGCCCGCATGCTGCAACTGCGTGAGCAGGGCATCAGCAATCTCAGCGTCCTGCTTGCCACCCAGCAGCCGCCGGATGCTCGTATCGATATTGTGCGCCGCCTGTGGCTGGAAAATCTTGAGGAAACCTGGCGCACGCTGGATCTGCTGGAGAAAGTCAGTAATGCACCCAAACACCCTTCCATCCTGATGGCCTGACCGGAGTAACATATAATGCAATCACATAACCCTGTGGTGTTGGTGACCGGGGCCGCTTCCGGTATGGGCAAAGCGGTGATGGAGAAATTTCAGAGGGAACAGTGGGAAGTGATCGCCATCGACCGTTGTGAAATGGCGCACCAGCCGGGTATCACCGCAGTGACCGCAGATATCACGCAATATGCCGCGCTGCGCGAGACCGTTGCTACCGCACTGCAGGGACGGCGCGTTCACGCGATGATCAACGCCGCCGGCATTTTCCCTACTTCGACCCTAGAAAGCAGCACCGACGCCCTCTATCGGCTGATTTTTGACGTCAACGTACTCGGCAGCGTCAATATGGCCAAAGTTGCCAGTGAATTCATCAGCCCCGAAGGCGGCGCTTTCCTGCTGTTCGCCTCGGTGGATGCTTTCGCCGTCTCCCCTTCACAACTGCTGTACAGCGCGTCGAAAGCGGCGGTGGTTTCTCTCGTCAAATCGCTGGCGATTGAGCTGGTAGGCAGAGGCATCGTGGTCAATGCCATCGCTCCCGGCTGGGTGGAAACCGAAGGTACCTTGAAAAGCGGACGCATCCACGAAGGGGTGAAGTCAGTTCCGCTGCAACGCGCCGCCAGCGTTATCGAGATCGCTGACTGGGTGTGGCACTTCGGGGCGCAACCCGGTTATGTCACCGGTGAAACGCTGGTGATTTCCGGTGGAAGCTACATGCGCTAATCCCTATTAAAGACGTCGTACTCCACTTCAATCAGACAGGGTAAGACAATGAAAGATAACACGATAAGTCCAACGCTTAATGGAGCTGTACGATTTGTAAAGGACCGAAACCCCTCACGCCAGATGTCGCGCCAGGGACAACTCACCAAAGCCGTGACCGGGCTGACGCTGGGTAACATGGTGGAATGGTTCGATTTCGCCATTTACTCCTCCATGGCGATGATTATGGCGAAAGTCTTCTTCCCCACCACCAACAGCTACAACGAGCTGATCGCCATCTATGCGGCTTTTGCCGCCGGCTTTCTGATCCGTCCTCTCGGCGGTTTTCTGTTTGGCCCGATCGGTGACAGGTTTGGCCGCCGCACCGCGCTGGTATTGAGCATCAGCATGATGTCGCTCGCGACCCTGTGCATCGCCATGATCCCCAGCTATCACAGCATAGGAATTGCTGCGCCTGTTCTGCTGGTAGTGATGCGCATGCTGCAGGGACTCTCGACCGGCGGCGAATATGGCGGTTCCTGCATCTTTATCGCCGAACACAGCCCTGATAAACGTCGCACTTTTTTCACCAGCTGGCTGGAGTTCGGTAACATCGCCGGCTTCCTGGTGGGTGGTATCATCGTGAACGCGATCAGTAGTGTGTTAGGCGAAACCACCATGGTAGCCTGGGGCTGGCGACTCCCCTTTGTGATTGCCGGACTGATGGGCATCGTCGCGCTGTTTATCCGGTTGCATGTCGATGAAACGCCGGTATTCCGCGAAATGCACGCCGGCAAAGCCAAAGCCACGGCACCGACGAAATCTCTGTGGGCGCTGATCCTCAAAGAGTGGCCCCAGTTGCTGCGCTGCGCAGGCCTGGTGGCGGCCTTCAATATCAATTACTACATCGTGCTGGGCTATATCCCGAGCTATCTGGTGAGCTTTATGGGCATGTCAGAAGCGTTCAGCGCCAACCTGTCGTTGATTGCCACGCTGGCACTGCTGCTTTTTATTCCGGTATTCGGCATGCTGGGCGATCGCTTCGGTCGCAAGCGCATGCTGACCATCGGCAGTATTCTGATCGTCACTTCAGCCATTCCGGTATTCTGGGCACTGCAGAGCCACGGCATGGCGGCGATTGTCATCGGCATGACGGTGCTGCTGCTGGGCATGCTGTTCTTTGAGGGCACCATTCCTGCGACCCTGACCTCGCTGTTTAGCAGTACCGCACGCTACAGCTGTTTTGCCATCAGCTACAACCTTTCTGTTTCACTGCTCGCCGGCACCGCACCGCTGATCAATACTTGGCTGATTAAGCAGACCGGCATCACCTTAATCCCCGCGTTCTATCTGATCGGCGGCGCCGTGCTTGGCTTACTGGCGCTTTGGAAAATGCATGATCGCACCGGCAAACCGTTACCCAACTAACCCTCAGTTTCAACAGGAGAACCAAATGAGCCCAACCCCAAAAGTGAAGATTTCATCTGGCGGCGCCTATGAAGCCGTATTTGGCTACTCACGAGCCGTTAAGGCGGACAATCAGCTGCATATTTCCGGCACCTGCGCCACGCCGGATTTTGAAAAAGCGGATGCCTATGAGCAGACCAAATCGATTCTGAACACCATCACTAAGGTGGTGCATCAGGCAGATATGGAAATGGAGGATGTCGTGCGCACCGTGGTGTACGTGCGCGATATGAATGATGCGGACAAAGTGGCGCAGGCACATCTGGAGACTTTTGGCACCATCCGACCGGCCAGCACTATTGTGCAGGTGGATTCGATGCTGCGCACCTGGCAGCGTGTGGAAATCGAAACTTACGTGATACGCTGAAAGCATGGCCAGAGAAATCAGGCTGTTCTCAGGATCATTAAGCAGATGAGGGCACCCGGTTACCGCTGGCCGCCAGTATAACTTTCATGTACTGAAGCAGGGGATTACCGTTGCGGATAATCCCCGTTTTTCCTCCGTTCGGGCGTCTAATCAGTAAGCGGCTCATGTAGACCGTATTGACACTCAGACAGAGGTAAGATCGACTTTCCATGGCAGTAGATCACGGACCCGGTTCACCGGCCAGTCCTGGATATTATCGATGACGTAACACAGCCATGTCTCCGGCTCCACACCGTTAAGCTGGCAGGTCCCGATCAACGAGTACAGAACCGCTGCACGCTCCCCACCTGCGTCTGAACCGGCGAAGAGCCAGTTCTTCCGGCCCAGGGCGACACACCGCAGCGCGTTTTCCGCGATGTTGTTGTCGATTTCCGCCCACCCGTTGCTGCAGTACAGGTTCAGTGCGTCCCACTGCTTCAGCAGGTAGGCGAACGCCTTTGCCGTATCCGAGTGGCGCGACAGCACCTTCATCTGAACCTGTATCCAGTCGTACAGCGACAGCATCAGCGGCACGGTCTGCGCTTTCCGGACCGCCAGTCGTTCCTCTGCCGGGCTTCCGCGTATCTCCGCCTCGATGGCGTACAGTTCACTGAGGCGCTTCAGCGCTTCGGTGGTGATGTCAGCCGGGGTACGGGCGTGAACATCGTGGATTTTTCGCCGGGCGTGCGCCATGCAGGCCGCTTCCGTGATGCGACCGTCTTCGTACAGCGCATTATAACCCCCGTACGCGTCCGCCTGCAGGATACCGCTGTACCCGGCGAGATGCTGCTGTGGATGAACGCCTTTACGGTCCGGTGAGTATGCGAACCAAACCGCCGGCGGCATCGGCGAACCGGCGTTACGGTCATCCCGCACGTACACCCACAGCCGGGCCGTCCGGGTTTTGCCGCTGCCCGGCTCCTGAACCGGCACCGGTATATCGTCGGTGTGCACCTTGCCCGGCATCAGCACATACTGACGCAGCTGGTCGTACAGCGGCTCCAGCAGTTCGCTCACCGCGCCGGACCAGCGCCCCAGCGTGGCCCGGCTCAGCTCCACGCCCTGACGACGGTAGATTTCTGACTGCCGGTAGTGCGGCGTGTGCTCTGCGAACTTCGCGGTGACGATTCGGGCCAGCAGACCGGGGCTGGCGTAACTGCGTTCGATGGGTTTTGAAGGCATGGAGGCCTGAACAATGTGGTCACAGCTGCAGCAGGCCAGTTTAAGCCGCTGCGTTTCGATAACCCTGAAGGCGCTGCTGATAAGCTCCAGCTGCTCCGACACGTCGCAGCCCAGCGCGCTGAGCTCGCCGCTGCACGCCGGACAGGCGGTCTCATCCGGAGACAGCGTGCGGGTTTCGCGCGGGAGTGTGGCGGGGAGCTGTTTGCGGCCGAAGACTGGCGCAGCGGCGGCGGGAGTACCGGGTCATGCTGTTCACCCAGCACCTCCGCCATCTCCTCCTGCAGCGCGCTGATGCGCTCCTCCGCCTCGCGCACCTGGCGGGCCGTTTTCTCACGCAGTTTTTCGGAGCTTTTGCCGAACTGCATACGCTGCAGCTTAGCAACCAGCGCCTTCAGCCGGTTGATTTCGCTGGCGTACGCCGCCACCCGCCGTGAGAGCAGGCGGTTATACTCCGCCATCTGGCGGATGGTGTGCTGCTGCGTGTCCAGCAGCGCCCGGAGACGGGCATTTTCGTCGGAGAGTGAGCGTGCCATGTGCTGACTTTACTGCAACTCATATGCGCAGGCCAGGGCGTTCCGTCCGCTGCGGGTGCTTCCAGTTAATGCCTTCCAGCAGCATCGCCAGCTGAGCCGGCGTCAGATGCACTTTTCCCTCGCGGGTGGCCGGCCAGACGAAGCGACCCCGCTCCAGGCGTTTGGTGAACAGACACAGGCCGTCGCGGTCAGACCACAGTACCTTTATCATGTCACCCCGGCGTCCACGGAAGATGAAGAGGTGGCCGGAGTATGGTTCATCTTTCAGGACGTTCTGAAACCGGGAGGCCAGACCGTTGAAGCCGTTACGCATGTCGGTCACGCCGGCGACCAGCCAGATACGTGCGCCTGCCGGAAAGGTAATCATTGTTCTCCCTCCCGGAGCTCACTGACCAGCGCAAGCAGCAGTTCCGGCGTGAGTGTCCCGCGGATACGCAGCGTACCGGCGGGCAGAACCAGTTCGCAGCAGGGAGACGCTTCCGCAGAGGGCGCCAGCGCGCTCACCGGTCTTTCGGCAGCGGTCAGCGTCACGGGGAACAGTGCTGGCGTATTGGCCGGAGTCCCCAACAGACCCAGCTGATACAGCCGGCGCCAGTTGAACAGCAGATTGTCATTGATGTCATTTTCGCGGGCAAGCTGCGCTACGCTGACGCCCGGCATCATCGATTTCTCCACCAGGGCGATGTTGAACTCCCGGGGGAAGTTGGGGCGGCGTGGCCGCCTGTGAACTGCCGGTGTTGCAGCAGCGGCAGGGGTTACGACGGGAAGAGCGGACGATTTTAGGGAGTCCTGCCGGTACAGGCGTTTATCCAGGCTTCTGGCATCGACGCTGCCCGGCAGAGGCCAGACCAGTCCAGCGTTCTTAAAGCGAGCGAAGAGTTCGCAGACGGTGGTTTTGGGGATGCCTAACCTTCGCCCCGCTTCTATTCGCGAAAGATTTTCATCAAAATGAAGGCGCAGAGCCTCAGTAATCCATGTCCGGTTTTTCACGCGATAGTGTCCATTAAAAATGATGGACACTATTGTCCCGCAACGGGAGGCAACCGGACAGACGGTCTACATGAGCCGCTTACGGATTACCTCCAGCGTAAGCGGGAAAAAACGCTCTTTTACAACAGTGAATATGGTGCCGGGCGGTGGTGGCAGTGGGAGGCATCAGAGGATCCGGAAGGGGGAAAAAAGCCGGCTTTTCCGGTAAGATAATTATGCTGGCTTCTTATGAAGCAGAGCATAAATACGAACAGAGACAGGTCTTCACCGGGCACCTGTAGTGCCCGGAGGGGCCTGACTAATGCCCCGGGTCCGCGAGATCGTTTTCAGAAAGGCCGGTCATCTTCAGTACAGAATGTCTGTCGATACCGTTCTGCAGCATGCTGCGGGCAATTTTCGGCACTGTTGCAAATATTAAAGTTGATATGCCTTCTGGCCGATGATAAAGACCCACATTTCAGGCACTCTGGCCACCAGGCGCATTTCACCCAGAGTATGGCCGAAGTAGAATGACTCCTCCTGGCCTTTGCGCAGCGCGCGCATCACTTCAATCCCTTTTATCGTGACGTGAGCTGTCTTAATCGATTTAAATCCCAGCGTGGCGCTGATTATCCGTTTCAGCTTGCCATGATCGCATTCGATAACGTTGTTCCGGTATTTGATCTGCCGGTGCTCCACCTCCGGCGGGCATTTCCCCTGACGTTTCAGTAACGCCAGTGCCCGGGAGTAAGTCGGTGCTTTGTCCGTACTTATGATGCGCGGGATCTGCCACCGTTTTACGTTGTTTAAAATCTTATCCAGAAACCGGGACGCGGCCTTCGTATTGCGGCGCGGCGAAAGGTAAAAATCGACAGTGCGGCCCCTGCTGTCAACGGCCCGGTACAGATAAGCCCACCGGCCACTCACTTTGATATAAGTTTCATCCAGATGCCATGAACAGAAGCCGGAAGGCTGACGCCGTACCAGTGCAGTCGCTTCTTCATTTCCGGCGCATATCGCTGAACCCAGCGGTAAAGGGGGGGTGTGATCAACATTCACGCCGCGCTCGGCCAGCATTTCCTGGAGTTCACGATAGCTGATGCCATATTTGCAGTACCAGCGTACCGCCCAGAGGATGATGTCGCGCTGAAAATGCCGGCCTTTAAATACATTCATGGGGAGCGTCACTGGTGAAAATGGGAAGAAAGTTTATCAGCGCCGCGATCTTTGCAACAGAGCCTTTCTGACACCGCTCAACGTGGTTTTTTACATCACTGGACCTCAAACCTCTCATTCACCCAAATACGCATTTCCCCTTTGCCACGATTAGCCCAGCAAAACCATGGAATAAAGGTCAGGGTTTGCGGTTTTGCTGATGAGGGCGAGCGGTCGTAATGCCACAATGGTTGCTGCTCTGGTTTTTCTGCGCTTTGGCGGATGCCCTCGGCCTGAATCAGCACTTTATCAGCAAAGAGGCCATTGCCTTGGAAGGCATTGAACGTGGCATTTTCTGGAAGCCAAAGGTTGTGTAGCTCTTCACCGTTATCGGCCTGCTCCAGACAATAGATCAGTGGCCCACGCTGGAGCGCCACTTTGCCTGCAACGTGGCGCTCCAGCGGGTTGCCATAAACGCGGCGTACGGGCATGGGCAGAGTGAGCTCTATGGTATCGCCTTCGTGCCATGTATGTCTGATGTGCAGATAGCCTTTACGAATATCTTTCTTAACACCTATACCATTTAGAGTGATCTGTGGCGCGTCACACCAGTCGGGCAGTCGCAGCGCCAGCGTGTGCTGTATTGGTGTTGGCGAATCAATGGCGAGGGTGACCTTCTCCTGCCACGGGAAATTGCCGCTGATGCGCAGACGCAACGTGCTCTCACCTACCGTTAATTCTGCACAGTTGCCGACGTACAAATTGACGTATAACGCATCTTCGCGTGGCGTGTAGATGTAATGACCTAACGACGTCAGCACACGTGCGATATTAGGTGGGCAGCAGGCACAGCCAAACCAGCGCTGGCGAACGGGTTTTACATGATCGTAAATGTGGTTGAATGCCAGAGTTTTTGGGTGAACTTCCAGCGGGTTTACGTAAAAGAAGTGTCTGCCGTCCAGCGCCATACCGCCTAACACTGTATTATACAGTGCACGCTCCATCACGTCCGCATACTGGCTGTCGGCTTCCATCTCCAGCATCCGGCGGGCGAACATTATCAGGCCAATCGAGGCGCAGCTTTCGGCATACACGCTGTCGTTTGGCAGATCGTAATCGCTGCTGAACGCTTCGCCGCAGCTCTGGGATCCGATGCCGCCAGTGATATAGAGCTGGCGTTGGGCCATATTATTCCACAGGCGCAGGCAGTCCTGACGTTTGCCTTCATCCTGGCTGAGGCGTGCCAGATGCGCAACGCCCGTCATCAGATAGACAAAACGCACTGCATGACCAGTCACCGTTTGCTGTTCGGCAATAGGTTGATGTGCCTGGCTATAAGCTTTATCTTTCACCATCCACGCCGGGCCGTAGGTATTCCAGTATGACGTTTCTCCACGCTTTTCGTACTCGATGTCGTAGAAATGTGGCTGTATTCCCCGTTGTTCAACGAAATATTTCACCAGCGCCTGATAGCGAGGCTCCTGTGTGACGTCGTAGAGACGCATTAACGCCAGCTCGATTTCCGGGTGGCCCGGGTAGCCATGCAGCTGGTTTTCTCCGGGGCCGAAAACCGTGTCGATGTGATCGGCGAGCCTGCACACCACGTCGAGCAGCCGGCGTTTGCCTGTAGCCTGAAAGAACGCCACACCCGCTTCAATCATATGCCCGGCGCAGTACAGCTCGTGGCATTCGGCAAGATTGGTCCAGCGCTCCAGCGGGGCTTTTACGGTGAAATAAGTGTTAAGATAACCGTCATCACACTGCGCGGCGGCGACCAGTTCAATCACCTCATCGGCGGTTTTTTCAAGCTCTGCATCTGGCGTCTGGCAAAGCGACCACGCCACGGCCTCCAGCCATTTTGCCACATCGCTGTCCTGGAAAACCATGCCATAAAACTCGCCCTGCTGTAATCCGGCGGCGATACGGAAGTTTTCGATGGCGTGGCTGGGATCCGCTTCTGCGATGCGATCATTAAGTGCATCCCACTGATACGGGATAACGACATCGCGAACCAGTTGCTGATACTGACCCAGGAACGGATCGCTGATTTTTAGTTTATGCAGATCGACTTCCGTTACAGACATGGTGTTCTCCTTAAGACTGAACATGGCGAGCGCGCAGGTCAGTGCTGATGCGCGACATCATTGGATTGTTGAGCTTGCAGGCGCGAATAGTGAGGGCAAGCAGCAGGTGGAACAGGGCCGGCAGGAGTGTTTCCATGGATGTCATGCCGTGCAGCGAAGCCGCAGTTTGATTGCCTGCACCTGGCTGGTAGGCGACAAAAATAAACACGAGGCTGATAATCCCGGCGCTGGAGGCCCACGCGAGCTTAATGCAGAACAGGTTAAAGGCGAAATTCATGCCGGAAGAGCGCACACCGGTTTTCCATTCGCCGTAGTCATCGGCGAAGGCCATCAGGCCGAAATGCAGGGGCAGGGTGAAACCAAGAATCACACCGTTGCTGAAGACCACTGCCAGCCAGAGCATTTGCCAGGCCGGTCCCGTCGGCAGGAACCACATCATCGCAGCCAGGGCCGCCAGCACGATATTGGTGGAGTAATAGAGTTTGACAGTATCGACGCGTTTCGACAGCGTGCTAACCAGTACGGAGCCGAGAATGGAAGCCAGGGTCACCATGGTGAAAAATAGCGAGGTATACGCAGTGCTGCCCTTCAGCACATAGGTGATAAAGTACATGTAACCGCCGCCGCGAATGTTAAACACGTTAATCAGCAGGAAAGACATCAACAGCATCAGCAGCAGTTGATCGTTCAGGCGCAACCCCACCAGGTGTTCGCCCAGGGTGAACTTACCCATCGCATCCAGCGGTACACGCTCGCGCACCCAGAAGAAGCAGCACAGGAACATCACCACTGCGATGCCACACAGGATGCCGACGCCCATCTGATAACCGTGTGCGGCGTCGCCCTTGCCAAGCGTTGAAACCAGCCACGGCAGCCCGACGGAGACTAAAAAACCCGCCACACCGCACAGGACAAAACGCCAGGACTGAGAGCCGAGCACTTCTGAGTGGCGTGTCGTCATGGTGTTGATCAGCGCGCAGTACGGTACGTTGATGGCGGTGTAGCTGACGGACAGCAGCAGATAGGTGGCGAATGCCCAGACGATTTTCATGTCCATGCTGACATCTGGCACAGTGAAGGTCAGGAAGCCAATCACGCCAATCGGCACTGCAACCCAAAGCTGCCATGGACGAAAGCGCCCCCAGCGGCTTTGAGTGCGGTCGGCGATTACGCCCATCACCGGGTCGGAAATGGCGTCAAACACACGCAGGACGATAAACATCGTGCCGACCAGTGCGGGCGTCAGGCCAAAAACATCTGTATAGAAAAAGGTCAGAAAATTCATTATCAGGCAGGTGATAACCGTACCGCCAGCATCGCCTAAGCCATAACCGATTTTTTCCCGCAGCGACAGCGTTTCACGGGCGGTCTGACGGGCAATATCGGTTTGTTTAATCGGGGCAGAAGTCATCGAAAACTCCTTACGTCGGTCAGAGTAAATGACCCGCATCGTGGCGGGCTTCTTGTTGGGATTGCAGACTACATGATTCATTCTGCCTGGAATCATCCAGGCAACAAGAGAAGGGAAAAGTATAAAAAGATGACAATTACGACCTTGTTGCCAAATTGTGATCGCGATCGGGAGGTAATGAAATTTTTTATTCATAATCAATATGAAATAGCTTTTATAACGAAACAAAAATGCGGAAAGATGAATTGTCATGCTCAGCTTATCCATAACATTTCCGATTCGTGTCCAGAATGGCGGGTTGTTCATTTCACGTGGCGTGGGGAGTCATCCGGCACGAAAACTGAACTCCTGGGAGCTGATTTTTGTCGAACGCGGTCAGTTGCAAATCCGTGAAGAAGGCGAGTTATTTACCGTTACAGCAGGAGAAAGTTTGTTGCTTAAACCGGGTCGTTGTCATGCAGGCGAAGGGGAATTCCCCGCCGATCTTAAATTCTACTGGCTGCACTTTGAGTGGATTGAAACTCCTGATGCCCCTGCATTGCACAAGAGGCTACTGACGCTTCGCCAGCACACGCGGGTAAGCGATCCGCTGTACATTATCTCGCTGTTTCGGCAGTTTCTCAGCGAACAGGAGAACATCCATCGCAATATCGCGCTGGAATGCATTTTACTGCTTATTTTTCAGCAAATTAGTGTTGCAGGTTTTGAGAGTGCAGCTGATAGTAGCCCCGGAGTGGCGCTGGCGTACAAGGCACAGCAGATAATACGCACGAAGTACCATCTGCCGCTATCTGCGTCTCTGCTTGCACGCGAGCTGCACTGCAACGCAGATTATCTGGGCCGTGTCTACCGCAGGGTCTTTAACCTGACACTGACGAAAGCAGTGCACCGGCAGCGCGTGATGGCGGCAGAGAAGCTGCTTATCAGCGACGCCCGTTCATTGACGGAGGTGGCTGTGATGTGTGGTTTCAGTGATATGGGCTACTTCCGGCAAATCTTCCGTAAATATACCGGATTGACACCTGCCGTCTGGAGAAAACGTTACTGCAAGGAGCATATCAATTCCGGATGAGGATGAGAGACTATCAGAAGCTTAGCCAGATGTCAGGGCCGTACTTGCAGGAGAATTTCGGTCAGACAGCGCGCCTGCGGAAGGTGCTGCTGAGGTTGCCTGCTTCACAGCCCTGGCGTGCCTGGATACAGCGGCAGATAATTTACTGCCAGAGGCGTCGCGACAGGCCTGCACTGATATTACTCAGCGCCCTGAGTTTGATTCCTAATGGCCCGCGTCCGCGAGATCGCTTTCGGACAGGCCGGTCATCTTCAGTACAGAATGTCTGTCGATACCGTTCTGCAGCAGTGTGCGGGCAATTTTCAGGGTGGCTTCGCGCTCGCCTTCCAGCTTCCCTTCCAGCTTCCCTTCCAGCTTCCCTTCTGCCCTGCCTTTCTTCATGCCCTTCTCCATGCCCTTCTGTTCAAGCTGCTCTGCAATAGTCATGAGTGCGTCTCCGTGTTGGGGCACGCGACGTGCCAGGTTACGTATAAAACTTTCGCCGTCGGCGGCGTTGCCCGCCTGCAGCAGGTAATGCATCAGCGACACCAGCTGCGTCCCCTCAGTGTACCCCGCCTGCAGCAGGGTGACCAGCGGGTCAATAAGCGCGGAAAGGTCCCGTATCCGGATGTGCTTCTGTATCAGCTCGAGCACGGCGATGCGGCGGTGCTGCATAATGTCATCGTCGGGAATGACGGTCACATCAGCCAGCGGAAAGTCTTGCGTGTACAGCTTTTCCGCCAGCGCCCGGTCGCTGAACAGGTCCAGCCAGCACAGGGTATACGGGTACGGGCTTACCTGACCGTGGTAAAAGAGCAGCGGGATGACCAGCGGCAGTTCGTCATTGCCGTCCGTCAGATGACGCTGCATGGCGGCCACGGCGTAGCGCAGCAGGCGGAAGGCCATATGCCGGTCCGGCGAGCTCTGGTGCTCAATCAGGCAGTAAACGTAGCCGTCGCCGGACGAGGTGCGCAGCGAGTAGAGCACGTCCGAGCAGTAGCTGCGCAGGTCGTCCTCAATAAATGAGCCGGAGGTGAGCGTCAGGGTGCTAAGGTCACACTCGCGCCGGAGTGCCTCCGGCAGGTATACATCGAGAAAGTCCCGGGCCGTATCCGGGTGCGTCATAAAGGTTTTGAACAGTGCATCGTGCGGCACCGGCGTGGTCTTTTTCATGTCAGCTTTTGTCCTGTTCATCAGGCGACAGGATATCACAGTCAGCGCGCGCGGCGGCGTCGCGGATGCGCATCACGGTCTGGCGGGTGGTGCTGTACTCGCGGGCCACCGCGGATACGGCCGCGCCGGTGGCCAGGCGTGCCAGAATCTGCTTTTTCTGCTCTGGCGTCTGCGAGAAAGGGCGGCCCGGATGGCGACCAGCCGCCCTCGCCCGCATGATGCCCGCCTGGGTACGCTCAATGAGCAGGTCGCGCTCAAACTCCGCCACGGCACCAATCACCTGCATGGTCATTCGCCCCGCGGAGCTGGTGAGGTCTACGCCGCCGAGCGCCAGACAGTGGACCCGGATGCCTGACTCTGTCAGCCCCTCCACGGTGTGCCGCACATCCATGGCGTTGCGCCCGAGGCGATCAAGGCGGGTCACCACCAGGACATCGCCACTTTCCATCCTGTCCAGTAGTCGGCAGAACCCGGGGCGTTCACTGGCAGGGGCTGAACCACTGATGCACTCCTCAATAATTCGCGCTGGTCGCACATCAAATCCGGCCTGCCTGATCTCTTTCAGCTGATTCTCATTGAGCTGAGTTGCCGTTGACACTCTGCAGTAAGCAAAAATCCGTGACATACGTTACTTTCCTTCCGTAAAGGATGTACAGTTTAACACGCGTGTACGTTTTACTAAACCCTTATATACGGTTATATGCGAAGGAAGGTGTACGTATACGATCGTTTCCGGACCTCCCACACTATTATCCTTCAGACTTGAAGAGGTCGGCCTGATACGACATTTTCGGCGTTGTGCTAAAATCGTCGACGGCATTTGTCTAAAATTCCAGCAGTTGATGATGGATGATGTGCACATCATTTCCGTTGCTGGCCCGCTCCCCTAACCGCCGGATGGCCCTGTAATGACCGGTATTCAGAACCGGTGCTCGCTGACTGCCGGAATATGGCAGAGGACACGGGTCCTACTTCCGCATCCGGTGCGGTGCCGGCCTGCCGTAGAGATAACCCTGCAGCAGAGGACAGCCGTATGCCCTGAGCCACTCCGCCTGCTCGGGGGGTTCCACGCCCTCAGCCGTGACTTCCAGCCGCAGCTGACGACAGAGTGAAAGTACGGAACTGACAATGGCTGCAGCATCTGCATCGCGGTGAAGATCGCCGATGAATGAGCGGTCAATCTTGATTCTGCTGAACAGCCCGGAACGGAGGTGGCTCAGGGAAGAAAAGCCGGTGCCAAAGTCATCCAGCACGACATGAATGCCCGCGTCACTGAATCCGCGTATGACCCTGTAGCTGTCTTCGGGATTTTCGAGCAGGGCGGACTCGGTGATTTCAAGCTCCAGCCTGTCCGGGTCGAGCCCGCTGTGCAGAAGCGCATCTTTCACCCTGTCGGTCAGCCGCGGGTCCCTGAACTGCCGCGGAGACAGGTTCACCGCCACCCGCTCCTCTCCCGGCCAGCCCGCCGTTTCGGCACACGCCCGCGCCAGCGCGAATGCCCCAATCTCATGAATGAGACCAGTCTCCTCGGCCAGCGGGATAAACACGTCAGGTGGAACGTTCCCTCTCACGGGGTGGTGCCAGCGCAGCAGGGCTTCGTAAGACACCACGTCCTCACTGACGCTGCTGACAACGGGCTGGTAGAAGAGCTGCAGCTCGCCGTTCCCGAGCGCGCCGCGCAGGTCATTCTCCAGGCTGAACCGCTCTGCCGCGGTCGCGGCCAGCTGGTCCGTGAAAATCACCCAGCCGTTACGCCCGCCGGACTTGGCCGCGTACAGGGCGATGTCCGCCGCCGACAGCATGCCTTCCGCATCCGCCGCGTGACCGGGGAAAAGACAGACGCCGAAGCTGCAGCCGGAGATGACCTTCCGGTCCTCCAGCATGAACGGCTCCCGCAGCCGTGCCGCGAGGCGCGATGCCGTTTCGCCCGCCGCCTCCGGCGTGTCCACGCCGGGAAATACCGCGACGAATTCGTCGCCGCCTGTGCGGGCGAGAATGTCTTCAAGCCGCAGGGATGACCGCAGCCGCGCAGCCACTTCGGCGAGGAGCGCATCCCCGGCAGGATGCCCCAGCACGTCATTGACGCTTTTGAACCGGTCAATGTCGGACACCATGACGGCAAAGGGCGTACCGCTGTGCAGGAGTGCGTCAAGCGCGGGCATCAGGC
Source organism: gamma proteobacterium symbiont of Lampromicra miyakona (assembly GCF_059730895.1). Taxonomy (NCBI): domain Bacteria; kingdom Pseudomonadati; phylum Pseudomonadota; class Gammaproteobacteria; species gamma proteobacterium symbiont of Lampromicra miyakona. Next base: position 26,741 of record NZ_AP035934.1, on the reverse strand, counting down.
CGCGGCGGTTGAGCAGCTCCGTCAGCGGGTCATGCAGTGTCAGGTGCGTGGCGGTGGCCGCGGCCTGATATTCAGCCGTGACGTCCAGCAGGGTAAACAGAACGGTGTCGCCCGTGCTGGATGCGGTGAACCTGTCAGCGGCGAGCCTGAGCGTGAAGTCCGGTATCGGCTCACCGGAATTCAGGATTTCACTGAACCCGTCGCCGGGAAGGAGGTCAAGGCCGCGCTGAAACGCCGTAGCCAGATTTTCTGGCAGGTCCGCAGGCCGGCTTTTCAGGATGTTACCGTTGAGCACCAGCCTCCGGAGCCAGAGGGAGTGAGCAGCCATCGCGTTCGCGCGGGTTATATCACCCGACCCCGCGTCACACAGGATGAGCGCGCAGGGGGTGCGGCTGAAAACCTCGTCCAGCAGGCGGCCGGCGTCAGACAGCTCGGCTTCCCGCCTGATGATAGCCTGCTGCGCGAGGCGCAGCGCCGTTCTTGCCTGATGTTCAGGCGAAATGTCCCTCACGATTTTGATGAATGCTGCATCTTCATCACCATCAGGACTGAGAAACTCAATCTCTATGGATGCCCTGAACACGCTGCCGTCCCGCCGCAGGCGCCAGCCCTCGCCGGCAAAACGGCCGTGCTCACGCGCGGTCGTCAGGTTCGCCTCCGGCACGCCCCTGGCCCGCTCCTCATCATCGTAAAAAACCGAGCAATGAAGCCCGGTAATGTCCCTGCTGTCCCAGCCCTTAATCAGGCGGGCGCCGCGGTTCCAGCTCAGGACCTCACCGGCGGCGGACAGCAGATATACGGTACAGAGCGTCATGTCAGACACGGCGGCTCCCGGCTGGTTATTGGTAACGGATTTCATACGGCTGTTCCAGAAGCGTTTTCCGGCCTGAACGGAGGTGCTCCGGCCTTCAGGATTGTTATCGGCACTTTTGGTCTGAAACAGAGGCATTAATTTCTGAAGTATCTGCGCGGGACTAAGGGGCGTCTTCATTTAACCGGCCGCGATACTTTACCGGAACGTGCTTCTGAGGCGTAATGCTGTTCACCTGTCGGGGGCGACCTGCACTTGCTCCAGCCTTTTTGTCTGCCTGCACGGGGACTGTCAGTCCCCGTGTTTCTTATTAACGCCGGCATGGCAGCCGGACCGGGGGAAACTATTTTCTGATGTATAAGTCCTTCGTGTAATAAAAACCCAGCACCGACGGTGAATATCCCCCGACCGCCGGACTCACCAGCCGGTTCTGCACGCCATAGAAAACCGGAATGACGGGCGCATCTGCCGCAATGATATCGCTGGCCTTCTGATATTCACGGGCAGCTTGGGCGGGGTCTGCGGCCTTCCCGGCGGCGGCCACGGCACCATCAAAGGTTTTGCTGGCGTACCGGGACGAGTTCTGGCTGTCGCCGCTGCGGAAGGTGTTCAGAAAAGTGGACGGCTCGTCATAGTCTCCTATCTAGGTGTAGCGCACCAGGTCAAACTGCCCCTGGTGCATGGTATCCAGCATGGTCTTCCACTCCTGATTCTGCAGCGTGACTTCTGCGCCCAGCGTTTTCTTCCACATTGACGCCGCCGCAATAGCAATGCGCTGATTGTCGCCTGAGGTGTTATACAGCAGGCTGAAGCTGAGCGGATGCGTCGCTGAGAACCCGGCATCCCTGAGCAGGGCCCGGGCTTTTTCCTCCCTCTGCGCCTGAGTCCACCCGGCCCACGCCGGCGGCACCAGCGTGATGCCTCCCATTGAAAGGGGGAGCACCGTCCACGCCGGCTGCTGCCCCTTTCCCATGACCCTGCCGGCGATCACGCTTTTGTCCAGCGCAAGGTTCAGCGCCTCACGGACCCGCACGTCAGTAAAAGGGGGTTTTGTGTTGTTAAACTGAAAATAGAACACGCTCAGCACCGGCGTGGTGTGGATTTCTTCCGGCCTTTCTTTTTTCATCCGCGGAAAGTCTATGGACGGTATGATATCGGTAATGCCGATTTCGCCGGCAAGATAGCGGTTGAGCTCCGCGCTGCCGTCGCTCAGCGGCAGAAAGGTGACGCGCTCAATGACCGTGCGGGCATTGTCCCGGTAACGGGCATTACGGGTAAGAACGATTTTCTCGTTCACCACCCACTGACTCAGCTGGTAAGGGCCGCTGCTGACCATGTTGCCGGGGCGCGTCCATGCGTCACCATATTTTTCAACGTTGCGGCGGCTCACCGGGAAAAGCGAGGGATGCGCCACGAACTGCAGGAAATAAGAGACGGGCTGGTCTAACTCAACCTTTACCGTAAGGTCATCAGGCGCCGTCACGCCCAGCTTTTCCGGCGGGAGTTTGCCGTCCGTGACCGCCTGCGCGTTCAGGATGTGGGCGTAGTCGGCAAAGTGTACAGTCCGGGGACATCGTGAACACTTGGTCGGGGACATGGTAGACACCTACAACTAAGGCATAAGAACCCGTTTATGGAGTCGCTTATGCCCTGGGATGCGAGAGATACCATGTCATTACGTACTGAGTTTGTTCTGTTCGCCTCGCAAGACGGGGCGAACATCCGCGAGCTGTGCCGCCGCTACGGGCATATCTCCCGCCACCGGCTACAAGTGGCTTCGCCGCTGGGATGAGGAAGGACTGTCCGGCCTTCAGGACCGCTCCCGCGCGCCCCGTCACTCACCCAGCCGCTCACCTGACGACATCACCGAACTGCTGCGTATGGCGCATGAGCTTCATCAGCACTGGGGGGCCCGCAAGATTAAGCGCTGGCTCGAAGACCGCGGGCACCGCATGCCGGCCTTCAGCACCGTCCACAACCTGATGGCCCGCCACGGCCTGCTGCCAGGCGCAGCGCCGGGCGTCCCGGCCACCGGCCGGTTTGAGCATGCGGCCCCGAACCGGCTCTGGCAGATGGATTTCAAGGGCCACTTTCCCTTTGGCGGCGGCCGCTGCCACCCGCTTACCCTGCTGGACGACCACTCCCGGTTCTCGCTGTGCCTGGTGCACTGCGCTGACGAACGGCGTGAGACGGTACGGGAGCAGCTGGTCAGCGTCTTTGAGCGCTACGGCCTGCCGGACCGGATGACGATGGACAACGGCTCGCCGTGGGGCGACACCATCGGCACCTGGACGGCAGTGGAGCTGTGGCTGATGCGCCACGGCATCCGGGTGGGGCACTCGCGGCCGTATCATCCGCAGACGCAGGGCAAGCTGGAGCGCTTTCACCGCAGCCTGAAGGCGGAAGTGCTGCAGGGGAAGTGGTTCGCGGACAGCGGTGAGCTGCAGCGCGCCTTCGACCACTGGCGGACGGTCTACAATCTCGAGCGCCCGCATGAGGCGCTGGAGATGGCGGTGCCGGCGTCGCGCTATCAGCCCTCATCGCGGCAGTACAGCGGGCGCGTAGCGCCACCGGAATACGACGAGGGCGTGATGGTCAGGAAGGTGGATATCAGCGGGAAGCTGAGCGTAAAAGGACTCAGCCTGAAGGCGGGCAAGGCGTTCAGGGGAGAGCGTGTGGGGCTGAAGGAGACGGGGGAAGACGGTTATTACGAGGTGTGGTGGTACAGCACAAAAGTGGGGGTGATCGACCTGAAGAAAAAGTCGATCACCATGGGTAAAGGATGTTAAAAAGTGTTCACCATGTCCCCGGACTGTACACAACACTTAGCGAGGGGTATTTCTGAGCATATTCCGCAATGGCTGATGCAGCATTGCCGAGATTCTTATTAAAGCCGCCAAATACTTCCCCGTCTGCGAAAAACTTTTCATTGGCAAGCTGATTAAACTTATAATCAGACTCACTCGCCACCACCTGAAATGAGGATGATACAGCGCCGTTGGCTTTACTGGTTCCAGCTACCTGATCTTTAATATAATCCTTTTTAAGGAATGCTGTAGTTAGCGCAAGCTGAGCCTGCTGGTCGGGGATAATTGAAGCAATAATAGATGATGCAAGAACATCACGCGCAGCGCGAAGGTCACTCTCTTTTTTCGTGCCTTTATTCTTTTCGATATCAGCGGTTATTTTTTTATAACCTTTATCGCTTGTGATTGTAGCGTCTATCGCATTAACGAATGACTCATAAGTATTCTTTCCCTTCGACCTCTGAGAAACAAGGAAATCGGTATAAGAAACCGGCTTCTGACCATCACCCCTGAACAATCTGTTTTTCATACTGTTCATAGTATCTGCGCTGGTTACTTTTAATAACAGATTATTGAAGTTATTGGCAGCGGTGTCATTATTACCTGATGTAGCTGAGTTAGCCTGTAAATTACCAAGAAGTAAATCAAGGTCCGTTCCCACTTATCCAGCAACATAATCACTGCGGGTTTAACGGTTTCCAGCGAAGGTGATGACTCAAGTACAGAACGCTCAAACACACTGTTTTTCCCGGGGGGAAGAACAACACCGAATGTTTTCAGGAGGCCGCGGATCTGATTAGTTACGGCAACCCTGAGCTGAACCAGTTTTTCCCGGCTGGTCAGAATGAGTCTTTGCTGATGGCATTCAAGGCTTTTGACATGTACTGGTTTGTACCATCCGGAAAGGACCAGCCGGGCAATACCAAAAGCGTCATTTTGATCAGTTTTATTCAACTGCATCGACAATGCTGCATGAACATGGCGGGCATGGATACAATCAATGTCCAGGCCAAAGCTCTTGAGTGAATGGTAAAGCCAGACGCAAAGTGGCCCTGTTTCCAGACCCACTTTCGAGTTATCAAATCCTTCAGAAAAGAGATAATCGGCGATAACACCGGGATGCGTATCGACGTTAGCCATACGAATTTTATTGCCGTTATGGTCTATAACGCAGATGCTTGTTTTCTTTTGAGAAACATCAAGCCCAACGAAGGTTTTCATGGCTGTCACCTCAAATATCACAGATCGGGATCGTTTTAAGATTACAGCATGTGATTATCGCGCCAGCCTTCCCGTTTCAGCATAACGTGCACCCTGCGGTAGCCATAGTGGACGCGGGTTTCGGTTATCTCCCTGATGCGAAGCCGCAGCGCGCTGTCGTCTGCCGCAACGGAGCGGTACCGGAACGAACTGCGGCTGATCTTCAGCGCAAAGCAGACCTGTCTTTCACTGGCACCGTAGCGGGTCTGCAAGTCCCTGACCCACTCGCGCAGGCGTGCCAGCGTCAACTCTTTTTTGCCAGCACGTCCTGCAGCATGGTCTTGTCGGGGCTCAGATCGGCAACCAGCTTCTTCAGTCGAAGGTTTTCCTCTTCAAGCTGCCGCATATGTTTCAGTTCTGAAGGAGAAATCCCGCCGTACTTTTTGCGCCAGGCGTAGAACGTGGCGTCGGAGATGCCCAGCCTGCGGCAGACTTCGGGCACGGGCGTGCCCGGTTCAGCCTGCTTCAGGGCAAAGACAATCCGCTCTTCGGTGAATCGTGACTTTTTCATCGGCACAACCTCTGCTCGAGGGAGCGAACATCATGCCGGAATTCTGTTTCTGAATGGAGCAGGATTTCGGGGCAGGGTCAATACCACTTAACTCCAGCTCACACCCATACGCTGCGACTCGATCGGCACGGTAATAGCGCACCACATCGCCCACAATCAGTAACGACGGCGACACCGGTTTTTGCTGTTCAACAGTTTCAGGCAACCCGGCCAGCGTGGTGATCAGCACCCGCTGGTTCTGACGCGTACCGTTTTCAATGATCGCCACCGGCGTCGCCTCGCTGCGGCCATATTCCCGTAACCGGGCGCTAATCACGCTGCTCCAGCTTAACCCCATGTAAAACACCAGCGTCTGATTGGTCGCGGTCAGCGCCGCCGCATCCAGCTGCGGTTCGCCGCTGCGCCCGTGTCCGGTGATAAAGCGCAATGACTGGGCACAGTCACGGTGCGTCAGCGGAATGCCGCTGGCAGCCGCACAGCCCACTGCGGCGGTAATACCGGGCACCACTTCGCAGACAATATTCGCCTGCTGCAGGCTGACCATCTCTTCACCGCCACGGCCAAAGATAAAGGGATCGCCGCCTTTTAAACGCACGACATTGCGCCCGCTGGCAGCCAGGTCCACCAGCAGTTGATTAATCTGAGCCTGCTTCAGGCCGTGATGACCCGGCTGTTTACCCACGTCGATACAGAGTGCACTGCTGGCGACTTCCGCCATCACCGCTTCGCTGACCAGGCGATCATAGACCACGACATCCGCACGTTGCAGCAGGCGCAGCGCCTTGACTGTCAGTAGATCCACATCCCCCGGTCCGGCCCCTACCAGCCAGACTTTGCCAGGGCTGGACGCGTTGTCCGGCGCCAGCAGTTTATCTAAAGGGTTGATCGCAATCATCATTCTTCCTCCGGTACAGCAACGGAAAGCAAAAGGTGTTTTAGCTCCGGCAGGCAGGAGCCGCAGTTGGTACCACAGTTGAGTGCGTTACCCAGTGCCTGAGTGCTGTGACAGCCCTGTTTAATCGCCTGTAAGATGGTGTTTTCCCCAACGCCAAAGCAGCTACAGATCGTCCGGCCAGCCACGGCACGTTGTGCCGATTGTCCCGCCAGCAGAGCATGCCGGTCCGCCGCATTCACAGGTGCCTGGCGAAAAGCCTGCGCAACCCAGTCATGATTGATCTCGGGTAAAGACGCGCCTGCATAAAAGGCCAGGTGCAGCTCACCGTTACGCCAGGCCAGCAGGCGGTAATGCGGTTCCGCCGCATGAGCGGTTTGCAGTTGCAGCCCGGCCAGCGGGATCGTTGCCATGAGCCACTGTTCTGGCGAACCGTCTCCGGCCACGCTAAAGCGTTGCACGCCCTCATAGGGTGTTCGCGCCCAGTAGCGCAGCGCATCAGGCGGGCTTGCGTCGCGCTGCCAGAGCCAGCCCTGCCAGCTGGCGTTGAGCGGGTGGATACGCACGGCGGTTTGTTTAAATGCAGGCTGTGCCGAGACTGGACAGCGGGTTGAAGCCACCAGTCCGCCAACCGTGCCCTGCAGGCTGAACTGTCGGTTCCAGTGCATAGGGACAAAGATCTCACCGCGCCGCAGACCGCTGTCCAGCGTCACACGCACCGTCACCCAGCCCGCCTCGGACTGCACCCGTGCCAGTGCGCCCGCGCACAGGCCATAGCGTTGTGCGTCCTGCGGATGCAGGGCTGCAAATGGCTCATCACAATGCTGCATGAGCCGGGGAACCAGGCCGGTACGCGTCATGGTGTGCCACTGATCGCGGATCCGTCCGCTGTTCATTAATAACGGGTAAGCCGTTTCGCACACCACTGGCTGCGGCGTGGCCGGTGGCAACAGGCGGGCTTTACCATCAGGATGGTAAAAGTGCCGGTCGCTAAACAGCCGGGCGCAGCCCTCGGGATAACGAGCGTTGATTGGCCACTGTACCGGCTTCATCGCATCCCACTGTGCGTCGCTCATACCGGCCAGACCGCTGATATCAAAGGCGCGCTGGCCGTTGTTCTCAAACCCCGACAACGCCGCATGCTCGCGGAAGATGGCTGCCGGATGCGTCCAGGTAAAGCCTTCATGAAAGCCCAGACGCTGGGCGACCTGCGCGAGTAACCACCAGTCCGGTTTAGCTTCTCCGGCCGGAGGCATAAACGCGCGCTGACGGGAAATCCGGCGTTCAGAATTGGTCACGGTGCCGTTCTTTTCCCCCCAGCCCTGCGCGGGTAGCAAAATATGCGCAAAGGCGGTGGTATCCGTTTGCGCCAGCACGTCTGACACAATTACCAGCGGACAGGCAGCCAGCGCCCGGGCAATGCGATTGCCTTCTGGCATCGAAACCGCCGGATTGGTACCCATAATCCACACAGCTTTGATTGCTCCACGGTCAATGGCGTCAAACAGATCAACCGCCGTCAGGCCGGGCTCACGCGCCATACGCGGACTGCGCCAGAAACGCTGTAAACGGTCGCAATCTTCTGCGGTGAAACTCATATGCGCCGCCAGTTGGTTGGCCAGCCCCCCTACTTCCCGCCCGCCCATCGCATTCGGCTGTCCGGTCAGCGAAAACGGGCCGCAGCCGGGTCGGCCAATCTTGCCGCTCAGCAGGTGCGCATTGAGAATAGCATTGTTGTTGTCACTGCCGCTTTGTGACTGGTTAATGCCCATGCACCATAAGGTCAGTACGCGCTCATGCCGGGTAAACAACCCGTAGAACGCGGCGATCACTTCATGGCTGATATCACAATGGGCTGCCACCGCCGCACCATCCCACTGCCGCGCGGCCCGTAAGGTTGTGTCTACACCGTCCAGATGCGGCAGCATCGTGACGTCAATGCCGTCATGCTGTTCCAGCCAGTGCAGCAGGCCCGAGAACAGGGCCGGATCGCTGCCCGGCCGGAGCGGTAAATGCAGATCGGCGAATTCACAACTGGCCGTGCGGCGCGGATCGATAACCACAACCTGCATCTCAGGGCGCTGCACTTTTGCCTGTTTCAGGCGCTGAAACAGCACCGGATGGGCCCAGGCGGCGTTCGAGCCGACAAGAATGACTACCTCGGCCTCATCCAGATCCTCGTAACAGCACGGTACGGCATCCGCCCCAAATGCCCGTTTATAGCCTGTCACCGCGGAGGCCATACACAGGCGTGAATTGGTATCGATGTTGGCGACGCCGAGAAAGCCTTTCATCAGCTTGTTCGCCACATAGTAATCTTCCGTGAGCAACTGGCCGGAACCGTAGAAAGCCACCGCCTCCGGGCCATGCGCATCGATAATCCTGCGCAAACCATCAGCCGCGGCATCCAGTGCCGTCTCCATGCTGACCCGCTGGTGATGAAGCTGAGGATGCAGCAACCGTCCGGCCTGTGTCAGGGTTTCGCCCAGTGCCGCGCCCTTTACGCATAGCCGCCCGGCATTCGCCGGATGACGGGTATCGCCACTGACCTGAGGCGACGCGCTCTGCGGCTGCGTGACCTCGACGCCGCAGCCCACCCCGCAATAAGCGCAGGTAGTTTTCATGATGCCTGCGCCATCAGGTTAAGCGGACGGTTTGCGACCCAGACCTGGCCGTCCTCCAGTTTAACCGGCCAGCAACGCAGCTGATGCTGGGGATTATCAAGGCTCTGTCCGTCACGCAGGCGTACACGCTGTTTGTAAAGCGGCGAGATCACCACCGGCTCCCCCGCAACATCACCAAGGATACCGCGTGACAGTACGCTGGCTTCGCTGCCCGGCTCACGATCCTCCAGCGCATAACAGTCATCACCCATGCGGAATAAGGCAATACGGACGCTGCCAAGACGGGCTCCGATGCCGGCCTCTGGCGGAATGGCCTCCAGTGGGCAGATTTCGCTCCAGGGTTCGGCGGGCAGATGCATCAGGGGAATACCACTGGCCTTGTGTGGCTGGCGCTGTCCGCGCACGCGTGCATAGTGCAGCGTTTCATCCGGCTGATCGCTGTTCACTGTGGCGGTAAACAGCGCACGTCGCGAGGGATCGGCCAGCGTGGTCTGCCATTCGCATTGCCAGGTGTCCACCACCTGTTGCATTTCCTGTTCCAGCGTGGCGGCGATCCCCAGGCTGTCATGAATCACCACCTCACGCAGGTAGTCCAGCCCGCCCTCCATGTTATCCATCCAGACGCTGGTACGCTGCAGGCGATCCGCCGTGCGCACGTAGAACATCAGAATCCGGTCGACGTACTGGATTAGCGTGTCATCGTCCAGATCGCTGGCAAACAGTTCCGCATGGCGCGGCTTCATGCCGCCATTGCCGCAGACGTACAGGTTCCAGCCGTTTTCCGTGGCGATGACCCCGATATCTTTACTTTGTGCTTCCGCACATTCGCGGGTGCAGCCGGACACCGCCATCTTGATCTTATGCGGTGCGCGCAGGCCCTTATACCGGTTCTCCAGCGCGATGGCGAAGGCGGTAGAATCCTGCACGCCATAACGGCACCAGGTCGAGCCGACGCAGGATTTCACCGTACGCAGGGATTTTCCGTAGGCATGACCGGTTTCAAAACCGGCTTCCAGCAGGGTTTCCCAGATAGCAGGCAGCTGGTCCAGCCGCGCACCAAACAGATCGATACGCTGGCCGCCGGTAATTTTGGTATAGAGATCGTAACGCACGGCCACTTCGCCGATGGCAATCAGGCCCTGTGGCGTGATCTCGCCCCCCGGCACGCGCGGTACGACCGAATAGGTGCCATCTTTCTGGATATTGGCAAAGTAACGGTCATTCGTGTCCTGTAACGGTAAATGTGCCGGTTTCAGCAGGTAATCGTTCCAGCACGAGGCCAGTAGCGACCCCACCAGCGGTTTGCATACCTCGCAACCACAACCCCGTCCGTGGCTGGCCAGCAGATCGTCAAAGGTTTTGATGCCATTAATACGGATCAGGTGATACAGCTCCTGACGGGAATAGGCGAAGTGCTCACAGATGTCTTTTTTAACAGCGACGCCCAGGTTTTCCAGCTGAAGCTCCATCACCTGTTTTACCAGCGCGGCGCAGCCGCCACAGCCTGTTGCGGCTTTAGTGCAGCTTTTTATACTGGCCATATCGCCACAGCCACTCTGCACCGCATGGCAGATATCGCCTTTACTGACGTTATGGCAGGAACACACCTGGGCACTGTCCGGCAGCGCAGCGACGCCCAACCCTTTGGCCGGCGCGCCATTCAACGCAGGCAAAATCAGCGCTTCCGCTGCCATCGGCAGCGGCATGGCGTTTAACATCATTTGCAGGAGCGTGGCATAGTCGCTGCTGTCTCCCACCAGCACGCCGCCCAGCAGTCGTGCATTGTCGGCGCTAACCACGATCTTCTTGTAAATGCCTTTTGGCCCGTTGGCCCAGTGGTAGCTCAGGCTGCCCGGCGTTTTGCCGTGCGCATCGCCAAAGGAGGCGACTTCTACGCCCAGCAGCTTCAGTTTAGTGCTCATGTCGGCACCGGTGAACTGCGCCGGTTCGGCCGCCAGATGCCCGGCCAGCACACGCGCCATCTGGTAGCCAGGCGCTACCAGGCCAAAAATCTGCCCGTTCCACAACGCGCATTCGCCGATAGCATAAATGTCGCTGTCACTGGTCTGGCAATGATCATTGATGGTAATGCCGCCGCGCGGCCCCACGCTGATGTCGGCGCTCCGGGCCAGCTCATCACGCGGGCGGATACCGGCAGAGAACAGCACCAGATCGGTGGCCAGCTCGCCGCCATCGGCAAAGTGCAGCACCAGACTGCCGTCAGGCTGGGTGGCAATCTCTTCGGTCTGCTTCGAGGTATGCACCGTCACGCCCAGCGAGTCGATCTTTTGCCGCAGCATCAGCGCCCCGCCGTCGTCCAGCTGCACGGCCATCAGGCGCGGCGCAAACTCAACCACGTGCGTCTCCAGCCCCAGCTGCTTCAGCGCATTGGCGGCTTCCAGCCCCAGCAGCCCGCCGCCGATCACCACGCCGCGCTGACTCTGGCGGGCACAAGCTGCGATGGCATCCAGATCGTCCAGCGTGCGGTAGACAAAGCAGCGCCCGGCGTCATGGCCGGGTACCGGTGGTACAAAGGCGCGGGAGCCGGTGGCCAACACCAGCTTATCCCAGGCCAGCTCACGTCCCGCGCTGTCACGCAGGCTGCGCTGCTGGCGATCGATCGCCTCTACCCGGCAACCGCTGCGCAGTTCAATTGCGTTCCGGGCAAAAAAATCCTCGCTCACCAGCGACAACTCTGTTGCCGTTTTACCGGTGAAATACTCAGAAAGGTGAACCCGATCGTAAGCCTGATAGCGCTCTTCGCCGTAGACCACAATGTGATAATGCTGATGCAGGTTACGGGCGACCAGCTGCTCCAGAAAATGGTGGCTGACCATGCCGTGACCCACCACGGCTAATACAGGTTTCGTTTGGCTCATCACAGGGTTTCCTGCAGCCAGCGGCTGCGTTTCAGGTTCATCAAGGCCGAACAGCGTATTCACAGAAACCGGTCCGGCATTATGGAGTTGGTTCAGCAGCGCGCCACTTTGCTGGCAGTCGCCATACAGCAGCACGCCGTTCAGTCGGCCGTCTTTGAGGAACAGGCGGCGATAGTGCCCGGCGATCGGGTCAAAACTGGTGACAGACGGGGCTTCGCGAACGTCACCAGCGCTAAACAGGGAAATGCCGCTGACTTTGAGACGGGTGCCCGTGGCCGCACTGTAGAAATCTCCCTGAGGCCGATCGGCCAGTTGCGCCGCCAGAATCTTTGCCTGGGCCAGACAGGGCGCGACCAGACCGAAGGTCTCGCCGCTGATTTCACAACATTCGCCTACGGCATAAATTCCGGCGTGCGCAGTGCGCAACTGGCGATCCACCAGAATGCCGCGCTGACAGGGAATACCGGCGGCCTGCGCCAGGGCGATCGCCGGCTGGACACCAATGGCCATCACCACCTGCTGCGCGGCCAGCACACGGCCATCGTGGAGGATCACGCTATCCGTGCGGATCGCCGCAAGGCTGGCATTCAGTTCACAGCGAATGCCGCGCGCCCGGAGCTGAGCCAGCAGTAATTCCCCTGCCCTGATATCCAGCTGTCTGTCCAGCAAACGTGACTGACGATGAATCAGCGTGACCTGACGTCCCTGCGCCTGAAGTCCGGCGGCGGCTTCAATACCCAGATAGCCCCCACCGACCACCACTACCGGACCGTGCCCGGCCAGCAAAGTGTTCACATCCTGCAGCGTGCGAAACGTGCTGACATGCGGCAGGTCGCTGCCTGGAACAGACGGCCTGCAGGGCTGCGATCCGGTTGCCAGTACCAGGCGGTCCCAGTGCAGCAGGCGCTGGTCGGTGCGTAAGGTCCGCTCAGCAATATTCACCTGTTCCACCGTCTCTCCCACCCGCAATGTTATGCCGTGACGGTGATACCAGTCAGGGTCGTGGATCAGCGTTTGCTCAACGGTGGTTTCTCCGGCCAGCAGCGGCGACAACAGCACACGGTTATAGTTGCCGTGCGGCTCACGGCCAATCACAGTGATGTCGTAACGCATCGGCGCCAGCTGCAACAGAGTTTCTACCATGTGCATGCCCGCCATCCCGTTACCCGCAACCAGCAGCCGTTGTCTCATGGTGTCGTCCTTATGCCGCCGAAGTCTGTTTTTCGTAGAGAAAATGCAGCACTTTCTGGCGCAGCTGGTGATAACGCACGTCATCCGCCAGCGCCACGCGTGAACGCGGCCGGACCAGGTCGATCGTCAGAATATCGCCCACCTGCGCCGCCGGACCGTTGGTCATCATCAGTACCCGATCGGACAGCAACACGGCTTCATCCACATCATGGGTAATCAGGACGATGGTGGTGTTCAGCGCCTGCTGGATGCGCATGACGCTGTCCTGCAGATGCGCGCGCGTTAAGGCATCCAGCGCACCGAAGGGTTCGTCGAGCAGCAGCACGCGAGGTTTCATTGCCAGCGCGCGGGCGATACCGACACGCTGCTTCATGCCGCCGGAGATCTCGCCGGGGCGTTTATGCATGGCATGACTCATTTGCACCTGGTTCAGGTTGTGCTCGATCCAGTCACGCATTTCCGCCTTGTTCATCTTGCCTTTAAACACCTGCTCTACCGCCAGCTCAACGTTCTGATACGCCGTCAGCCAGGGCAACAGCGAGTGGTTTTGAAACACAACGGCGCGCTCAGGGCCGGGGCCGGTGACTTCGCGGTTATCGCATAACAGGACGCCGCTGGTAGGTCGGGTTAAACCGGCGATCAGGTTGAGCAGCGTGGATTTACCACAGCCGGAGTGGCCGATCAGGCTCAGGGTTTCCCCCTGATGAATATCAAAGCTGACATTATCGAGCGCCAGAAAATCGCCGCCGGAAGTGGTAAAACGCTGGCTGACCTGCTGTACACGAATGATAGGTTGCATAGTGTTCCCCTTATTTATCCCAGCTAAAGCGACGCGCCAGCAGCATCAGTCCCTGCTCCAGTAGCAGGCCGACGACGCCAATCAGCAAAATGGCAATCAGGATGTTTTCAACATTGAGGTTGTTCCACTCGTTCCAGATCCAGAAGCCGATCCCCAGGCCTCCCGTCAGCATTTCGGCAGCCACGATCACCAGCCAGGCGATACCAATCGACAGGCGGACCCCGGTCAGCACCGCAGGCAGAACGGCGGGAAACAGGATGCGGCGCAGGATGGTCCATTCCGACAGTTGCAGCACGCGCGCCACATTGAGGTAATCCTGTGGAATGCGCTGTACACCTTCGGCGGTATTAATAATCATCGGCCAGATAGAACAGATAAAAATGGTCCAGCTGGAGGCCGGTTCGGCGCGCTGGAACAGCAGCAGGCCGATAGGCAGCCAGGCCAGCGGGCTGACCGGACGCAGTAGCGCGATAACCGGATTGAACATGCGTGCCACAAAGGCAAAACGCCCCAGCAGAAAGCCTGCGGGAATCCCCACCAGCGCGGCCAGGCCAAAGCCGATAGCGACGCGCTGCAGCGAGGCCAGCACATTCCAGCCGATGCCCTGATCGTTAGGGCCGTTGTTATAGAACGGATCGGCGAACAGGATTTTCGCCGCTTCCCAGGTGGCGTACGGGCCGGGAAAGCCTTTGCTGGAAAGGGCCGCGATCTGCCAGATCAGAAGCAGAAGCATCACACCGCACAGCGCGGGAATGGCACGCTGCAAAAACGGACGCAGGCGCGCAGGCGAGCGCATCTTTTTTGGCGTGACCTGAAGGGGCACCACCGTGGCCCGGGTGGGCAGCGTCTCAGGCTGCGTCAGGGAGCGAGTCTGGCTTTTCATCACGACCTCTCTTTGTGGTTAATGGCAAAGCTGGCGGCGTAAACGGCAGGATTCGTGCCATCCCACACCTTGCCGTCGATCAGGGTGCTGCTGCGCATCTCACTGCCGGGCAACGTGATGTTGCCGACGGCGCTCGCTGCCTGTTTGTAGATATCAATTCGGTTGATCTGCTTTGCGACGCCCAGATAGTCCGGATCCTCGGTCAGCATTCCCCAGCGCTTAAGCTGGGTGAGGAACCACATGCCATCGGACAGATACGGGAAACTGACGCTGCCGTCATGGAAGAAGCGCATCGCATGCGGGTCCTGCCATTTCTGTCCCAGCCCGTTTTCGTACTGGCCGAGCATGCGACCCTGCAGAATCTCAGGTTTGGTGTTGATCCAGGCGCGTCCGGCCAGCACCTGCGCCGTTTCGCGGCGGTTATCATCGGAGGCATCGATCCAGCGTGCCGCCTCCAGGACAGCCGCCGTCAGCGCGCGCGCCGTATTGGGGTTCTCTTTCACCCACGCGGCGCGGGTGCCAAGAATTTTTTCGGGGTGATCGGGCCAAATCTGCTGACTGGTAGCGACGGTAAAACCAATATCATCACTGATGGCGCGCTGATTCCATGGCTCGCCCACGCAGAAGCCGCTCATATTGCCAATCTTCATATTCATCACCATCTGCGGCGGCGGCACGACGACAGTGCGCACGTCATCAAATGGATTGATACCGGCATTCGCCAGCCAGTAGTAGAGCCACATCGCGTGGGTACTGGTCGGAAAGGTATGCGCAAAGGTGAGACTGCCTTTGGCCTTGCTGTCGATGGTCTTTTTCAGGCTGGCGGCATCGGTGACCTTTTGCGCTTTAAGCTGGTTCGACAGGGAGATTGCCTGGCCATTGTTATTGAGCGTCATCAGGTTCGCCATCGCATGCTGAGGGCCGGCAACGCCCAGTTGCAGGCCATAGATCATGCTGTACAGGACGTGTGCCGCATCGAGCTCACCGGAGATCAGTTTGTCGCGGACGGCTGCCCAACTGGCTTCTTTACTGGGCTGTAGCGTCAGACCATATTTTTTGTCGAAGCCTTTCACCGAGGCCATGACGACCGGCGCACAGTCGGTCAGTGGAATAAATCCCACCCGCACGGTGGCTTTTTCTGGCGCATCGGAACCCGCCGCCCATACGGCGTTGCGCAATCCCGGCAACAGCCACAGCCCGCCAGCGGCGGCGCTGGATAACAGCAGTTGACGTCGAGACAGTGAAACTGGCGATTTGCTCATTTTTTGCCACCCTCAGGAAATAAAAAAAGGCGTCCTCTCCACTGCTTTCACAGGGAGATGGACGCCTTTATCCAAAAGCACTCGCTTTACCGCCGTTGGCAAAGCAAATGCATACACTTAATAGGGTAAAGCAAACTGCATGCCAGCTTTGAAACGGTCCTGCGCGTGGCGATCAGGGCTTTCGCCGGGCTGGTTTTTTAACCGATTTTGCACGTTTGTGACGCAGACCACGCACAAGCATTGTGCAGCTAACGCTTTAGAGTTATCTCTTCATTGTGGCTGCCACCGTGACGATCGCCTGGGCGATTTCCGGTAGCCGTTTATTCTGATCCATCGCGCTTTTACGCAGCCGTTGCCAGGCGTGCTCTTCACTCAGCCCATGCTGCTGCATCAGCCAGGTTTTGGCCTGGTCGAGCAGTTTGCGCTCTTCCAGCGTGGCGCGCAGGGTGGCCAGCTCATTGGCCTGATGCTGTAAACGCTGAGACTGCTCCGTGATCAACGACAGCAGTGAACGACCCAGCTGGGGTGCCAGCCCGTCGCTGTTCAGCGCACCGGACTCGGTGGGCAGCCAGTCCACCCCGGAGACATATAAAGTAAAATCGCAGCCCGACTGCGCCACATGCAGAGGTTCAGCTGCCTGATGCTGTGCCAGTGCGATCGCCTCGCGGCAGCGCAACATCAGCGTGGCTGACAGCCGATCCTCCAGCAATTTCATTTGGTCGATGCGCTGTGACAGCAGCGAAAACCAGTGCAGCGCGCCACTGTCGTCCCGCCGCCCGTCGGTACAGGCAATGCGTCGCAGTCGTTCAATTTCACGACTGGCCTGCGCCAGCGGCTGCCAGTGGTGTAAAACCGCCTCATCGGCAAACTGCTGGAAGGTCGAAAAGCTTTGTTCCTGTGCTTCAATTAAGGCCACCATGGCGCTGCGCTGCTCCGCGCTGAATTGTCCGGCAGCAAAGCCGGCCGCTCCCAGGGCGCGTTCCTGTCCCGTCAGCTCTTTGCCCTGCATGAAGCTGAACAGCGCAATGAGCGCGCGGGTAATGTCAGGATGGCTGGCGGTGTCGGCGGCCTCAAAGACCAGGTTCAGTAAGCTACGGATAATGGTACTGAACGCCGCAACGGCCTGCGCGTGCGCGATCTGCTGTTGCGTAATCTGCTGGCGCAACGCCGGTAATCCGGCCAGGGCCTGCAGCGCGGCGGCGATCAGGTTACAGAAGCGGCTGTATCCCGGCTGGGCTTCAACCCTGGGTAAGGCCTGGCAAAAATCCCGTTGGCAGCGCGTCACATCCTGCTCACTGGCGAGCCGCTGCTCGCCGTAAAGCCTGCCTTCTGAACATATCCACAGATTGCTCGCCCCCCGCTCGCGCTGAAGCTGATGCACCAGCTCGCTGACGGTGGTAATGAGTTTGCCGGTCTGGCGAAGGCGTTGCAGGCTGGCAATATCGCTTTGCCTTGAGGCCTGTAACCAACTCAGTGCGTCATCCATTGCTCCCCCACCCTTTGATGCGAAAAAGTGAGTCAAGCAAAAGCCGTGCCGTTTTGTATCATATATTTTCTCATCAAGACCATTTGTGATCAATCCTCCTGTCTTTCCTGTCACCAACGATGCAAAAGTGGCTCTTCCGCAACCTGGGCGGAAGAAAAACAATGAAAATTTTTAGATAACAAAGATCTAAGCTGTTTTAAGTCATGGATGACGCTATGCCTTCACTCAAGACGCTTTTGCAGCTGCCCTGCGGGTGGCAATCAATCTGACAAACTTCTGGCCCTGATGGAGTGACAATCCATTTGCAGGCAACGTGTAAAACCTCGCGCTGCCCTGAATGCATGAAGCGCAGCAGTTATGTACACAGCTGTCGACGCCGCCGGATACAGCATCTGCCATGCTCCGGGCAGGCTATCTGGCTGATATTTGCCGTTCGCCACTGGTACTGTCGTAACCCATCCTGTTCACGTAAAATCTTTGCCGAATCCCTGACTCCTTTTGCTGGTTCACGGCAGCAGGCTTCGCGGTCACTGCAAACATTACAGTATCAACTGGGATTGATCTCCGGTGGAGAAGCGGGACGGCTGGCTGCAACGGCGGCAGGCCTGCGGACCAGCGCGGATACCCTTCTTCGCGGGGTAATAAGCACTCCTGAGTCAAAGCAACCTGCTACCCCAAGTGTAGGAATCGACGAATGGGCATGGCATCGGGGCCATCGTTACGGCACGTTAATCGTCAATCTTGAGACTCACCGGCCCCAGGTCCTGCTTCCCGGCCGCGAACAGCGTACGCTGGCAGCCTGGTCCAGAAAATATCCTGAAATACAGGTTGTTTCCCCCGATCGTGGCGGTATCTATGCTACTGCAGCACATGAAGGTGCGCCTCAGTGCAGGCAGGTGGCAGATCGCTGGCACCTGCTGAAAAATATTGGCGATGCACTTGAACGGATGATGTACAGACATATGCCGCTGATACGTCTTGTCGCCAAATAAATCATCTGAACCAGAGATACCAACGGCAAATATCCGCCGCCCGGAGCGGCTCAAACAACAGACCCGTAATAAACGTCATCAACGCTGGTTGGAGGTAATTACCCTGCATAAGAATGGATGTGGGATCCGTGAAATATCCCGCACCACCGGGCTGTCACGCGTAACGATAAGGCGCTGGCTCCAGTCCGGTACATTCCCTGAAATGTCAGGCCGCCCGAAGAAACCCGGCCTTCTGGATCCCTGGCGTAAGTGGCTGGAGGAACGGCGCGAACGCGGCGATCATAATGCCAGCCAGATATGGAAGGAAATGGTGGCAAATGGCTTCGAGGGTAGCGAAACAACCGTCAGGGATGAGGTTGCCAGATGGCGAAATGGTGGGGCTGTCATGGTTACTACGCCAGCCCGCCTTCCGCCAGCTTCGCGTGTGAGCCGTTGGTTGATGCCCTGGCGAATAATCAGGGGCGAAGAAAATTATGCTTCCCGCTTCGTCAGGCTGATGTGTGAAAAAGAACCGCAGCTGAAAATCGCACAAGAACTTGCACTGGACTTCTACCGGATCCTGAAAACCAAAAACAAGCCACAGCTAAGCAGATGGTTCACTCATGTCAGCGAAAGCGGACCTGTTGAGCTTCGGCGTGTTGCAGCCGGGATGGAAGCTGATGCAGCAGCAATATGTGAAGCCATAACCAGCAAATGGAGTAACGGTGTAGTCGAAGGACACGTAAATCGCCTGAAAATGCTGAAGCGGCAGATGTACGGGCGTGCCGGGTTCGAGTTACTGAGGCGACGGATGATGAGTCCTCTGGCCTGAAAAGTTCCACCCGAGTTGCGGAAGACCCACTATACCATTGCTGCTAACATGTATGCCCATTTAGGTTACCAGTACATCAAACCGTCAAAATCAGACCACGGTGGAATGGCCTGGCATGAAATGATGATGGCACTCTGATTTAGCGACCCCGACACGACCTTTTTTCTGCTGACCTCCGGTTTGCTTCAAAAAACCGTTTTGGTTTCCAGCGCACCCCATCAGATGTTTTTCTATGCAAAATACTTAAACTGCACCGCTGGCGTTTAAGCGTATCCTGCGTAAACGCCAGACTATGAATCACCCGCAGAGCGGTTTAATAAGTATGTTGCATCCATTGGTTGAACTCACAGCGAGGAGCGGACGTTCGCGGTTATCCGATAGTGGAGGAAGTGAATCGCCACGGATAATCCAGACACTTCTGAGCCGTTGATAATATAGGTTTTCATATTCAGCCGGTGGCATCTGCTCGCTCGAACCATGCCGACGCTTACTGTTATAAAACGTTTCGATATAATCAAAAATATCGCTTCTGGCTTCGTCTCTCGTTCCGTAGATCCTTTTCTTAATCCGTTCGCGTTTCAGTAACTGGAAAAAGCTTTCCGCAACCGCGTTGTCATGGCTGTTACCGCGACGACTCATGCTGCCTTTCAGACCGTGTGATTTCAGGAACGACTGCCACTCATGGCTCGTGTACTGACCGCCCTGATCAGAGTGAACCAGTACCTGCTTTTGAGGATTACGCCTCCACACCGCCATAAGTAATGCGTTCAGGATAATCTCTTTTGTCATGCGGGGTTGCATTGACCAGCCGACAACTTTCCGGGAGAACAGGTCAACCACCACGGCCAGATACAGCCAGCATTCGTGAGTTCGGATGTAGGTTATGTCCGTCACCCAACGCTCATCTGGTGAGTCCGGATTGAACTGCCGCTGGAGCCTGTTCGGTACCACGATGCTGGCTTCGCCTTTACGTGCCCGTGGGCTACGGTACCCAACCTGAGCTTTTATACCGGCACGCTTCATCAGCCGCCAGACCCGGTTCACTCCGCACTGCTGCCCGCTATCCCGCAGGTCCAGATGGATCTTGCGATAACCATAGACGCAGCCAGACTCAGGCCAGAACTGTTTGATCTGCCCGGTCAGCATCTGGTCTGTCTGGTGACGCTGTGAATGTGGCTGCTGAAGCCAGACATAAAATCCACTCGGATGGACGTCCAGAACCCGACAGAGCAAACGAACAGGCCAGCAACGGCGGTTGTCGCGGATAAAGGCGTACCTCAGTCGGACAGCTTTGCGAAGTACGCCGCGGCTTTTTTTAATATGTGGAGTGACCCCGTTACCGTAGACATTCACTGTCCTGACGACGAGGCCTTTTCGAAGGCCTCTGGACTGACGCCTCCCAGTTGGCTGTGGCGTCGGGTCCGGTTGTAGAACACTTCGATATAATCAAAGATATCAGCCCGGGCCACGTCCCGGGTTTTAGAGATCCGCTTTCTGATGCGCTCTTTTTTTAGCGAACTGAAGAAGGATTCTGCCACTGCATTATCCCAGCAGTTGCCGCGCCGGCTCATGCTGGGTAACAGGTTATTAGCCTGGCAGAACCGTCGCCAGTCATCGCTACCATACTGGCTTCCCTAGTCGCTGTGTACGATAACGGTTTCCTCAGGCCTTCGTCGCCAGACGGCCATCAGGAGAGCATCCATCGCCAGTTCGCGCGACAGTGAGGGTTTCATTGACCAGCCCACCACATTGCGGGCAAACAGGTCTATGACCACGGCCAGATACAGCCAGCCCTGCCAGGTCCGTATGTAGGTAATATCCGTTACCCAGACCTGGTTCGGTTTAACGACTGTGAACTCCCGCTGTACCCGGTTAGGCGCAATGACTGACGGACGTCCCCGTTCTCCTCGCGGGATTTTATAGCCATGTACGGCCCTGATTCCGTTCTGCCGCATAATTTTCGCTACCCTGTTTTTACTGCATACCTCTCTGATTTCTCGCAGGTCACTGTGGACCCGCCGGTATCCATAAACGCCGCCACTCAGGGTATAAGAGTCGCGGATAAGCGCCAGCAGCCGCTGATTATCCTGCTCTCCAGCTGATACCGGGCAGTGGAGCCAGACGTAAAAACCGGAACGGGCAACCTTCAGAACCCGACACATCAGTGTGATCGACCAGACCTGGCGGTGATCGTTGATGAAGCGCTACTTTAGTCGGGCTCCCTTGCGAAGTACCGCGCCGCCTTTTTCAGGATATCCCGCTCCTCCTCAGTTCGCTTGAGCTGCGCTTTCAACCGGAGGATCTCCGTCCGGGCATCCAGCAGATCCTGCGCCTGGTGCCCGCTGGCATCAGGTTTTATTGAGCGGATCCATTTATAAAGACTGTGTTGCGAGACGCCCAAGCGTTCAGAAACGTCGGCGACGGAATAGCCCCGCTCGGTGATCTGGCGGACTGCTTCTTCTTTAAACTCAGGGGTAAATCGTGGTGTGCCCATAGACTCCTCCTATGCTCAAAATATAGGGCAGATTTGTCTATGGGCTCGGGGTCACTCCAGTTTATACAAACTATAAGGAGTGGCAGTTCAGGTTTAAGCATAAGCTATAGTCAGTTGATATAAGCTATAGGGAGTGATGTGAGTTCTGCTATTTTATAGCAGTGAAGCCAGCATGGCATTTAATTCATTTAAAATCAAAAAGATAGAATAAAGTAAAAAAGACTCTGACTTGTCAGTCATAAGCTGTAGTGAGTAATAAGCTGCCCGTTATCACTGCATAAGCTGTAGTGAGTGAAAAAAACGGTAATATGCGTTTTTTATAAACTGTAGTGAGTAATAACCTTCAGAGAAAGTGGTTATATAAACTATAGTGAGCAAACCCGACTCCTCAGCGCATAGATATAAGCTATAAGGAGTAAAACGCGTCTTTTACGCCATAAACCTAAGCTGTAGTGAGTAGATTTTTTCTTAAAATTAATAAAATTCGGCCAGTTAATAAAAGGCTGTACTTACAGCCTCAGTGATTCTTTGCTCTCCGGAGAAGAGAACAGCTCATCACAGCGCATGTGTTACTGAGACTTAAAAATCTTTTCCAGATCCTGAAGTGAAATACCGAGCTTATCAAGAAGTTCAATCTTTTCCTGCAGTTGCGGATCGAGTGGCTCTTTTGTGTTAGTTGTTGCCTTCGGTGCTTCCAGCTGCCCCGTCTTGGGCGCTCTGAGCTTTGGATAGCGATTATGGACCTGGAAGTAGACGCTGCGTCCCTTATAAACTTCGCTATAGTCCAGATAACCAATCTCTTTAAGCTGCTCCATCGCACGGCGCACTGTCTGGTTTTGCGAAAACACAGGAGAGCGCAAATTCAGCCTTTCGCGAAGGCGCGCCAAGGAGATAGGGGCCGGGTTTTTGGGAAGGCTTTCAATGTAGGTATAGAGCGCCTGAGCGGACTCACGGCGTTTAAGCGCATTGATCGCCTTGAGCTGCAGTAACACCTTGTGATCAAACTCATAAAGCTCGAAAAGCTTCGGGTCAGCCTGCAGAATAACAATGTCTTTTTTGGTATCGTAAAAAGCAGACTGGACCAGATGCGTGATGTATTCTTTTGCGTCGTCGCCGCTTTTTGAAGAGAAAGAGATTGTGGTGCTCGCAATACGCTTCAGAGACGGGCTGATACGCTCTCTGAGCTGCTTTGAGGAGCGGCTTGAGGGGATGCCGCAGAGCTTGGCAAACTCTACAAATGAGAGCTGTACCTTGTCGCCAATGACCTTATCTTTGTGCTTTGCAAAGGAATGGATGATCCCGACCCAGGTCTTGAAATCGTTATCCATATCCAGGCGTGGGCCGACTATCTCAACCTTTTCATAACCTTCCGCTTTTGCAAGAGACAGACGCGTCAACTCCTCGGTCGCATCAGTTGTTGAAGAGGTGTTTTTCTTGCTGTTTTTTAACGACTTAAGCGTAGGAACAAATACGCCCAGGCGCATCAGAGCCACCGGCTGCACAGTATTATTGGCATTCGGCGTCAGGGTTACGATTTCCCCGGATTTCGTATCTTTTTCTTCAAAAAGCTTTGTTAAGTCAAGATTGTCGCTGGCCACAAGCGTTCCTGCACACGTTTCAGAGGATCGTTGAGCATGATCAACCGATCCGGATTATGAATTGTTAGATAACAACTCGCCAGTGATCGAAGTAACCCTCTGATAGGCAATCAGATTAGTTATCCACAATAAAAACGGGAAAATTAGCTATAAACTCACTATAGCTTATGTGTTTTCCTAATTACAGCTTATATTTTACTTTCTATAGCTTATTATGATCTCTGTATAGCTTATATTTTACTTGCTATAGCTTATGCGGACCCCTCTTCAGGCCATAGCTGGTGCGGGCTGCAGCGATCGGGGATCTCTTTGGGATCTATAAAGGATCTCATTAGGATCAATTTATTGGGATCTATCGCGTGGATAAGTGGATAACTATCAGGCCTCCATGCTTAACAGATATACCCGCGCCATCATCAACGGGTCATTTACAGCCGATCTCTGCTGCAGATAAACCGTCGCTGTAGACCGCTCTTAACCAGCCTGCATTTATGTACCGATGAAAATCTTGAGGTGCTATGGGGTATCAACGTCACTCTATGAGAAGAAAAGTTATGAGATCTCTCTGAAATCGTCTGAGAAATGTTTCGTGCTCACTACCAGTTGGTCAGACATTCCCTCTTAAGCAATACTCAGCAGTAATGTCACAGAAAGAAGAGCCAAAATTATGCTCGGATATAAAAATCCTAGTTGTTTAGGACTGCCAAATGGTATGTCAAAATTCTCGTAATTATCATTCAAATATTTGTTATTAAATAATTTTTATTTTAATAGGCTTTTTTGTATGCTTTTTTGCACAGACCAATAAGATATAGAAAGCAACGTTATCAGAACGGTCACCACATTGTACGCTGAGACGCTACAAATATGCCTTCTCCTATTGGTCAAGCCTTGGACAAACAACAGCGGTTCCAGCTAACAGACCATATGGCGTCTTGATTGGTGTGACACCATCAAAGTGGTCATTGTGAGTCTACTTATCACTTCTGCATGTTTGATCGATGATTCTCTATAAGCTTAACATTGAGGATTCAGGGGCCAAACCGATTGAGGTAGTTAACTCAGCTGTGAACGCCAGACCGCGCAGAAACATGATATTCAGTGATGGAAGTTTCAGCTTGAAATTTTCCCATATTGGTCTGTTATAACAGCAGGTTAGAGAGGGTTTTTAATGGGGAATTTAATATAAAAAGAGGGGATACTCATTGGAGTCACTCCCCTTCTCTTCAAGCTGGATTGAAAATTATTTTGCGAGCATCTTTTCAATAACGGCTTTCACAGCATCATCCAGCTCAGCCTGCCAGGCCGCAGGAAGACGCGAAAACTCATAAGTCACAAGGCGCTTCCCGGCGTCCGTTTTTTTCCGCGCAAACTGCTTTTTATCGCTAAATTCCGCTATTTTTTCGGTCACTACTTTTTTCGCATCACGCGCTGACTTAGGTTCAGCACTGGCTGCACGAAAGTAACCAATAATCTTTGCCTTAACAGCCGGATCATCGTTTTCAGTGAGCGTATCTTGCGCGATACGTTCACGAACGCCCTCTGCCAGTTCCTTGACACTGATTTGCCTGCTCGCCGCCTTCTCAGCAATATCGAGTAAGGTCTTATAGTCGTTAATAGAAAGCTCGCCGACGGAGGAAAAGACCGCAATCATTTCATCTGGTACCGATGCCGCCTGAAAAGCACGCGTGACTTTTGCCGGAGACAACCCTTCCGCTGCAGCGATATCAGACTGATTCATATGCTCCGGGTACATCAGCTTCAGGCGATTACCCAGTTCACGCAATGTGTGCTCTTTTGCCGTCTGAATGTCGATGGCCAGCTGGCGGGCGTCTGAAAGTGAAAGCTCGTCTTTCGTCACTAACACTTCAAATGGCATACCGCTGTAAAGACATGCGGCCCTGCGGCGTGAACCGTCAAGGACTTCAATACGCCCGTCTACCTCACGGCCAATAGCCGGAAAGAATTGCTGCAGTTTAATGGTGCGTGAAATGTCGCTGACGGATTCTTTAGTTAAAAAGGCCTGATCGCGGCCGTTAATCGAGGCATCCACGTAAGTCTGCGTCTCGATGTCGTCATGCAGAATCTTGGTTAGCGTAAACCGCGCGGTGGCACCGGATTTAAGAGTAAAAGTGCGGGCACTTTCCGTTTCGCTCAGCATTTTGCTGAAGCTGGAGTTACCCAGGGTACGTCCCATTTTCTTCAGTTCTTTCATTATTGCATCCCTCTAACAAACTCAATCCGTTTAAACACGGCCTGAGTAAAGCGTTCGGCTTCACGTTTGGCATTTTTGAGCGCTTCTGAACTGCCCGGATAAGACTGTGGATCGGCACTGACAATGGTGTCGAACGTTTCTCCGCAGCGCTCAAACCCATCCAGTCGGGGAAGCGTGGCGTCCAATATGTAAGACGTAAAAACGTCCCGGGCGAGACCATGCGTCATCTCATGATCGCGTTTCGACGTCATCTTAGACATGAAGCCGATATTTCCTTTTATACGCGGTGTAATCCCCTCCTCTTCCAGCTGTTCCAGCATATCGGGTAAGCGGGTGAGATACTTCAGGGTCGAGTGGAAATCCACTTGCGCGGGCGGCGTTGGCGTGAGAAGCAGATCGCTTGCAGCAATGGCATTAAGCATGAATGCGTCAAGGTGAGGACCGGTGTCGACAAAGATGAAATCATAGTCGCTTCCCACCCTGTCGATAATGTTTCGGCGCAGAACTTCAGAAGGCAACACGCCGGGCAGATGTTCCTGAACCAGTCTATCCCACTGGCTGGCCACAAATCCATCATCAATGGAAGCCGGGATAATATCCACACCCGGAATGATGGTTGGCTTGATGATTTGTTCTCTGAGCTGTTGCGCATCAAGATCATTCAGCATGGCCTGAGCGGCGGTTTCGACAATCGACCCGATGCTGTTAGCCTGGTTAAGGAACATGGTGCTGGATGCCTGAGGATCCAGATCGATAACCAGATTGCGCAAATCATACTGCAGTAAGTCAGGGTGAACGCGTAATCCATGAGCAAGCGTCACCGTACTGACCGTTTTGGACACCCCACCCTTGAGGTTCACAACGAATATCACAAACGGGCCTTCGCCCTTATGGATGTCACGGTATTTAGGCACTTTCCGGTGAGCGTAGATATCAACAACGTCCTGAACAGTCAGCGCGTAATGTTTCGCATTGCCGGCATCCTTTTTACCAAATACATGCCCTTTGGATTCCATTTCTTCAATGGCCTGCTCAACAGAGCGGCGGCTGAGTTTAGGCAGGTTGGCCACGGCATTACGCGTGAACGTCTGATAGAACTTATCGAGACCGAATTCCTGCCGCTTATCGATAATGTCATCACTCATGCTGCGCAACATAGCATTCGCTCTGCGCGCAGTTTCATCTACTCCACCGTAGTTACTTTTCATCATCCGCTCCGCTGACAA
>NZ_AP035933.1:0-699865 GCF_059730895.1 gamma proteobacterium symbiont of Lampromicra miyakona | reverse complement strand
ATTACAGTGAACATTAACACTGTTTATAGTGAACATTCTACTGTCTATAGTGAATAAAGTACTGACTATAGTGGATACTTTACTGATTATAGTGAACACGATCACCTTCTCAGCCCTTGTCGGGTGCGGCCTGCCGCGATCGGGGATCTCTTAGGATCTCTTTTAGATCTCTTTATGATCTTTCTTTAAGATCTAATCACTGTATAAGTGGATAACCCGTTGAGGCGGCTGATGCGGATAAGCGTAACCTGCAGAATATTCGCTTACGTCTTTAAATCACGCTGTGAAGGTGGAAAGTGAAAATCTTCCGACCTGCGCTGCCTCTCAATTCATTTCAGGTGAACAACTTGCTCTCATCTATTCATTTTTCATCACCTGATGGCTGGCGTAAGGTAGATCCCACTCTGATCAACCCGATTATCTGACGAAGGCATCCTATGACTGATCACGTTATTTCACGTAATCCCACCAGCGGCGAAATCATTGCCACTTATCCCCTGCAGAGTGCAGCAGAGCTGGAAACGGCTTTACAGCAAAGCGCCAGCGCCTTTGCGCAGTGGCGTAACACAGAGATGGCACAGCGCGTGAAGGTACTGCGTCAGCTGGGTAAGCAGCTGCGCCAGCGTCAGGAGCAACTGGCTACGCTCGCTACGCTGGAAATGGGTAAACCAATTGCGCAGGCGCGTGCCGAAGTCCTGAAATGCGCCAGCCTGTGTGACTGGTATGCTGAACACGGACCGTCAATGCTGGCCGATCAGCCCACGCTGGTGGAAAACCAGCAGGCCTGGCAATCGTTTCGTCCACTCGGTGTGATCCTGGCGGTGATGCCGTGGAATTTTCCTTACTGGCAGGTACTGCGCGGCGCGGTCAGCATGCTGCTGGCGGGCAACACTTACCTGCTGAAACACGCTCCGAGCGTCATGGGCTGCGCCTTGCTGATGCAGGAGCTGTTTGCCGCAACCGATTTGCCGCGCGGCGCATTCAATGTAATCAACGTTGATAACGACGGTGTTTCTGCAGCCATTAAAGATCCGCGCGTCGCGGCTATCGCCGTAACCGGAAGCGTGCGTGCGGGTGGGGCTATCGCCGCTCAGGCCGGTGCGGTACTGAAAAAAACCGTGCTGGAGTTAGGCGGCGCCGATCCTTTTATCGTGCTGGCGGATGCCGATCTGGATGCGGCAGTGGCCTCAGCGGTCACAGGGCGCTACCAGAACAGCGGGCAGGTGTGTATGGCAGCCAAACGCTTCATCATTGAAGAGAGCATCGCAGAGGCGTTTGAGGCGCGTTTCAGCGCAGCCGTGCAGGCACTGAGAGTGGGCGATCCGCTGCAGGAAGAGACTTATATCGGTCCGATGGCACGCTACGATCTGCGCGATGAACTCGATCATCAGGTGCAGGAAACCCTGCAGCAGGGTGCACGTCTGGTGCTGGGCGGCTACAAGATCGAGGGCGTCGGCAACTATTATGCGCCAACCATTCTTGCCGACGTCACGCCTGCAATGACCGCTTTTCGTCAGGAGATCTTTGGGCCGGTGGCGGCGATCACCGTCGCGCGCGATGCGCAACATGCACTGCAGCTGGCGAATGACAGCGAGTTTGGCCTGAGCGCTACCGTGTGGAGCGGCAATGAAGCGCTGGCGCAGGAACTGGCAGAGCAGCTGGAAACCGGCGCGGTGTTTATCAACGGCAACGGCGCCTCAGATCCGCGCGTCGCTATCGGTGGCGTGAAGAAGAGTGGTTATGGCCGCGAACTCTCCAGCTTCGGCGTCCACGAGTTCTGTAACATCCAGACGGTGTGGAAAAACCGTCGCTAACCCGGCCGGGGCGCGCCATACTGTGCGCCCCAACTTCCGGAAGCAATCCTTGTATGCAGACGCCAGGCATTCTCATCCTTGCTGCCGGTCTCGGCAGCCGCTTTCGTCAGGCCGGCGGTACCGGGCATAAACTGCTGGCACCGTATCCTGACGATAATGGCGTGCCTCAGCCGCTGCTGAAGCTGACGCTGCAGCAGGCGCAGCGCAGCGGTTTGCCGCTTCTCCTTATTATCCGGCCGGAAGATCGCGCTATTCAACAGCTGGCACAGCAGTGCGGCGTCGCGACCTGCACTATTGCCAGCGCCGGTAGCGGTGAAAGCATTGCCGCTGGCGTGCGGGCCACCGCCCACTGGCATGGCTGGCTGATCGTACCGGGTGATATGGCGTGGGTGAGGGCGGAGGATCATCAATGCGTGGCGCAGGCGCTGCGCAACGGTGCGCCGCAGGTGCGGCTCAGCTGGCAAAACCAGCCGGGCCACCCGGTGGGATTTGCCGCGCACTATGGCGCGGCGCTCGCTCAACTGCAGGGCGACAGCGGTGCCCGCGCGCTGCTCGACCCGGCCATTCTCATCACTCTGCCGGCCCATCAGGGCACGATCCGCGACGCGGATCTGCCGCGATCCGATGCAAGCCGCTGACCGGCAGCACCCCTGACTGGGTCAGTGGCTGCCGGGATTAGCGCGTACCTGCGCCACCTTTTCAGTCAGATCTTGCCACGCCGGTTCATCAGGCGCGTAGCGCTGGCGCAGCCAGGCAGCAATATCCGCAACCTGCCTATCCGACAAACTGGCGGCAAAGCCGGGCATATAACCGAGCGCATCGGTTGCCGGTTTGTCGATACCGTGCAGCACCACCTGTAACAGATTATCCGCCGTCGCGCTGGTTATGCTGCTGCTGTTGGCCATCGATGGGCTGACGCCAAACAACTGCGGTCCGCCCTCGCTGGCGCTGTGGCAGGCCTGACAGGCGCCTTTAAACAGCCGTTCCCCTGCGGCAGTGTTCCATGCCGGTTTTGCCGCCGGCGCAGCGACAGGGCGCGCTGCCTGACCATTGATATCCGCCAGATAACTGGCCATGGCGCGCACATCGGCTTCCGGCAGGGTGGCGAGATGGCTTACTACCGGTGCCATCGGTCCGGCGGCAACGCCGTGCTGCGCATCGTAACCACTGCGCAGGTAGTTATACAGCGACTGCGCGGTCCACGGCTGCGGGGCTTTATTCAGCTGATTGAGAGCGGGCGCTTCCCAGCCGTCCACCCAGCCACCGGCAAGGAAATTGTCCCCGCGTTTTTCCGCGCCCAGCAGATTACGCGGCGAGTGGCAGGCACCGCAGTGTCCGGCTCCGTTCACCAGATAGGCACCGCGATTCCATTCGGCGCTTTTGCGGGGGTCAGGCTGGTATTCGCCGCGCCCGAGGTAGAGCGCGTTCCAGCCTGCCATCAGGAAGCGCAGGTTATAGGGAAAGCGCATCTGGTTCTCTGGCGGTGCCTGATGTACCGCCGGCTGCGACATCAGCCAGGCGTACAGCGCCTGCATATCGCCTTCGCTCAGCTGGCGAAAGCTGGTGTAAGGAAACGCCGGATAGAGATGATGACCGTCGCGGCTGATGCCCTGGCGCATGGCGCGATCGAAGGCGTTAAATGACCAGCTGCCGATGCCGGTCTGTTTATCCGGCGTGATGTTGGTGGTGTACAGCGTGCCAAACGGTGTCTCCATCTTCAGGCCGCCGGCATTGGTCGCGCCGCCTTCCGTGGTATGGCATACCGCGCAGTCACTGGCGGCGGCCACCTGACGGCCACGTTCAAGCATCTCTGCCGACCAGCTTCCGGCGGCCGGGGGTGTCACGGGCGCAATCGGTGCGCGCCACGGCAGCGCGTTAATCGCCACGCCAGCGGCGAGGCCGAGCAATCCTGTTACGCCACCCAGCGCCCATTTTCGGCTGCGGCGGCGGACGGTTTGGGCCGGTGCGGCCAGCTGCGGCTCCGGCTGTGGATCGGGGCCGTTCAGCGCCTGACGCAGTTTGTCAGCAGTAATGGGCAATTCGCGAAAACGGATACCGGTGGCATCAAACACCGCGTTAGCGATGGCCGCGGCGCTGGGCACCGACGCGGACTCCCCCGCACCCAGCGGCGGTTCGTGCGGGCGCGGCACCATCATCACGTCGATATCCGGCACTTCCGGAAACGTCAGGATCGGGTAGCTGCCCCATTCCTGGCTGGCGATCAGGTTGCTTTCAATCGTCACCTGTTCTTTGAGCACCCGGCTGGTGGACTGAATGACATTGCCGTGAATTTGATGCTTTACCCCTTCCGGGTTGATCATCATGCCAGCATCATGGCCTACGGTGATGCGCGTAACGGCGATCTCGCCGCTCTGCTTATCAATCGCGACATCCGCGACCCAGGCAGCCCAGGCGGCGCCGAAGCCGGGAAATTTGCTGTGAATATAGCGTGCGTAGGCAAAACCGCGTCCGCGCAAAATGCCGGGTTCGCTGGCGGTCTGCTGAATGGCGGTGCGCGGCGTCCAGTCTGCGCGCGCAGCGGTGGCGCGCATTAGCTCGGCGGCGCGATCGTCCTGAATGTAGCGCAGCCGGTACTCCACCGGATCGACGCCTGCCGCGTGGGCCAGCTCATCCATATAGGATTCATGGGCAAAGGTGTTGGGCAGGGCCGAAACGCCGCGCATCCACGAGGCGCGCACAATCGGCGCCATGTCCTCAATGGTGACGCGCAGATGGGGAAAATCGTAAGGTGGAATGGAGGTGCGATCGCCCATTTCATACGCCAGCGCCACCGGATCGACGCGGCCGGTCAGCAGCAGCGCGAGGGTGGGTGCGCCGTTGGACGGATAAGACGTAGTGAAATCATACACCTGCGGATTGCCCTGCGCGTCCAGCCCGCCGTCCACCTCCATCAGCTGTGCAGTGCCTTTCGGTTCCCACACGTGTTCCTGGGCGCGCGTCAGCTGTACCCGTACCGGCTGGCCTACTGCGCGTGATAGCAGCGCCGCATCGGCGGCCACGTCATCGGCGCAGTTGCGACCGTAGCAACCGGCGGCTTCCATGCGGTTCACTTCAATGGTCTCTTCCGACCTCTCCAGCAGCCATGCCAGATCGGCGCGCAGCAGGTGCGGATTCTGCGTGCCGCTCCACACCTGCAGCGAATCAGGCTGATAGTCGGCTACCGCACAGGAAGGGCCAATCGACGCATGCAGCTGATAGGGCCAGACATAGCTGCGGGTAAAACGCTGCGCGACATTCGCCAGCGCGGCATCCACTTCACCGCTGTCATGCACCACGCGCGAGGTGCGGGGATTATCACGAATAGCCTGTTCAATATCGCGCAGGTCTGGCAGGCTGTGTTCCCACGGCTTCCAGCGCACCTGTAACGCGTCCATCGCGGCGATGGCCTGCTCCTCGCGCTCGGCCACCACGCCGACAAAATCCGCGATCTGCACCACTTTCACGATGCCTTCAAGATGCGCGATCGAGCTTTCGTCAATGCTGAGCAATGAGGTACCGACAAAGCTGCCGGTGTCATAGCCCGCATACGGTGGACGAATGACCCGGCCGTGCAGCATACCGGGCACGCGCAGGTCATGCACCCATGTCAGTTCACCGGTGGCTTTGGCGGGAATATCCACCCGCGCCGAGCTGGTACCAACTAAGCGATATTCACTGGCGGGTTTGAGTGTTACCTGATGATCAATCGGCACGATGCTGCGCTGCTGCTGCACCAGTTCGGCAAATGACAGGTGCTCACCGCCGGGGTGCTGCAGGAAACCGCTGTCCAGCGTGATGCTCTCCACCGGCAGCTGCCAGCGCGCGGCGGCCTGCTGTAACAGCCACTGGCGCGCCGTTGCAGCCGCTTTACGCAGCGGTACGGCAGAAATTTGCAACGTGGCGCTGGCGATGGTGGCGCCCTGGTTGGGTACGCGCAGCGTATCGCCCAGCACCATTTGCACCTGATCCATGCGCAGATTGAGCTCTTCGGCGACGATTTGCGTCAGCGCGGTTTTCACCCCGGTACCGAGATCGACATGGCCATTGAAGGCCCAGACGCTGCCGGAACCGTCAATAGCCAGAAACAGTGCGCGCTCTTTGGCTTTCAGCGTCGGCGTCTGGCCTTTGGGTACCAGCCCTGGCGGTGGCTGAATCTCATCGACAATCAACAGGATGTCGCTGGCTGCCAGCAACTGCTGCTGCGTGGGGACGTTAGCCGCACTCATGATGCCGCCTCCGCCTGCTGCAGGCATAAGGTAATGGCGCGCTTCACCGCGCACAGGATCTCCTGATGGGTGCCACAGCGGCACAGATTACCGCTTAGCGCCGCACGTATCTGCCGGTCATCAGGGCAGGGCTGAGCGCGCAGCAGCGCGGCGGTGGTCATGATCATGCCGTTAAGGCAGTAACCGCATTGTGCGGCCTGCGCCTCAATAAACGCCTGCTGCACCGGGTGCAGTGCGTCGCGGTTGCCCAGGCCTTCCAGCGTGGTGATAGCGCGCTGACGCACGCCATACGCCGGGATGACGCAGGCGCGCGCGGCAACGCCATCGATCAGCACGGTGCAGGCACCGCATTCACCCAGGCCGCAGCCATATTTGGGTCCGTTAAGCTGGAGTTGATTACGCAGCACCAGCAGCAGCGAGGTATCGCGATAGCTGCTGATGGAGTGAGTCGCGCCGTTCACCTCAAGGGCGTAATGGCACGTGGATGCAGGTGAAACCGGTGTGGCAGTCTGATGTGCCAGCATTTTCATTATTAACCGCCTTAGCGAGGCGGCTAAGCGCCCCGGGTTAGGGCTGGCTCGTATCGTCCAGCATTTTCTTCAGCA
The DNA here is from genome assembly GCF_059730895.1 of gamma proteobacterium symbiont of Lampromicra miyakona. Lineage (NCBI taxonomy): Bacteria > Pseudomonadati > Pseudomonadota > Gammaproteobacteria > gamma proteobacterium symbiont of Lampromicra miyakona. The sequence goes on along the minus strand of NZ_AP035933.1, from coordinate 693,220 downwards.
GATAAATCAGCGCGACCCGTTCGGCCGGATTCAGCTGCCCGTAAGTCATTTCGGTGATGCGCATCGCGTTGTCTGTCGTGCTGTCAATCAGGCGGTGGCCTGCATCGGTCAGCATGACAATCACTTTGCGTTTGTCGGTGGGATCGGGACCCAGACTGACCAGATTGCGCGCCTTAAGACGCTCAACCACACCGCGAATGGTGGCCTGATCGACGGCGGTATAACGCACTAAATCGTTCTGTGCGCTCGGACCGCGATCGCGCAGCGCACAGAGGGTAATAAATTGCACGGCAGTGATCTGTGAATCACCGACGTGTTGCTGAAAAATCGCCGCATGGCGTTGATACACCTTGCGCAACAGATGGCCAACCTGCTCGGTATAGTCATAGCGCTGGTCTGCGCGCGGATCCTGCTGGTGCGACATGCCTTTATCCTTTTTCCCGGAAACTGTCAGGCAGTGTAATGCATTGTCACTGCGCTGACAGCCGTTCCCTGCGCACGATTAACGCGCGCGTGAGGCCTCCGGTGCCACCACTTCACCTTCCGCCACCACCAGCAAATCGTCCACTTTGATGTCGCAGCGGCGCAGAGCAATGTCCATATGGCACGGCGTTTTGCGCTTACCGCCCACTTCGGTGTTCGGTCCGGTCGAAAACAGGAAGTTGCCGTAAAAGGCGCGCGCGTCCATACACATGCCGTCGTTTTTGTCGTGTAATCCCATCGCTGTCCACTGCGCGCGCGGCTGCAGCCCCCAGCCGATGTGGGAAATACCGTACACTTCCGGATCGTTGAAGTAGCGCATGTAATCGCGCAGATACTCGGCTTCAAAGCCACCGTGAATGCGGGTGACAAAACCTTTCTCGATCTCCAGCGTGATGCGTTCACGCGCGTAAGATTTAAACGGCAGCAGGATGTCACCGACGTCCAGCACCAGCACGCCTTCAGCCTGATCTTCATTCGGCCAGGTGAACAGGAAGCCGCTCGGCCAGTGATCCCAGCGGCCCGGCTCATCCGCGTAGCCATATTCCGTTACCGTGGGGTACTGGCCGAGCGGGGCGCGAAAATCACTGCCGGCCGGCGACTTCACCGTCATCATGCGCGCTTTTTCCAGCACTGCCGCCGCGGCCAGCACGCGCGACTTGTCCTCTTCAGTGGGCAACATTCGTGCCAATACTTCCGGCGGCTCAACCGCCAGCAAAATTCGCGTCCCGGTTTTCAGGATTTGCTCCTGCTCCGGCGAATGCAGCAGCATCATGGTATCGACGATCAGGTCCGCCGCTTCCAGCGCGCGCTGTGCGGCAATGTTGCCGGTAAGCGCGGTATCACCACAGTAGGCGGTCATGTCGTTACCCATTGCCGTCGGGTGATTGAAGGCCGGCAGCTCAATGCAGTACACCTTCGCGCCCAATCGTAGTGCAGCATCAGTGGCGGCCTGCACGGTGCGTGCATCGGAATAGTGACTTTTCAGGATGGCGACACTCTGGCTGGCGTCGACTTTCGACAGCCGTAAAACCTGCTCGAACATCTGGCCTAACTGGCTCTGATTTACTGCCATAGCGGTTTCCTCTCAGGGTTAGATGTCAGACAATTTGCTGCGCAAAACTTCAGCTATTTATAGCGAACACGCTTTATGTGTTTGTTATAGACGTGTTGCGAAGAACAGTGCAAGCATTTCTTTTTGACATAAGAAAAGCCTATTTAACCTTATCATCAGGCTGTGATTAACATCATGTTATCGAGTTTTCACTGTAAATACGGTTGCTTTTAACAGTGTCATAACCTCAATAATTAAAGTGTATGCACTATAAATTCAGCGTCGGGTTTGATCGTTTATCCGTGTGCATACCTTCAAATCAGCGTCAGTGTGAGAGGAAAATATGAGCAATATGAAACGCATCGCGGTAATCGGCGCCGGGCTGGGCGGGCTTGCCGCCGGCTCGCTGTTACAGAAAGCGGGATTTCATGTCACGGTCTACGAACAAAGCCCGGCTTTCTCCCGTCTGGGTGCCGGCATCCACATGGGGCCGAACGTGCTCAAGGTGTTTCGCCGCATGGGTATCGAACAGCAGCTGGAGGATCTGGCTTCGCATCCCGATTTCTGGTTCAGCCGCGAGGGTGAGACCGGGGAGTATTTGTCACGTATTCCGCTGGGCGCTTATGCGCGCAAAGAGTACGGTGCGGCTTATGTCACGGTGCACCGGGGCGATTTGCAGGCCATGCAGATGACCAGTCTGCAGCCGGGCAGCGTCCAGTTCGGCAAGTGCCTGAGCAGCGTCGAGGACAGCGGCAGCGATGTGGTGCTGCGTTTTCAGGACGGCAGCGAAGCGCGCGCGGATATCGTGATTGGCGCGGATGGCATTAACTCAAAGCTGCGTGAACATCTGCTGGGGGTGGAAGCGCCCACTTACAGCGGCTGGGTGGCGCACCGTGCGCTGATCCGCGGCGAACAACTGCGCAAATACAACCTCAGCTTTGAAGATTGCGTCAAGTGGTGGTCTGAAGATCGTCATCTGATGGTCTATTACACCACCAAAGCGCGCGACGAATATTATTACGTCTCCGGTGTGCCGCACCCGGCGTGGGATATCAAAGGCAGCTTCGTTGAAAGTAGTCAGCAGGAGATGCTGGAAACCTTTGGTCACTACCATCCGGTGGTACAGGCGCTGATCGAGTGCAGCGAATCGGTCACCAAATGGCCGCTGCTCAACCGTCAGCCATTGCCGGTATGGAGCGAAGGGCGCATTGTGCTGCTGGGTGATGCCTGCCATCCGATGAAACCGCACATGGCGCAGGGCGCTGCGATGGCCATCGAAGATGCCGCCATGCTGTCGCGCTGCCTGACGGAAACCGGTCTTGATGATTATCGCACCGCATTCCGCCTGTATGAAGCCAACCGCAAAGAACGTGCGTCGCGCGTGCAGGCCGTCTCTAACGCCAATACTTTCCTGCGCACCCAGGAAGATCCGGCCTGGGTGTACGGCTACGACGTGTTTGCCGCGCCGCTGAAAAGCGAGGTGACCTCATGAGCCGTTTTATGCACGGCGGTCAGGTACAGGCCAACGGCATTCGCCAGCACTATCTGCGCTACGGCGGCAGCGGGCCCGCGCTGATCCTCGTACCGGGTATCACCAGCCCGGCGATCACCTGGGGTTTTGTAGCGGAAGTTTTTGCGCAGCATTTTGATACCTGGGTACTGGACGTGCGCGGTCGCGGGCTCTCCAGCAGCGGTGAAGGACTGGATTACGGCATGGAGAGCTGCGCCGATGACATCAACGCCTTCGCGGATGCGCTGGGGCTGACGCGCTATCACCTGGTTGGCCATTCGATGGGCGCGCGCTTCATCATGCGTGCGGCGGTGAAACAGCCAGCCGGCGTGCTGTCGCTGTCGCTGATCGATCCGCCGGTTTCCGGACCGGGCCGGCGTCTCTATCCTGGACAGTGGCCGTGGTATGAAGATTCCATTCGCGACGCGCAGCGCGGCATGGATGCTGAAGCCATGAAGCAATACTGCCCGGCCTGGAGCGATGACCAGCGCCAGCTGCGCGCCGAGTGGCTGCACACCTGCTATACGCCAGCCATCCGTCGCGCCTACGACGATTTTCACCAGCTCGATATCCACCAATATTTCCCTCAGCTGCCGGCAAAAACCCTGCTGATGGTGGCAGGCAAGGGCGGCGTCATTCAGGCGGAAGATGAAGCCGAAATCCGCGAGCTGCTGCCGACCATTGAGATCAGCCGGGTAGCCGGCGCTGGTCACATGATCCCGTGGGATGATTTTCACGGTTTCTTCAACGCCTTTGGCACCTTCCTTGGCCCCTCACTGACTCCGGAGACGCAGCCATGACGCGTTCGTATCGTATCGGCCAGATTGTGCCGAGTTCCAACATCACCATGGAAACCGAAATTCCCGCCATGCTGCAGGCGCGCCAGCTGATTCGCCCGGAGCGGTTTACCTTCCACTCCAGCCGTATGCGCATGAAGCATGTCAATAAAGATGAACTGGCGGCGATGGATAAAGAGTCCGACCGCTGTGCGCTGGAGCTGTCCGACGCGCGCGTTGACGTGCTCGGCTATGCCTGTCTGGTGGCGATCATGGCGATGGGCCCGGGCTATCATCGCCAGTCGCAGCAGCGCCTGACGCAGGTCACGCGCGACAACGAGGCGCTGGCACCGGTGATCACCAGTGCCGGCGCGCTGGTCGATGCGCTGCATATTATAGGCGCGAAGAAGATCGCGCTGGTAGCGCCCTACATGAAGCCGCTGACCGAGCTGGTGGTGGATTACATCCAGCGCGAAGGGATTGAGGTAAAGCAGTGGCGCGCGCTGGAAATTGCCGATAACCTCGCCGTCGCCCGCCACGACCCGGCCAATTTACCTGGCATCGTGGCGGACATGACGCTGACGGATGTTGATGTGGTGGTGCTGTCGGCCTGCGTGCAGATGCCATCGCTGCCGGCGGTGGCAAAAGTAGAGGCGCAGACCGGCAAGCCGGTAATTACGGCCGCCATTGCCACTACCTACGCTCTGCTGAAGGCGCTGGAGCTGGAGCCGGTGGTGCCGGGCGCGGGCGCACTGCTGTCCGGTGCGTGGTAAGGAGAAACCATGAGCCAGAGTGTCAGTGATAACTACGCCGGTGTCTGGGGCAACCGCATCGGTTTTGGTCAGCGTCCGGCGCTGCTGATGATCGACTTTCTGCAGGGCTACACCACGCCGGGCGCCGCGCTATTTGCCCCGGGCGTGGTAGAGGCAGTGGCCGCTGCACAGGGCCTGCTGGCGGCGGCGCGCCAGTGCGCGATTCCGGTGATCCATACGCAGATTCGCTACCACCCGCAGCATCAGCAGGACGGCGGGATCTGGGTGCAGAAAGCTCCGGTAATGCGTGACATGGTGGAAGGCAATCCGCTGGCTGAGTTTTGTCCGGCGGTGCAGCCGCTTGCCGCAGAAGTGGTGATCACCAAACAGTATGCCAGCGCGTTTTTTGGCACGTCTCTGGCATCGATGCTGGTGGCGCAGGGCATTGATACGCTGCTGATCGCCGGCTGCTCTACCAGCGGCTGCATCCGCGCCAGCGCAGTGGATGCGTTGCAATACGGTTTTCGCGCCATGGTGGTGCGCGAATGCGTGGGCGATCGCCATGATGCGCCGCATCAGGCCAATTTGTTTGATATCGACAGTAAATATGGCGACGTGGTAAGTAAAGCCGCGGCGCTGGAGTATCTCGGGAAGTTCAGCGCCCGTTAAGGGCGCGTTTCACCTGCACGGAGTGCGCACAAACAGTCCGTTTCGGCTGCGGCTGAGACGCATAACAACATCTCCCCGACGACGGGGTTATTGCGCCCGGAGAACACCATGACTGACGTTTCAACCCGTCCTGCTGCGCTGGCAGCCGAAGACACCGCTACGATTTATCGCAAAATCACCTGGAAGCTGATTCCGTTTCTCTGCCTGTGTTATCTCGCGGCCTACCTTGATCGCATCAATATCGGCCTGGCTAAGCTACAGATGGCGAGCGATCTGGCGCTGAGCGAGACCGCGTTTGGTCTGGGTGCCGGGCTGTTTTTTGTCGGCTATATCCTGTTTGAAGTGCCGAGCAACCTGATCCTGCAGCGGGTCGGCGCAAAGATCTGGATCGCGCGCATTATGATTACCTGGGGCCTGCTCTCGACCGCCACGCTGCTGGTGCAAACGCCGACCCAGTTCTACATCATCCGCTTTTTCCTCGGCGCGGCCGAAGCCGGTTTTCTGCCTGGCGTGCTGTTCTATCTCACCAAATGGTTTCCCTCGTGGCGCCGCAGCCGCATCATTGCGCTGTTTATGATTGGCCTGCCGCTCTCCAGCCTGATTGGCGGACCGCTTTCCGGCTGGATCATGGGGCATTTTCATGAGGTTTACGGCATGCGCGGCTGGCAGTGGCTGTTTCTGCTGGAAGGTCTGCCCAGCGTATTACTGGGTGTGCTGACGTTCTGGCTGCTGCCGAACAGCGTCGAAAGCGCCAGCTGGCTCAGCAGCAGTGAGAAGCAGGCGGTGCTGCGCGAACTGGCGCGCGACGAAAGTGACGCCAAAGGGCTGAAACACAGCCTGCGCGATGGTCTGCTGAATATCCGCGTGGTGATGCTCGGCGGCATCGACTTCTCGATTCTGCTCAGCGCTTACGCCATGGGTTTCTGGATGCCGACCTTTATTAAGAATGCCGGCACCACCGATATCACCACGATTGGCTATCTGACGGCGATCCCCAGTCTGGCGGCGTTGATTGGCATGCTGGTGATCGGTGCCAGCTCAGACCGCCTGCGTGAACGCCGCTGGCACATCATTGTTCCGTTTATTATTGGCGCGGCAGCGATGGGCACCAGCACCTTCTTTGCTCACAACGTGGCGATGACCGTGCTGCTGTTCTCGATTGCGCAGGCAATGATTATCGGGGCGGTGCCGGTGTTTTTCAGTCTGCCCGCTACGTTCCTGAAAGGCACGGCGGCCGCGGCGGGTTTTGCGCTGGCCTGTTCGATCGCCAATATCGCCGGACTGGTGAGTAATTCCGTGATGGGCGTGGCGCTGGATCTCACCGGCAGCAGCAACGGCGCGCTGTGGTTCTTCGCCGTGTGTCTGCTGCTCAGTTCGCTGTTGGTGGTCGCGCTGCCAGCGAAGCTGGTGAATCGGTAGCGAATACCTTACCTATTTGAACGATCGCTGATGGATTGCCATTGATGGCGTAATGCCGAATAGTTCAGAAACTGCAATACGCACAAATTCGTAGCGGCGCGATTCATCGCGCAATAAATTGCGCCGCTACGATAAGTGCAATCATTTATGTACAAATTCAAAGATAACTGACAAGGATTACGCCATTCATGGCGACCGTCTCACAGCCGCAGGATGCAGCTCCACACCCCGCCAGACCGTCACGCCCACCCGCACCCAATCCTCCTCGCTTATCGGTTATCCATAAGGTAAAAATCTTGTGGGATAGCTCAAACTATCAGCTAAAGGTATTATAAAGGTATCTATTCTGGTGCTAGATTGGTTCTACCAACACCGGGGAGTCTATTTCGATGAAAACTACAATTCCAAAGCTGTCGTTCATGATGTTCTTAGAGTGGTTTATCTGGGGGGCATGGTTCGTGCCGCTTTGGGCGTTTCTCAGCAAAAACGGCTTTTCGCCAGTTGAGATCGCCTGGTGCTACGCCTGTACCTCCATCGCTGCCATCCTGTCACCGATTCTGGTCGGCTCGCTGGCTGACCGTTTCTTCCAGGCACAGAAAGTGTTATCGCTGCTGACCATCGCCGGCGCGATCCTGATGTTCTTTGCCGCGCAGCAGACGCACTTCAGCAGCTTCTTTCCGCTGCTGCTGCTGTATGCGCTCACGTACATGCCGACCATTGCGCTGACCAACAGTATTGCGTTTTCCCACGTCGGTGACGTGGAGCGCGACTATCCGCGCATCCGCGTGATGGGCACTATCGGCTGGATCGCCTCCGGCATCGCCTGCGGTTTCCTGCCGCCGCTGCTCGGCTTTGGCGATATCTCCGCCAGCAATGTACCGTTGCTGATCACCGCGGCCAGTTCGCTGCTGCTTGGCCTGTTCGCCCTGACCCTGCCAGCCACCGAACCCAAAAGCACCGGCAAGTTCAGCCTGCGCGTGGCGCTCGGCCTGGATGCACTGCACCTGCTGAAAGATCGCAGCTTCCTCGTATTTTTCGTCTGTTCATTCCTGTTCAGTATGCCGCTGGCGTTCTACTACATCTTCGCTGAGGGATATCTGACCGAAGTCGGTCTGCCACACGCCACCGGCTGGATGACGCTCGGCCAGGTATCAGAAATCTTCTTCCTGCTGGCGCTGCCGTTCTTCATTAAACGCTTCGGCATCGGCAAAGTGCTGCTGCTCGGCCTGGTCACTGCCGCGCTGCGCTACGTGTTCTTTGTGTTCGGCGGCGATCAAAACCTGCTGACCTTCGGCCTGCTGTTTATGGGCATTCTGCTGCACGGCGTCAGCTACGACTTCTACTTCATCACCGCCTACATTTATGTGGATAAGAAAGCGCCGGTGGCGATGCGTAACGCTGCGCAGGGCCTGATCACCCTGGCCTGTCAGGGCATCGGCAGTCTGCTGGGTTACCGCCTCGGCGGCTATCTGATGCAGGAGATGTTCGCGTATGACCAGCCGCGCAACGGCCAGACCTTCAACTGGGCGGGGATGTGGATGTTTGGCAGCGTGATGATTGTCATCATCACCATCGCCTTTATCGTCCTGTTCCGCGACGGCAAAAAACGCAGTGATGAATTAACCGCTTTTGAAAACTCAGCAACCGCTGACAGCCATAAATAAGAGATGTAACCATGACGATGACACACCAGGAAAAACGGATTTTGGGCGCATTTTACGGCCAGGCATTGGGCGATGCGATGGGCATGCCATCGGAACTGTGGCCGCGCAGCCGCGTGAAACAGCACTTTGGCTGGATCGATCGCTTCCTGCCCGGCCCGGCAGAAAACAATGCCGCCTGTTACTTTGGCCGGGCGGCTTTCACTGACGACACCTCAATGGCGCTGGCGCTGGCCGATGCCATTATCAGCCACGACGGCGAAATTGATGCGGAAACCATCGGCGCCAATATTCTGCGCTGGGCGGAAGCGTTTGATGCCTTTAACAAAAATGTGCTCGGGCCGACCTCCAAAATCGCGCTTAACGCGCTGAAAAACGGCACGCCGGTGGCGCAGCTGGAAAATAACGGCCTGACCAACGGCGCGGCGATGCGCGTCTCGCCGCTTGGCTGTCTGCTGCCGGCGCGTGACCTGCCGGCTTTTATTGATGCTGTCGCGCTGGCCTCCAGCCCGACACACAAATCCGACGTGGCGATTGCCGGTGCCACCGCGATCGCCTGGGCAATCTCCCGCGCGATTGACGGTAGCGACTGGGCAACGATTCGTGACGAACTGCCGGCGATTGCCCGTGCGGCGCAGGAGCGGCGCGTCACCACTTTCAGTGCGGCGATGGCGGCCCGCATCGAACTGGCGTTGCAGGTGGTCGCGCAGGGCAGGGGCACCGAATCGACCATGCAGCAGATCTACGATCTGGTCGGTACCGGCACCAGCACCATTGAATCGGTACCGGCGGCGATTGCCATGGTCGAACTGGCGGCGACCGATCCCAATCGCTGCGCCATTCTGTGCGCCAATCTGGGCGGCGATACGGATACCATCGGCGCGATGGCGGTTGCTATCTGTGGCGCGCTGCACGGTATCGACGCGATCGATGCGCAGCTAAAAGCGGAGCTGGATGCCGCTAACGCGCTGGATTTCACCCATTACAGCCGCGCGTTTGTCCGTTTCCGCCAGCAGCGCGAGGCCGCCTATGCTGACGCCTGACGATCTGTCCCGACTGGCGGGCCGGTTGCCAGTGTGCGTGGTGGGGGCGGCGGTAGTGGATGTGATTGCCGATGCCTGGACGTTGCCGTATCGCGGCAGCGACATCGAACTGCATCAGCAGGGCGTGAACGTTGGCGGCTGTGCGCTTAACGTCGCCATTGCGCTGCATCGTCTCGGCATTCCATCCATCAACGCGCTGCCGCTGGGGAACGGTATCTGGGCCAGTATCGTGCGACAAAAGCTGGCGGAATACGGTGTGCAGAGCGTACTGGAAAATGCGCACGGTGATAATGGCTGGTGTCTGGCGCTGGTCGAGCCGGATGGCGAGCGCACCTTTCTTTCCGTTAGTGGCGTGGAAAACCAGTGGGACGCCGCGCTGTTGCGCACATTGCCGCAGCCGGCGCAGCGCTGGATCTATCTCTCGGGTTATCAGCTCACCAGCAAAAGCGGCGAGGTGCTGATCGACTGGCTGGAGCAGCAGGCACAGCCGTATCAGCTGCTGGTGGATTTTGGCCCGCGGCTGGCGGACATCGGCGAGGCGCAGTTTGCGCGCATCATGGCGCTGCAGCCACTGATTACAGTGAACAGGCAGGAAGCGGAGCTGCTGTGGCATGAGCGTCTGCGCGCATCCGAACCTTTCGACGCCCATCAGCTGATGGCGCGCTGGCAGCAGCAGTTTGGCGGCGCGATGGTGTTAAGGCTGGACAGCGAAGGTGCCGGATACATCGACGCTGAGGCGCAGGGCTGGGTGCCCGCACTGGCGACAACGGTGGTCGATACTATCGGCGCGGGCGACAGCCATGCTGGCGGATTACTGGCGGGATTAGCGTCCGGCTGGTCACTGGCGGAGAGCGTTGCGCTGGGCAACGCAGTGGCGTCGTATGTGGTTTCCCGGCGCGGCGGCGACTGTGCGCCCGATCGCGCCACACTGCGCGCTTACTGGCAGCAACGCCTTACTCAGCAATAAACACGTACATATCGCTGCGGCAGTAGCTGATGCTGTACTCCAGCGGATTGCCCTGTGCGTCGAGTGCCAGCTGCTTAATCACCAGCACCGGCACATTGGCGGGCAGGGCAATTTGCTGCTGCAGGGCTTCGTCCGGCATACGCGCACTGACCCGGCTCTGGGATTTCACCGGCAGGATCTGCTGGCGATGAAAATAGTCATACAGCGAAATACCAATCTCACCGGCATCGGCAATGTAGCGCGCCGGCACCCATGACTCTTCAACCGAGACCGCCTGGCGGTCAACATAGCGAATACGTTTCAGCAGATAGACATCGCTGCCCGTGCTCAGCCCCAGCTTTTCGGCGATCTCTGCGCTACAGGCAATTTTGCTTTTATTGATCCACACGGTGTCCGGCGTTTTACCGCGCAGCACCGCCTGCTGCGACAATCCTTTTGGTTCTTTGAGTGAATATTCAAACTGGCTGCAAATCTGCGTGCCGTAGCCGCGGGAACGGAACACGACGCCCTCTTTTTCCAGCTCGTCCATGGCTTTACGCACGGTGATGCGTGAGATGTTCAGCGACTGGCTGAACTCGCGCTCGCCCGGCAGGATCTCTTCGTGCACCAGCGTGCCATCGCGCACCGCATCTTTAATCGCACTGGCAAAGCGTTTGTACAGCGGCGTGCGGCTCTCTGCCGCCAGTGTGGTGGTCAACCGCGCCAACAGCGCATTGTGGTCAGTCATAGCGGGCAGGGCACTCACTCGGGTCAGCGGCAGGAACCGCTATAATACTGAATTTTAATGCGGCGCGCAGCCAGCGTCGCGTGACGGTGCGGGTGCTATGCTGCCAGACGGCCCTGTTGGTTCGCTTGTTTATTTCCGGAGACATTATGTTAATCGCTCAGATTTCAGACATCCATGCCGCACCGGACAATGATCACCTGCTGCGCCTGGCGCGGTCGCTGGCGTGGCTCACCCATGTGCAACCGGATGCGCTGGTGTTAACGGGCGATCTTGTTGATGGCGAGTGGCGGCAGGGTTACTGGCAGATAGCTGAGCAACTGCGCCAGCAGCATTACCCTACATTTATATTGCCGGGCAACGCCGATGATCGACGACTCATGCAAACGACATGGCATGAAAATCACTGGGCGAAAAACACCCCGGCAGACGCGCTGCATTTTGTTCAGGATATGGGCGGTTTGCGTATGCTGGGGCTGGACTCCACGGTGAATAAACAGAATTTTGGCAGCGTCGGGGAGCATCTGGAATGGCTGGAAAGACAACTCAGCGATACGCCTGCATTGCCAGCGCTGCTTTTTCTGCATCATCCGGTTATCGCATCGGGCATACCGACGCTGGATGAATCAATGTGTCGCGGGCTTGATAAGCTTGAGTCGATCCTCAGACGCAACCGGGCCAGAATACTGGCTATTGCAGCCGGGCATGTGCACCGGCCCGCAGCAGGCATGTTTGCAGGGGTTCCGGCTTATATTTGTGGCTCAATTTGCCCGGCGAATCCGCTGTGGTTCGGCAGCCAGCGGGTTCCGCCGGTGAATGATCCACCGGCACTGATGGTGCACCGTTTCGCCCGCGGCGTTTTGACCAGTCATCATGTTTCTTTATCCTGCTCATAATGAGGCACATCGTCGCGTTCTGTTAGCCACGGCACGGTGTGCGAGCACCAGATATAGGAAACCGGCGTCTGAGCGGGATCGTCGTCTAGCGTGGCCACACGCAGAATCACGTGGCTCTGATGAGGTCTTTCAGCCATCAGATGAGATCCGCAGACTGAACAGAAATAACGCAACTTATCCGGGGAAGAATTAAATGCCGTCAGAAATTCTTCTCCCTGGGTCCACCTGAAATCCTCACGCCGCACGCGCGCTGTGGAGGTATAAGCGGCGGCGTGCGCTTTCCTGCAGGTATGACAGCAGCAATGCGTAATGCTGCCCGCCAGGCGATCGCATTCGTAGCGCACACGTTTACAGAGACAACTTCCGTTCATTTTTTCTCCTGATACCTGTGCCGGATTATCGCATCAGCTTCAGATGGAGGAGGGGAAACGGTTTCCCCTCACCATCAACGGAAGACCGTCCAGTCACCTGAAAGCCCAGATGCTGATAAAACCCGAGCGCAGCGGTATTTTGTTCGTTAACGTCCACTTTTTTCGCTGAAAGATAACGGATTGCGTAGTGGACTAACCGTGCACCGACCCCTTTTTTGTGATGAGCGGGCGAGACGAAAAGCATCTCGATATTCTCATCCTGCACGCCGATGAACCCGACAATGTCATGGTTTTCATCGCTCACTTTTCTTAAAACAACAGCATCAAAATAATTTTCCAGAATAAGCTGTCTGAGCCGCAGGATATCCTGTTCATTCAGGAAATGATGCGTTGCCCTGACGGCATCCTCCCAGACCTGAATCAGTAAGTGATACTCTTCCTTGCTTACTTCGCTAATTGTCACAACGCCTCCTTAACATGCCAACGCGATGGCTTAACGCAATGCCTGCGCTAATCGCTGGCCAGCCGCGCATAAAGATATTCATCGCCCCACATCCCTTTGAAAAAAATATTCTGCCGGTAATGCGCTTCACGGCGAAAATTCAGCTTTTCCAGCAGGTTTATGGCGCGAATATTACGTGTGTCTACCACGGCAGTAAGCCGGTGTTTTGCAAACTGCGTGAAAAGCAGGGTAACGATGGCACTCGTTGCTTCAAGCGCAAAACCCTGTTTCTGATATCCGGCATCGAATGTCATGCCGAGTTCAGCTTGTCTTCCTTCATCAAAAAAATGAATTCCGATGTCACCTATGAGCCGGTCGTCTTCCTGGTGTGCTACGGCAAGCTGAAACCAGGTGTTATCGCTGTTGAATGGCAGCGCATCCTGCTGCGCATATAATTTCTCAGCGTCCTGCCGGGTAAATTCTTCCCAGCTTTGATAACGAGCAACGTCTGGCAGATTGCGATAGCGCGACAGATGCGGCAAATCAGCCAATGCCAGCTTGCGCAACACCAGGCGTTGAGTATAAATCGGCAACGTCAGCGCCATATGTTCTCCGCTGCCTGCGTGCAGGCGAGTTAAAGTAAACCGGGAGCGGTGCGTATCGCTTCAAGCCCGACGCGTTGCCCGAAAGACAGCTCCAGCGTATTGCCATCAGGATCGGCAAAAAATACGTAATATCCCACCGGTTCGCCAGCCTCTTCAGGGGCTTTACGTAACACGCCTTCGGCGACGGCCATCGCTGTTTTACGATCGATCTCTTCGCGTGACGCACAGGCAATGCCTAAGTGTCCAAATTTACCCAGTGGCGTATCTGACACGTCATCCGCCTGCACCAGAACCAGTGCGAAAGGGCGGGTATGATCGCTCAGCCATGCCACCTTGCGGGCAGCCGGGACGTCAGGTTCACGGGTGTGTATCACCTTCATTCCTGCATAGCGGCGGTAGAAATCCATGCTCTTCTCCAGATCCCTCACCATAAACGCAACGTGGGTAAATCCAACATCAATATCCTTCATCTGCATCCTGTCTCCATTTATTGCCTCCCTGACACGACAAAAACTCAAGCCTGATAAAGGTTAATCGCCATAAAGGGCCTGGTCGTTGCTCATTTTTCCGTGTGGAGGTGTGGTGCGTGAAACGGTACTTTCTCTTAAAATTTCAATATAACTCAACAGTTTTGGAATAAAAACGACACGGCAACGCGTGCTATATGCCTATTAATAACGTTGACGGAGAGGAAATTAAAACGATTTAATTTCCGCCTGTTTTTTAGGAAAACTAAACGATGCGAAACAGCCTGCCTTCTCTTAACGCCCTGAAAGCGTTCGAATCCGTTGCCCGGCACCTCAGCATGACCCTTGCAGGCCGGGAGTTGCACGTCACGCCCGGCGCGATCAGCCTGCACATCAGGGAACTGGAACGGCAGCTGGGCCTGCCCCTGTTTCAGCGAAATGGACGCAAGCTGGCGCTGACGGCATCCGGTCAGGGCTATTACTACTCGATTGCTTCGGCTTTCAGCCTGATACGTGAAGCCACTGAAACGCTGGTGCAGGAGACACAAAAAAATACCATCACGCTGGCCTGCACCACCGGATTTGCGACTCACTGGTTACTGCCGCGGCTGGCTGATTTTGAACGTGCCTGTCCGAAGATCGACCTGCGCATCAGTGCCACTTCCCGCATTCAGTCTTTCGCCACGGATGGTATCGACCTGGCCGTACGGCATGGTAATGGTTTCTGTGAGGGTTGCGTGAGTGAGAAGCTGATCGACGACGACTACCTTGCAGTCTGCATTCCTGCTGTGGCGCAGCAGCTGGGGGAACCGCCGGCACTTGCCGCACTCGGTCGCGTCACGTTACTGCATGATATGCACCGGGAAGACTGGCAGCGCTGGCTCGCTGAAGCCGGCGTCGGGCACATTGATTCCGGTAAAGGGCCCTTGTATAGCGATGGCAGCGGGGCGTGGCTGGCGATGCTTGCTGGCATGGGCGTAGCGCTGATGCGCAGGCGATTTGTTCAGGCGAATCTGGCATCCGGTGAAGTGGTGGCACCGTTTCCAAATACGCTGAATACCGGACACGCGTACTGGCTTATTACGCCCCACGAAGCGCTGCTGCGTTCTGCCGTGGTAAAAGTAAGAGCCTGGCTCATGCAGCAGTCCACAGAATAGAACAGCGTCCGGCATTTCTTCATATCAACAAGACATAGTAAATTCCTGAGCAAGCCGATATAACAGGGTCAGGACATTTCACCTGCAGAGGATTTCATGGCGCTTTCACACGAATTAATGCTGATTTACACCACTTATTTTGTGGCAACGGCCAGCCCTGGTCCGAGTAATATGGCGATTATGGGAACGGCGATGAATAAAGGGCGCGGTGCCGCCTTAGCGCTTGCGGGCGGGGTAATTGGCGGCTCAATGCTGTGGGCGCTGCTGGCGGCCTGCGGGGTATTAACCGTTTTGGCGACGTTTGCCCAATTGCTGCTGGTGTTGAAAATCGGCGGCGGGTTATATCTGTTGTGGCTGTCGTACAAAGCCGGTAAATCTGCGTTAACCCGCACCGCTGCCGATAAAACCGTTATCAGCGATCACCGCGTTGCATATGGCGCGTTATTTCGGCAGGGAATTTTGATGCACGTCGGTAATCCTAAAGCCATTTTAACCTGGGTCGCAATCATGTCCGTCGCGCTCAAACCGGACGCCGCAGCCTCGACCTTACCGCTGATTATTCTCGGCTGTGCGGCAATTTGCGTCGCGGTATTTTGCGGCTATGCGCTGATATTTTCCACCGCAGCAATGAACGCGTTTTACCGTCGTATCCGCCGGGGATTAGATGCGCTATTAGCCTGCTGTTTTGCCATTGCCGGACTGAAACTGGTGTTGAGTCGTCAATAAAGCAAATTTTTAACCTCAGGTTCGCCCTCCATAGCAATAGGCCGCTCAGTTAAGTAAACCACCATGAGCAGCCTGATTGTCGCGGCGCGACGCATCGCGCCCTGCTTCAGGCCGTCACTCCGGTGTGATATCCGCGCCTAGAGTCTTGATCTCAAATGTGTTTAGATACCTGAACGTCAAAGCCTGTGAATCGTTGCCATGAATCTAAAGGAAACTATCGTCCGCGAGTTCAGTGAATTATCGCCAGAACTACAGCGAGCTGCCGAATTCTCACTGCAGAATGCCAATCAACTGGTGGTGCAATCCATGCGCACCTTTGCGCAGCAGGCCGGGGTGAAACCGGCAACGCTGCTGCGCCTGGCGAAACGGCTGGGCTATAACGGCTGGAGTGAACTCAAAGACGCATTTATTGATGACATCGGCCTGCGCAATGATACCTATGTCTCGAAAGCGGAAAAGCTGGTGGCTGCCGGCACGCAGCCGCAGCTGTATGATGCGATGTTTCAGGCCCACCAGACCAACCTGGCCTTTACGCAGGAGGAAAACCGCCAGGCAATGGAACAGGCCGTGACCTTACTCGATGCGGCTGACAATGTTTACATCTGCGGTTTCCGCGCCAGCTTTCCGATCGCCTGGTCATTATTTTATGTGTATCGGTTGTTCAATCGTCAGGTGTCACTGGTGGATGGTCTGGCGAGCAATATCGAAGTTTTCACACGTGAACTGACCGCCGCGGATTGCCTGTTGCTTACCAGCTTTGCCCCTTATTCACGCGAATCACTTGATGTACTGCGCGCAGCGCAGCAGGCGGGTGCAAAGATCATCGCCATCACCGACTCACCGGTCTCGCCGCTGGCGCAGGCCGCTGATTGCTCGCTCCGGTTTTCACTGGACAGCCCATCGTTCTTCCCGTCTGTCGTCTCTGGCATGGGCCTGGCAGAGTGCCTGCTGGCGATGCTGGTGGCCCGTCATGGACGTGATGCGGTCAGTAAAATTGAAAACGCCGAACGCTATTTAATCGATTCCGGCGCTTACGTGCATGCCGGCAAATCCTGACAGATGATTCATTTGTATCTGTCATAAGAATATTGAATGCGATTGAATCATTATTGCATTGACGTGATTCAAATGGATCCTGCAAGATACGTTTCAACAACGAAGCGTATTCAGGAGCAGGACCAGCATGAGCCGTATCATTCACCGCAGTCTGCGCAGCGTGCCCGCCGTGGCCACGCGCGCACACGGGGCCTACATTTTTGATGCACAGGGAAAGCAGTATCTTGATGCCTGCGGTGGTGCCGCCGTTTCCTGCCTGGGCCACGCCCATCCTGACGTCCTCGCAGCCATGCATCGTCAAATCGATCAACTGGCTTATGCGCATACCAGTTTCTTCACCAGCGATACCGTTGAACAGCTCGCCGAACAGTTAACGCGCACCGCACCGGGCGATCTTAACTATGCCTATTTCGTGTCGGGCGGTTCGGAGGCGGTGGAAACCGCGCTGAAACTGGCCCGGCAATACTTTGTTGAGATCGGACAGCCTGCGCGCACCCGTTTCATCGCCCGCAAACAGAGCTACCACGGCAATACGCTGGGCGCGCTGGCGGTGGGTGGCAACGAATGGCGCCGGCGTCAGTTCGCACCCCTGTTAATCGACGTGATTCGCGTTTCAGCCTGCAATGAGTATCGCGATCGCCGTGCCGATGAAACCCAGCAGCAGTATACCCAGCGGCTGTTGAGCGAGCTGGAGCAGGCGATTATCGATGCGGGCCCGGAAACGATTATTGGCTTCTGCGCGGAGACGGTGGTCGGTGCGACCAGCGGTGCCACGCCGCCGACGCCGGGCTATCTGCAGGGTGTACGTCGCCTGTGCGACAAGTATGGCATTTTGTTTATCGCCGATGAGGTGATGTGCGGAATGGGGCGTACCGGCACACTGCACGCGTTCGAACAGGATGGCGTGGTACCTGATTTGGTCACCATCGCCAAAGGACTGGGTGGCGGTTATCAACCCATCGGCGCGGTGCTGGCCAGTGAGAAGATCGTGTCTGCGCTGCAGGCTGGCAGCGGTCTGTTCCAGCATGGACACACTTATATTTGTCATGCGACAGCCGCTGCGGCGGCGTTAGCAGTACAGCAGGTGATTGAGCGCGACCATCTGCTGGAGGCGGTTCAGCAGCAGGGCGCTTATCTGCACAAGGCGCTTCGCGACGTGCTGGGGGAGTTACCGCACGTGGGTGATACGCGCGGCCGCGGCCTGTTTGCCGGTGTGGAGCTGGTGCGTGATAAAGCCACAAAAACCCCGTTCGATCCGGCGATGAAACTTCACGCAGCCATCAAGGCCAACTGTATGGCGCGCGGTTTGCTGGTCTATCCGATGGGCGGCACGCTGGACGGGCAATATGGCGACCATATTTTAATTGCCCCACCGTTTATCGTCACCCCGCAACAACTGGATTTTGTCGTGGATACGCTGAACACCGTGATACGTGAAGAGACCGGCAAATTATGATTAACCGATTACCGCCGCTGGCGGAGCAGGACTGGGATGAGCAGCAACGTCCGCTCGCGGAAGAGATTATCAACGGGCCGCGCGGTGCGCTGCTACCTCCGTTTGAGCCGCTGCTGCGCAGCCCAGGGTTAATGGCACATGCACAGCGTATGGGGGAATATCTGCGCTATCGCAGTGCGCTGGGCCAGCGGTTATCGGAACTGGCGATTTTAATGACGGCAAGGCACTGGTCACAGCCGGTAGAGTGGGCAATCCATGCGCCGATAGCGCGCGAAAAGGGGATTTCTGCTGCAGCAGTGCAGGCCATCAATGAAAAACGTCAGCCCGCGGATTTGCAGCCTGATGAGTGGGTGATTTATCAGTTTTGCCAGCAGTTACATCAGCAACAGAAAATCAGTGATGCCACCTGGCAGCAAGCCATCGAATTATGGGGCGAGAAGGGCGTGGTGGATTTGATAGGCATTAACGGCTATTACAGTTTTCTCTCGATGATCATGAACGGCGCACAGACGCCGGTACCCTTTACGCAGGATCACTTGCTTCCTGCATAAGTTGTCGCATTACTCCGGGCGTACCTGATACGCCCATTATATTAACCACCTTCTTTGACCATGTCCGCCGGGTTATTTCGCTGGATGACAATCATTGCACGCTACATTACTGACGCTGAGGGTTATTATGTCTGCATTTTTAAATAAATTAAAAGTTACACTGGCATTGGTTGCCTGTTCCGCCAGTTTTACCGCTGCGGCGCAGGAGAAATTAACCGTCGGGGTTGATACGGCTTTTGTTCCTTTTGAATTTAAGCAAGGTGATAAATACGTCGGCTTTGACATTGATTTATGGGATACCATCGCGAAGAAAATGCATATCAGCTATGAATTACACCCAATGGACTTTGGTGGCCTGATTCCGGGGCTGCAATCGCGGAATCTGGATGTCGCGATGGCAGGCATTACCATTACCGATGCGCGTAAGCAGGTGGTGGATTTCAGCAACGGTTATTATGATGCCGACTTATTAATGGCTGTCAAAAGCGATGATAACAGCATTAAGAAATTCAGCGATTTAACCGGCAAGAAAGTGGGTCTGAAACAGGGCACGGCCGCAGCCAGCTTTATGAAAAGTAAATACAAGGCAAATTATGTTGAGTTTCCTAATATCGACAACGCCTATCTGGATTTGCAGGCCGGCAACCTTGATGCGGTGGTCCATGACTCGCCCAATGTGCTGTACTACGTGAAAACGGCGGGCGATGGCAAAGTCAAAGCCAGCGGTGAAAACGACACGATTCTGCCGCAGCAGTATGGCTTTGCCATGCAGAAAAACAGCAGCCTGACACCTAAGATCAACGCCGCGCTGCAGGCCCTGCGCGCGGATGGGACTTACAGCAAAATCTACGTGAAATGGTTTGCTAAGCAGCCGAAATAATCCTGCCAGGCCGGAGCCCTCCGGCCTTATTTAGCGTTTACAGGTTAAATTATGAATTTTGACAGTAAATATATTTGGGAATCTCTGCCGCTACTGCTGCAGGGGCTGCAGCTGACCTTGATTATTTCGCTGTCAGGTCTGCTGGGCGGTTTTATTATTGGCTTACTGGCGGGAACCTGCCGTGCTCTGGGCGGAAAAATCGCCAAAACGCTGTCACTTATTTTTGTCGAGCTTATTCGCGGTACGCCCATCATGGTGCAGGTAATGTTTATCTATTTTGCACTACCGATGGTGTTGCCGATAAGAATTGATCCCGTCACCGCCGCGATCGTGACCATTGTGATTAACTCCGGTGCCTACATTGCTGAAATTACCCGGGGCGCGATCCTCTCAATCAATAAAGGCTTTAAAGAAGCGAGTCTGGCGATGGGCTTATCGCAGCGCAGTACGTTGTGGTATGTCATTATGCCTTTAGCGTTACGCCGCATGATTCCGGCTTTGGGTAACCAGTGGATTATCAGTATTAAAGATACCTCACTGTTTATTGTTATTGGCGTGGCAGAACTGACGCGTCAGGGGCAGGAGATCATTGCGGGTAATTTCCGTGCGCTGGAAGTGTGGACGGCGGTAGCCATGATTTATCTGCTGGTGACGTTATGCCTGAGCTTTTTACTGAAGCAGCTGGAAAAAAGGATCCATATTTTATGAGCATGGTTGAATTTAACGCAGTGTCGAAAAATTTCGGTGCCACGCAGGTCCTGCACAATATCAATTTAAAAATTGAGTCCGGCAAGGTGGTGGTGATTATCGGCCCTTCAGGTTCAGGCAAATCAACGCTGCTACGCTGCATCAACAAACTGGAAGAGATCTCATCCGGGACGCTGCTGGTCGCCGGAATGCACATCACCGATCCGCATGCGAATGAATGTGATATCCGCCGTGAAGCCGGCATGGTGTTTCAGCAGTTTCACCTGTTCCCGCATCTGACCGCGCTGGAAAACGTGATGTTCGGCCCGATCCGCGTGCGTCATCAAACGAAAGCCGCGGCGCGCAAGCAGGCGCTGGCGCTGCTGGAGCGCGTCGGCTTGCGCGATCGCGCCAGCCATTATCCGTCTGAACTTTCCGGGGGCCAGCAGCAGCGCGTGGCGATTGCCCGGGCACTGGCCGTCAGGCCGAAAATGATGCTGTTCGATGAGCCGACCTCCGCGCTGGATCCGGAGTTACGTCATGAAGTGTTGAAAGTGATGCGCTCGCTGGCTGAAGAGGGCATGACCATGGTGATTGTGACGCATGAGATTGGCTTTGCCCGCGATGTGGCTTCGCGGCTGATCTTTATTGATGGCGGTACCATTGCCGAAGATGGGCCACCTGATATGCTGCTGACTGCCAGCCGTAATCCGCGTCTGAAAGAATTTCTGCAACATGTATCCTGAAATGAAGTGAAATAACGCTATGAAAAAACTCGACTTCCGTGGTTCGGCTTTTGTTATTGGTCAGCAACTCGGTGACTTTGGCCGTGATGGCTGGCATAACAAACTCACGCATACCCGTCTCTGGCAAACGGTCACCGCCATGAAAGATACTCAGCAAATCCGCAATATGCGCGCGCGGGTCCAGCGCCAGTTTCCGCTGATCTGGCAGGAGCTGGAAGGGCTGGCTGAAGGATTACAGGCACCGATTGACGAGGTGTTTGCGTGGAACTGCCGGGGCGATCTGGTGCGTTCAACTTCGGATGGTTGCACCACGGTGGCGGGGAAAAGTGCCAGCGGGGAGTTGATCATTGCGCACAACGAAGATGGCTTTCCCCAGCTGCGTGACGACTGTGCGCTGGTCACCGTGACCCCCGATGACGGGCTCGCGTTCACCAGCTTCGCCTATCCGGCATCACTTTGCGGTCACACTTTTGCCGTTAATGAAAAGGGCATCGTTAACACCGTCAATAACATTCGCGCTCAACATCGTCCGGATGGCATGCCGCGCCAGATCATCGCCCGCGCGTCGCTGAACGCGACCACGCTGGATGAAGCGATCGCCATACTCAGCGCCACGCCGCGCGCCGGCGCGTTTCACCATACGCTGGGGCAGCAGGGCGATAGCCGCCTGATCAGTATTGAAGCGACAGGCTCAGGCTGTTCAGTGATCGCACTGACTGCGCCTTTCGGGCACGCTAACCATCTTATTCACCCGCAGCTTGCCGCCGTCGAACAGGTGGTCACCGCCAGTTCCGGCTCGCGCCAGCAGCGTCTGGATACATGGCTGACGACGCAAACAGCGGTAGATGGCGCGGCGGCCAGGGCGATTTTATCGGATCAGCAGGATGCAGCGTTGCCGATTTACCGGCTGTCGCCGCAGGATCCGGATGAGGAAAATACCCTCGCCACGGCTATTTTTACCCTGAGTGATGACGCGGTGACGTGGCAGATCTTCACGCGCGACCGCCAGCGCGCCGCTTTGCAATCTGCTGGTCGTCAATGAGGTGGTATTTTTAATCTCCACAGCCCATCACTGAAGCCGTACAGTGATTGCTGGCAGCGCGCTAACCTGCGCTGCCAGCAATACTGACTATGTTACTCGTGTAAACGCGCTTCTTCGGACATCAGACATCCGTCGCTGAAACTCCAGTCATCGACGGTGTTAAACTGAATAATCACCATCACATCCTGCGGATCGATATCCAGCGATTGCGAGAGTTGCTGACACAATCTGCGACACAGCTTGTGCTTCTGTTCGCGGCTGCGCGGCTTGCCCGCAGTAATCATGAACTGAACAAAATTCTCTGAACGCCCGCGACTTTTATAGTGGCGATCAAACACCCTTAGCCGCGCCGGCAGTTCTTCAAATACCTGAAAGCGGTCGCCGGGTGGAACGGCAAATTCGTCCTCCAGACTCTGTTGCAGGATGTCGGAAATCTGCGTTAATTGCGCGTCGCTGTAACCCTGACGCAGTATGATGCGGGTAAAAGGCATGAGGGTTACGCCTCTTCCAGACAGCTTAGCGCTGACACCGCCGCCGGCCAGCCGGCATAAAAGGCCAGATGGGTGAACACTTCGACGATCTCTTCTCGTGCCAGGCCATTTTGTTGCGCGAATTCGATATGCCACGCTAGCTGTTGCACTCGCCCCAGCGCCGTCAGTGCGGCCAGCGTAATCAGGCTGCGTTCGCGCGGCGTAAGCGCGTCACGTTGCCAGATGTCATCGAAAAGAACCTGCTGACTGAGTTCGGCCAGCTTTGGCGCGATGCGCGCCAGCGTTTTACTATCAAGTGTTTTTGCCATGATGTTTCTCCGTATTGACTCAGCCGCGATTGTGGCGAAACATAACCATCCTGAAAATCAAATAAAACACCGTCATTCATCCCATAAATCAGGACGATTATGCAAAAGTTAGCTCAGACGCTGGATCTGGATGCGCTACGCAGTTTTGTCACCGGCATGGAGTGTGGCAGTTTTGCGCAGGCCGCCGTGCGGCTCTGTCGATCCACTTCGGCGGTCAGCGCCCAGCTAAAAAAGCTGGAGCAGCAATGTGGCAGCAAGCTGGTGGTGAAAAGCGGGCGTCATCTGGCGTTAACCCGTGAGGGGGAAGTGATGATGGGTTATGCCCGCCGTCTGCTGGCATTGAACGACGAAGCACTGTGCACCTTCAGCGGTGCAGGGCTGCAGGGGGAAGTGCGCCTGGGCATGCAGGAAGATTTTGGCGACACCCTGATGCCCGGTATTCTGGGCGAATTTACACGCCATCATCCCGGGCTGCAGATTATCGCCCGCGTGGCACGTAATCAGGAGCTGCTTGCAGCGCTGGACAGCGATGCTCTTGATATGGCGCTGCTGTGGCAGGCACAACCGCTGCAGCGTAAAGGCGTGTTGATCGGCCAGTTCCCGCTGGAGTGGATCGCCCACCCCGACTGCGACGTCAGCGCGATGATAAGCCAGGGCGAACCGCTGCCGCTGGTGATGTTTGATAATCCCTGCCTGATGCGCTCGCGCGCCATCGACAGTCTGGACCGGGCGGGCATTGCATGGCGAATCGTGTTTGTCAGCCATAGCCTGAGCGGCATCTGGGCGGCGGTGCGGGCCGGTCTGGGGATCACCGTGCGCACGCGGGTCGGCATGCCCGCTAACCTGGTGAGCGCCGGCAATGTTTTGCCGCCGCTGGGCGCGCTGGGCGTTACGCTGGAACAAAAAAGTGGCAGCCAGACTGAACCGAATGCGCAAAACCTGCTGGCCAGACTGATGGAAAATGCGCTGCGCAGCATAGAGCCGTTACCGGGTCTGAGGCCCGCCTGAATTGCTGCGCTAATCCCTGCGACAGTTACTTCGCAATCAGCAGCGCATCGGCGATATCCAGCATGGCGCGCAGGCGATCCATGTGCCGCAGATCCTGATGATAGCCTACCCAGATATCGCGCGAAGGCGGTGGCTGCGGGGTGGCAATCCGCTGCAGTCCGGCGGTGGCATCGCCCAGCGGCTGGGGTAACACCGCCACGCCCATGCCGCGCCGGCACATCTGCGCCTGCACCGCCCGGCTGGTGCTGGTAAAAGCCCGCCGTGACTGTGGAAATTGATCGAGCAGCCAGACGACGTCCGGAAAATGCGCTTGCGCGGTATTCATCAGGATCAGCCCCACTGAGGCGGGGTCGTGTTGCAATGCGCGGGCATTTTCAGGCGTGCCGTATAACGCATAGGGCATGCTCATCAGGCGCCGCTGGACAATATCCGGCTCGGTAAAAGGCACAATGCGAAAAGCCACGTCGGCGTCGCGCCGCGACAGATTGAGCAAACGGTAGCTGGCGATAATTTCCGGCACGATAGCGGGATGGCGCTGTGTCAGCTCGCTCAGTACCGGCGCCAGCACGGCGGTGGCAAACCACTCGGCACAGGAGATGCGTAAAATACCTTCCAGCCGCGGGTGATTGCCCGCAAGCCGTCTCTCCATCGCCAGCGCAGCATTTTCCATACTTTCCGCCAGGCCCAGCACGGCGTCACCGGCATCGGTTAACACCAGGCCATCCGGCGTGCGGCGAAACAGCGCCTGATGGGCCTGCGCTTCCAGCACCTTAATGCGACGACCCACGGTCGGATGGCTGACGCCGAGCCGGCGCGCGGCCTCGCCATAGGATCCGCTGCGCATCACCGCCAGAAAGATCCGTACATCGCTCCATTCCATTGCGCTCGCCCCCGTTCAAAAATGAACGTCGAATATACAAAAATGGCAGTTCTCAAACAACTTTGCAGATATCACCATAACGGCATCATCCAGACTGAACTGATTGAGGATTGCAGAACATGAAGAAGCTTCAGGACAAAGTCGCCCTCGTGACCGGCGCATCTAAAGGCATTGGTGCGGCGATTGCCCGCCAGCTGGCCGCCGACGGCGCAAAGATCGTCGTCAACTATGCCGCCGATAAAAACGGGGCGGATAAGGTGGTCGCCGCTATTGAGGCTGCCGGTGGCACGGCGGTGGCGCTGGCAGCGGATGTCACCGATCAGCCGCAGGTTGAGGCACTCATTCAATCTACCCTCGCGCAGTTTGGCCGGCTGGACATCGTGGTGAACAATGCCGGTGTGTATCAGTTTGCGAAGATTGAAGAGAGCAGCGAAGCGCTGTATCGCAAGCAGTTTGACATCAATGTGCTCGGGCCGCTGCTGGTGACAGGCGCCGCCGTGCCACATCTGGGCAAGGGCAGCAGCATTATCAATATCAGCTCATTTGTGACGCGGGTATTTCTGGCGGAGAGCGCTATCTACAGCGGCAGCAAAGGCGCGATTGATGCCATTACCGGCGTGCTGGCGCGCGAACTCGGCCCGCGCGGCATCCGCGTCAACGCGGTCAATCCGGGGTTAATCGAAACCGAAGGCACGCACAGCACCGGCGCGATGGGATCGGAGTTTCAGCGCTGGAACGAAAGCCAGACGCCGCTTGGCCGTATTGGCCAGGTGCAGGATATTGCGCCGATTGTGGCTTATCTCGCTTCCGACGATGCCGGATGGGTGACGGGCGAGGTGATGATGGCGTCTGGCGGCATGCGTTAACGGGAGAAAAGGATGCATCAGATGATGGTGGTATGTGTCGGCGATGAAACCCATCGTTTTGACCGCGACTATTATACCCACACGCACCTGCCGCTGGCGCTGGCGTGCTGGCAGGATTATGGGCTCATTTCGGCGGAAGCGTTCTATCCCGCTTCAGACCGCAGCGGCTGGCTCTCCATCGGTGTTTACACGTTTGCCTGTCAGCAGGATGTCAACCGGGCGCTGGAGTCCGAACAAACTAAAAGGGTCATGGCCGATGTGGTGCATTTTACCGACGCCACCACGGTGATCCGCAGCCATTTTATTCCCTTCTGAACGGCAGCGACGCCGCCGCGCGCTTATGCCCTCCGTTCACCGGTTTAATAGCCTGCTTAATGAACGCATTGTGCGTTAAGCAGGCATCCCGGCAGCAACAACGGGACGCGCTGGTGCCAAATCAGGACAAACCAATCCCTGAATCTGGTACGTGGCGCTGCCTTTTGCTATTTCATGTGTGAGCTATCACCGCAGCAGCACACAGGATGCAAACATGAATTTTTACAGCAGCAGAGAATTTACGGGTTCCAAAGCCTGGGAGTCTCAGCATATTGCCAGCTTCGATAACATCAGCGTTAAACTGCACTGGACCGATCAACCCTACAAATGGCATATCAATGACGGACAAGAGGTGTTTGCCGTTATGGATGGTTGCGTTGACATGTTCTACAAACAAGCGGGCGAAGTGAGAACCCAACGATTAACCACCGGCGATATTTTTTATGCCAGCGAAGGCACTGAACACGTCGCACATCCGCAGGGCGTAGCCCGGGTGCTGGTGATTGAACAAGCGGGATCGATTTGATGCAATGCCTTAACCCCGGTTATTTCACGATCGACGAAGCCTGATCAACGCGATTACCGGCTATGACGCGCCGGCGATGACAGTCGGCGGGATCGAGCCGTTCTCCCCGGGCAGAATACACGGCCAGTTCAGGTAACGGTTCGCCGTTGGCGTTATCCAGCAATACCGAGTGAGTCTCTCCTTTTTCAAACAGATAACGCTCTCCCCACTGGCGCATCGCCACGACGATTGGGAAGACGGCTCGTCCCCGTTCGGTCAGCAGATATTCCTTATAGGCGCTGCCATCTGACGCCGGACAACTCTCAAGCACACCGATCTCAACCAGCAGTTTCAGCCGTGACGCCAGGATATTTTTTGCCAGCCCAAGGTTTTTCTGGAAATCACTGAAGCGGCGCACATCATCAAACGCTTCACGGATGATCATCAGACACCAGCGTTCGCCAATCACCTCCACGGTCCGGGCGACCGGACATTCGCTGGTTCTCAGCGCTTCCTGTTTGGCCATCTTGTCTCTCACTCTGCTGATTTACTGACGGCAGCTTAGCCTCCAGCAAAACAAGTTGCAAAAAAAAACCTCCGCTGCTACTTATAGAATAAATCGGTTTCAAATAAAAACCACATAAGGATGCAACATGACTTGCACCAGTGATACCCCTGCAACCTCTGAGGCGCCTCTTTCGCCGGCGACGATCTCAGTGCTGTCGCCTCACATCATTTTTCTGTTCTCACTGACCTGCGCGCTGGCTGTCGGCAATGTCTATTCTGCCCAGCCATTGCTGGAATCCATCTCCGCAACGCTGCAGGTTTCGCCCGGCACCATAGGCCTGGTCATCACGGCAACGCAGGCGGGTTATGCCATAGGATTGTTCTTGCTGGTGCCGCTCGGCGATCGCGTTGATCGCAAAAAGCTGGTGGTCACGCACCTGCTGCTGTCGGTGCTGGCCCTGATCGCGGCGGCGTTAGCAGAGAGTTTTCTGCCGCTGCTGGTGGCGATGCTGCTGGTGGGTTTGATGGCGGTGGTGACGCAAACCGTGGTGGCGTGGGCCGCTATCCTGTCGGCACCGGCTCAGCGTGGCAAGGTGGTAGGCAGCGTCACCAGTGGCATCGTCATGGGAATACTGCTGGCGCGGCTGGTCTCTGGCATCATCGCCGATATCGCCGGCTGGCGGGCGGTGTATATGACCTCATCGGCGCTGATGCTGCTGATTACCGTGCTGCTGATGAAAGTGATACCTTCTGCCGGTCCGCAGAACACAGCCACTTCCGTGGCCGGGTTGCTGGGGTCTGTCCCGCGTCTTTTTGTCACCGAGCCTTTGTTGCGTCAGCGTGGCGCGCTGGCTCTGCTGATTTTTGCCGCGTTCAGCATGTTGTGGAGTTCCATGGTTTTGCCGCTCACGGCCATGTCGCTTTCCCATACGCAAACAGGGCTGTTTGGTCTGGCTGGAATAGCCGGAGCGCTGGCGGCTTCCAGAAGTGGCGCCTGGGCTGACCGGGGAACCGGGCAGCGCGCCAGCGGATGCGCACTGGCTTTATTAACGCTCTCGTGGCTCCCCATCGCCTTCGCGCAGGCCTCTTTATTCTTGCTGGTTATTGGCGTGATCATGCTGGATTTCGCCGTGCAGACGGTGCATGTCATCAACCAGAGCATGCTGATTGCCGGCAAACCCGCTATCACCAGCCGGCTTATCGGTGCCTATATGTGTTTTTATGCGGCAGGCAGCGCGCTGGGCGCTATTGCTGCCACCCAACTCTATGCGCACTGGGGATGGTATGCCGTGTGCGGCGGCGGGGCACTGGTCAGTGCCTGCGCACTTATTCTCTGGTATGGAACACGTCAATCATGAAATTATCACACCTGCTGCTGGCCATCGGTATTACCGCCATCTGGGGCATTAATTTTTCGGTGATTAAATTAGGGCTGCACGCCATCGATCCGTTTATTCTGGCAGGGCTGCGTTTTACGTTGTGTGCCATCCCGGCGCTCTTCTTTATTAAAAAACCTGACGTCCCGTGGCGCTACCTTATTGGTTACGGCTTGGTATTCGGCATTGGCTTGTGGGGCCTGGTGAATCTGGGGATAAAAACCGGGCTGTCGGCGGGGATCGCCTCGCTGGTGCTGCAGTTCAGTGCCTTTTTCACTCTGCTGCTCGGCAGTTATGTGTTCAAAGAACAGCTCAGCCGCTATCAGATCGCTGGCTTTGTGCTGGCGTGCAGCGGATTGATGAGCATTGTGTTTATTACCGACGGCTCGGTGACGTTTGCCGGGTTGCTGCTGGTGCTGGCAGGCGCCATAGCCTGGAGTATTGCCAATATCATCATGAAAAAAGCCGGCACGAAGCAGGTATTCGCGTTTCTGGTCTGGTCGAGCGCCTTTTCGCCGCTTCCGCTTTTTCTGCTGGACGGATTAATTAATGGCAGTGCGGGCTACAGCACATTAATCAGCCATATGGATACCCGTGCGATATTGTCCATTCTGTTTCAGGTCTACCCCAATACCTTATTAGGCTACTGGATCTGGAATTCATTGCTTAAGCAGTATCCTGTCTCTACCGTCGCGCCATTATCGCTGCTGGTGCCGGTATTCGGCATTCTCGGTTCAATGATGATATTTGGTGAAGTTATTTCTCCGATGAAAATCGTGGCGCTGGTACTGATTATTACCGGGCTGGCGGTTGGGTTATATGGACAACGCATCAAACGTTATTTCATTCCGCAGTCGGATTCGCTGTGATCGGCAGCCCGCTGACGAGCCGTGATCCGACAAGAGCGGGCATCCCGCCCGCTCTCTCTGTCAGTGAAAATCCGCTTACTGCACCACGAAACGCGCGACTGAGCCTTCCAGTGTCGACGCCTGATCGCGCAATGCGCTGGCGGCGGCCGATGATTCCTGCACCAGCGCGGCGTTCTGCTGCGTCACGCTGTCCATCTGAACGATAGCGACGCCGACCTGCGAAATGCCGCGATTCTGTTCATCGGATGCCTGCGCGATTTCGGCGAGGATGCTGGTTACGTTGCCAACGGAATGCACAATTTCATCCATGGTTTTACCGGCCTGACCCACCAGCTGTGAACCACTGCTGATACGCGCCAC
The DNA here is from genome assembly GCF_059730895.1 of gamma proteobacterium symbiont of Lampromicra miyakona. Classification (NCBI taxonomy): domain Bacteria; kingdom Pseudomonadati; phylum Pseudomonadota; class Gammaproteobacteria; species gamma proteobacterium symbiont of Lampromicra miyakona. Next base: position 663,598 of record NZ_AP035933.1, on the reverse strand, counting down.
CGATTCGCCAATCAGGGTTTCGATCTCTTTGGCCGCCTGAGCGCTGCGCTGCGCCAGACTGCGCACCTCGCTGGCGACCACGGCAAAGCCGCGTCCCTGCTCACCGGCGCGCGCTGCTTCAACTGCTGCGTTTAACGCCAGGATATTGGTCTGGAAAGCAATGCTGTTAATGACGGTGGTGATTTCAGCGATTTTGCCGGAGCTGGCGCTGATCTGGTCCATGGTTTCAACCACGCCTTTGACCAGCGAGCCGCCCTGATTGGCCTTCTCCGAAGTGGCGCGCGCCAGTTCGCTGGAGTGATGAATGTTTTCAACGTTCTGCTTCACGGTAGCGGTTAACTGCTCCATGCTGGCTGCCGTCTGCTCCAGCGCGGCCGCCTGCTCCTCGGTGCGGGCGGAAAGATCGTTATTGCCTGCAGCAATTTCTGCGGAAGCGTGGCTGACCTGCATCACGCCGCTGCGAATGTTACCAATGATGCCGCGCAGATCGTTGCTCATCTCACCGACCGCCTGCATCAGCTCGCCCAGTTCGTCCTTACGTGAAGTTTGCAGCTGTACGCTCAAATCTCCCTGCGCAATCTGCCGCGCGACGTTCAGTGTTACCGCTAAAGGACGGGTAATCTGCCGGGTGATAAACACCGCAATCAGAATGCTGATTACCACAGCCGCTGCCAGGATCAGCGACATCCACAGGATTGCCCGGGCGATATCCTGGTGCGTGGCGGCCAGCTGCTGGGTAAATAATTGATTACTGGTATTGGTCAGATGCAGGCCCGCGATGGCAAGCTGGCGGGTCGCTTCCACTTCTTCTTCCGCGGAGGCGTTGTAGTCCTGCACGCTGTCGCGTCTGGCCGCCAGCGTTACGGCAATTTTATCCAGCGCGTTGCTGTCATCAGCGCTCAGGCGTGGTCGAGCCTGGTCAATGAGTTGAATCGTTTCAGCTATAAAGCCTGACAAAGCCAGACGGTTTTCCTCAGTGTTGTCCAGCGCCATCAGCTTTACGCGAATACTAATACCGTTCAGATATTTAGCGATTTCAGTGAGCGTAGCTGCCGTATCCTGCTGTGTGCTGACGTAGTTTCTGGCCAGCGCGGCAATCGCCGTGGTTTCGTCACTGAAGCGCAGCGCCTGCAGAATGCTCTGGCGCTTATGCACTTCGTTCACCGTTTCTGCACGATGCTGACGATAAAGGTTCATCGCAGCCGGCAGAGAGGCAATCAGCGCGGTCTGCGCGCTATCCCATCGCCAGGTTTTCAGCTGATTGATACTGCCCTCAATCGCCTGCAGTCGCGATTCGTTGTCGGCAATGAATTTTTCATCGTGGGTTTTTACGTATTGCAGGCGGGCATCTTTAGCCTGCGCAAACTGATCGTTAATGCCTTTCAACTGGCTGAGTTTTTCCGCACGTTCCGCGATGTCGTGCAGGTTTTTGATGCCACAGGAAGCTACAGCAATGCTGAGGATAAGCAGCACACCAAACCCGAGCATGAGTTTTCTGCTGACTCTGATATCTTCCAAAAAAACACGTATTTTTTTCATTAAGGTGAATCTCCCTGGTTGTTGTTGTCCACGCTTTTGCCTGATGGCAATGGCGTTATCGGCAGGGAGATGATTAATTTCAATTAAAATAATTAAAAAACATATAATCACCTAAATTTATTAGATGAGCTATGCTTGGGGAAGGGCTGCAACGGTAGGGCAGGCGTGGAGCTCGGGTTTTCTGTTTTGACTGGTACTGATTTTGGCGGATAGCGGTGCGGGGGAAAGTATTGACGCAACCTGCCGGTTTGTCAAAGCGCCGGGATTTCAGGCGAAGGGCCCGATAGCCCTCAGGCCAGGCGTTGCGCCTGAGGACATTCCGCTACGCCTGAAATCCTCAGGACTCCGCTGGCTGGTTCGTCAGCCACTGAGCGGCGCTGGTGGTGGCAATGTGTTCGCGGTAATTAAACGTTTCCTGTTTAGGCCATGCCACACCGTCCGGACGGGCAAAGGCCAGCCGGTAGGCCGCGCCAGTGTCACGGGGATGACGCTCTGCATCTTCCCTTAGCCTTTCCCGGCTAAGTAATACTCGCCTGACCGCGCTTTGCCAGTGAGATTGCATCAGGTCAGCCAGCTCTGCGTAAGTCAGCGTATCGCCAGCGATATAAACAATGTCGTTCTGAAAAGCGGGCTGATGAAAGAAGATATCGGCTGTCAGCTGCCCGATATCGTCTGGCGTGGTGAGTGTCAGGGCATAGTTCCAGTCGCCGAGGGCATAAACCGTTTTATTCCCGGCATCGATCACGCCAAAATCGGGTTCAAACAGATAGCTGGTAAAAATACCGGTCGAAACAATTACCCAGTCAGTGTTGCTTTGGGCGCGCAGCAGATGGCGCACTTCAAGCTGCTCATCCCATACCGGTTGCCCACTCTCTTTGCCGATAACGTCATAATCCACGCCAAACTGCCAGGGAAAATAGCGGGCGACACCCGCCTTCAGCACGGCCTGAGTGATTCTGAGCTGCGTTCCCGGCCCGCCGACAAAACCACTGCAATTAATGATGGCATCATAAGAGCGAAATAATGCTGAGAGTTCGCTCAGGCTATTTTTCTGCAGGTCGCCTTCCACCACCGTGATATTTAGCTTTTGCAGCACATCCAGCCGGGTTTTAAGTGGGCCGGACGTGGCATGTGCAGCCTCGTTTCTGAGTAATACACTTATTTTGATCAGTGGATGCTGCTGCACTTTTTTAGCCATGGCGTTTAACACCGCCATGCCTAATTCTCCTGCGCCGAGGATAAGAATATTTTCGACATGTTGATCAACGGGTAGCATGCTTGTCTCCTTAGGTTATATCCGTCATCCTGACAGCGGACAAACCCTGATTCAATCAGGTACACCCGTGATACCGGAGGAGAGATGGAACCTAATCGCGAAGCCCTGCTGCAGTTTTCCAGACAATTTTGTGAGGCGTTGAGTCACGATGATGAAACATTAAAGCGTGAAATTCTTTCACACGCCGGCAATCGCTGGTCGCTGGGTATATTGCATATTCTGGTCACCCATGGACCGTTGCGCCATGCAGAAATGGGTCGTTTACTACAGGGTGTCACACAACGAATGCTGACGCGCACACTGCGTACGCTTGAGCGTGACGGCCTTATATCCCGTTGTGATTATCAGGAAAAAGTACCGCGTGTCGTCTATACGGCCACGGACGCGGGCGAAGAAATGATGATGAAAATGATGCCGCTCTGGGCGTGGATTATTTCGTCGGCCGACTATTTTAAGCAAAGCAGGATCACGTTTGATACTCCTCATCAGTAATGGCATTAAATTGCATGATGACGACCTTGCTGAGAATGCGTGATTATTTCCCTGCTGCCAATAGTGCAATTTTTTTTGCACTATTAATCCTGTCCCGGTTTTGGCAGGTTGTCTCGTGAGAATTCACGCATTGAGAGCAGCACGGGCATCAGATTATGGCCTATATGCGTGAGTGCGTATTCAACACGCGGGGGCTGTTCACCAAAATCAGTGCGGGTTATCAGCCCATCACGTTCAAGCTTGCGCAGATGTTGAGTCAGAACTTTATGCGATATCTCAGGCATACTCTTCATGAATTGCGAGTGACGCATCACAGGCTCAGCAAATAATCTGAATAAAATCTGCAGTGTCCATCTGCCGGAAATAATAGTTAAACATTGCGTGACATAAGCGACCGAACCTTCTGGTCCGAGACAACGTGTTTTCTCCTCATCGCCTACAGGCACTTTCAGGTGCGTAATTGATTCATTCATCAGTTTATTTTCCAATAGATTTTTCACGTATTCTGGAGAACAGTAATGGATCTGAAACTCGACGGCAAAATTGCTCTGATAACGGGTAGCACCAAAGGTATTGGAGAAGCGGTAGCCAGAGGGCTTGCCGCTGAAGGCACCCGCGTTATTATACATGGCCGGGATCCAGCTAAAGCTGAAAATATCGCCAGCGATATCATAAAGCAAGGTGGACAAGCATACGCAGTAACGGGAGATTTAACCCGTGAGGCAGATATTCAACTGCTTTATCAGCAAGTGTGTTCGCTTGTACAATCCGTTGATATTGTTGTTAATAATGCGGGTGGCTCCGGCCCCACAGAGGACTGGACGTCTTCTTTGCCAGAAACCTGGGCGGCTGGGTATGATAAAAATGTCCTTTCAGCCTTACGTGTCATTAATCTTTTTCTTCCTGGGATGCGTGAACAAAAATGGGGCAGAATCATTAATATTTCGAGCCTGGCAGCGTTGATGCCTCCCGCCAGGCGTCCGGATTATGCTGCTGCTAAAGCAGGGATTATTGCCATGACCTCATCGCTGGCAAAAGCGGTCGCACACGATGGCGTAACCGTAAATACTCTCTCACCGGGTACTATTCATAGTGCAAGCCTGGAAAAAGCGTTTCGTCAAACGGCCAAAGATGCAGGGCTTTCAGCTGACGCGCCCTGGGAAGATATTGAACAGGCCGTATTGCCCCTGTATGCCAATGTGCCCATGGCGCGCGTTGGTACGCTCAAAGAAATAGCGGACGCCATCACCTTTCTGGCCAGCCCGTTGTCGGGTTACATAACGGGTTCTAATTTAAGGCTTGATGGCGGTATGTGGCCCGGACTTTAAAGCCAGCCGCACAATATCCTGAATAAAATCTCTGTTTCAGCTACTACTTCATTCGATGACATCATCACAGCCGATTTAATTATCAGAACTGGGCGGGCTGCTGTTGCAGCCCTGCTTATACCCTAACGTCATCCTCTTCATGATGCGCGCAGTCCCGGTCGGTATGCCCAATCCTGATTATTGACAGTCCACGCCTGGTCATGCATATTGTTATGTTATAACGTAACAATGAAAGTACCATGATGAAAAACTCGCTCTCCCTGCTTATTGCGGCGCTGCTGTCGCTTCCTGTATTCGATGCTAATGCCAGTAACTATCCGCTCACCGTTGATAACTGCGGTGTCAAAGAGACCTTCGCTCATCCGCCTGCGCGCGTCGTCACCGTTGGCCAGCATGAAACGGAACTGCTGCTGGCGCTCGGTCTGGCAGATAAAATTGCCGCAACCTCGGTGTGGTTTGGCGCGCTGCCCGCCGATTTGCAAGGGCAGGGCAGCCAGCTTAAACGGCTGGCCGATAACGCCCCAGGCTTTGAAGCGGTGGTGGCGCAGCGCCCTGAACTGGTGCTGGCGCAGTACAGCTGGCACGTCGGGCCGCAGGGTGAAGTCGCCACGCGTGAACAGTTTGAACAGCTCGGCATCCGAACCTGGATTTCGCCTGCCGACTGCATCGGCAAAGCCGTCACCACCACGTCCAATAGCGACGGTGCACGCACCACACCGTATGGGATCGAGGTGATCTTTGCGGAAATCAGCGCGCTGGCGCGCATTTTTGATGTGCCGGCGCGTGGCGAAGCGCTCAAACAGCAGCTGGCCGCTCGTATAGCACAGGTTCAGCAACAGCTGCACAAATCGCCGTCAGCACCGCTAAAGGTGGTTTACTGGTTTTCCAGCCCGCGCCTGAAAGGCGATCCCTGGGTCGCCGGCAATAAAGGGGCGCCGGGCTGGATCAGCCAGACGCTCGGTCTGACTAACATTATCGATTCAGACGAAGAGTGGCCGGCGGTCACGTGGGAGCACATTGTCTCCGCGCAGCCGGACATCATCGTTATTGCCAGCATGGCGCGGCGGCTCTATCCCGCCGATGACGTCGCGGTTAAAAAACATTTTCTGCAAAGTGATCCGGTGACGCGTGAAATGCCTGCGGTGAAGAACGGCCACATTGTGGTGGTACCGGCCATGTCACTGAATCCCTCGTTGCGCAATGTGGAAGCTGTAGAGCTGATCGGTCAGCAGATCGCTGCTTTCGCACCTGCCCGATGAGCGCTCATACTGTCTGTTACTGGCGCACCGGCCTGCTGATTGCTGCGGGCGCGCTCAGCCTACCGGTGATGATGACGCTGGCCGCGGCGACCGGCGATTTATCGGTGAGCTTTACCCTGACCGCGCAGGCCATCACCAATGGGCTTGGCATCACGCATTACGACCTGCCGGCGCTGGAAGCCGGCATCGTCTGGCAATACCGCATGAGCCGCGCGCTGATGGCGGCGAGCAGCGGCGGCGGGCTGGCACTGTGTGGGCTGGTGTTGCAGTCGTTGCTGCGCAATTCGCTGGCCGACCCTTATCTGCTGGGTATTTCCGCCGGTGCATCAACCGGCGCGGTGTGCGTGATGCTGCTTGGCATCGGCGGCGGCGCCATCACCACCGGTGCCGGCGCGTTTGGCGGTGCCTGTCTTGCATTTATGCTGATTGTTCTGCTCTCCGGCGGCATGCGGGAAAACACCGCGCGCATCATTCTGGCCGGTATTGCCGGGACGCAATTATTTAATGCGCTGACCGCCTACATTGTCAGCACGGCGGCCAATGCTGAGCAGTCGCGCGGCGTGATGTTCTGGCTGCTCGGCAGCCTGAGCGGTGTGCGCTGGGCGGATGCTTTATTGTGTTTTGCCGTAACCCTCGCCGGTCTGCTGACTGTGCTCTACCATGCGCGCGCGCTGGATACCTTCTCGTTTGGCGCGGAAGTCTCCGCGACGCTGGGCACGCAGGTTTCAGCGGTGCGCATCGTATTACTGCTGACCACTGCGTTAGTGACGGCGGTGATCGTCAGCGCGATCGGTGCGGTCGGTTTTGTCGGGCTGGTGATCCCGCATATTACCCGCATGATTGCCGGGCCGCGTCATCTGGTGACGATCCCGCTCGCATTCCTGGGCGGCTGCCATTTCATGGTGATTGCCGACCTGGTATCACGCACGTTAATCACCCATCAGGTGCTGCCGATAGGCGTAGTGACGGCGTTAGTCGGCGCCCCGGTGTTCGCCCTGATTCTGTATCGCAACCGGGAGAAATCATGAAGTATGTCGCGGTGGATAACCTCAGCGTGACGCTACAGGCGCGCAGCGTGTTATCCGACATCAGTTTTGCGGCGCAGCGGGGACAAACGGTCGGGTTGCTCGGCCCCAATGGCTCGGGCAAATCGACGCTCATCCGTGCGCTGGCGGGCGTTCAGCCCTGTGCTTATAACGGGCTGGAGATGGGCGGCACGCGGCTGAACCAACTCAGCCGGCGGCAGCGTGCCCGTACGCTGGCCTTCGTACCGCAGCATGCCGAAATGGAAGCTGAGATGTGCGTCAGCGACATCGTGCGTCTGGGACGGGCGCCGCATCGCAATGCGTTCAGCTCGTGGCGGACGGCAGATGAAACGGCGGTGCAGCACGCGCTGTCGCTGATGAAACTGGATGCGCTGGCCGGGCGGTCATGGCAGCGGCTTTCCGGTGGCGAACGCCAGCGCTGCCAGATCGCACGTGCGCTTGCGCAGCAGCCGGATATCCTGTTGCTGGATGAGCCGATTAACCATCTGGATATTCAGTTTCAGCTCGAGCTGATGCGGCTGATTGCCGCACTGCCGGTCACGGTGATTGTGGCCCTGCACGACCTGAATCTGGCGGCCAAATTTTGCCAGCATCTGGTGGTGCTGCAGCACGGGCAAGTGGTGGCGAGCGGTGAGCCCGCCGCCGTGCTGACGCCTGCTCTGATTCAGCGGACGTGGCAGGTCGAGGCCATCGTCAACCGCAGCGAGCGCGGCACCATGAATATTCAGTACGCCTGAACCGGGCCGATCTTAACGTTCGTCGAACGGCACGCCGCCCTTAGATTTATGATGCTTCGGCGTTTCGATAATCGACACGGTGACCACATCAGCATCGATCTCAAACGAATCCACCACCGCCTGGGTGATGGCTTTGAGTAATTTTTTCTTCTGCTCAACGCTACGGCCTTCCGCAGCATAAACGACAATCTCTGGCATAACGGCGTTTCCTCACGGGTTAGAGTTCTTCTCAAGCATACCTCAGCCACGCTGCTGCGCGCAGCGTTAACCTGTCGCGACGGTTAAAAGGCAACAAGCGGCTAACGAATTCCCTGCAAACGCCGTGTGTTAAAGTGTGAATTGTTATGTTATAACGTAATTTATTCGATGATAGTGTAACGGTTTATTCGGAAAATTTAATGAAATCAATGCAAAATTTGCTGATCGCTGCGGCGCTCGGCCTGGCTTCCTGCGCCGTTATGGCGGCGAGCACACCCGAAAAACCGGTGCGGATTGCCGCACCGTTTGAAATTAAAGGCAGCGATCCGGCGCTCTCCGGTGACATTCTGTTGCGCATGGATGTGGTTGAAACGCTGGTAGAAGTGAACGAACGCGGTGAGCCGGTGGCGGCGCTGGCGCAGCGCTGGCAGGTCTCTGACGATGGGCTGCGCTGGCAGTTCCAGCTGCGCGACGGCGTGCATTTTCACGATGGCTCGCTGCTGGATGCGGTTGCCGTGGTGAAATCACTCAACACCGCACGCGGCAAAGCGGGCTTACTGGACAAAACGCCAATCGCCGACATCAGCGGGGCAGGGCAGCTTGTCACCATCACGCTGCGTGAACCCTTCACGCCGCTGCTGTCGGTCCTGGCGGAAAGCCGCTCGCAAATCCTCGCACTGGCCAGCTGGGATGCGCAGGGCAACATCACGCGCATTATTGGCAGCGGACCGTTTACGCTCACTTCCTTCCAGCCGCCGCAGTCGCTGACGGTGGCGCGCTTCGCGGATTACTGGGGCGAGAAACCGGCGATTGCCGCCGCCAGCTATCTGGCGACCGGCCGCGCGGAAACCCGTGCGCTGCTGGCAGAAAGCGGCGATGCAGATTACGTGTTTAACCTTGATGCCGCCAGCCGGCAGCGGCTGGCACGCAAAGCGTCGCTGCACATCCCGGCGATTCCGGTGCCGCGCACGTTGATGCTGAAGCTTAATCTGGCCGATCCGCTGCTGGCGGAACTGCCGGTGCGTGAGGCGATCAGCATGGCGATCGATCGCAACGCGCTGGCGCAGGCGGTGCTGCGTTATCCGGGCGCAGCCAGCCAGCTGTTTCCCCCTAACATGGCAGAGTGGCACAACCCGGCACTCACGCCGCTGCACTATCAGCCGCAGCAGGCTGCTCAGTTATTACAGTCGGCCGGCTGGCAACGCGGCGCGGATGGCGTACTGACGCGCAACGGCCAGCGCTTCAGCCTGACGCTGCTGACCTATCCCGATCGCCCTGAGCTGCCGCTGATGGCGATGGTGATTCAGCAGCAGCTGCGTCAGGTTGGCATAGACGTGCGAATCAACGCGACCAACGCCAGCGAGATCCCGGCGCAGCACCACAATAACCGTCTGCAGCTGGCGCTGTTTGCGCGCAACTTTGCCCTGACGCCCGATCCGACCGGAACGCTGCTGCAGGATTATGGCACCCACGGCGGTGACTGGGGGGCGATGAACTGGCATGCGGCAGGCTTCGACGCGGCGCTCCACACGCTGACGCAATCCACCGATGGCGCAGCCCGCGCCGGGGCGCGCAGCGTCATCACCCGTGCGCTGCAACAGGATCTGCCGGTGATTCCGCTGGCCTGGTATCAGCAGTCGGCGGCGGTTAACAGCCAGCTGCAGGGCGTCAAACTCGATCCGTTTGAACGCCACTTCGGCCTGCGCCAGATGCACTGGGGGAGCCATGATTAAACAACTCAGCTGGCGCATGGCGCAGGCGCTGTTCGTGGTGCTGGCGGTAGGATTACTGACCTGGCTGCTGGTGCAGGCGCTGCCGGGCGACATGGCGTGGCGTATCGCCTCGGGGCGCTATGGTTACGATCGCGTCGATGCCGACGCGGTGGCGCGGGTACAGCAGGAGCTGAACGGCGCGCTTAACGGCGGCAGTGCGTTGATGCACTGGCTCTTCGATCTGCTGCAGTTTAACTTTGGCCGCTCGCTGGTTTCCGGTGAGCCGGTGATGGATGAGCTGCGCTGGCAGCTGGGCCAGACGCTGGCGCTGGCGGGCGTCTCGCTGCTGCTGGCGTTACTACTGACGCTGCCGCTCGGCATCTGGGCCGGTTGCCATGCCAACGGCCGGCTTGACCGTGCGCTGTTCTGGCTGACCGCCTTGCTGAAATCGGTGCCGCATTTTGCACTCGGCATGCTGCTGATCCTGCTGTTCGCGCTGCAACTCGACTGGCTGCCGAGCGCCGGTCACGGCGAGCTGCGCCATTTCCTGTTGCCGGCACTGACGCTGGCATTGTCGCTGACGGCTGTCGGCGTGCGCGTGGTGCGCGAAGCCACCTGGCAGGTGGTGTCGTCCGGCTACTATCGCTGGGGAGCGCAAAAGGGACTGTCACCCGCGCGCCTGCTGCTGCGTCACGGCCTGCGTAATCTGAGCGCGCCGGTGCTGACGTGGTTTGGCATGCAGTTTGTCTGGCTGGTGGAAGGCGTGGTGGTGGTGGAAACCCTGTTTGCGTGGCCGGGGATCGGTCACGCTCTGGTGCACGCCATTTTTGCGCGTGACGTGCCGGTAATTCAGGCCAGTGCCATGACGCTCGGCCTGCTGTTTGTCCTGCTGAACATGCTGGTGGATGCCGGTTGTCATCTGCTCGATCCCCGGGGGGCGCGCGCATGAAGATGACGCTTTCACGCTGGGTGGGTCTGGTACTGCTGGCGGCGCTGCTGGCTTACGCGTTTTTGCTGCCGCTGATTCAGCACGGCGATCCGCTACAGCAGGATTTGCTGCAGATGCTGCAGACGCCGAACCGCAGCCATTTGCTCGGTTTCGACCATCTCGGTCGCGATATGTTAACGCGCCTCAGCGCCGCGCTGCGTCTGTCACTCGGGCTGGCAGCCCTGTGCGTGATCAGTGCGCTGATAGCGGGCGTGTTCACCGGTGTGCTCAGTGCGCTGTACGGTGGCTGGCCGGAGCGATTACTGAGCATCGTCGGCGATATGTGCCTCGCGCTGCCGGGATTGCTGCTGGTACTGCTGCTGGCCGCCATTGCGCCAGACGCGCCGCAGATGCTGTGGCTGGGCATTTCGCTGGTGCTGTGGGTGGAATTTTTCCGCGTCACGCGTGCCACGCTGCGGCCAATTGTGCAGGCGCCCGGTATGCAGGCCAGCAAACTGCTCGGGTTCTCTGCCTGGTATCGTTTTCGTCATCATCTGTGGCCTGCGCTGGCACCGGTGCTGCTGACGCTAACCTTGTTCTCTTTCAGCAGCGCCATCATGGCGGTGTCGGCGCTCGGGTTTATCAGCGTTGGCGTGCGTCCGCCCACGCCGGAGCTGGGCCTGATGATGACCGAACTGCTGCCGTTTGCGTGGGAAGCGCCGTGGCTGCTGATGCAGCCGGTAGCCGCACTGTTTTTACTATTGATCAGCCTCAATCTGCTGATGAAAAAGGATCGATGATGAAGGGATTACAGATCACCGGGCTGAGCGTTGCCACAGCGACTGAAACACTGGTTGAGCCGGTGGATGTGCGGCTACAACCCGGTCAGCCGCTGACGCTGCTCGGCGAAACCGGATCGGGGAAAAGTCTGCTGGCGCAGGCGATCATGGGGATATTGCCGCCATCGCTGCAGGCCAGCGGTGAGTTGATGATCAACGGCAGACGCTTTCAGCTGCCGCAGGATACGGCGCAGCTGCGTCGGCTGTGGGGCAATACGCTGGCTTCGCTGCCGCAGGAGCCGTGGTTGTCGCTCGATCCGACCATGGCGATTCAGCAACAGGTGGCGGAAGGGCATCGCTTCGTGCGCGGTTTGCCGCCCGCCGCCAGTGCTGCAGCGGCGCAGCAGGATCTGCAGCAGCTTGGTCTGGCCGCGGCGGCACGGCGTTATCCGTGGCAGCTTTCCGGCGGCATGGCACAGCGCGCCGCGTTTGCGGCAGCCCGTGCCGGTGGCGCGCAGGTTCTGATTGCCGATGAGCCAACCAAAGGGCTGGATGTGGCGCGCCGCGATGAAGTCAGCCAGCTGTTACAGCGTGAAGTGGCCGACGGCGGCATGCTGTTGACCATCACCCATGACATCACCCTGGCACGCCAGCTGGGCGGCGACGTGCTGGTAATACATAAAGGCAGCGTGATTGAACAGGGCCCGGCGCAGCAGGTGTTGCAGTCACCGCAGCAGCCTTACACGCGCGCGCTGCTGGCTGCCGATCCGGCCGTCTGGCCCACCCGACAACAAACGGTGATCGGTGCCAGGCCGGTGATCAGCGCCCAGGACATTGTGCTGGCGCGCGGGGGCAAAAGGCTGGGTGTGCCACGCGATTTCACGCTGCACGCCGGTGAAATCGTTGGCCTGCACGGTGCCAGCGGCAGCGGCAAAAGCAGCTTCGGCGACGTGCTGTTGGGGTTGCTCGCGCCGCAGCAGGGCCGCGTGACGCACCACGCTGATGCGGATGCGCTGAAATATCAGAAAATCTATCAGGATCCTTCCGCGCTGTTTCCGCCGCAGCGCACGCTGGGACAAAGCATCAACGATGTGCTGCGGCGTCACGCTCTCTCGCCGGCACAGCGCGATGCGCTCATGGCGCGGCTGGCTTTGCATCCCGCGCTGCTGACGCGGCGACCAGAGGCGCTCTCCGGTGGCGAACTGCAGCGCTTCGCGCTGCTGCGGGTGATGCTGCTGCGGCCGGTATTTCTGTTTGCAGATGAGCCGACGTCACGCCTTGATCCGCTGGTGCAGCAGCAAACATGGCAGTTGATCGCGGAACTGGCGCGTGAGCAGCAGTGCGCGGTGCTGCTGGTGAGTCATGACCGCGATCTGCTGGAGAAAGGCACGCATCGGGTGATCGCTATGGAAGCGGCTTAGCGATCGGGCGGCTGGCTGTCACCGGGCCCGAGACTCCGCTGCATTACCACGGTGTCCAGCCAGCGGCCATGTTTGTAACCCACCGATTTCATCACGCCGGTGTGCTCAAAACCGAGCGCCCGGTGTACTCCCAGCGAGCCCTGGTTGGCGCTGTCACCGATAATCGCGATGATCTGGCGAAAGCCAGCGGCTTCGGCCTGCGCCACCGCTTTTTGCAGCAGCGCCTTACCGATGCCACGTCCGGTTTGCTGCGGGTCGAGATAGATAGAGTCTTCCAGCGTGAAGCGGTAGGCGTAACGCGGACGATACGGCGCGAGATAGCAGTAACCCAGCACCTGATCCTGCTCCTCAGCCACCAGCCAGTAACCGCCGCGCTCATGCACGTCATTGATACGCCGCAGCATTTCACTCTCCGCCGGCGGTTCCGTTTCGAAGGTTGCGGTGCCGTGCAGCACGTGCCAGGCGTAAATCTTCTGTATCGCCGCCGCGTGATGCGGCTGCGCGGGAATAATGTCCATATGTTCCTGCTGTTCTGCCAATGATGCTGACAGCATGCCACCGCGCCGCAGCGCAATCATCCGAATTAGTCATAGGAAATTGTGATAGTCAGGCGCAGCGAAATTTCTTTAATTCTGCTCTGACAACTGTACCGCCATGGTGTTTGCTTCGAGCGCCTCAAAGATGTGCGGTTCATCGGCGGGATAACAAATATAATCGCCCGGGAACAGTTCGACCGGCGCTTCCATCAGGCCAACCCGCGCGCGGCCGCGTGCCAGGATGATGTGTTCGACGGAACCCGGTGGATGCGGTTTTGAGGCGCGCGGTGCGCCGGGCTGGCTGGTGATCAGATACAGGTCGCGGCGGCCGCCCGGCGGGCAGCTGGCCAGTAGCGCGGCCTGAAAGTCCGCTAACTCTGCTGACACCACCATGCCTTCGCCACGCCGAATCACCTGCATCTTTTTCACTTCCGGCTCCATCAGCCGTGCAAATGGAATATTCAGCGCCACACACAGTGACCATAACGTCTCAATGCTGGGGTTACCGTTGCCTGCCTCCAGCTGCGACAGCGTTGACTTGGCGATGCCAGCGCGGCGCGCCACTTCCGTCAGCGAAAGTCCGGCACGCTGGCGTTCGCGCACCAGTCCGGCGGCAATGATAGCAATGGGCGGGGTCACAATTACTCCTGTTCTTTATATCGAACGATTTGTTCATCTTGTAAAACACGTACGGCGCGTTCATTATAACGGCTTTCTTGTTCGTTATGAGATCAAATTGTGATGCGTCTGGGTGCCGTACCGCTTGATCGCGGCGTATTGAAAGCGATCTTCCTTGTTTGTCTGGCCGACGGCATCGTTGGCCTCTCTTATGGTTCTCTTGCCGCTGCCGACGGTTTTCCGCTCTGGGTGCCGATTGCGCTCTCGACGCTGGTGCTGGCGGGGGCGTCCGAGTTTTTATTTATCGGCATCGTGGCAGGCGGCGGCAGTCCGTTAACCGCTGCCGCTGCAGGTTTACTGGTCAACGCGCGTCATTTGCCGTTTGGCATTGCGGTGAAAGACCTGGTCGGGCAGGGAGGACGCAGTCTACTGGGCTGCCATATTATGAATGACGAGAGCGTGGTGTTCGGTATTTCACAGCCGAAGCTGGCGCAGCGTCGGGCGGCTTACTGGGTTTGCGGACTGGGTATTTTTGCCATCTGGCCGCTCACGGTGATTGCCGGTGCGGTGATTGGACGCTTTATTCCCGATGTGTCGGCGATTGGCCTGGATGCGGTGTTTCCGGCCATCCTGATCGCGCTGATTTTCCCGGCGCTGCGCCAGCGTCGCACGCGCATTCCGGCCACCCTCGGGGCACTGCTGTCCGTGCTGGCGACGCCTTTTGTGCCTGCCGGTATGCCGGTGCTGTTTTCTTTACTCGGTTTGCTGAGCTGGCGGGAGCGAAAAGATGCAAAATAGTTTAGTGATTGCCGGCATCGCGCTGCTGGCTGCAGGGACGTATGCGATTCGCTTTGCCGGTTACCGGCTGGGCAGCCGGATGCACATGTCGGAACGTATGCGCAACATGCTGTCCGACGCGGCAACGGTGCTGCTGCTGGCTGTCGCTGTCACCACCGCGCTGTTTGAGGGCACCGATTTCGCCGGCGTCGCACGGCTCACCGGCGTGTTGTTCGCGGTGTTTCTCGCCTGGCGTCGCGCGCCATTGATACTGGTAATCATCGGTGCGGCGGTGATGACGGCGCTGCTGCGCTATTTTGGCGTGCCGTAAGCGGCGGCGAGACGTCCGGCGCAAAGATGACGGCGCACTGGCACCTGCTTTGCAGCTATGATTAGGGATAGTGAGTACAACAAGGACAACGCGAAAATGGTGATTAACTGCGTGGTGTATCGCCACGGCAAACGCGAAGAGCATGTCGAAGTCGATCAAATCAGCGAAGTGCTGAAAGAGGAAAAATCGTTCGTCTGGCTTGGCCTGTATCAACCCGATCCGGCGTTCATGCAAACGCTGCAGGAGGAGTTTAGCCTGCATGAGCTGGCGATTGAGGATGCGCTGGTGGCGCATCAGCGGCCCAAGATTGAGCAGTACGGCGAGTCGGTATTTATCGTGGTGAAAACCGCACACATGGAAGATCGCCAGCGCATCAGCTTTGGCGAAACCCACTTTTTCCTCGGTAAAAATTTTCTGATTACCGTGCGCCACGGTTCGGTTGAGGGCTATAAAGCGATTCGCGCCAAAGCCGAGAAAAACCATGCCATGCTGTGCCAGGGACCCGGCTATGCGCTCTACTGCATCCTCGATTTTATCGTCGACAACTACAGCAAAATCACCGAATCGCTGAGTGAACGTATTGCTGACCTGGAAGACGGCATGTTCACCACCCGCTTTGACAGCGTCACGCTGGAGAATGTTTACCATTTGCGGCGTCAGCTGCTGTCGTTGCGCAATGCGGCGATGCCGGTGACAGAGATCTGCCCGCAGCTGGTGCGCTTCCATGAAGATATCATCCCGAAAAATCTGCGCGCCTATCTGCGCGACGTGCAGGATCACGCGCACCACGTCATGATTGATGCCGAAGATATGCGCGAAACGCTGGCCAGCGCCATGCAGGTGAATCTGGCGCTGGTCTCGGTACAGCAGAGTGAGGTGAATAAAAAGCTGGCCGGCTGGGGGGCAATCCTGATTGTGCCGACCATCATCTTTAGTATGTACGGCATGAACTTCTCAGACATGCCAGAGCTGCACAGCCACTTTGGCTATCCAGCGGCGCTGGTGGTCACGCTGGTGATTTGTTTCGTTATGTGGTGGCGGCTGAAAAAAGCGGGCTGGTTGTAAGCGTGATGGCCTGCGCGCTGTCACCAGACGCGCAGGCCAGGGCGATTTCAGCCTGAAATCGCCACGCTCCATTAGCCTCAATGCGCGCTGGCAGTAGGGCGCACCGTGATCTCATTGACATCAACTTCGCCAGGCTGATTAATGGCCCAGCTCACCGCCTGCGCAATGGCTTCGGGTTTTAACGCAATCTGACGATAGCTCTGCATGGCCACGCGTGCGGTCTCGTCAGTGATGGTGTCCGCCAGTTCCGATTCCACCACGCCGGGATTAATGACCGTCACACGCAGCTGGCGCGATTCCTGACGCAGGCCATCCGAGATGGCGCGAACCGCGAATTTTGTGGCGCAGTACACCGCTGCCGTCGGCGATACCGCCAGCGCACCAATCGAGGCGATATTGATGATATGGCCGCTTTGCTGCGATTCCATGAGCGGCAGCACGGCAGCGATGCCGTACAGTACGCCACGCACGTTGACGTCGAGCATACGGTCCCATTCATCCACCTTCAGCGAACTGAGCGGCGACAGCGGCATAACGCCGGCATTGTTGATCATTACATCAACCCGACCATATTTATCGCGGGCAAAATCGGCCAGCTGCTGCGTATCGGCACGCTGCGTCACGTCGGTGGCGAGATAATCCAGTTGCGCGCCGCTGGCACGCAGTTCATCACACAGTATTGCCAGTCGATCGGTACGGCGCGCACCCAGCACCAGTTTATGCCCCTGACTGGCCAGCAGACGCGCTATCGCTTCGCCGATGCCGCTGCTGGCGCCGGTCAGAATAATCACTTTCGCATTGGAATGAGCCATGATGGTTTCCTCGTGTTGGTTGACGAGGCTATTGTGGAAAACGCCGGCTAAAGCGAACAGACCGGATTGTGGCGCATCATTGCCTGATTCTCTCGTCACGGTTGTGAGCAGGGAAGAAACCTGGCTATGCTTTGCCTGAACCTCTCACCGGAAACCCGTTATGTCGCAAACCGTACAACAGCAGACCTGCGCGCTGCTGCGCCAGCTGGCACCGCAGGAAGGTTACACCGCTTCACTGCTCGACGGCGTGCGCTTTATGCGTGCCGACCGGCAGTGGGCGCGCACGCCAGTTCTTTATGAGCCGAGCATCATCATTATCTGTCAGGGCTCGAAGCGGGCGTTTCTTGCCGACAAAATGTATCGCTACGACGCACAGCACTATCTGGTGTTGTCGGTGCCGCTGCCGTTCTCCGCTGAGACTGAAGCAACCTCGGCTGAACCGTTGCTGGGGCTGGCTATCCGTCTGGATGCGGCCACGCTGGCGCGACTGGTGACGCAGGTCGCAGCGGCAGACATTCCGCTGGCGGAGACACCAGCCAGCATTATTTCGACGCCGGTAAATGAGACGCTGGCGGACAGCACGCTGCGCCTGTTGCAGGCGCTGAGCGATCCGCTGGAAGCGCAGGTTTTAGGCCCGGCACGGGTAGAAGAGATTTGCTTTCGTGTGTTGCTGGGTGAGCAGGGCGGTGCGGTGCGCGCAGCGCTGACCTATCAGGGGCATTTTGGCCGCATCGCGCGGGCGTTGCAGCGCATTCATGCTGACTGGCAGCAGCCGCTGGATGTGCCGCATCTGGCCAGCGAAGCGGGCATGAGCGTTCCGCGCTTCCATCTGCATTTCAAAAGCGTGACACAGACCTCGCCGATTCAGTATCTCAAGTCGCTGCGGCTGCATCAGGCGCGTTTGATGATGATTCGCGATAATCTCACTGCCGCCGGTGCCGCCGCACGCGTCGGTTACGAAAGTGATTCACAGTTCAACCGGGAGTTTAAGCGGATGTTTGGTCGCACCCCGGCTGACGAGGCGCGGGTGATGAAACGCGCATTTGCGCTGCTGCCGCCGGAACAGTTATCCGCGCGGCTGCAGGCACATTAGGTCAGTACGCGATAACGATTGCCACCACCACGCCAATCCAGAACAGCAGGCTGGCAGCCAGTGCCAGCTGGCACAGTAACCGGCGGGAAAAACTCAGCAGCGCACTGAGGCGCGGCGATAACATTAATACCATAATCATCCCTCACAACAGCCAGCAACCGATCAGCGCAGCCCCATCACGGCAACCACCAGCAGAATCCAGAAAAAAGCACAACCTGTTAGCAGGAAACGCCAGACAAGATGGCGTTCGGGAGTCAGCAGCGTGTGCAGACGCATACGAAAAAGCAGTGGCATAGCGACCTCAAATCAGAAAGTTTTACCGGGAATATCTGGCAGCTGAGAACAGAAAATTCTGTCAGCGAATAAGAACATTCTGACGTGTTATAAGGCCGCGAAACGACAAGACCAGTCTTGAAAACAGGCTGAGAAATTCATCATGAGGCAGGCGGTAGCCACAGCGGACATCAGATGCCGCTGTGGCCATCAGTCACAGCAAAGCCGGTTACACGCTGCGCGTGACGCCGCCGTCCACGCGAATATTTTGCCCGGTGATATAAGCCGCGCCGGGCGAAGCAAGAAACGCAATGGTAGCCGCCACTTCTGCAGCCGTGCCGTAGCGCTGCATGGGCACGCTGTCGCGCCGTTCATCCGTTTTCGGCAGGCTATCAATCCAGCCTGGCAGGACGTTATTGATACGAATATTCTCAGCTGCGTAGGTGTCGGCAAAGATTTTACTGAAAGAAGCCAGACCGGCACGGAACACGGCCGAGGTCGGGAACATGTCGGTGGGTTCAAACGTCCATGCCGATGAGATATTAATGATACTGCCGCCACCCTGCTGCTGCATGATCGGCGTGACCAGACGTACAGCGCGCACTACGTTGAGGAAGTAGGTTTCCATTCCCTGCTGCCACGCATCATCGCTTAATTCAAGGATCGGCGCGCGCGGACCGTGACCGGCACTGTTAACCAGCACGTCGATACGTCCCCAGCGCGCCAGAGTGGCATCAATCAGTTGCTGCAAATCGTCTACTGACTGATTCGAACCGGTAATGCCGAGCCCGCCCAGACGATTTGCCAGCGCCTCGCCTTTGCCGGAGGAGGAAAGAATCGCAACCCTAAAACCCTCGCTGGCCAGCTTCTCCGCTGCCGCTGCGCCCATACCGCTGCCACCTGCGACAATCACCGCAACTTTTTCTACTGTCATGTGAGTAACCTCATCAATTAAATATCCTGTCATGCCAGTATAATGACCGGGAGATGCCGCAGAGAGTCAGCTCAGCTGGCAATTGACGATAGGAAAACTACAGGATGAATCAGGGCTTTCAGGCATTACCTTCGCTGAATGCGCTACGGGTATTTGAAGCGGTGACGCGGCACCTTAATTTTCGCCTCGCCGCTGAAGAGCTCGGCGTGACGCAGGGTGCGGTTGCGCAGCATATTCGCGGTCTGGAGGCCAGCCTGGGCCTGAAACTGTTCGATCGGCTGCCGCGTTCGCTGGCGCTGACCGCTGCCGGTGCAGGCTATGCGGTGCACATTCGACAGGCGTTCGAGCTGATTGATGAGGCGACGCGCACGCTGCGCCCGGAGCCGGATCGCCTGACGCTGAGCGTAACGCCGACCTTTGCCAGCCGCTGGATGCTGCCGCGTTTACCGGCATTTACCGCGGCCTGGCCGGATATCGACCTGCGCGTGCTGGCCTCTGAACGGCTGGTGCAGTTTCACCATGAAGGCGTCGATCTGGCGGTGCGCTATGGCCGACCGCCGTTTGGTAGCGGGCTGGAGGCCACGCTGCTGTTTAGCCAGACGGTGCTGGCGGTGGTCAGCCCGGCGCTGCTGGCACAACACGGCGATGCGGCGCAGCCAGAAAATTGCCTGCGCTATCCGCTGCTGCACGATGGCCATCACCTGTGGCCAGCGTTCCTGGCGTTTATGTTCCCCGGCCAGTCGCTGCAGCATCAGCATCATCTGCGCTTCAACCAGACCGCGCTGGCGCTGGAAGCGGCGCTGAGTGGTCAGGGTATCGCACTGACCAGCCCGCATTTTGTGCAGAACGATCTGGCCAGCGGTCGGCTGGTTCCCGCCTGGCAGCGTGAGATGCCCGTTGATGCCGGCTGGTATCTGGTGGCTCCGCGTCGTCCGCGTGAGCAGGCAACGGTGAGTGCGGTTCGTGCGTGGCTACTCAGTCAGGCGGAGCAGAGCAAAGATTGATGGCTGAGCAACGCGATGCTTTTATGTTCAATAACGAAATCAGTAAAACTGATGATCAGCGCCGGATCATGAATGTTATGACTGACTGAGCATGCATTTTACAGGGTTTATCCTGCCCGGGCAGGGTTTTAGAAAAATATCGCGCAAATTCAGCAGTTAAGGAAAGGAATTGTGCGTTGCAATATGACTGGTGCTGTGAATAAATAAAACGCTGAACTTCATAAAAATGCCATAACGGCCAGGCGACAGCCTGCATAACCGTATTACCACCATGACCGATCATAAAATTCTTTTAGCCAGGGATATCAGCGCCAGAAGTGAAAGCATGCAGGCGCACCTCATCGCCATCCGGCGCGATATTCACGCACATCCGGAACTTGGTTTCGATACCGTCCGCACCGCAGCCATTGTAGAGCAGGAGTTGCTGCGCCTCGGGCTGACGCCGCAAACCGGCGTGGGCCGCACCGGCGTGATGGTGGACATTACCGGCGCGCAGCCGGGCAAAACCGTGCTGCTGCGCGCCGATATGGATGCGCTGCCGATTCATGAGCAAACCGGTCTGCCGTTTAGCAGCATCTGGCCGGGTAAAATGCACGCCTGCGGCCACGATATCCACACGGCTACGCTGCTCGGCGTTGCGGCGACCCTCGCGGACCTGCGCAGCCAGCTGCGCGGCACGGTGCGGCTGATTTTTCAGCCGGCGGAAGAGACGCCAGAGAGCGGCGCGCAAGCCATGATTGCTGCCGGCGCAGCGGACGGCATTGATGTGGCGATCACGCTGCACAATAAGCCAGAGCTGGCCGCAGGAGAAATCGCCCTGACGCGCGGTGCCAGCACCGCCTCCAGCGATGAATTCGACGTAGTGATTCACGGCAAATCCACCCACGCCGCCCGTCCGCACATGGGTACCGATCCGATCATTGCCGCCGCCAGCCTGGTAACGCAGTTGCAGACCATTGTGTCGCGCGAGCTCGATCCGGCGAACTCTGCTGTGCTGACGATTGGCCATATCCACGGTGGCACCACTCATAACATCATCTCCGACAGCTGCCTGATTCAGGGCACTATCCGCGCTAAATCACCGCAGGCGCGCGCTCACATGGAAGACGCTTTCCGCCGCATCTGTGCCGGTGTGGCGCTGTCACTCAATACGCGGATTGAGGTCAATTATCAGCGAGGCGTGCCGCCGCTGATGAATGATGATGCGCTGATTGATGCACTGGAGCCGATCCTCTCGCACCAGTTCGGCAAGCCGGTGGTGGCAAAACCCAGCAGCAGTTTTGGCGCGGAAGATTTCTCGCTGTTTACTGAGCGTGTGCCGGGCTGTCAGATCCATATCGGCTCTGGCGCGCCGGGGCGCGACGACCATCTGCACAACTCCGACTATCAGCCGGACGAACGCAGCATTCACGCTGGCACACAGGCTCTGGCCCGTATAGCGATCGACTTACTCTCCTGATAATAATGAGGTTTTATGATGATGCGTAAAGGGCTGTTCTCCGCCTCCGCGGGCCTGTTGCTGCTGGCTTCTGCCGTGGTTCAGGCAAAAGATTTTGGCACATTAAAATTTGCCACCGAAGCGGCCTATCCGCCGTTTAACCAGTCCACGCCGAGCGGCAAAATTGTCGGCTACGAGCCCGATATGGTGGCCGAACTGGCGAAACGCGCGGGATTCAAATATGAAATCGTCGCGCAAAAGTGGTCCGGACTGATCCCCGGCCTCGCTGATGGCAAATATGATGCAGTGGTCGATGCCGTCACCGTGACGCTAAAACGTCAAGAAGTGGTGGATTTTACCCATCAGTACACCGTGAGCGTATCGGGCTTCGTCACGCTGAAGGGTAGCGCAGTGGATACCCTGCCGGGCAACGGTGAAGTGGTACAGGCGACCGATGAAGCCGGTATGAACAAAGCCATCGACGCGCTGAAGGCTAAGTTCAAAGGCAAAACCATTGCGGTGCAGGTCGCTACCATTCAGGCCGATTTTCTCAACAAATACCTCGGTGATGTCGCGACTATCCGTACCTATCAGGCCGGCCCGGAAACCTTCGCCGATCTGCTCAATGGCCGGGTTGATGCGGTCATGGCATCGCGCACCAACCTCAATGCTTATGTGAAAAAACACGCGGATACGGTAAACAGCACCGGTTACGGCTTTGTTGGCGGTGTGCTGGGCCAGGGCTCGGCGATTGCCATTCGTAAAAACAATCCGGAGCTGAAAGCCGCGCTGGATCAGGCGCTGGTGTCGATGATCAAAGACGGCACGCTAAAGCAACTGTCAGAGAAATGGTTCGGCGAGAACGTCGCGCCTGCGGAATAATGCTGAGCGCTTATGACTATTGACTGGCAACTGTTAGGTTTTGGTGACGAAGGCTGGGGCGGCGTGCTGCTGGACGCCGCCACCGTTACGGTAACGGTCTCGCTGTGTGCGTGGCTGCTGGGCGCGGTGCTCGGCAGCCTGCTGTGCTGGATGCAGATTGGTGGCGGCCGCTGGCAGCAGCGTCTTGCCAGCGGCTATATCACGCTGTTTCGCGGCGTGCCGGAGCTGCTGGTGATCTACCTGTTCTACTTTGGTGGCCGACAGGTGGTCGGGTTTATCGGTGAAGCTATCGGCCTGCAGGGACCGTTTGACGTTAACGGCTTCGTTGCCGGCGCGATAGCCATCGGGCTGATTTCCGGCGCTTATCAGAGCAGCGTATTTCGCGGCGCGTTTTACGCGATTCCCGCCGGCACGCTGGAAGCCGCTACGGTCACCGGTATGGGCCGTTTTATGCTGTTCCGCCGCATGATTGTGCCGCAGGCGCTGCGCACCGCGCTGCCGGGCATGGGTAATCAGTGGCAATCGGTGATTAAGGAGTCGGCGCTGGTATCGGTGACCGGGCTGGTGGAAACCATGAACCAGATTTCCACCGCGTCGAATTCCACCCAGATGCCGTTTTTCTTCTACAGCGTAGGCGCGGTGATTTACCTGATTATCACCACCTGTTCAGATTTCTTCTTCCGCTATGTGGAAAAAGTGGCCATGCGCGGGCAACAACGCGCGCGGTTGTAAGGAGCCACGATGGATTTCACCTTTTTACAGCACACGCTGGCGGCGCTGCTGCGCGGACTGCCGCTGACGCTCAACCTGGCGGTATTATCCCTGCTGGGCGGCGGGATACTGGCGCTGCTGCTGAATTTGCTGCGTCAGCATCGCCTTGGCAGCTACGTGACGCGTTTTTATGTCTGGCTGTTCCGCGGTACGCCGCTGCTGATTCAAATCTTCATGATTTACTATGGCCTCGGCAGCCTGCCGGCGGTGCGCGAAAGCGTGCTGTGGCCGCTGCTGCGTGAGCCCTACTGGTGCGGGTTAATTGCGCTGATTCTCAACGACGCGGCTTACACCGCCGAGATCCTGCGCGGCGGACTGAATGCGGTTAGCGTGCAGTCACTGGAAGCGGCGAAAGTGTGCGGCATGTCGCGCTTCACTACGCTGCGACGCATCACGCTGCCGCTGGCGGTGCGACAGGCGCTGCCGGCCTACAGCAATGAGATCATCTCGATGATCAAATCCACATCGCTGGTGAGCACCATCAGCCTGATGGAGATGACCGGCATCGCCGACTCCATCGTGTCAGAAACCTTCCGCGCGCTGGAGGTGTTTATCAGCGCGGCGATTATCTATCTGCTGCTGACCGTGCTGGTGAGCAAAGCGGTGGCGCTGCTGGAGCGCCGTTTGTCCCCTTATCACGCTGGAGCACGTTAATGAATAAACCCACTATTGCCCTGAGCCATCTCAGAAAAAGTTATAGCGGGCATGAAGTGCTGCATGACATCAGCCTGACGGCGCAGGATGGCGACGTCATTTCGCTGATCGGCGCCAGTGGTTCCGGTAAAAGTACGCTGCTGCGCTGCATCCCGTTTCTTGAAGTGCCACAGGCCGGTGAGATTGCCGTGGGCGATGAAGTGGTCACCCTCGATAACGCGGACGAAAAGCTGAGCCGTGAACAGCGCCGCCGCATTAAGCTGATGCGCATGCAACTCGGCTTTGTGTTTCAGGGCTTCAATCTGTGGCCGCACAAAACCGTGCTGCAGAACATCATTGAGGCGCCGATCCATGTGCAAAAGCGCAGTCATCAGGAGGCCGTTGCCGAGGCCGAAGCGCTGCTGCAAAAAGTCGGGTTATACGAAAAGCGCAACGCATGGCCGTCACAGCTTTCCGGTGGACAGCAGCAGCGCGTGGCGATTGCCCGGGCGCTGGCGCAGCAGCCGAAAGCGATACTGTTTGATGAACCCACTTCCGCGCTCGACCCGGAGCTGGTGGGCGAAGTGCTGCGCGTCATCCGCAGCCTGGCGGAAGAGGGGCGCACCATGATTATCGTCACCCATGAAATGGGGTTTGCGCGCGATGTATCCAACAAAGCGGTGTTTCTGCATCAGGGCAAAATCGAAGAGTCAGGATCGCCGCAGCAGGTGTTCAGTGAACCGATCTCGGCGCGCTGTCGCGCTTTTGTCAGCAGCCACCTGCAGCGCAACAGCTAACCAGATTTGTGCCAATGGTGTTCTAAGCCAAATTATGGAAAAATCGCCCTCCCTCAACGGAGGGCTTTTTTATCGGCGCAGGGAAGGTGCACGCTGTCGCGCACTTCACGTCCATCGATAACCAGCTACCGTCAGGTCTGGCTGCTGTTGCGTCATCGCGCGACAGAGAGGGCCGAAATTTTCCTCATTTTTCTACAGGCGGAGTACGTAATGGGCGCGAAGGTGTGGTTAGTGGATGATGATGTATCCGTGCGTGAGTCGCTGGGATTTCTGCTGCGAACCGTGGACTACGAGGTCGCCGACTTTGCCGACCTGGCATCGTTCGAAACCGCCGCCGCTGGTCAGCAAGCCGTATGCGGCTGTCTGCTGCTTGACGTGCGACAGCCAGAGAGTAGCGGCCTGAGCTGGCTGGCACGGCAGGGTGCACGCCATCCGCTGCTGCCGGTGATCATCATGACCGGGCACGACACGCTGGAGGCCTGCCGGCGCTTGTTTGCTCAGGGCGCCTTTGCCTTTTTCACCCGGCCGCTGGAGATTGAATCGTTACTGGAGACGGTCCGGCTGGCGATGCGTGAGAGTGAGCAGCGCGCCAGCCTCTAATGATGCCGCGCCGTGTTGCCGCAGAGCGCGCGCCGGGAAGCCAGCGCGCACAGCAGCGGCACCGGCAGGGTAAACAGCAGTAACAGCCACAACAGCACATACACCGCATCCACGCCGTCGTTTTGCAGATTGTTGTACAGCTGCGCCGGCATTCCGTGGGGAAACCAGGCGAAAATCATCACAATGCCGAATTCGCCCATCGCCCGCACCCACGCCAGCGCCGTAGCCGACGTCAGGCCCGGTGCGGCCAGGGGCAGCGCCAGCCGCCAGAAGCGCGGCCATGGCGCGGCACCCAGCGTTCGGCCCGCTTCAAGGATCTCCTGCGGCACCGCGATAAACGCCGAGCGTGCGCTGGTGACAAAGTAGGGCAGCGCGCCATACCACTGCGCCAAAATAAAGGCGGCGGGATTGTTCACCAGCGTCCAGCCCAGCTTGCTCAGCAGCTGGCCGGGCAAACTGTACGGACCGTACGCGCTGACCAGCAGGATTCCCATCGCCAGCGGCGGCGTTAGCAGCGGGATCATCACCAGCGTTTCCACCAGCCAGCGTATTTTTCCCCGCGCCTGCGACAGCCACCAGGCCAGCGGTAAGCCGGTCAGAAAAATCAGCACCAGCGCGATCGCTCCCAGACTGAGCGAAGTGGTAATCGCCGCGCCGTCACCCCACGCCAGCCGCAGGTGTTGCCAGTGTGTAACGCCCGTCAGGGTGATAAACGGTACGGCCAGCAGCACCAGGGCGGGCAGCGACAGCCACAGCGCGCCAGCATGGCGGATTTTCATGGCGTATAAAGCCCATCGCCCTTCGGTGCGGCATAGCCTTGCTGTTTAAACAGCGCCTGTCCTGACGGACTCAGCATGAAATCTACAAAGGCTTTGCCAGCGGCCGTACCGTGCGGCGCATTCCTGAGCACCGCCGCGTAGTAGACCAGTGGCTGGGTGTGCAGCACTTTATCTTTACCCTGGCTGTCTTTGACGCTAAAGCTGACCGTGTTGTACCACTTAGTCGCCATCGCCGGATTGCTGAGGTTGATTTCATCGGGCAGCGCGATGTAAGGCATATGGGCAGAGATCACTTCGCTTTCATAGCCCGCAGCTGCATCCACCTGACCGCTCTCGAGCCGCGTCAGCAAGCCACCTTCCAGATGGGTTTGTGCGGGATTCTGGTAACCGCCGAGAATGTGGTCAGCGATGCCGGGCTGCCGGTAATACTTCTGCGCCAGTAGCAGGGTGAAAATGATGTTCTGGCCTTTAGGATCGTTTACCGGATCGGTCCGACCAAATTTCAGTCCCGGCGCTGCCAGCAGCTGAAGCCAGCGGCCATCATTGCCTTTGGCTGCGGCAAACTGCGGCGCAAACGGCCCCTTCGGGTTATAGGCGATCACCATGCTGGTGCTGGCTACCGGTACTGCGTTGTCGATCAGTCCGGCGTCTTTCAGGATCTGCATCGGACCGGGAGTAATAGACACGAACACGTCAGCAGTGATTTTTTTGCTCGCCAGCAGGCGCGCCATGCCGTAAGCCCCCTGGCCCTGACCTTCATACTTACCGTCATGCTGTTGTGCAAATGCCGGGCCCAGTGCCTGATCCATCACTTTTCCCATCGAGCCGGCATACGTCACGCGGATATCCATAGCGGCCTGCGCCGGTAAACTCAATCCGCCGGCGGCAGTCATTAACAGTAGGGTAAGCGTCTTCACGCGGAGATTCCTATTCGCTATATAAATGAGTAGATAGCGATTATCGGAATTCTCCGTTTTAGCGCAAGGTAAAATCTGTTGCGAAATCCTGCGGTCGCGCGCCAGCGCCGGGTTTTAGTGCCAGTTCATCACGCGCTGAGAGAAAAAAATTCATTTACCGATCCGCGAGCTACCGCGAACACAGGCGGCCAGCCGTCTGCTGGTTAAATAAGCGACTATAGTTATCCCAGTTGGATTATTTTGCATGCCGCTGGGCGTGCACCTTTTCCTCATTTGCCTGGAGCCCGTTACTACGTCACGAGGTTTAACGTGTTTGCCGATCTTTCCTGGAAAATTATTCATCAGGTCATCAACCAAACCATCGCTGAGATGGTGGATGAACAGCAAACGCTGGACGTGCTGAGCCTGCGCAGGCGCTTAAGGGAAATGGCGGAGAACGAAACTAACGAGGAGATGGTGCTGTGTTACTGGCAGGCCAGCAAAGTGCTGACGCGTTTGCCGCCCACCGTCACCGCCAGCCAGCTGATAGAAGAGGCGCGCCATGCGTTCCGCAGTCCGCCCAGTCACGATTCGCTTTAACGCGAAATGCTTTTCTTTCCCCGTTGCGCTTAACAGACTCTAATTGGCTGAAATTTAATCATAATCATGCAATACGCTCTGCTAGACTTCCTGGGTTAATAACGCTGAAAACAGAGGACAGTAATGAAAATCAAAAGTTATGCCGCACACAACGCCGGTGATGCGCTGGTACCGTACGAGTACGAAACCGGTCCGCTGGCGGCGGAAGAGGTGCTGGTTGAGGTCGATTACTGCGGTGTGTGCCATTCTGATTTGTCGATGATTGATAACGAGTGGGGCATTTCCTCTTATCCGGTCATTGCCGGTCACGAAGTGATTGGTCGCATCAGCGCACTCGGCGATGCGGCGCAGGACAAAGGATTGAAGGTCGGTCAGCGCGTGGGTATCGGCTGGACCGCGAAAAGCTGCCAGCACTGTGATGCCTGCATCAACGGCGAGCAGGTCAACTGTGAGAACGGTTCAGTGCCCACCATCATGAACAAAGGCGGTTTCGCCAGCCATCTGCGCGCCGACTGGCAGTGGGTGATTCCGCTGCCGGAATCCATGGACATCACCTCTGCCGGTCCGCTGCTGTGCGGCGGGATTACCGTGTTTAAACCGCTGCTGATGCACCATGTAACGGCCACCAGCCGCGTCGGCGTCATCGGTATTGGCGGCCTCGGCCATATGGCGATCAAACTGCTGCGCGCCATGGGTGCAGAAGTCACGGCGTTCAGTTCGAATGCCAGCAAAACCGAATCCATCAAAGCCATGGGCGCCGATCGCGTGGTCAACAGCCGCGATCCGCAGGCACTGAATGCGCTGGCCGGGCAATTTGATTTGATTATCAGCACCGTAGCCGTCGATCTGGACTGGCAGCCGTACTTCCAGGCGCTGGCTCCACACGGTAAGTTCCACACCGTGGGCGCGGTGATGAAGCCATTTGAAGTGCCAGCGTTCAGTCTGATTCTGGGCGATCGTGCGGTAACGGGTTCGTCTACCGGTTCACCGGGCCAGCTGCGTAAGCTGATGCGTCTGGCGTCACGCGCCGATGTGGCACCGCAGGTGGAAGAGTTCCCGATGTCAAAAATCAATGAAGCGCTGGATCACGTACGCGCCGGTAAAGCTAATTACCGCGTGGTGCTGAAGGCCGATTTCTGAGTCGGAATCTGAGGCGGATAACACGCTGACATTTGTCAGACAAAACGGCGGATGGGGGATCATCCGCCGTTTTTTATGCCTTATCCCTGCGAATCATCCTTTTCGCCGAGGAAGAAATACCACAGCGGAATCGACATCAGCGCGGTGAACACCGTGGTGTAAAGCGCGATCATAAAGCCCTGCGTCAGATACATGGTCAGCGTCCAGTGGCTGAACGGAATGCCGTACTGATCGATCACGCCGCCGATAATCGCATTGCTCATCACCGTACCGACGATCAACGCCAGAATAAACAGCCCACGCAGGTAGTAACGCATCTCCTTGCGTTTCACCGTGAAACGCGCCCGCACGATACCGAGCGGCGACTGCTGCGCGGCGAGAATTTCCGCTTCGCTCATCGGCGCACGCTGTTGTCTGCGCCAGCGCAGTACGTCCACCAGCACGAAGGCCAGCAGGCTGACGCCCATCACCGGCAGGGCATAGCCGAGCGCCAGCGCCAGCATCAGGCAGACCCCTTTGGCATAGTGCGGCAGCGCCAGCCAGCTTGCGCTCAGGGTTTGCGCCGGGCTGGCCTGATCCAGAGCCGGGCGGCGCAGCCACCACATGCGATAACCCAGCACAATCATGCTGCATAAACCCAGGCCAAACAGCGTCAGCAGCAGCTGATTAGGCCAGCCAAACAGCACGCCCATGTGCGCATCGACACCCCAGCGCGTCAGTTTTGCCACCAGCGGGAAGCGATCAAACCAGACGTGATCGACAATCGCGAAGCTGTGCGGATTCACGGACACCGCATCCACCTGGGTGGGCCAGCTGCGATCAATCTCGCTGACAGTCCAGGCTTTGCCCTCGCTTTTCGGCTGGCGCAGCTCCACTTTGGCCGCGCGGATGCCATCCTGACGCGCCGCCGCCAGCACGCGATCCCAGTCAGCGTCGGCGGCATTTGCCGGCAGTGACTTCACTGGCTGCGTCGCCGGTTTCGCCATCGACGACATCGGCATGCTGGTCATGTCCATGTCCGGCATACTGCGGTGATCGGCGTGAGGATCCGCCGGCGTGGCGGGCGCATCACCGCTGAGCGCCGTATTCACCTGTGGCGTCAGCCAGTTAAGCTCGGTGCGCATCTTATCGATATTGCTACCTGCCCATTGTGACCAGGTGAGGCCGGTAACGGAGAAGAACAGCAGCCCGAGCAGCAGCGTCAGCCCCAGCGTGATGTGCCAGTGCCGGGTGAAGGCAAACCCCTTTCGCACGGTTTTCAGCCGGCGTTTTGGTCGCGTGCCCAGCCACAGCAGCACGCCGCCGAGCGCGGCCACCCACAGCCAGCTCGCCGCCAGTTCGCTGTAGTTGCGACCAAAGTCACCGAGTAACAGGCTGCTGTGCAGCAGATCGAGCATGGTGCGCAGCGGCAACACGCCACTGGTGCCGTACACCGTCATGTCGCCGGTTACTTTGAGGCTGTAGGGATCGATAAACACCGCGCGCGACTGCGACGGACCGAGTGTGGCATCGCTGAACTGTACGCGCGTGGTATCGCGCGCGGCGGGGGCAGGTCGAACCGCATAAATGTGCTGATTTTCGCCCGCATAGGCGCGTGCCGCGGCGATCTGCGCCGAGAGCGGTTGCGCATTGCCCTGCGGCTGTGCGGTGAGCGCATCGGCGTAGATCAGATTTTCCAGCTGCGGCGTCAGCACATACAGCGTGCCGCTGAGCGCCGCCACGAAGATGAACGGCGCGACAAACAGGCCAATGTAAAAATGTAAGCGGCGTAGCAGATTAAGCACCGCGCCGCGCGGTGCTGCAGAGTGAACAGCAGACAAAGCCGTCTTCCTTCCGATAAGAGAATGTCAGGGCACAGCGCAGGCGTTGTACCGATTAATGAGATTCAGCAGGAAAGAAAAACCGGTGGCGCGCGCGGACGATGGGTACCGCTGAAGCGGCGCGGCCGGGGTGCCACCAGCGGCGGCAGCGGTGGGGCGCGCGAGATCACCAGCATCAGCCAGATGCACGGGATAAACACCCACATCATCAGCGGAACATGCACCAGCAAATCACAATAGCCACAGGCAAATTCGCCGTCGTCCATGTTGTGATGCATCATGCCCGGCATCGCCATCTCCATCGGCATATCGTGATGGTGCATTGGCATGGCAGATGAAGGGCTGTGCGACGCCACGGGGTCAATGCGCGTTTGCCGCTCCAGCAGCGTTTTCGACACAATCGGCGCGACGAACAGCAGCAGCACCGCCACAATGGCGACGCAGGCGGTCAGGCGCTGGCGAAAGTGATAGGAAAACGTCATGGCAAATACTGAGTGCTTCAACAAATGAGGCCGAAGTGTAACGCGATTGCCGCACAAGGGTTAATAAAAGTGAGGCTGGGAGCGACAAAATTCGCACCTTTTGAAAAGGGTCACTTAACGTGGTGCGTTTGTTAACTTAATTGCAACCTGATGAGTACATTAGAGAAACACTATTTCTCATTGCTGAAGGATGAGTGGAGTCTGATGGCAAGAACTGTCATTGCTCAGAATTTGTGGTCGCCATTAATGGCGACCCTACAAGGTATTTGCACAATTTGCACAGGGTGCGCATTGATCCGCACCGATATAAAACAGGTCACTTGCAACTTTATTGCAAGGCGTCACGTCATTTATTGCGGCCTGTAGGCAGTTGCACGATTTTCACATGACGGCGCATTGATAAGCACCGTTGTAATCAGGTCACTTTCAACTTAATTGCAAGGCATAACGGCATCGATCGCAATCAGCAAGAAATTACACGATTTCCGTAGGGAGCGCATTTATGCGCACCGATATAAACGGGCGGCTCATTGTTTAACTCTTTTCATTTACAGGGAAGACTCTCAGTATGAGCCGGGCCTTAAAATATCGATCTCCCCAGCCGCTCCGTGAGTTTCTCCAGCATGGCGGTGCCGGCCAGCGAGTTACCGGAATGATCCAGCGCCGGTGACCAGACGGCAATACTCATCTCACCGGGAATCACTGCGACAATCCCGCCGCCGACGCCGGATTTAGCCGGCATGCCCACGCGCCAGGCAAACTCTCCGGCGCCGTCGTACATGCCGCTGGTCATCATCAATGCGTTCACCTGCCGCGCCTGGCGTGCAGAGATGACCGTCCACTCATCATCCAGCGTGCGACCGTGATTGGCAAGATAGAGAAACGTGCGCGCCAGTTCGCTGCAGCTCATCGCTAGCGAGCAGTAGTGAAAGTAGGTTTCCATTACTTTACTGACGTCATTATGAAAGTTGCCAAACGACTTCATCAGCCAGGCAATGGCGGCGTTACGCGCCGAGTGCTCATATTCAGAGCGCGCGACCGCACGGTCATACTGAATGTCCGGCTGCTGTGCCAGACGACGCACAAACTCCAGCATGCGCTGGCGCGGCGCGGTGAGCCGGCTTTCCAGCAAATCGCACATTACCAGCGCGCCGGCGTTAATGAATGGATTGCGCGGCTTTCCCTGTTCCAGTTCAAGCTGCACCAGAGAATTGAATGCCTGGCCGGATGGCTCTTTGCCCACGCGCTGCCAGATCTCGGCGTCCTCGTACAGCGTCAGCGCGACGGTAAGCGACAGGACTTTGGAGATGGACTGGATCGAGAAGCGCGTGCCTGCATCGCCGGCCTGGTAGCTGCGTCCATCGGCGGTGGCAATGGCGATGCCCAGTTGATCGGCATCCACGCCGGCCAGCGCCGGGATATAATCTGCCACTTTGCCCTGACGGGTGAGGGGGCGTACGTCCGTGATAATCTCTTCAAGCAATGCATTACTGAGTTCCGACACCTTGTGGCTCCGGGGTGACTAATCCTGGCGCGATCATGGTGATTTGCCGTCGGCGCGTCAATCCACCGCGCAAAATTCTGTGAGCACGCTGCAGCAAGCCTGCACCGTGTTGTGGATTTTCTGCCCGGTTTGTTGCGCCCGATCGCAACCCAGCCTGCCGCCTACGCCACATTGCGCGGCCTGAGGTAAAATTATGTTGCGAATGATTGAGTTACCGATCAGGCAATTTTGGTTATGCTAAGCCCAAACTCTTTCCGGCGCTGCCAATGCGCTCAACTGTTGTAATTGAGGATGACGATGTCTGCCTTACCTGATGCCTCCGAACCTGCCAATACGATGCGCGCCGGGCGCTTTATGCTGCTGCAAAAACTGCTGCGACGCGATAAAACCCCGCTGGCATTGCTGCTGCTGGCCGCGCTGGTCGGTATCCTCACCGGGCTGGTGGGTGTGGCTTTCGATCGCGCGGTCAATTTTATTCTCCACCTGCGGATCGGCTGGCTGACAGAGCGTGCGGATAACCTGGCCATGGCGTTGCTGAGCGCGTTTTTTATCTCGGCGCTGCTGGGCGGCATCGGCTATTTTCTGGTGCGCCGCTTAGCGCCGGAGGCAGGAGGCTCGGGCATTCCGGAAATCGAGGGCGCGCTGGAAGAGCTGCGCCCGGTGCGCTGGTGGCGCGTGCTGCCGGTTAAATTTATCGGCGGCATGGGCGCGCTGGGTTCTGGCATGGTGCTGGGGCGCGAAGGACCCACGGTACAGATTGGCGGCAACATCGGCGGTATGTGCCTCGATCTGTTTCGCGTGCGCGATTCCGAATCGCGTCATACGCTGCTGGCGACCGGTGCCGCGGCGGGGCTTTCGGCGGCGTTCAACGCGCCGCTGGCCGGCATTTTGTTCATTATCGAAGAGATGCGCCCGCAGTTTCGCTATAGCCTGATATCGATAAAAGCGGTGTTTGTTGGCGTGATCATGTCGAGCATTGTCTTTCGCGTGCTCAACGGTAATGAAGCCATCATTAATATCGGTCAGCTGCGTGACGCGCCCACCGAGACGCTGTGGCTCTATCTGGTGCTGGGTGTGCTGTTTGGTGGCTGCGGCGTGGCGTTCAACCGGCTGATATTTCTCGCACAGGACCAGTTTCAGCGCCTGCATCTCGGACGTACCGGGCGCTGGGTGCTGTTCGGTAGTCTGCTGGCCGGACTGTGCGGCGTGCTGGGTTTACTGCTGCCGCAGGCGGTGAGCGGCGGAACGACGCTGATTCCGGAGTTCGCTACCGGACACTATGGCGCGCTGGCGCTGTTTGCTCTCTTCGCGCTGCGCACGCTGGTCACCATTTGCTGCTTCTCTTCAGGCGCGCCGGGCGGCATTTTTGCGCCCATGCTGACGCTGGGCACGCTGCTGGGCACCTGCTTTGGTCAGTTGAGCGCCGACTGGTTCCCGCATTATCAGCTGGAAGCCGCCACCTTTGCCGTCGCCGGGATGGGCGCGCTGTTCGCCGCCTCGGTGCGCGCGCCGCTTACCGGTATCGTGCTGGTGCTGGAAATGACCAATAACTATCAACTGATTCTGCCGATGATCATCACCTGCCTGGGCGCAACGCTGGCAGCGCAGTTCTTTGGTGGCAAACCGCTCTATTCTTCAATCCTGGCACGCACCCTGGCCAAAGCACAGCTCACTAACCGCGCCAGCGCCCGAACGGAATAGGGATTATCCTGGCTTATCGAAGCGCGATTCAAGCCGGGTGGAAAGATATCACCTCACGCCCGGCTTTTAACCCATCGGATGCGCTGGCTGAGGCTCCAGAGCATCAGTGCGGCGAGGGCGATGCTGCCGAGCACGGCGAAAGCGACCTGATAAGACCAGGCGGCGGCGATGCTGCCGGTCAGTGCCGGGCTGCATGCCGCGCCCACGCCCTGCATCAGCATGACGAAACTCTGGCCGGCATTGGTGTGTCCGCTGCCATCAAGCACACTGACGATGTAGCCCGGTACTGCCACGCCCAGCAGCCCGGCGGCCAGACCATCAAGAATCTGTACCGGTACCATCGCATAGGTGCCATCGAACAGGGAGGCGATGCCGGCACGCACCGGCAGCACCACCAGCGCGAGGGTGATCAGCAGCGGAAAACCGAGGCGGCTGGCGTTTCGGGCGGCGAATAACGCCACGGGAATCATCACGCATTGCGAAATCACCACGGTTGCAGCGGTATAAACACCGGGGCTGAGCTGTCCGCTGTGCGTTGCCGCCGCGCGAATGCCCAGCATTGGCAACAGCGCGGCGTTGCCGAGGTGAAACAGCAGCAGCGTCAGGCCGGTAATCAGCAGCACCGGATTGCGCAGCAGGGCAGAGAAACCAGGAAGCTCTGCGGCCTGCTGTCGGGCACCGCCGCGCGCCGCGCGGTCATCGATCGCGTTACGCTGAATGGCGGCCACGGCAAAACATGCGCACAGTGCCATCGCGGTCATCAGGATAAAAACCGCATCGGTGCCCCACAGCCAGACGGCAAACCCGGCAAACAGCGCGGCAGTCATATTGCCGCCATGATTGAACGCCTCGTTTCTCCCCATCTGCTGGCTGAACCCCTGAGAGCCGGTCAGGCCGAGGGTCACGCCGGTCAGTAATGGGGCAATAAGCGCGGCCGCGAGGCCGGTAACCACCTGCGAGCCCACTACCACTCCACCGTATGGAAACCACCACAGCATCAGGGTGGCCAGCGTAATGAGCAGTGAGGCCAGAATCAGCAGCCCTTTTTTATGGTGCGTGGCATCGGTTGCCAGACCCGCCGGCAGCGTAGCCAGCAGACCGGCTAAACCGCCGGCAGTCATCGCCCAGCCAATATCATCCGCTCTCCAGCCATGCTCAGTAAGAAAGATCCCCAGGAAAGGGCCGAGTCCATCCCGCACGTCGGCCATGAAAAAATTGACCAGACACAACGCCTGGAGGGACCGCAAAGTAGCGGGATGCGCTATCGGATTTGCATTCATGTTGTGATGAAGAAAGAGTGGAAGATGGTGACAAGCATAGAGCAGCAATGTGACATCGTAAATTAGCGCAGCGCGATTGGCGCACCGCTCGTACTGCGCTATACATCGCCCGCCGACTCACGGATAATTTGCTGTCTTACGCCCTTACAGAGATAAGCAATGCTGGAAAATCATCCGTCGCGTGACGCCATCAGGCTGGAGAATGTGCTGACCGCGTTGGGCAATCCGATGCGCATGGCGGTCGTCGCGCTGCTGGCACAGGGGGAGGCGCGCAGCTGCGGTTCGCTGCTGCAAGGCGTGTCCAAATCAACCTTAACCCACCACTGGCGGGTACTGCGTGACAGCGGCGTAATCTGGCAAAAACCCTCTGGCCGCGAGAATCTGCTGTCACTGCGGCGCGACGATCTGGACGCGCGCTTTCCCGGTCTGCTTGATGCGTTGCTCAGCGCCGCCGTTGACGATGCCGCCACCCGAAGCGCGCTGCAGGCTTTTCAGCACGCGGAGTAGCGCCCTTTTCGCCGGAGCGGCTGCAATTGCAACAGCCTGGCGACAGCGGCTGCTGCATCCGCAACAGACATTCCTCATCCTCTCATTCAGTTAGCCCGCAAATCAGGCGTTTAATCTCTGCCAGGAACTGGCACGCTCACTGCATAGCCTCTTATAGCCAAAAGCATTAATGAAGATAATTTTCCGTTAATCCAGCTATAAGAAGTCTCAGGAGAAACCTATGTCACAGGTAAAACCGCTGCAGTTTGCTTACTGGGTACCTAATGTTTCAGGTGGTTTAGTTATCAGTCAGATCGAGCAGCGCACGCGCTGGGACGCGGAGTACAACCGTGAACTGGCGAAAATCGCTGAACGCGCTGGCTTCGATTATGCCCTGACGCAGATTCGCTTCACCGCTGGCTATGGCGCGGATAATCAGCACGAATCAGTCACCTTCTCTCAGGATCTGCTGAGCCACACCATAAAACTCAAAGTGATTGCCGCGCTGCTGCCGGGGCCGTGGAACCCGACGCTGGCGGCGAAGCAGATCGCTACCATCAGCCATCTGTACGGTCCGCGCATCGCGGTGAACATTGTCAGCGGCTGGTTTCGCGGCGAGTTCAAAGCGATTGGTGAACCCTGGCTCGATCACGAAGAGCGCTATCTGCGTTCGGAAGAGTTTATTCGCTGCCTGCGCGGCATCTGGCGTGAAAGCAGCTTCAGCTTCGCCGGAGATTTTTATCGCTTCCGCGACTACGCGCTCAAGCCTAAACCGCTCGATCCGCTGCCGGAAATTTTTCAGGGCGGCAGCTCGCGCGCCGCGCGCGACATGGCGTCACGGGTGTCTGACTGGTACTTCACCAACGGCAACACGCCTCAGGGCGTACGGCAGCAGGTAGACGATATCCGCGCCAAAGCCGCCGTCAATCAGCACGCCGTTAAAATCGGCCTGAATGGTTTTGTCATCGCCCGCGAGAGCGAACAGGAAGCCCAGGCGGTGCTGCAGGAGATCATCGCCAAAGCCAATCCGGATGCAGTGAAAGGCTTCCAGCATGAGGTGAAAAATGCCGGCAGCGCGTCGCCGGAAGGCGAGGGCAACTGGGCCAAATCCTCCTTCGAGGATCTGGTGCAATACAACGACGGTTTCAAAACCAATCTGATTGGCACGCCGCAGCAAATTGCTGAGCGCATCATGGAGCAGAAACGCGCTGGCGTGGATTTACTGCTGCTGGCGTTTCTGCATTTCCATGAAGAGGTGGAGTTCTTTGGGCGTGAAGTGATCCCACGCGTGCGCGAACTGGAACGGCAGGAGGCGCTTAACGCCGTCACGGTCTGAGGTCAGATAGCGCGGTCGCGTCCGGCCAGCAGCGCCATCGCCATTTGCAGCGCGCTTACCGCCAACAGCATCAGCAGCGGGAGCTGCCAGCTACCGCTGACATCATGCAGCATGCCGAAGCACAGCGGTCCCAGCGCCGCCAGCCCGTACCCCACGCACTGCGCCATGCCGGAGAGTTTCGAGGCCTGGCGATGGTCCCGGGTGCGTAAATTAAACAGTGACAGGCTGATCAGCAGCGAGGCGCCCGCACCGAGGCCTGCCAGAATCAGCCACAATAGCGACCATGCGGGTGCCAGCAGCAGGCCGGTCACCGCGATGAAGATCGACAGCGAAGCCAGCAGCCCGATCAGACGCTGATCGCGCAGCTGCTTCAGCGCCCGCATACAAGCCAGATTGGAGGCGATCGCCACAATTTGATAGACGAACAACATGCCGCCCGCCTGAAGCTGACTGATGCCATTATCCTGTGCGAACGGGGTAAACCAGCCAATCAGGGTATAAAACAGCAGCGATTGGCTGGCCATGAACAGCGAAACCTGCCAGCCGATCGCGGAACGCCACGGCGAACGCGTTACGGTGACCTCTGTCGCGCGCTGCTCACGCGTCGCGGGATTTTTCAGCTGCGGCAGCCACGCCAGCAGCGCGACCAGAGCCGGAATCAGCCAGACCGCCAGAGACAGACGCCAGCCGGCGCTGCTGAGTTCGGCCAGCGGCACGGCCACGCCGGAAGCGATGCTGGCGGTGATGCCCATGGTCATGGCATACAGCCCGATATAACGCGCGGTGTGCGCGGTGTAATCACGCTTAATCAGCGGCGGCAGCAGGACGTTGGCCGCCGCGATCCCGCTGCTGAGAATCAGCGTACCCAGCCACAGTGCCGTTTCGCTGCCGCTGATTCGCAGCAGTGAACCCAGGACGATCAGGAGTAACGCCCCCCACAGACTGCGCTCCAGGCCAAAGCGATTGCCAAACCAGGCGGCTGGCGGTGCCAGCGTGGCGAACATCAGCAGCGGTAAAAAGTTAATCACGCCGGCAGCGCTGGCGCTCAGGCCAAATGTCAGGCGAATATTTTCCAGTACCGGCCCGGTGGCGGTGATGGGCGTGCGTAAGTTGGCGGCGGTGAGTAACAGCAGCAGCAGGAAAAACCCGGAACGACGCAGGGCAGAATCAGCAGATAAAGCGATATGGGACATGTTTGCGCACCATAGAAATGAGGCAGAAAGTCTCTGCATATGGTGCGTTGATTGACGTTAACGCGTACGCAGCAGCCTGGACCGCTGAACCGCTGGCTATACTAACCAGCTGTTAAATCGATGTAAAGCAGACCCACCCGGCCGCCATGCAGGATAATCTCCTTGCCGCTTAGCTTGTCTGACGGTGACAGCACGCGTCTGTGACCTGGCTGGTATTTACGCTGCCGGTGCGTTTTTTTGCCGGAGACTTGCGCCTTTCGCTATCCACGTCCACCTTTATACTCTCACTCTTCGCAAATGGACCAATGATGCTCTGGTTATGGAATGCGCTTATCCTGCTGGCTACCGTGATACTGATGGAGATCGTCGCG
This sequence comes from gamma proteobacterium symbiont of Lampromicra miyakona, assembly GCF_059730895.1. Classification (NCBI taxonomy): domain Bacteria; kingdom Pseudomonadati; phylum Pseudomonadota; class Gammaproteobacteria; species gamma proteobacterium symbiont of Lampromicra miyakona. The sequence goes on along the minus strand of NZ_AP035933.1, from coordinate 624,731 downwards.
GCGCTGTCGCATAAATACATTATGCATGGCTGGGGATGGGGCTGGCATTTGTCGCATCATGAACCGCATGAGAGCAAATTTGAGCTCAACGACCTGTATGCCGTGGTGTTTGCACTGCTGTCGATTGGCCTGATATGGCTGGGTGTCAACGGTGCCTGGCCGCTGCAATGGATTGGCGCTGGCATGACGACTTATGGCGCGCTCTATTTTATGGTGCATGACGGCCTGGTCCATCAGCGCTGGCCGTTCCGCTACATTCCGCGCAAAGGCTATCTGAAGCGGTTGTATATGGCGCACCGCATGCATCATGCGGTGCGGGGACGGGAAGGCTGCGTTTCCTTTGGCTTTCTTTACGCCCCGCCGCTGCACAAACTGCAGGCGACGCTGCGCCAGCGCCATGGGCGTCGTGTCAACGCGGACGCTGCCACAGACCGGCAGGACGCGCCTGGGGATGAGCAAGGCGCGAAGTAAGCGCGACGCCGGCACCTTTCACCAGCAGCGCCAGCTTTTCGCCTTTACTGGTGCGCTGGCGCGCATCCCACGCCCGGGCACCGGCATGCTGCACTTTTACGCCAATTTCCCGGTAAACGCCGCGCGCGGTGGCGATCGCCCACGCCGAACGGAGCGGCAATCCGGGCAGCCCGCTGCGCGCTGACTGATAGTACGGCTCGGCCTCTTGCACCAGACGCGCTGCCAGCGGGGCCAGCGCTGCGCGATGTTGCGGATCGGCAAGCTGGGCGGCGCTCAGTCCGGCCTCATCCAGCCAGCTTTGTGGCAGATAGCAACGGCCATTCTCCGCGTCCTCAACGATATCCCGTGCGATATTGGTCAGCTGAAACGCCAGACCCAAATCACAGGCGTGATCGAGTACGCGCTCATCACGCACGCCCATCACGCGCGCCATCATTAACCCCACCACGCCGGCCACGTGATAGCAGTAACGCAGCGTGTCCCCGAAACACGCGTAACGTTCTTCACGCGCATCCATCGCAAACCCTTCCAGATGATCAAACGCCAGCTGCTGGGGAAGCTGATGTGTCAGCGCCACTTCCTGAAAGGCACGAAACGCCGGTTCATCCATGTGGGCACCGCTATAGGCGCGGCGGGTTTCGATTTGCAGGTGGCGCATCCGTGCCTGAGCATCCGCCACCGCGTGCTGCGTGCCGCCTTCGCCCAGCGTCTGACCATCTATCACGTCGTCACAGTGACGACACCAGGCGTACAGCATCAGCGTACTGCGGCGCGTTGGAGGATCAAACAGCCGGGTAGCGCTGGCGAAACTTTTGGAGCCCTGCGCCATGGTTTGCGTGACCTGCTCAATCAGCGGCGGTTGGTTCATCCGATCAGATCCTCCACCATCAGCTGGGCGGTCGCTTTCGCGGAGCCGATCACGCCTGGTACACCGGCACCGGGATGCGTGCCAGCCCCCACCAGATAAAGGTTACTAATGTCGGCATCGCGGTTATGCGGCCGGAACCAGGCGCTTTGCGTCAAAATGGGTTCGAGCGAAAACGCTGAGCCCTGATGCGCGTGCAGCGTGTCGCGAAAATCAAACGGCGTAAACATACGGTGTGTCACTAACTGCTGTCGCAGACCCGGCATATAGTGCTCCTCCAGATAAGCAAAAATGCGATCGCGCAAGCGCGGCCCTTCCTGTTGCCAGTCAATTGCGGCGGTACCGAGATGCGGCACCGGCGCCAGCACGTAAAAACTGCCGCAGCCCGCCGGTGCCAGCGACGGATCGCTGGAGCAGGGCGCGTGCAGATACAGCGAGAAATCTTCCGCCAGCTGGCTGCTATTGAAGATCTCATCGATCAATTCACGATAGCGCGGACCAAAGCACACCGTGTGGTGCGCCAGCTGCGGGTGGGCATGATTAAGACCAAAATAGAGTACAAACAGCGAGTTGCTCATCCGCTTGCGCTTCAGCGTTGCCGCGCGTTTACGCGCCGCAGGATGCTGGCTTAACAGGCGATCGTAGGTATGCACCACGTCAGCATTTGACGCAACGGCGGCGGCGGCAAAACGGCGCCCATCCTTCAGCTGGACACCGCTGATGCGGTTACCCTCGGTCTCCAGCTGGCTGACTTCGGCGTTGAGCAGCAGTTCACCGCCCAAATCGCGAAACAGCCGCGCCATGCCATCAACCAGCGCACCGGTACCGCCGCGCGGAAACCACACGCCCCATTCGCGCTCCAGTGCGTGAATTAAGGTATAGATCGAAGACGTTGCAAAAGGATTACCGCCGACCAGCAACGAGTGAAAGGAAAAAGCCTGGCGCAGATGATCGTCCTGAATAAATTTCGCCACCATGCTGTAGACACTGCGCCAGGCCTGCAGCCGACCCAGCTGTGGCCCGGCACGCAGCATGTCGCGGAAATGCAGAAAAGGTACGGTGCCCAGTTTCAGATAGCCCTCACGAAACACATCCTGTGAATAGGCCAGAAACTGGCGGTAACCGGCGACATCCTGGGGATTAAAAGTGGCAATCTGCTGCTCCAGCTGCGCCTGATTGTTGTCGTAGTCCAGCTGCCTGCCGTCTTCCCAGCACAGGCGATAAAACGGCGTCACCGGCATCAGGTCGACATAATCACTGAGTTGCTTGCCTGCCAGCGTAAACAGCGCCTCGATAGCGCTGGGATCGGTAATCACCGTCGGACCGGCATCAAAGGTAAAACCCTGATCCTGATAAACATAGGCGCGCCCGCCAGGTTTATCGCGCTGCTCCAGCAGCGTGACCGGCACGCCGGCCGCTTGCAGACGAATCGCCAGCGCCAGGCCACCGAAGCCTGCGCCAATCACATAGGTGCGTTTCATTATTTCTTCCCTGGTAACGGAGAGGTCATCATCAATGCGCGCAGCGCTTCGCCGAGAGGGACCGGCGGTTTGCCGCACAGAATGCGTGCTTTATCGCTGAGGCGAAGTTGCCCGGCGTAAAAGCGGCTAATCAATCCGGCGTCAAGCCGGTAAAAACGCTGCATCACGCGCCAGCGCTGTTCAGGCCGTCCGGCAAGAAACAACATGCGATTCAACAGACGGAAAAAGCGCTGCTCGCGCCAGTGCTGACGGGCAAAGGATTCGATGCAGTGGCTCAGCGTATGGGCATCGGCGGGCAGCGTGCTGGCAATCTTCTCCGCCAGCGCCACCGCGGCGGGCAGCGAGTAACCGGTGGTGGCGTGAAACAGTCCGGCGCGCAGCCCGCTGCACGGTTGTCCGTGCTGCTGTTGCCAGAACTGATCGATATCGCCGCTGAGCGTGATCGGCAGCGAGCCGTGCTCCTCGCGCAGCAGCTGGCTCAGATTCCAGCCGCGCTGGTGGGCATAGTCCGCAATGTGCCGGCGCGCCTGTGCGGCATCGAGCGTGGCATGGTTGATGTAGTGGGTATCTTCAATCAGTAAACGGCTGGCACTGAGCGGCAGGGTGTAAACAAAGCGATAACCCTGCTGTTGATCGACGCTGGCGTCCATCAATATTGGCTGCTGCAGGCCATGCGGCGCGGCCAGCTGCCACTCCTGACCGACAAATGCCTGATAGCCGAGCTGCAGATGCGGTGTCGGCTGCAGTCCGCGTCCGTCAATCACCGCCTGCGCCTGTAACATCCCGCCATCCGCCAGTCTGACCCCGGTGGGCGAGACCTCGCTGACCGGCGCTGCGGTGCGTAGCGCGGCACCGAGCACCTGCTGTAAGTGCCGGGCAAAAGCCTCCGAGGCAATCGAGCAATATTCTCCATCCAGCTGGCGACGCAGGGTGGGGAAGCGTACCTGATAACCGGGCCAGCGCGCCGAAAGCAGCGGCTCGAGCCAGCGGAACTGCGCTTCGCTGACGTCTTCGCGATGGAACGACCAGGTATGATTGCCGGCCGGCTGCGCCTGACTCTCCAGCAGCAAAACCTTAAGTGCGGGCTGCAGCTGGCGTAAACGCAGCGCAATCAGCCCGTTGGCCAGGCCGGCACCGACCAGAATGACATCGTAAGGTGCGCGCATCAGGTGGCCTCCGCCAGCACGATTTGCTGCTGACACAGCGCCTGCTCGACAATATCCGCCGCGCGCGTACAGCCACCGGCCCGCTGCAGCTGCGCCTGAATGGCTGACATGCGCAGACGATAGCGATCGTCACTCAGCAACTGTTGCAGGTGGTGCTCCAGCTGCGCGACGCGGCTGAAACGTGAGGCGCGCCGGCCGACGCCGTGCCACTCAATACGTGCCGCCACGCCGGGCTGATCGAAGGCGATCGGCAGCGCCAGCATCGGCGTGCCACACTCCAGCGCTTCCAGCGCACTGTTCAGACCGGCGTGAGTGATAAACAGTTGCGCATGCTGCAGCGCCGCCCGCTGATCCACAAAATCGGTCACCCACGCAGCACCGGCCAGTCTGAGCTGATTTGCCTGGCTGGCGGTCAACCCGCCACAGTGCGCCACCACCAGCGACAGCTGCTGATTGCGGCAGGCCTGGGCCAGGTGCAGAAACAGGCGAAAACGATGCCCCTGTAGCGTGCCTAGCGAGGCATACACCACCGGCTGGCGCAGCGCTGGCCAGGGAGCGGCGAGCGCGCCGCTAGCGACTGGAGTTCGCAGCGGACCCACGCTGTGATAGCAGGCTGGCAGTTGCTGACGCGGAAAATCAAAAGCGGGCACCAGCTGACTGATTTGCGCCAGCGGCGACAGACACTGATGTAAGCCATGGCGCTCGGGCAGGCCGAAGGCGCGCGCATGACGAGCGATGACAGCGCCATGACGACGCATGATGCGGTCGTAGATGTCACTGCTGGCCTGATAGCGCTGCAGCGCTTTCTCATCCTGAGCAAAGCGAAAGGGCATTACCGCCAGCGGAATGGCCGCTTCGCGATTGACCGGCAGCGCGCAGGCCACCGACACGAACGGCAGCTGTAACGCCTCTGCCACCAGACCGCCAGCCGCTTCCATTTGGTCGGCAATCACGCCATCGACCTGCAGCCGTTTCAGCACCGCGGGCAGTTCGCGGCACAGCATATCGGTGGTGCTGGCCAGATCGTGAATCACGCGAAAAAGCGACAGCCCGCCCGGTGCCGCCAGCCGCCTGAGTTCGCTGGAGAGCGATCCGGCAGGATGCGTGCGCTCGCCGACGGCCACAAAGGCAATGCGCTCGTCGCTCAGCAAGGTGCGTGCATCGCAATGCTGGATAAAGGTGATGCGGTGTCCGCGCGCCAGCAGCGTTTGCGCCAGCGCCTGCAATGCGTGAAAGTGGCTGTAGAGCGGTGGCGCAATAACGGCAAAATGCCCCATAGGTATGACCGGCTTCAGTTAAACATCGCCAGCTGTTGATTAAACAGGGCGTGCATATATTGACGGGTGGCGACACCGCGATGGCAGGCGCAGGCAAGGTGTGCATCGGCGCTGCTTAGATGGTCGCGCAGACGACGTTCAGCCCCTTCCGGGCCCAGCATCTGCACCAGAGTGGATTTGCCCTGATCCTGATGACAGTCCTTGCCGGTGTGCTTAGAGCCATCCGCCAGGTCGTCCAGTAACTGGAAAGCCTGACCTAAATCCTGCGCAAAATAGCTTAAACGCTGACGTACCTGCACTGACGCATCGGCCGCAATCGCCGCCATCTGCAGCGTGGCGCGAAACAGGACGCTGGTTTTCAGTTCATTGGTCAGGGTGATGGCTTCCGGACTGCGGCTGTGTGCGCCGTCATGCAGATCCTGGAACTGACCCTGAACCAGTCCCTGCAGGCCCACGGCAGAGGAGAGCTCGGCAATGGCTTCGGCTTTGTGCGTTGCCGGCAGACCCGGCGCGAGGGCAATCACCTCAAAGGCGCGGCTGAGTAGCGCGACCGCCGCCAGGATCGCCACGTTTTCCCCATATTCACAGTGGATTGCCGGGCGTCCACGTCGCATCCGGGCGTTATCCATTGATGGAATGTCGTCAAGGATCAGTGAGGCGGCGTGCACCATTTCGACCGCACAGGCAAGATCAAGGATGCCCTGCTGCGCCACGTCACAGCCCATATCGCGTGCTGCCAGCAGCAGCAAGAGCGGACGAATACGTTTACCCGGTGCCAGCGTGCCGGCACGCATCGCAGCCCGAACGCGATCGGCCTGCTGCCCGGCAGGCAATAAATGTTCAAGATGAGCCTGCAATGCGTGATGCAACTGAAGGAGATCGCTTTCCTGGCTTGCTGTGGTATCGACATGGGCGGTCATAGCGGCTTTCCATGGTTAGTTAAATTCTTGTGCTTTTTCAATTAACCGTAGACCCGGTAAGGGGAGTGCGCCAGCGAGCGAAGCGACTTTAACGCACCGTCACGCTTTTTTTATTTATTGAATAATCTGAGAAGTAATTCCTATGACCCTCAAGCCAGTTTTCACTGCGGTGACTGTTATGATGACGGGCAATCAGAGGAGACAGCTATGACGACGCAAAAAGTGGCGGTAATCGGTGCGGGTGTGATCGGCCTTGCCGTGGCGTGGGCGCTGGCGCGGCAGGGGGCGCAGGTGACCCTCTTTGACCGGCAACACATGGGCGCGGGCACCAGCAGCACCACATTTGCCTGGGTGAACTCCAACGGCAAACAGCCTGCCAGCTATCACCGCCTCAATGCGCTGGCGATGGAGGAGCATATCCGGCTGCAGCTGACGCAGACCAATGGCGTGCGCTGGCTGGAACCTTGTGGCACCTGGGAGTGGGCCGGCGCGGGTGAAGCCGAACAGCAACTGCAGCAGCGTGCCACCGCCTTGCAGGCCGCTGGCTATGCGGCACGGCAAAGGACGCTGGCCGAGCTGCAGCAGGAAATTCCTGAACTGCGCGCGTCTGCGGTACACGGCAGCATCTGGCATTTTCCAACGGAATCGGTGCTCTATCCAGCGCTGTATCTGGCACGGCTTTGGTCAGAGGCGCAGGCGCACGGCGTGGTACTGCATCAGCATCAGGCGATTCAGCACATTAGTGAAAATGCGGAAGGCGTGACGGTGCAGCTGGAGCAGGGTGAGCAGTGGCAGGGCGACCGGCTGGTGCTGGCGACCGGACGCTGGGCCAATCAGCTGCTGCATACGCTTGGTCTGGAACTGGCGCTGATTGACACCAGCAAGCCTGATGCGGTGGCCTGCAGCTTTCTGGCGCGCACTGCACCGCAGCCGTTATCGCTTGGCACCAACCTGATTTCTCCGCAGCTGAACGTGCGGCCGGACGGCGGCGGGCGGTTACTGTTACAGGCGCTGGATCTCGATCATCTGGCCGATCCGGGCGCGCCGCCGTCGACTCATGGTGCCATTGCCGATCAGTTTCGTGAGCGCTACCGTGCGCTGTTTGCCACGGCTGGTGCGTTGCAGATCGAGCAGATTGTCGTCGGGCAGCGGGCGCGTCCGGCTGATGGCTTGCCGGCACTGGGCTTTGTCACCCCGCATCAGCGCGTGTATGTCGCGGTGACGCACAGTGGCATCACGCTGTCACCGTTGATTGGCCGGCTGGTGGCGCAAGAGCTGATCGGCGATAGTCCCAGCGACCTGCTGAAAGAGTTCCGGCCACAACGGCTGATCGGCAAAACCGCCAGCGCGTTTGCACCGATTCAGCGAAACTTTCCGGCGGCACAGTGAGCGAAGCGATGGCGCAGACCACAGGGTAGCGGGTTGATTAATTTTTAACCTGAATTAAGGCGTAGGCTGATCGCGATCAAAAAAACATCTGCCGGGCTGCTCAACCATGAAAGGCGAAACATAAGCCAAATGGAGGTGAGTATGCGTACCACTCTGATGACGCTGCCGCAGATGGCGCATTACCTTGATATCCCCTGTACCACGCTGGCGCGTGCTATGTGTAATCGTGGCACGCTGGAAAAATTGCCGCTGCCGGCGGCGGTTGATGACAGCCTGCCGCTCTCCTCTCGCTGCTGGTCACGCGAAGAGGTCAGGCAGTTTCGCCATCGGCTACAGCGCCGCCGCCATCAGCGCTAAGCGAATCCAGCCGGTCGTCCTGACCGGCTGAATATCAGGCAGCGACACCATTTGGCCGTGCAGCGACATGACCGGCCCACAGACTGGCAACCCACTTCACGCCTTTCGCGGTGAATCGTGCCTGCGAAAAAGCATGCTGGTTTTCACCCATTCCGCTGCGCAGTGCAAAATAGCCAGCCTGCAGATGGTGCTGCTGTGGCGTCAGCGCACCTTTGTCACGGTACATAATGTTGCGCTCAAGCAGAAACTGCCGAAACTCCGGCTCTTTCACCTTGAGCATTTTGCACAGCTGGCGAAAACCCAGCGACTCATGCACATCAACAAAGCGATCAAAGAATTCTGCCTTTGGGGCCGTCAGCGCCAGTTGCTGTTCCGCCGCACGGCGTTGCTCAAACTGTTCTGCCCAGGCACGGGCCGCTTCCGCCGGATTGGTGAAGTCGGGCAGATGGGTGAATTTTTCCCGCTCCTGCCAGCGGTCCAGCAGTTCGGCGGTAAAGCCGGGGGAAAGACGAGCAACCGCCAGCAGCGAGTCACGTTTATTCAGCTGAAACTCCTGACGTGTCTCACCTTCATGCTCGTAATGATTCACCGTGACAGGCTGGGAAAGGCGCTGCGCGGTTTCCAGGCTTTTAATCAGGCGCTTCACTTCGCCATGCGTGATGCCGGTTATTCTGGCAATTTCACGGCTGCTCATCAGCAGAGTTGCGTTGAGAGCAGCAAGACTTTCCGTTGAGATCATCATCAGTATCACCTCTTACAAACGTGGAACAGTCCATCAGACTGCTGGATAAGTATACAATGTACTGTTTGCATATCCAGTATTATTTTTAGCCGTTGCTGTAAGAAATGCCTCTCTGCGAGATATCGCACAAAGCGCAACTGCGCCGGACCCCGCTCTGCACCCGATACCGATACGCTTGCCTATTCGACTATTACTACCAGGCTTAAGCGATTCAGGTTAAATAAAGACAACCTTTCGTTACGCTTATTTATGAGGAGCTGATTATGAAAGCGTTAACTTATCATGGCCCACATCGGGTGCGCGTTGAAACTGTTCCTGACCCGATTTTAGAGCAGCCGGACGACATTATTTTACGCGTCACCGCGACGGCAATTTGCGGCTCCGACTTACATCTTTATCGCGGGAAAATTCCCGGTACCGATCACGGTGATATATTTGGTCACGAATTTATGGGTGAAGTGGTCGAAGCGGGAAGTGAGGTTACCAACGTAAAAATTGGCGATCGCGTTGTGGTGCCCTTTGTTATTGCCTGTGGCGACTGTTTCTTTTGTCATCTGCATCAGTATGCGGCCTGTGAAAATACCAATAGCGGGCGCGGTGCTATTTTAAACAAGAAAAATATTACCCCGCCTGCAGCGTTATTTGGCTACAGCAAACTGTACGGCGGCGTGCCGGGCGGCCAGGCGGAATATGTACGGGTGCCAAAAGCCAATGTCGGGCCGTTTAAAGTGCCGCTGGCGCTACCGGATGAGAAAGTGCTGTTTCTCTCCGATATCCTGCCCACCGCCTGGCAGGCAGTGCAAAATGCCGGACTGGATAAAGGCTCCAGCGTCGCCATTTTTGGCGCCGGCCCGGTCGGGTTACTGAGCGCCGCCTGCGCGCGCCTGGTTGGGGCGGAAGAGATCTTTATGATTGACCACAACGCTTATCGACTGGAGTTTGCCCGCCAGCGTTATGGGGTTACGCCGATCAATTTTGACGAAATCGACGATCCTGCTGGCTGGATCATTGATCATACCCAGGGCCACCGGGGCGTTGATGCGGTAATCGATGCGGTAGGTTTTGAAGCCAAGGGCAGCCTGACGGAAACGGTGATGAGTAATCTGAAGCTGGAGGGCAGCAGCGGGAAGGCGCTGCGGCAGTGCATTGCGGCGGTGCGCCGTGGAGGTGTGGTCAGCGTGCCGGGCGTGTATGCCGGCTTTATCCACGGCTTCCTGTTTGGCGATGCATTCGATAAAGGACTGACGTTTAAAATGGGCCAGACGCATGTGCAGGCTTATTTACCGCGCCTGCTGTCGCTGATTGAGCAAGGGCTGCTGACGCCGGAAGAGATTGTGACGCACCATATGCCGCTGGAAGAGGCCGCGCGCGGCTATGAAATCTTTGAAAAACGCAAAGAGGATTGCCGCAAAGTGATTCTGGTGCCCGGTATGGCCAGTACCACACCGGCGGCCTGAGTGCTGACAGGCTGCCTGACGGCAGCCTGCTTCTGTGGCTTAACGCACGATATCTTCATCGCGGTCGTTGAGCTCGGGTAGTGCAATTTGCCGTGAGGGCGCGTTATCCAGCCGATCGCCATAATCAGCACTGACATCGGGCAGGCTGGTAAACTGGCCATCGACGAACAAAAAGCTCAGGTGTTTTTCCACCTCGGCCAGTAATTCGTCCACTTCCTGCTCCGTTTCTCCCCCGGCATCTTTACCATCCAGCTGCCAGCGATAACGATCGCCCACTCTTTCCGCACCGCCAATATCAACGATATGGCCGTCGATATTTTCCACCAGTAAACGCTGACGGGAAAAATAGAGTAAATAGGGCATCCGATCGCGATTGTTTTCTGACATAACATAACTCCTTCATGACGTTACCACGGTTAGCGCAGAAAATAATAGCGAAACGCAAATACTGCCCAATATACCGCGTTCAGACCTAAATAAGCCCAGCACCCCCAATAAGCCACAGGCTCGCGACGGGTGCGCAGTTTAGGTAAGAAAGCCAGTAAATAACCGGCTGCAGCAATAAGCGAAACGAAATAAAGTAGTTTCATGCGCTCTCCTGAATTTATTATCGTCTGATAAGCATAGTCAGGATAAATAAGGTTGGGGATAGCGCAGGACATTCTTATCGGTGGCGATGGCAAAGATAACGGACGTCAGCCAATCAGCGCTTTAGCTTTAGCGCGAATCTCACTCAGTTCCTCGGCGGTCACATGGCTTTTTTTCACCACTTTTCTGGCGCGCCAGTCGATGGAGGTGACCTGATCGGCCAGCGCCACACTATCACGGCTACCGACAAGGGAAACTTCGAAAGGATAGCCTTTGACCTGGGTGGTACACGGGACGCACAACAACATGCCGACCTTGTTGTTATAGGCAAAGGGACTCAGCACAACCGCAGGACGATGGCCGCCCTGTTCATGGCCAAGGGTGGGATCAAAATCCAGCCAGATGAGATCGCCTGCATCGGGAACAAAACGTGACACCATCAGATTCTTTCCTTGCCCACTGAAGGTCCAAAATCAATTTTATCATGGACGTTATCGTCGGTGATCTCGTCCAGCAGAGCGTCCAGTGAATACACCTTTTCCCTGAGCGGCACAAGGATCAGCTTGCCATCTTCAACGCTGAGTTCCAGTTTATCGTCCACGCTGAGCGACGCGGATTGCATCACGCTGGATGGGATGCGAATCGAGGGACTGTTGCCCCATTTCTTTAAGGTGACGGTCGTCATAACAGGCCTCCGAAGGATGTGTATACATTGTATAGCCGTGATGATGTCGATACAACGTATAAACACCTTCAGCCTGACATGCTAAGAAAGCGGCAGGATTCAGCGCGCCGTTAACTGCTGCAGCGCCGCTGCGCTGGCGGCATCATCCGGCACATACACCAGCAGGCGGTCGCCGTTGCGTGACGCCGACCACCAGTTGTTCTGGCGCAGGGTCATTTCGCCCACTTCGGCACGGTAAAAGCGTTTCACGCGGTTTTCTACCTTGCCCAGTTCGTAGCGCTGCCAGGTGTGCGCGAACTCATCGGAACTGTTCAGCAATCGCGCCAGGAAGCTCTCCCAGTGCGGATCGCCCAGATGCTCGCCCATCTGACCGCGAAACATCGCCACCATCTGTGGCATTACTTCGTCCCAGTCGGTCATCACGTTGCGCCAGCCGGCATGGTTGAACGCCAGCCAGATACAGTTGCGATCTTCCGGCGCGATCTGGGCTAAATCGACGCCCATCAGTGCACACCACGCCTGGTTATAGCCGAGGATATCGAAGCGCGGCGTTTCGATGATCGCCGGCAGCTGAATGGCATCCAGCATTTGCTGATTATGTCCGGCGAGTTTGCAGCAGGCAGCGGCGACGCGCGTCGATGGCAGGGTGTGTCCGGCCAGCGAGAAAAGATGCTGCGTCTCAACATCATTGCATTGCAGGGCGCTGGCGATGGCCGTCAGCGTTTTGGTGGAGGCTTTGATATCGCGCCCCTGTTCCAGCCAGGTGTACCAGGTGACGCCGACATCCGCCAGCTGCGCCACCTCTTCACGGCGTAAACCCGGCGTGCGGCGCTGACGCATACGCGGTAAACCGAGGCGGTTAGGATCAAGGCTCTCACGGCGCGTACGTAAAAAGGTACCGAGTAATTTACGGTTGTTCAGCTCAGCGGGGGTAAGGGTTTGCGCGGTGCTCATCAGCAGCTCTCCAGACGAGACGGGTAGAATTTATACCATGATAATCAAGAACTGGTACCCGTTTAATGGTTAGGTGATGCTATGCCGTAGTGAAACTAAAAACAAGGTTAACGCTATGCAGACATCGCAACTTCAACGTGCAGGACTGGTGGTCCTGCTGGCCGGGCAGCTATTGCCGATGATCGACTTTTCCATAGTCAACGTCGCGCTGGATGCGATGGCGCAATCGCTGCGTGCCTCGCCGATCGCGCTGGCGCTGATCGTGGCGGTGTACGGTATCGCTTTTGCTATTTGTCTGGCGATGGGCGGACGCCTGGGCGATAACTTTGGCCGCCGTCGCGTGTTTCTGGCTGGCGTCTGGATCTTTGGCATTGCGTCATTATTGTGCGGCATCGCTAACAGCGTCGGCATGCTGATGTTTGCGCGCGCGCTGCAGGGCGTCGGTGCCGCTTTTATGGTGCCGCAGATTCTCGCCACGCTGCACGTTACGCTGCAGGGCAGGGCACATGCGCGGGCGATTGGCCTGTACGGCGGTATCGGCGGGCTGGCTTTTATTATTGGCCAGGTGCTGGGCGGTTTTTTGATCAAAGCCGATATTGGCGGCTACGGCTGGCGCAGCGTGTTTCTCATCAACCTGCCGATCTGCCTGTTCGTCCTGCTAACCGCGCGCCGCTTCGTGCCGGAAACGCATAACCTCAAGCGCGTGCCGGTGGATGTGAGCGGTACGCTGCTGCTGGCTGGCGCGATTGGCTGTCTGATGCTGGCCCTGGCACTGGGGCCGCTGCTGCACTGGTCGTGGCCGTGCCTGTTACTGCTGGCGCTGTTTCCGTTGTTTCTGCATCGACTGCGCCACAGCGCGCTGCGACTGGAAGCCGCTGGCGGATCGCCGCTGCTGCCGCCCTCGCTGCTGCGTCTCTCCAGCGTGCGTTTTGGTCTGACGCTGGCGGTGCTGTTTTTCTCCTGCTGGAGCGGCTTTATGTTCGCGGTGGCGCTGACGCTGCAATCCGGCATCGGCATGACCGCTTTCCAGTCCGGCAACGCGTTTATTGCCCTGGGCGCGGCCTATTTTATCGGCTCAATGCGTACTACCCGCATGGTTGAGCGCTATGGTAAACGTGCCACGTTACTGTCTGGCTGTGCGATTCAGATGGTCGGCCTGGTGGCGCTGATCGCGACGCTGCAGCTGAAGTGGCCGCAGGTGGGCATTGCTACGTTGATTCCGGCCACCGCGCTGATTGGCTTTGGCCAGTCGTTTATTGTCAGCACCTTCTACCGGATTGGCATGAGTGGGGTGCCGCATCATCAGGCCGGCGCAGGCAGTGCGGTGCTGTCCACCGTGCAGCAATCGGCGCTGGGACTGGGACCGATGCTGCTCGGCGGCGTGTTCACCCAGATCAATCAGCATGGTAATCATCTGGCAGCCATCAGCGGTACGCTGGCGGTGGAGTTGCTGATGATGGCACTGCTGGTGGTGCTGACCAGCGTCAACCGTCGGACGTTCCAGCCGGTGACGGCTGAAGGTTGACGCCGGGGAAAAAGTCAGCCCGTCTGGTCACCGTAAACGCTGACCCTGCAAGGTAATAACAGGTCTTTGAGCCGGGTGCGCATTGATGCGCCCCGGCACCTGAAAACCGCACCGCGCTTACTTTTCCGCCAGGCGTAAACCACTTTCGGCATCGAACAGATGGATTTTTTGCGGATTGAAACCGATGCGCAGCGTCGCACCACTGCTGGCCGCATGCCGTCCGGCCATCTGCATGTGCAGCGCATGACCGTGCCAGTCAAGGTGCAGCAGGGTTGATTCCCCGGTAATCTCCACCACGTTCACCCTCGCAGGCGCGCCGTCCTGCACTTCGCACAGATCGTACGGGCGCACCCCCAGCGTCACGGCAGCGCCTTCACGTTCCCGTGCCACCGCCTGCCACTGCGCGGGCAGCGGCTGCCACCAGTCCTGACACTGCACGCCCGGCACGCCGTCATGCGTCAGCAATTGTGCCGGTAACAGGTTCATAGGCGGCGAACCAATAAAACGCGCCACAAAGGTATCTGCCGGACGATCGTAGATCGCCAGCGGTGCGCCCTGTTGCACGATGCGTCCCTCTTTCATCACCACAATCTGGTCGGCCAGCGTCATCGCTTCTACCTGATCGTGCGTGACATACACCATGGTGGTTTTGAAACGCTGATGCAGCGACTTGATCTCGGCGCGCAGCTCCATGCGCAGCTGGGCATCAAGGTTAGAGAGCGGTTCGTCAAACAGAAACACCTGCGGATTACGCACCATGGCGCGGCCCATCGCCACGCGCTGACGCTGCCCACCCGAGAGCGCGCGCGGGTAGCGCTGCAGCAGCTTATCTATGCCAAGAATCGCGGCGATGCGCGCGATTTTCTGCTGTTGCTCATCGCGACGTACCTTTTTCACCTGCATATGAAACGCCAGGTTTTCGGCCACCGTCAGATGCGGATAAAGCGCATAACTCTGAAACACCATCGCAATGTCGCGATCGGCGGGATCGCGATCGTTAATCTGCACTTTATCCATCAGAATCGCGCCGTCGGAGAGACTCTCCAGTCCGGCGAGCAGGCGCAGCAGCGTCGACTTGCCGCAGCCGGACGGGCCAACCAGCACGGTAAAGCTGCCGTCGGGAATGGTCAGGTCGAGCGGATGCAGCACCGACTGTTTACCGTAGCGCTTGGCCACTTTAACGAGTTCAACTCCGGCCATAATTTAAAACTCCTGTGCGCATAGTTGCAGTTGTTGCCAGTCGGGATAGCGACGTGGCTGCGTGCTGATTGCCAGTGAGGCCACCGCAATGCCCCATTGCAGCGCGGTGGCAAGATCCTGCTGATGCAGCAGCGCGGTGAGAAAGCCGGCGTTAAAGCTGTCGCCGGCACCGATGGTGTCGACCACCGCGACCGCGCGACCAGTCTGTTGCAGGCTGTGCTGACGTTGCCAGCAGCCCGCGCCCTGCGCACCGCATTTCACCACGCAGCCGCCGCGCCCGCTGAGCCGTTGCGCCAGCTGGTGCGCACCGGTGTGCAGATCATCTGCGCCACTCAGCCCGAGCGTTTCGACTTCATTGAGCAGCAGCCAGTCGCACTGCGGCAGCCAGCGGGCGATCTGCACGCGTACCTCATCGCTCCAGCCCTGCGGCGGCCAGCCGGTATCGACGGCGGTGATAAACCCGCGCTGATGCAGTTCGGCCAGCAACTGCGGATAGTCGTCATACAGTTGCAGGCAGAGAAACGTGCCGCACAACAGCACGATATCGCCGCTGCTGGCTTGCGCCGGGAGCTGGCTCAACACGTCCTGCGCGCTGAGCCGCACAATGTGACCGAGATTGCTGAGGAACGATCGCTCGTGATCGGAGTGCGTGACGCCAACGGTGAGCGAGGTTTCGCAGGGGTAGCGCGTCCAGTGCGCCGCGCTGTGCGGAAAATGGCTCGCCAGCCATGCGCTGAGGCCGTCATCACCCTGATTAGCGACGGCGCGATGGCGCACCTGCATCGCTTCCAGCGCCAGCGCGCAGTTGCCCGCCGAACCGCCAGGACGCAGCTCACTGTGCTGCAGCATCACTTCGGTGCCGCGCTGCGGCCAGCTGTCCAGCGTACCCATGATGACATCGACATTGATATTGCCCACCACGTAGAGCGTGGCGCGGGCTTCCTTGTTGCTCATCATCCTTTGCTCCCGCCACTGGCAAGGCCGCTGACCAGCGTTTTTTGCAGCCAGATAGCGATAAAGAGAGGAGGAACCGACGCCAGAATACCGACGGCGGCAATCAGCCCATCGTCGGTGGCGCGGCCTGCGGTAAAGCCGGCAATGGTGACCGGCAGGGTTTGCGCGGCGATGTTACTGGTGAACAGCAGGGCGTAGAAAAATTCATCCCACGCCAGCAGCCAGCCAAACAGCGCCGCCGCGCCCAGCACCGGTTTCGCCAGCGGCAGCGTAATGCGCAGCAGCACTTGCCAGACGCGCAGACCATCAAGACGCGCGGCCTGTTCGATATCCTGCGGCAGGGCATCAAACTGGTTTTTCAGCATCCAGGTGAGAAACGGCAAAATCAGCGAGCAGTACACGATGATCAAACCGGGTCGGGTGTTAAGCAAATCGAACTGCTGCAGCAGAAAGTAGAGCGGCAGCACAAACGCCACCGGCGGCACCATATAGATGGCCAGAGACGCGAACAGCCAGCCGTCACGGCCGCGATAGCGCGAGAAGCTGAACGCCGCCGGGATCGCCAGCAGCAGGCACACCAGCGTTGCGCCGGTTGCCACCAGCAGGCTATTACCCAGCGCATGCAGGAACAGCGCGCCGGGCTGGCCGGGTTCCAGCGAGATCAGCCTGCCGTAGCGGCTGAAATCCCACTGGCGCGGCAGCCACTCCAGCGGCACGCGTGTCAGATCGCTGGTGGCGCTGACGCTCATCAGAAACAGCCAGCCCATCGGAGCCACGACGGAGAGCGCCACCAGCAGCGCCGCCGCGTATTTAGCGCAGGTACGCAGTTTAACCTTCATAGGCACTTCCCCGACGGCGCTGCCGCCACAGTAATAGCATGTAAAGGGTGATCAGCACTGCGCACAGCAGCGTCATTAACATGGCATAAGCCGCACCGCTGCCGGCGCGCAGGTAGCTGAATGATTCCTGATAGACGTAAAAGCTCAGCGTTTTGGTGCTGTCGACCGGACCGCCGCGCGTCATTACATAGATGATGTCGAAGATCTTAAAGGCGTCGATGGTGCGTAACACCAGCGCCACGCTGAGCGAGCCAACAATCGCCGGAAAGGTGATGGCACGAAAACGCCGCCATGCCGATGCGCCATCCAGCCGCGCCGCTTCGTAGAGATCCTCCGGCACCGACTGCAGCGCCGCCAGCACCAGCAATGTCACCAGCGGATAGTTTTTCCAGATGTCGGCAAACATTACCGCGTTGAGCGCGGAAGCCGGCGACCCCAGCCAGCTGCGGTAGCCATCGATGATACCGAGTTGTGTCAGCAGGGCGTTGATACTGCCGTAGTCCGGATTGAAATTGAGGCGCCACATCATGGCGTTCACAATGGTTGGTAGCGCCCACGGCAGAATCACCAGCACGCGCAACACGTTACGTCCGGCGAATTTCTGGTTGAGCAGCAGCGCAACCAGCACGCCGATGACGCCTTCAATCGCTACTGACACCACGGTGAAGTAGAGCGTGCGCCACAGCGAGGTTTGAAAATCCGCATCGGTAATGGCATAGAGATAGTTTTCCAGGCCAATCCATTGCGGCGCTTCACCGCCGCTGCCAATCAGCGCGGCATCGGTAAAACTCAGCCAGATAGTGCGCAGCAGCGGCCAGGCGGTGAGCAACAGCATCACCAGTAGCATGGGTGCCAGCAGCACCCATGCCTGCCGTTGTTCGCGTTGACGCAAACTCAGCATACTGACCCCTTAACGCAGACGCGCCGCACTTTTGTCTACCGCCTGCATGGCCGCTTCCGGTGTCGCGCTGCCGACCAGAACCTGTTGCAGCTGCTGCTGCAGGGTGTTGGAGAGACGTGAGTAATCAGCGGTTTCCGGACGCGACAGCATGACATTCAGCGATTTGTCGGCAGCAGCGATCAGGCTCTCCTGATTCTTACTGACCGCGGGATCCTGATAGGAGCTTTTCCAGATCGGCAGACTGAGCGTGGCGTATTTATTCTGTACCGGCTGCGAAGTCATGTAACTGATGTACTGCCACGCTTGCTCCGGATGGCTGCTGCCTTTGGCAATGCCCAGACCCATCGAACCGTTGACCGCGCCGAAACGATTGGGCGCATCGCCGGGTGCGGGCATGATGCCAACCTGGCCGGCGACTTTACTCTGTTTGGCATCGTTGGCCATGTTGTACATGTAGGTCCAGTTGAGCGCGAAAGCCGCATCGCCGTTGGAAAAGGCTTTGCGCACGTCCTCTTCCAGATATTCGCGCGAAGCCGGGTTGGTCAGGCCCTCATCGAGCGAGTTTTTCATCAGCTTCACCGCCTGCAGCGAGGCTGGCGTAGAGAAATCGAGCTTGCCGTTGTTATAGAATTTGCCGCCGAAGCCGGAGACCAGCGTGGTGTAGTCACACACCAGCGCTTCCGCCTGTGACCAGCTCCATACCAGCGGATATTTAACGATATTTTTCTGCTTAATGATGCGCGCATCATCCATCACCTGCTGCCAGGTTTGCGGCAGATCTTTGATGCCGGCTTTTTCCAGCATCGCTTTGTTGTAGTAGAGATATTTGGTGTCGAGGATCCACGGCATGCCTAGTGTTTTGCCTTTGAACACCACGGTGTTCATTGCGCCGGGGAAGATTTTCTCTTTTTCATCTGCGCTGATACGGCTGCTGACATCCTGCAACAGGTCGAACTTGCTGAATTCCGCCGGCCAGATGGCATCAAACAGCACCACATCGTAACCATTGCCGCCCGCGCCGCGTGCCGCGACGATCTTATCGTGCAGCGCTTCGTAAGGAACAAACTCGAGATTGACCTGCACGTCCGGGTGCGCTGTCTGAAACGCCTGCGTCATGGCGCGGATATCGTTTTCACTGTAGGCCGCCTGCGTCATAAACAGGGCGTTGAGCGTAGTGGTAGCCGCTGCCGCGCTGCCCGCGCAGGCGAACAGTACGGCGGCAAAACAACCTTTCATCTGATTTTTCATTGCGTTCTCGCCTTCATGCAGTAGAGGGTGTTTAATTAAATCAATTTGATTGATTTAATATCGCGCACAGATTGCCAGCGCGCAGTGGCTGACAGCAGTGAGCTAAAGCAAGGGACGTGCCAGGGCAGAAAACAACGCTGCCATCCGACACTACTTTGCACAGATTTTTGCCGCTGTCAGGTAAACAGGTTGTAAAATGTGTGTCCGATCATAGATATTGAGGCGGCGGTCCGCAGCGGTGGTTAAAAGAGGGAAGCGAGCAGGATGAAAACGTCGGGAACCAATCTGGAACATGCGCGCGCGCACAATCGTCGGGTGATTATCGAAGCGATACGCCTGCACGGTGAGCTGACCCGTGCCGAGCTGGCGCGGCTGACGGCGCTGACACCGCAAACCGTCTCGAATATCGTCGCTGAACTGGAGCAGGCGGAACTGCTCACCAGCCGTCAGCCGCGCAAGCAGGGCCGCGGTCAGCCGGCGATTCCGGTGACGCTGAATCCAGCCAGTGCGTTTTCCATCGGCATCCATCTCGACCATCAGACGCTACTGATTGTGCTGGTGGACCTCACCGGTGAAATCCATTTTCGCCGCCTTATTATGGTGCAAAAACCGCAGCCGGATGCCACATTAGCGCGCATTGCCGGGGTGCTGGCGGAGATCAAACAGCAGACCGGGCCGCGCTGGCAAAAAGTGCTGGGTATTGGCGTGGTGATGCCGGGGCCGTTTGGTGTGGAGGGTATCTCGTCAATGGGGCCGACCACGCTGCACGGCTGGGAGGATGTTGATATCGCTGCGCGTCTTGCTGAGATGAGTGGACTGCCGGTGACGCTGGAGAATGATGCCACCGTCGCGGCGATTGGCGAACGCTTTCACGGCGTGGCGCGTCATCTTAATTCCTTTATTTATCTGTATATTGGTACGGGCCTGGGCGCGGGCATCATCATGGATGGCCATGTGTACAGCGGCCATGCGCACAACGCCGGTGAAGTGGGGCATGTGGTGGTGGAACCCGGTGGACGTGAGTGTTACTGCGGCAATCATGGCTGCCTGGAGCGTTATGTTTCGCTGCAGGCCGCTTACGAATTCTGCGGGCTCGACCCGATGAGCGCGCTGCCGGAAGATTTACTGCAGGTTGATCCGGCGCTGTTTGATCGCTGGATTGATACTGTGCTTACGCCGCTGCGCCAGGGTATAAACATGCTGGAATGTATCTTTGATGCCGAGAGCGTGATTATCGGCGGCATGATGCCAGCAGTGTTGCTGGATAAAATTATCCAGCGCCTGCCGCCGCTCTACCAATCGGTGCGCGGCCGCTATCTGACCGGCACGCGACTCAAGACCGGCATGACCGGCAGCGACACCGCCGCTCTCGGCGCAGCGGCTCTGCCAATTTTTGATGAGTTTAATCCGCAGTTCCAGGTGCTGATGAAGTGAAAAACGCGGCCAGCGTCCGCCGCTGGCACCCGTTATCATCCATATTGTCTGGTGCCAGCCAGGCTGTAAGTGCCTGCTGAACAACAGGCCATTCACCATCAATCATTGAGAGCCAGTCGGTATCGCGATTGCGCTGTTTACGCGTCATGGCCTGGCGAAAGCGTCCTTCAAAGGTGAAACCAATGCGCTCGGCAGCCCGGCGTGAAGCCAGGTTTAACGAATCACAGCGCCATGCAACGCGACGATAGCCCAGCGCAAATGCCTGGCGCAGCAACAGGAACAAGGCTTCCGTACCCATGACGTTACGCTGCATCAGCGGTGACCAGGTGACGTGACCGATTTCTATCGCGCCGTTCTGCATATCAATACTGGCAAAACAAACCACACCCACGGCACGCTGATGTCTGTCCATGACGGCATAACACACCAGCTGGCGATCGCTGATTTTATGCTCAATCCAGCTCTCCATCTCAATCAATGACTGTGGCCGGCTGGCGCCCAGCCAGGTCCAGTCGCGATCGTCTGGGGCGAGTGAAAATGCCGTAAACAGCGCCTGGCTGTGGCTCAACTGCAATGGCGCAAGCTGACAAAAGCGCCCTGACAGATTTTCTGCTGGCGGATAGCTGGCGGGTTGCCAGTCCGGTAAGGCAAAACCGATGGGCTGACCATAATGGTTATGACGTGTCACGTTGATTTCCTTCGCCGTGGCGTCTGGCCTGATGTCCGGTAAATGAAACCAGAATATCATCGGCACTTATACCAGCATTTTACCGCATCACCCAGTGTCCGGCGCTCACTTCCTGATAATGCCGTGTTTCCGGCACAAATCCATTGGCACGCACCGGGCTCTTCAGCTCGCTGACGTCCACGTGCCGTTTTAAATGGCGGCGCGCCGGATCGGGCACTGGCACCGACGCGAGCAGTTTTTGTGTGTAAGGGTGCTGCGGATTCTCAAAAATAGCCGCGCGCGGTCCAATCTCAACAATCTCTCCCAGCAGCATCACCGCCACACGATGGCTGATACGCTCTACTACCGCCATATCGTGTGAGATAAACAGATACGACAGATTCAGGCTGTGTTGCAGATCGAGCAGCAGATTGATGATCTGCGCTTTCACGGTGACATCAAGGGCGGACACCGACTCGTCGGCAATGATCATTTTCGGATCGAGCATCAGCGCACGGGCAATGCAGATGCGCTGACGCTGGCCGCCGGAAAATTCGTGTGGATAGCGTTTCAGCATGGTTGCGGGCAGGCCAACGCGCGTCATCAGTTCGGCCGCTTTGTTCTGTGCGGCGGCCTTACTGCCCAGCCGATGCTGTAAAAAAGGTTCGGTGAGGGCTTCAAGGACCGACATGCGCGGGTTAAGGCTGGCAAACGGATCCTGAAAAATCATCTGCATGGCGCAACGCAGCTTGCGCAGTTCTTGCCGGGAGAGGGTCAGCACGTCGCTGCCATCAAAAGCAATCTGCCCGGAGGTCGGCTGCACCAGCCGCGTCAGCGAACGGCCGGTGGTGGATTTACCACAGCCGGATTCGCCGACCAGCGACAATGTTTCACCCGGCAGCAAATCAAACGAGATATTCTCCACGGCGTGCACCGCACCGGTTTTACGGCTGAACAGCCCTTCATGAATGCTGAAGCGCGTGCTGAGGTTCTTCACCGACAGCAGCGGCGTTTGCCCTTGCGGCGCCTGCCGCGCCTGCGCCACCGGCGCTTCGCCGTTGTGCGCAAACTTACGCGGTCCATCGATGCCGCGCATGGCACCCAGCTGCGGCACGGTCGCAATCAGCGTGCGGGTATACTCTGCCGCCGGGGCTGAAAAAATCGCGGCGGTGCTGCCGGTTTCCACCATCGCGCCCTGATACATCACCAGCGTGCGATCGGCGACTTCTGCCACCACGCCCATATCGTGGGTGATGAACAGCACGGCGGTGCCTTCCTCCTCCTGCAGGGTCTTGATCAGGTCAAGGATTTGACCCTGAATCGTGACGTCGAGCGCCGTGGTCGGCTCGTCAGCAATTAGCAGTTTTGGACGCAGCGCCAGCGCCATGGCGATCATCACACGCTGACGCATGCCGCCGGAAAAGTGGTGCGGGTAGTCACTGAAGCGTTTGGCCGCGTTGGGAATACGCACTTTCTCCAGCAGCCGGATAGTCTCTTCGCGGGCTGCGCGTGCGCTGATTTTGCGGTGTGCGATCAGCGCCTCAGCAATCTGATGACCAATAGTGAACGACGGATTAAGGCTGGTCATCGGCTCCTGGAATATCATCGCGATGGCATTGCCGCGGATGTCGCGCATTGCACGTTCGCTCAGCGTGAGCAAGTCCACGCCGTTCAGCAGCACTTTGCCGCTGATACGTGCGTGACGGCTATTCACCAGGCGCATGATCGCCATCGAGGTAACGCTTTTGCCTGAGCCCGACTCACCGACGATCGCCAGCGTTTCACCGGCCCCGAGGGTAAAAGAGACGTTTTTCACCACCTCACGCCAGCGGTCATCGCTGCGAAACGCGACGGTGAGATTTTCGATGCTCAGCACCGGCGGGTTAGCGCGATTCATTGTGCCGCCACAAAGCGCGCCGAGCGGGTGCTGACCGGCACAAAGGTAAAATCGGTATCGAACGGATAAGCCGGCTGCAGCTTGCGCTTGCGCACCAGCCGTTCAACATACTGATCGACCACCCCTTCCGACAGCGCCATCAGGTTGGGATTGGCAATCGGCGCCAGCTCGGGCGACAGGTAACCGGATTTTACCACCACAATTTTTGCCTGGCGCGGATCGAGTCCGAGCAGGGCGAAATCCGCCAGGTTGTGATAAGGACGACGCCGATCGGCAACCACCACGGTAATGCCTGCAATCTTCAGCAGCGCCTGACGGGCAACCGAACGGGCATCATCACTCAGCAACAACACGTCAAACTCGCCGCTGACTTTGCCGCCGGCAGGATCCAGCGTGGCACCGATAGTCAGGGAGAGCCGGGCCCCGACGCCCGCGGCGAAGGCCGCCTCCGTGGCCGGTTTATCGGTAATGCCAGCAACGATGACATCCTGCGCATTTTGCCGCAGCAGCTCGGCCAGTACATCGGCCCGATCGCCCACGCCGCCGCCGGTCGGGTTATCACCGGAGTCGGCGAGAATCACCGGTCCTCCAGGGCTGGAAATCGCCATGCGTACGCACTCTTCAGTACTGCCGGTCACGCAGCCAAACACAAATTGCTCACGCGCCTGCCAGTAAGCCAGCGCCAGTTTGGCCGCCTGCTCAGACAGCACATCGGCATCGGTACCGGTCATGATGGCTGCCGCCGTGGCGCGTGGCTCATCCGCCCAGACATAGCCAACCATCAGCGAAGCATCCCAGATATGTTCAAGTGCGTTAATCCCGGGCAGGCTGGCGTAAAGGCTTTTGGCCGGTTCATCTTCCGTGCTGGTGCGCTCGCCTGGCAGCACCACGGGGATCGGTGCCCACACCACACCCGGTCGGATGCCGCTTTGCAGGCTATTGACCAGCATTGAGACGGAGCGGCGCATGGTCTCTTCCACATCGATATGCGGTGCCGTGCGGTAGGTTGAAAACATATCGATCGCGTCGATGATGCGCTGCGAGACATTGCCGTGCAGATCGTAGCTGACGCTAATCGGACAATCGGGCCCGACCAGCTCGCGCGTCGCGCTAATCCAGTCGCCTTCCGCGTCTTCCATCCCTTCGACATAAACCGCGCCGTGCATCGCCAGGTAAACGCCATCCACGGGCAAATACGCCTCGAGCCGACGGAGAAACTCCTGCTTGAAGGCATCATAGGTCACACGTGCCACCGGTCCACCGGCAATGGCGCGGGCGTGAAATGTCGGCAGAAATTCGGCCGCGTAATCCTGCAGAAAGGCGAAATAGGGATTGGTCGTCATCGCTTCACCCCGCACGATGCGGAAGTCGTCGGCGTAATTGAGCACCGGATTCCAGGTACTGCATTCAGTATGAATTCCACCATAGGCAATGCGCATAACAGACTCCGCTAGTCGGGTAAGTGAACGATAAAACGGTAAGCCGCCACACTGGCTGCGGCGCGGGCCCAGCTGAACTGATCAATCGCCATGCTGGCGATGGGCGTCTTGCCCATGATTGAAGGCAACACGTGACTATCTACCGCCTGCATCACCACGGTTCTGAGCAGGCCGTCGAACGCATCCGGCTGATGGGCGATGACAATCATCTCCGGATCGTTCATCTGAATGATATTGGCGATGGCGAGGCCAAGTGCGTCACCTGCCTGGTGCAGAATTGCGATCGCGGCGCTATTGCCTTTTACCGCCAGCGCTTCCAGTTCGGCAACGCTGGTGCAGGGCAGCTGTTTGTCACGCATGCTTTCACGCATCGCAGTGAGCGATGCCAGCGTATCAAGGCAGCCGCGTTTGCCGCAGCGGCACGGACGCCCGCCGGGCTCTACGGTACAGTGAGCAATTTCACCGGCCCCACCGTGCGCGCCGCGGTGCAGCTGCCCCTGAAAGAAGTGCGCGGAGCCAATGCCGTCGCCGTGGGAAATCAGGGTGAAATTCCGTGCCTTTTTCGCCACGCCGAAAATCTTTTCGCTGACCGCCAGAGCTTTGGCATCGTTTTCCAGTGACACCTCCAGACCGGTTTGCGCGTTAAGCAGTGCCGCCAGCGGGACGTTTTTCCAGCCCAGCAGGGCAGACTGAACGCACACCGCCTGGTTTTCATCCACAAAGCCGGAAAGCGTGACGCCCAGCCCGATAAGCTGGTCGGCGGAGATGCCTTTTTGTGCAAGCAGACCGGGGATGGCGGCGGCCAGCGCACCAGCCAGCAGCGCAGGATCGGGATTCAGCGGCATGTGGGTGCTGGCCAGGATGCGACCGTGCATATCCGTCAGCACCAGATACACATCGTCACCGAGCAATGACGCACCGAGAAAATAGGCGCTGTCGGCACGCATTTTTAATAATACCGAAGGACGACCCTGACCGTTACTTTCCGGAATGCTCTCTTCCAGTAATCCTGCACTGAGCATCTCTTTGATTAATGTGCTGATTGCGGCTTTACTCAGCTTCATTTTTTCCGCAATTGCCGTGCGGCTCATGCCATGCGAAGCAATTAATAAACGCAGAATTTGTTGCTGATGAGCATTAAGCATCAGAGTTCTCACGGCACAGGCTGTATTTGGCCGACAATAATCAGCCGTGAAAACAAATTCAAGCGTATTTAGTTTATTTTCTGAATGCAGATCGAATTATAAGTAAAATATATGAACTGACATCTTGGCTTTTGTTTGCAGAGTGTGCCTTATATAGCGTCGAGCCCGTTCTTCTGCTGCCGTTAACATGACCAAAGCGTATGGCAGGCGATGGCGTGCATTGACGGTCAGCTGCCTGCCGGGCAATGACTCTTCACTCTTTGTCACTGATTCACTGAGGCCTTCATGCAAAGCACACTCAAGCATTTCAGGGTACTGACACTTGCCGCGGGTATTCTGGCGTCGTTTTCCAGCGCATCGGTTTTGGCTGCTCAGCTGGTCATTATGCAAAACGAACCGCCGCGCAGCATGGACCCGGGCAATCAGACCGCGACCTTTACCGGCACGGTGCTGGACCCGATGTATGAAGGCCTGACGCGGCTCGGTGACGATGGCAAAATCATGCCGGCCCTGGCGCTCTCCTGGCATGCCGACGACAGCGGACTGCACTGGGAATTTACGCTGCGTCCCAACGTTAAATTCCACGATGGCACGCCATTTAATGCCGATGCGGTCGTTGAAAACTTTCAGCGTCATCTGGATACGAAGCGCGGTCTTGCCGGAAGTGGGAAAATTCGCACCTTTATTCAGGACGTGCAGAAAAAAGATGACTTAACCGTCACCTTTACACTGAAGAAAATTAATCCGGCGTTTTTAACTGTGCTGGCCTCCGGTCCGGGATTAATAGTGAGTCCACAAGCTGACAAAGCCGGCACTATCAATAATAAAGCCGACGGTACCGGACCCTATAAACTGGCGCAGTATAAATCCGGTGAATTTGTCCTGGAGCAGAAGAATCCGGACTATTGGGGCAAGTCTGCCGGGCCGGACGAAATAAAATGGACCTGGAGCAGTGAGCCGTCAGTCATGAATATGGCGCTGCAATCCGGTCAGGTCGATATTATTAACCCGGTGCCGCCGCAATTTGCCGGCATGTTAAAAAATAATCCCGGCGTGCAGTTAAAACAGTCGCCGGGCGCGGCGGTATTCTGGATCGATCTCAATACACAGAGTAAAGCCCTCAGCGATGTCAGAGTCCGCCAGGCGCTGAACTTCGCGACCGACCAGCAGGCGCTGGTAAAAGCGGTGATGTTTGGTTATGCGCAGCCGGCCAATTCCCCGCTGGCGCCGGTCGATGCCAACTACGACAAAGCGTTGCATGACTATCCGTACGATGTGCAGAAAGCCAAAGACCTGCTTAAGGCAGCGGGCTATGCCGACGGCTTCGCCATGTCGATTGCCGTGCAGGCACCCGACGCACGCACTGCGCAGGTTCTGCAGGGTATGTGGAGCAAAATTGGCGTCAAACTCAGCGTGCGCCAGATGGAGAGCGGCGTATGGGCCAAAGCGGCGTTTGCCGATGCCAAAGAGAAAGCCGCGCAGGGGACGGACGCGGTGCTGGCGTCCTGGTCCTCGGGGCTGTACGGCTCGGATCTGCAGTTGCGTCCGCTGTATCACAGCAGCAGCTTTGCGCCCGGCGGGGCTAACCTCGGCTTCTTCAGCGACAAACGTACCGATGAGCTAATCGATAGCGCCGCCTCCACGCTCGACGATGCCCAGCGCAAAGCGCTCTATTTCCAGGCACAGCAGCGGATCAGCGGACTCGCCCCGCAGGTGCTGCTCTACTATCAGGACGACCTGTATGCGACGCGCAAAAATATCAGTGGCGTGACAATGCAACCGGGCGGCCAGATTGTGGTCCGTGATGCCGTGAAGAAATAGTGCTGATGGCTGATTGATATGAAAGCGTATGTCGCAAAAAAGGTGCTCTCGCTGCCGTTAATTATTTTCGGTGTGTCGATCATCGTGTTTATCGCCATCCGCGCGCTGCCGGGCGATCCGGCACGCCTGATGGCCGGCCCGGAAGCGCCGCAGGAAGCGGTGGACAGTATGCGCGTGCGGCTCGGTCTGGATCAGCCTTTGCCGCTGCAATACGTCAGGTTTGCCGGTGAAGCGCTGCATGGCAATCTCGGGCTGTCGCTGCAGTCGCAGCGTCCGGTGATGACCGAAATCAGCGAACGCCTGCCGTACACGCTGTCGCTGGCTGCGCTGGCGTACCTGCTGGCAATTGCCATCGGCGTGCCGGCGGGCATGACCGGGGCCATTTACCGACAGCGCATTCCCGATCAGATCGTCATGGTACTGACCATTGCCGGTGCCTCGATTGCGAACTTCTGGCTGGCGTTGCTGGCGATGAACTACTTTGCGGTTCAGCTCGGCTGGCTGCCGCTACTCGGCGCTGATTCGTGGCGCAACTATGTGATGCCGACCGTGACGCTGGCGATTCTCCCGATGGCGATGATCGCGCGGATGACGCGCTCCAGCATGCTGGATGTGCTCAGTCAGGACTATATCCGTACCGCCAGAGCCAAAGGATTATCGTCGGCCAGCGTTAACTGGAAACACGCGCTGCGCAATGCGCTGATACCGATTGTCACCATCGTCGCCCTGAATTTTGGCAGCCTGATCGGAGGTGCAGTGGTGACAGAGTTGGTGTTTAACTGGCCGGGTATTGGCCGCCTGCTGGTGGATTCGGTGAAATACCGCGATTATCCGGTGATTCAGGGCGTAACGTTAGTGGCAGTAACCGGCGTGGTGTTGATGAATCTGGTCGGTGAGATAGTGATTGGCCTGCTCAACCCGAAAATAAGGTTCGACTGATGAACAGTTTCGACACGTCTCTCCAGCCGCCGCCCGCGCGCCGCCGCCAGATCGTGAGGTTTTTGCTTGGCAACCCTTCCATCACGACCGGAGGCGGGCTGGTACTGCTGGTGGTGCTGGCTGCCCTTTTCGCACCGCTGATTACTCACTGGGACCCCATCGAGCAGGATCTGTTGAACACGTTGCAGGCGCCTTCCGCTGCCCACTGGTTCGGCACCGATGATTACGGCCGCGATATTTTTGCCCGCGTCATCTATGGCGCGCGCATCACGCTGTTTGAAGTCAGCCTCAGCGTAGCCATCTCGATGGCGATCGGCATTCCTCTCGGCATCATCTCGGGGCTGGCCGGACGCAAAATTGATGCGCTGATCATGTGGCTGATGGATATTATTTTCGCCTTCCCCGGCATCGTACTGGCGATTCTGATTGTCAGCGTGCTCGGCGAGGGGCTGACAAACATGCTGATCGCCATTTCGTTGTTCTCGATCCCGGTGTATGCACGTCTGAGTCGCAACCTGACGCTGGGACTGAAAAATATGGAGTATATCGAAGCGGCGCATATGCTTGGCGTGCGTTACCCGCGCATTATCACGCACTATATTCTGCGCAACGCCATTGGCCCGCTGATTGTGCAGTCGACGCTAACGGCTGGCGCGGTGGTGCTTTCTGCCGCCAGTCTGTCGTTTCTCGGGCTCGGCGTGCAGCCGCCGATGCCGGAGTGGGGCACCATGATGAGCGATGGCCGCAACTTTCTCGGGCTAAATATTTACGTCTCCCTATTTCCCGGACTGGCGATTTTGATTACCGTGCTCGGTTTTAATGTGCTGGGCGACGGCCTGCGCGATGTAATGGATAAACGTTTATGACTCACCCGCACTCAACCGTGATCTGCCTCGATTTGGGCGGCTCCTTTATCAAGCTTGGCGTGATGGATGCACAGGATCGGCTAACGCTGCTCGATCAGCAAAAAATCCCGGCGACGGACTGGCAGGCATTTTGCGCCAGAGTCAGCGAGATGATCGCCGGGCAGCATAACCATTTCAGCAGCCAGGCGGCTGTCGCCATCTCCACGGCGGGCATTGTGGCACCGCAAACCGGCGAAATGTTTGCCAGCAACATCCCGGCTTTTCACCGGCGTAATCTGGCACGGGAACTGGGTGAGGTGCTGCAGCGGCCGGTGATCGCGCATAATGACGCCGACTGCTTTGCCCTCGCCGAGGCGCTGGCCGGCAGCGGCAAAGGGCACAAAGTGGTGTTTGGCGCGATTCTCGGTTCCGGTGTGGGCGGAGGTCTGGTGGCGGATGGGCGTATTATCACCGGACAAAACGGGCTGACCGGCGAATGGGGCCACGGGCCGATTACCCTCACGGAAGTGACGCTGGCGCATCGTCGCGTGCGCGTGCGGCGCCAGGCGTGTCCGTGCGGCCAGACAGGGTGTCTGGACACCTACGGCGGCGCGCGCGGACTGGAAACGCTGCATCAGGTGCTGCACGCTGAAAGCGCCAGCAGCGTGGAAATCATTGCCCGCTGGCAGCAGGCAGAAGCGCGGGCGCAGCAGACGATAGAAGCCTGGCTGCAACTGGTGAGTGAGCCGCTCGCCTACACCATTAACATTACCGGCGCGTCGCGGGTGGCGGTAGGCGGCGGACTGGCTTCGGTCACCCCGCTGATTACTGCGCTTAATGATGCGGTGCAGCGCTGCGTGTTGCGCAGCACAGCGCATGCGCTGGTGGTGCCGGGTGAGTTTGCCCACCAGGGCGGCATGGTGGGCGCGGCGCTGCTGGCGCGGCAGGCACTCAGCGCGTCCTGAGCTTTTGCCCTTTCGCCCGTTGCTGGTGCTTTTCGGTTACCGTGTTGCGCTCAAGACTTCGTTGAACCCGATTCAACCTTAAATGCGCTAAGCTTGACGCGCTAAAACCCGCAGCAAAGAGGCTGGTGAACAGACACTGTCGCCAGCCTCTTTGCTGTTTTTTTCACCTGCGGTACGGAAAAAAACATGTCATCAGTACAACCTCAACTCTCTCAGCTCCCGGACGAGGCCTCGCTGCCGCGTCACAGCGTGCCAAAAGCGCTGTTCGCGCTGGGCACCGGTGGATTTGCCATCGGCACCGGTGAATTTGTCATCATGGGCCTGCTGCCCGATGCGGCGAAAGGCCTGAACGTCACCATTCCTGAGGCCGGCCATCTCATCAGCATTTATGCCCTCGGCGTAGTGATTGGCGCGCCGCTGCTGGCTATTCTCGGCGCGCGGGCTTCACGGCGTAATTTCCTGATGACACTGATGGGCCTGTTTGCGCTGGGTAATCTGCTGAGCGCTGTCGTGCCGGGCTACCCTGCGATGCTGGTGGCCCGTTTTCTGGCGGGCTTTCCGCACGGCACCTTCTTTGGCGTTGCGGCGCTGGTAGCGGCAGGACTGGTGGAGCGTGCGCGGCGCGCGCAGGCGGTGTCGATGGTGTTGCTGGGATTAACCATCGCCAATCTGATTGGCGTACCTGCCGTTACCGCCATCGGCCAGTGGTTTGGCTGGCGTGATGCGTTTGCCATCGTCGGCGGACTGGCGCTGCTGACGCTGTTACTGGTGTGGCTTTGGGTTCCCAATGTGGCCGGTGACAAGCAGGCCAGTCCACTGCGCGAGCTCTCGGCGCTGACGCGCAAGCAGGTTTTGCTGACGCTGGCGATTGGCGCGATTGGCAGCGGCGGCATGTTCTCGGTATTCAGTTACGTTAAACCCACCATGATGGAACTGGCCCACCTGCCGGAGAATCTGGTACCGGCGATACTGGCGCTGTTTGGTCTTGGCATGATTATCGGCAACCTTGTCGGGGGACGTCTGGCCGATCGCGGGCTGGAGAAAACCATCCGCATTGTGCTGGTGTGGTCGCTGCTGGTATTGAGCGCGTTTGTCTTTGCCGCGCATTATGCGCTGGCGGGCGCGCTTAACGTGATGCTGGTCGGCACCATGGTGGCGCTGGGAAGCGTGCTACAGATCCGGCTGATGGACGTGGCCGGTGATGCACAAACCCTGGCGGCCGCACTTAATCATTCAGCGTTTAACATTGCCAATGCGCTGGGGGCGTGGCTCGGCGGCATCACCATTTCCGCCGGGCTGGGCTGGCAGTCCACCGGCTGGGTTGGGGCCATTCTGTCCGTGCTGGGGCTGATGATTCATGCCATTGCGGTGCGCGATGCGCGCCGGACGCCGGCGCTCGCCATAAAATAATTTTTACCGCGCGGGAATAAACGCCGCGCTGGTTCGTCTTATGCCCACTTTCCCTTACTGAGTTGGCTAAGATGAACTTTAAACCTACGGTCAGACATCTGCCGTTGTTACTGCTGGTGGTCATTATTCCCGGATTACTGCTGGTGCTGTTTCTTGCAGCAGGCGGCTGGCTGACGCCGCAGCGCCTCAGTGCGCAAAGTCTGGTGCAGTCGCTGCAGCAAAACAGCGGTGTGCATCCGGGATACCGGCGCAATCATGCCAAGGGCGTGTGCGTTACCGGCGATTTTACCTCCAGCGGCGACGCGGCGTTTCTGTCACGCGCCAGCGTTTTCCAGCCGGGTACGGTGCCGGTGATTGGCCGCTTTGCCATTGCCGGTGGTAATCCGCACGCGCCGGATTATGGCGTGCCGGTGCGCAGCCTGGCGCTGGAATTTCAGCTGGCGCACGGCGAGCAGTGGCGTACCGGCATGAACGCGCTGCCGTTTTTCCCGGTCAGTACGCCGCAGGCTTTTTACGATCAGCAGCAGGCCAGTCGACCGCTGCCGCAGACCGGCAAACCTGATGCGCAAAAGCTGATGGCGTTTACCGTTGCCCATCCCGAAGTTAAACCGTTCTTTGCCTGGGTAAAAACCCACGTACTGGCCGCCAGCTGGGCACAGGAGCAGTACAACAGTCTGAATGCCTTCCGCTTTACCAATGCGCAGGGGGAAACGCGCTTTGTGCGCTGGAGTCTGGTACCGCGTACGCCATGGCAGCCGATCAGCGCCGTTCAGCAGCAGCAGCCGGATTATCTGCAGAGCGACCTGCACGACCGGCTGGCGACCGCACCGCTGAAGTGGGATCTGGTGATCAGCGTGGCCCAGCCCGGCGATGCGGTGAACGATGCCAGCAAGGTGTGGCCAGCCGATCGGCAGCAGGTTGTCGCCGGTACGCTGACGCTGCGTGACAGCAGCCCGCAACAGGGCGGCAGCTGCAATGACATCAATTACGATCCGCTGATTCTGCCGCAGGGCATCAGCGGTTCGGACGATCCGCTGCTCAACGCGCGCTCCGCCGCTTACGCAAAATCTTTCAATCTGCGCACGGCTGAACTGGCGCGCCAGCAGGAGAAAAAATCATGAGTCATCAGACAACCCTGTTTCATCCGCTGCTGCGCATCGTACACTGGTTGATGGCGCTGGCCGTGCTGACCATGCTATTTATCGGCGTGGCGATGGTGGCAGATATCTCGGCTGCCCATTCACTGTTGCTGGCGATACATAAACCGCTCGGCGTGGTGATCGCGTTGCTGGTGGTCGTGCGTATCGGGCTGCGGCGTTACTATGGTGTGCCCGCCATGCCTGCGTCGGTGCCGGGCTGGCAGCAAACGGTGGCACATTTGACCCATCTGGCGCTCTATTTTCTGATGCTGGCGCAACCGCTGGTAGGCTGGGCAATGCTGTCGGCAGGCGGGTTTCCGGTGACAATTGGCGAGGGGCTGGTGCTGCCGCCGCTGCTGCCGGTTAGCGTGGAAAGTTATGCCGTGCTGCGCCCGTTACACTCGCTGCTGGCGTTTAGTCTGTTCGCGCTGATCCTGGCCCATCTGGCTGCCGCGCTGCTGCATGGTCTGATTTTACGTGATGGCGTGCTGAGTAGCATGACCGGCCTGCACCGGGTGCGAGAGCAAAAATAATGTCTGCATTGAGCGATGACGAAATCCGCGCATTACTGCCGCATTTGCAGCGTTTTGCGCTGGGGCTGACGCGTGAGCGCATGGCCGCTGAGGATCTGGTACAAAACACGCTGGTCAAAGCACTGGACGCGGCGCGCGATGACACGCGCAGTCTGCGTGCCTGGCTGTTTTCCATTCTCTGGCATCAGTTCATTGATGGCGAACGCCGCCGCAAGCGCTGGCAGGCGATTATGACGCTGTTCAGCCGCGCCGAGCCCTTTGCCGAGTCGGCTGAGCATCACGCCATCGCCGATGAGATGCTGGCGCTGTTCGCCCGTCTGCCGGCTGACAGTCGCGCATTGCTACTCCTGGTTAACGTTGAAGGCATGCGTTATCAGGAAGCGGCTGACACGCTGGACATTCCGCTGGGCACCGTGATGTCACGGTTGTCGCGGGCGCGAAAACAGTTGCAGCACATGACCGAAGGCCTGCCGGCCCCGGTGACGTTGAGGAGATTAAAATGAATATCCCGCCCGATGAGAACCAGCTGCACGCCTGGCTGGATGGTGAACTGGATAGTGCCAGCCATCAGGCCGTCAGCGACTGGCTGGCGCAGCATCCTGACATCGCCGCCCAGGTTGAGGGCTGGCGTCAGGACAAGCTGCGCTTGCAACAAAGCCTGCAGCGCAATATGGCGCGAACCACCTTTACGCCACTGCAGCCGGCACAGCTGCGCCAGCGGCGTGCGCGGCAGCGTTATCAGCGGCTGGCGCTGGCCTGCTCGCTGGTGCTGGCGTTGGGGATCGGCAGCCTGTCCGGCTGGCAGATGACTGAACGCTTACAGAATCACCCGTTACCGATGGAGGATGCGGTACAGGCTTACCGGTTATTCGGCGATGGCGCGCAGCAGGCGACGATGGACATTAACACCCATCAGACAACACAGCTGGCCAGCTGGCTGGGCCGCTATTTTATCAACGGTACGCTGCCGCCCAATCTGGAACGCTTTGGCTATCAGCTCATCGGCGCGCGCCTGATGGCGAATGAGCATGGCGCCTCGGCGCTGGTGCTGTATCAGACCGCCAGCGGTACGCGCGTTGGCTGGTACATCCGCCCGCAAACCGTGCGGCTGGAAAAGGGGTCGCGCCAGGCGGACAATCTGGTGGCGCAATACTGGAGCGATCGCCACTATAACTATGCGCTGGTGAGCCCGATGAGCGGTGAAGCCGCACCGGCACTGCGTGCTGCGATAGGCAGCGAAGTGGGCTGATTCATTTGCCTGCCAGCTTTGCCTGCAGGAACGTCATGAATACCCGATTGATCTCGCTGCGCTGGCGATGCTGCGGATAAAGCGCATTCAGGTGCAGCGAGGCCGGATGCCAGTCATCCAGTACCGTCACAAGCTCACCACGCGCCAGCGCCGGAGCCACGATAAACTCCGGCAGCAGGATCAGCCCCAGCCCGGCGACGGCCGCATCACGCAGCATTTCTCCGTTGTTGCTGACCATCGGTCCCTGGACCGCCAGTACTTTGCGCGTGTCGCCCTGAAACAGCTCCCAGCCGGTCTGGCTTTCACGTCCATAGCGCAGACAGAGATGCTGCAGCAGATCCTCCGGCTCACGCGGTGCGCCGGCGCCCTGCAGGTAGGCCGGGCTGGCGCAGATCACGCGGCGGAATTCCCCCAGCCGTTTGGCGATCAGGCTGGAGTCCGGCAGCGTGCCAATGCGGATCGCCATATCAAAACCTTCACCCACCATATCCACATGCCGATCGGCCAGTTCCACCTGGAACTGGATACCGGGATGCTGACTCAGGAACTCGGCGATATAAGGGGAAAGATGGCTGATGCCGAACGACATCGGCACGCTGAGACGGAAACTGCCGCGCAGCACCTGACGACGACCGGACACCGCCAGTTCGGCTTCCTGCACATCATCCAGAATGCGCTGCGCATGCTGGGCAAACAGCTGGCCGTTGTCGGTAACGGACAGTTTGCGCGTGTTGCGATTCAGCAAACGCGTACCGAGCGACTCTTCCAGCGCGGCGATGCGCCGGCTGACGTACTGCTTGGAGAGCATCAGCTGTTCAGCCGCAGCGGTAAAGTTGCCCGCTTTGATTACGGCGACGTAAATCCGGAGATCTTCAATCTGCATATTGTCCACTTATCTGTGACAGTCATTGTCATCCAGGCGCATTGTTGGGCAAATCAGTTTACGTATACTGGTCAGCAACGGGAAGGGCCTTCGCCCTCCAGCTAAAAAAATTTAAGGAGCAGACCATGATTGAACAACGACTGTCCGAACAACGTGGCTTAGGCGATCACGGCTGGCTGCATTCACGCCATACCTTTTCGTTTGCCAGCTACTGGGACCCACAACAGACCGGTTTCTCCGATCTGCTGGTGATTAACGATGATCAGGTAGCACCGGGTCGCGGTTTCGGTGCGCATCCGCACAACAACATGGAGATTATCTCCTACGTGCTGGAAGGCGCGCTGGAGCATAAAGATTCCATGGGTACCGGTTCGGTTATCGTGCCTGGTGACGTGCAGCTGATGAGCGCCGGCAGCGGCGTGACGCACAGCGAGTTTAACCACTCGAAACAGGATAATGTGCACTTCCTGCAGATCTGGATTGTGCCGGCAGAACGCGGTACCGAGCCAGGTTACCAGCAGGTGTCAGTGGCAGAGGCCGACAAACGCGGTCAGCTGCGCCTGATTGTTTCGCCACAAGGCGACAACGGCTCGCTGCGCGTACGTCAGGATATGCGTATTTACGCGGGACTGTTTGACGGTGCCGAGCAGCAGACGCTGGAACTGGCTAACGATCGCTATGCTTACATTCATGTGGCGCGCGGCAGCATTGAAGTGAATGGCGTGAGCTTTAAAGCCGGCGATGGCGCGCGCGTACGCAATGAGACGGCGCTGCAGTTCGCTAACGGTAACAACGCTGAAGTGCTGGTGTTTGATTTACGACCAGTAGAAGTTAATCATCCGCAGCGTTAATTCATTACGCGGTAAGTCAGCGAGGCATGGCGTGAACCTTCACGCCATGCCTTTTTATTTGGCTTAAGGTACGAATAATAACCAGCACCTGACAGGTCCGGCATAAAATAGGAATTTTTACCTTCCACAAAAATGCAAAGCCCCTTAAATTTGCCTCCAGGATAAGCACGCTACGCCAGGTATTTGGCGGCTAAACAA
Organism: gamma proteobacterium symbiont of Lampromicra miyakona; assembly: GCF_059730895.1. Lineage (NCBI taxonomy): Bacteria > Pseudomonadati > Pseudomonadota > Gammaproteobacteria > gamma proteobacterium symbiont of Lampromicra miyakona. Next base: position 588,297 of record NZ_AP035933.1, on the reverse strand, counting down.
TAAACAAAGTTAACACTATTACATTCCATTAGAATTAATGGTAATGAGGATTTTGATGGTTTTAAAACGCAGCTTTAATATCGCAGTGGTATTGGTTCTAGCCTTTTCTGTAACGGCTTGTGGCATGTCTCATCGTGGCCGCAACACCGCCATTGGCGCCGGTGTGGGTGCGGTGGGCGGCGCTGTTCTGACCGGTGGCAGCACCTTCGGTACCCTCGGCGGCGCGGCTATCGGCGGCCTGATTGGTCACGAAGTCAGCCGTTAATTTTACCGGTACTCAGGATTTCGCCAGCGGGAATGCTGGCGAAATCATTTCACTTCATAACCCGCCGTCAATAGCCCCGCGTTGAAATATTCATCGGCCAGAAATTTCTTTATTTAATCCGGCCATCAATTATTACCGCTACCGCTTAAAAAATATTAATCGATCTGTAGCTGATGAATCATCAGAGCGGCGCGTGCGGCTTCTTTGCCTTTTTTAATAAAATGTTCGGTATAAAACGCTTCAATCGCGTCGACCGGCTGAAAATTGTGCGGAGTGAGTGATACCGAAAACACCGGAACATTGGTGGCGAGCTGCACATTCATCAGGCCATCGACGACGGCCTGAGCGACAAAGTCATGGCGATAGATGCCACCGTCGACCACCAGCGCGGCGCAGACAATCGCATCAAATTTGCCGGTTTCGGCCAGGCGTTTGGCCAGCAGCGGCATTTCAAACGCGCCGGGTACGTCATAGCTTTTTAATGTATTCTCGACGCCTTGTTCTGCCAGTTCCTGCTCAAATCCCACCAGCGCGTTGTTCACGATCGCCTGATGCCATCCTGCTTTAATAAAAGCCACACGAAACTTATTCATAATGCTTCCATGATTAGCTGAAAAATTTATAAGTGAATAATAAAAAAGTCTTTTTTATCATCTGCCCGCTATCCGTCTGGTATACCATATGTTGCAATTTTGATCCACAACGCGGGCAGCGCGGTTAACGTGCTGCTTGACGCCAGCCAGCGCCTGCAATACAAATAGACGCGTCGGGGGAGTCTCGCCAGAGAGACTGAGAGGCTAATAGCGCACTGCGCGGCTTAGCGACCCTTTGAACCTGACCCAGTTGATACTGGCGTAGGAAGACTGACGGCTCATGTGCAAAGCCGTCTGGCGCAAAGGCGAGCCCGATCGCTGGCGTCGATTCCCTTCACCTGTATCTGCGGGTCTCAGTTATCACTGAGAGGCCGATGTGAATTTCCCAGATTATTTACCGGAACGTTGTTCATGAGCCGCTGGAGCGTGCTCGGTAGCGGCGTGTCCGGGCTTTGTGTTGCCACGCTGCTGGCTGAGCGCGGAGAAACCGTCGAGGTCATTGACGATGAAGCGCGTCAGCCTGCCTCGTGGTTTGCTGGTGGCATGCTGGCGCCGTGGTGTGAAGCTGAAAGCGCGCCAGCCGACGTAATTACCCTCGGCCAGCATGCTGCGGCATGGTGGCAAACGCGCGTCAGTAGCGTGGTGCAGCAGGGCACGTTAGTGCTGGCACCGCCGCGTGATAACCCGGAGTTAAACCGCTTCGCGCGCATGACGACGGCGCATCAATGGGTTGATCCTGCGTCGCTTGAACCGGCGCTGGAAAACCGGTTTGCGCGCGGACTGTTTTTCCCGCGCGAGGCACATCTCGATCCGCGCCGCGCGCTGTCTGAGCTGCGTGACAAACTGCTGCAGCGTGGCGTCCGCTTTGATGCGCGCCAGCCCTCGGGCCGGATCATTGACTGTCGCGGTATCCATGCCAGAGCGCAACTCTCCGGCCTGCGCGCGGTGCGCGGGGAAATGCTGATCCTGCAGAGTCATGAGGTGTCATTTTCCCGGCCGATTCGTCTGCTCCATCCGCGTTTTCCCTGTTATCTGGTGCCGCGTCGCGACGGCCACTTCATGCTCGGCGCCACCATGATCGAAAGCGACGATGCCAGCGCTATCAGCGCGCGCGCCATAATGGAACTGCTCAGCGCGGCCTACACCCTGCACCCGGCGCTGGCGGAAGCGCGCGTCATCGAAAGCGGCAGCGGTCTGCGTCCGGCATGGCCGGCTAATCTGCCGGAAATCCACTATCACAACGGTATTTTTTATCTTAACGGCATGTATCGTCACGGTTTTCTGCTGGCACCAATGATGGCAGAACAGCTGATGCAGCGCCTGTCCGGGGAGGTTAGCCATGAATATTCAGCTTAACGGCCGCACCATCAGCACTGAGGCCACCAGCCTCAGCGAATTGCTGATCGAACAGCAAATCGATGCGGTCTGTGTTGCCACCGCCTGCAATGGCGATTTTGTGCCGAAAAGTCAGTATGCCAGCCTGCAGTTGCAGGAAGGCTGGCAGCTGGAAGTCCTGTCACCGATGCAGGGAGGCTGAGCGATGTTTTACGATTTTACACCGCAGTCACGCTTGCTGCTCGGCACCGCAGGCTACCCTTCACCGGCGATTTTGCAGCAGGCGATCGCCGCATCCGGCAGTGAAATTATCACTGTCAGCCTGCGCCGCGAAGGCACGGCGGGCGCGGCTTTTCGCGAGCTGCTGACGGGCCTGAATGTGCGCGTGCTGCCCAATACCGCTGGCTGCCACACGGTCAAAGAGGCCGTCACCACCGCGCACATGGCGCGCGAGTTGTTTAACACGCCGTGGATCAAGCTGGAAGTGATTGGTCATGCCGACACGCTGCAGCCCGATCCGTTCGCGCTGGTCGAAGCGGCACGCATTCTGTGCGCCGACGGCTTCCAGGTGTTTCCCTACACCACGGAGGATCTGATTGTCGGTGAAAAACTGCTGGCCGCCGGCTGTGAACTGCTGATGCCGTGGGGCGCGCCCATCGGCTCCGGCCAGGGACTGCGAAATATTGACGGGCTGCGGGCGATGCGAGCCTGGTTCAGCGATATTCCACTGATCATTGATGCCGGCATCGGCGCACCGTCACAGGCAGCGCAGGCTATGGAGATGGGCTTCGATGCCATCCTGCTCAATACCGCCGTGGCGAAAGCGGGCGATCCGGTGGCGATGGCGCGCGCGTTCAGCCAGGCGATCGCCGCCGGGCAGGGCGCGCGCGATGCCGGGCTGATGGAGAAGCGTGATATGGCCGTGGCCTCAACGCCGATCTTCGGCCTCGCTAACCTGAACTAAGGAGCGCGCAATGGAACGCTACCAACGCCAGATGATGCTGCCGGAAATTGGCGTCGTCGGGCAGCAGAAACTGGCTCGCGCCCGCGTGCTGGTAGCCGGTGCCGGTGGGCTGGCCGCCACGCTGCTGCCTCAGCTGACGGGCGCGGGCGTCGGTCAGCTGTGTCTGTACGATGATGATCAGGTCGCGCTGCATAACCTGCATCGCCAGACGCTGTTCACCCTGCAGGATGTGGGTCGCAGCAAAGCTGTGGCGGCGCAGCAGGCTTTGCAGCAGCGCAATCCTGAGGTGCAAATCGAAGCGGTGCCCGAGGCGCTGAGCGCCAGCAATATCGCGCAGGCGCTGACGGGGTGCGATCTGGTGATTGATGCCGCCGATAACTTCGCGGTGACTTACCAACTGTCTGATGCCTGTTTCCAGGCAGGCATACCGCTGATCAGCGCCTCGGTGCTGGGTCGTCAGGGCTATGCTGGCGGTTTTTGCGGCGGCGCGCCGAGCTATCGTGCGCTGTTTCCGCAGCTGCCTGCTTCCGCGGCTAACTGTAACACCGCTGGCGTGATGGGCCCGGCCGTGGCGGCGCTGGGGGCGATGCAGGCGCAGATGGCGCTCAGCGTACTGCTCGGCCTGCAACCCTCACCGCTCGGCTGCATGGTTAACTGTGACTTCGTTAACTGGCATTTTCGTTCATTCCGCTTTGATGCGGCACAGGAACCGGCCAAGCCCGGCGTGCCGTTTATCGATGCTCACCTGTTACAGCCCGAAGATTGCATTGTGGAACTGCGCAGCTGTGAAGAGGCGCCCGCCAGCGTGGCCGATCGGGTTGAGCGCGTGCTGCCGCACGAACTGGACGCCTGGCAGCCACCGGCGGATCGCCGCATCGTACTGGTCTGCGCCAGCGGCATCCGGGCAGCGCAGGCGGCCAGCGCGCTGGCGCAGCGCGGCTTTAATCAGCTGGCGATTCTGGCGGCGCGGCGGCCATGACGCAGGACATCCGCTTTGACCAGGTGAGCTTTGCCTGGGGCGAAAAACAGCTGTGCGATCGGCTCAATCTGCAACTGCGTGGCGGTAAAACTACGGTGCTGCTGGGCTGCAGCGGCATTGGTAAAAGTACGCTGCTGCGTCTGGTGGCCGGCTTAGTGCAGCCGCAGCAGGGCAGCCTGAGCGGTATTGCGCAGCACGTGGCATGGATGGGGCAGCAGGATCTGCTCTATCCGTGGCTGACGGTGCTGGAGAATGTGATGCTGACGGCGCGTCTCAGCGGTGCGAAGCCGGACCGCGTGCGGGCGCACCATTTGCTGGCACAGGTGGGACTGGAAGACGAGGCGCAAGCCGCGCCCTCACAGCTCTCGGGTGGCATGCGGCAGCGGGTGGCGCTGGCGCGCACGCTGTATGCGCAGCGCGAGCTGGTGCTGATGGATGAGCCATTCGCCACGCTGGATGTCATGACCAAACACCAGTTGCAAACGCTGACCGCGACGCTGCTGCGTGGCAAAACGGTGCTGCTGGTGACCCACGATCCGCTGGAAGCCTGCCGTATGGCCGATGACATTCTGCTGTTGCACGGCCAGCCGCTGCAGGTGACGCACTGGCCTGTGCCGGCAGGTACGGTGCCGCGCGCGCTCAATGATGCCGGACTGCTGCAGGCGCAGGCCGAACTCTTTTCCCGACTGAATTCCTATGAAAAAGCTGAGTAGTGGTATCTACCTGATCGCGGTGGTGCTGGGCGTGTGGCTGCTGGCGCGCCACAACGGCGTACCGGCATTTCTGCTGCCGGCACCGCAGGCGGTGCTGGAGGCTCTGTGGCAAAAGCGGCAGCTGCTCGCGCATCACGCAATGTTCACGCTGGCGGAAATTGTGCTGGCGCTGCTGCTGGGCGTCGGCGGTGGCGTGGTGCTGGCGGTGCTGATGGCTTCCAGCCCGCTACTGCGTCGGGTGCTGTTTCCGCTGGTGACGGCCAGCCAGACCATCCCGGTATTTGCGCTGGCCCCGCTGCTGGTGCTGTGGCTGGGTTTTGGCATCGCGTCAAAAGTCGTGGTGGCGGCGCTGATTTTGTTTTTCCCGCTGTGCCTGTCGCTGTTCGACGGTTTATGCCGTACGCCTGCCGGCTGGCTGGAGCTGGCGCAAACGCTGTATCCCTCGCGCTGGCGAATTTTCTGGCGCGTGCGCTGGCCGGCTGCGCTGCCGCAGTTTTTCGCCGGCCTGCAAATGGCGGTGGTGCTGGCACCCATTGGGGTGGTGATCGGCGAGTGGGTCGGTGCCAGCGAAGGGTTGGGCTACCTGATGATGCAATCCAACGCGCGGCTGGAAACGGCCACCAGTTTTGCCGCACTGCTGCTGTTAATGAGCCTGGCGCTGCTGCTCTCAGCGGCCGTGGCGCTGGTGCGTAAAAAATTTCTCTGGCAATCATACTAAGGAACTTGAGTGAACAGACTTCTTCGTGCCATCGCTTCGTTACTGCTGCTGGCCACCATCAACGCGCAGGCAGCCGAAAAGGTGCGGCTGCTGCTCGACTGGTTCATTAACCCAAACCACGCGGCGATCTTTGCCGCTCAGTACAGCGGGGCGTTTAAACAGCAGGGGCTGGATGTCGAGATGATCGCACCGGCGGATTCCGCATCAGTGCCGCTGTTACTGGCGGCAGGCAAAGCGGATCTGGCGATTAGCTATCAGCCTCAACTCTATACGCTGGTGGACAAGCAAGTGCCGGTGATCCGGGTTGGTACCCTGATTAACCAGCCGCTGAACACCCTGACAGCCGTATCGGGCGATATCCACAGTATTAAAGACTTCGCCGGTAAATCGATTGGCTATGCGATTCCCGGCGCGGAAGATGTGGCTATCCGCAACATGCTGAAATCGCAGGGCGTCGACGTTAACAGCGTGAAACTGGTAAATCTGAATATGGACGCCGTCTCCGCGCTGCTGACGCATAAAATTGACGGCGCGCTGACCATCTTCCGTAACTACGAGCTGCTGGATTTGCAGGACAAAGGCGCAAAGCCGGTGTCGTTTAAACCGGAAGATTACGGCGTGCCGGCCTACGATGAGTTGATCATTCTGGCCAACAGCAACACAGCGGCAAACGATCCTCGCATCCCGGCATTTCTGCGTGGGCTGGATGCGGGCATCGCCTGGCTGCGCGCTCACCCGCAACAGGCGTGGCAGGCGTTCATTAAGCGTTACCCTGAACTGGATACGCCGCTCAATCATCAGGCCTGGCAGGCGACGCTGCCTTATTTTGCAACGCACAGTGCGGAATTTAATCAGGCGCGTTATCAGGCATTTGGTGAATATATGAAAGCCAACGGGCTAATCACCACCGTGGCGCCGCTGGCGCGCTATTCACTGTAATCCGTCCGCTTGCGCCGTTTTCCCAGGCCGGGAGAACGGCGCGCGTTGACATTGCGTGCGGCCGGGGGACAAACGGAGACCCGCATCCCCGGTTTTCGGAAAATACTGGATTTCTGTGACTGTTATCACTGCGCGGGTAACGCTAAAATAAATACTTCTCATTTAGCAGAAGGTTTTTCGTCACGATGTTTTCGCGTTTCACACTGGCCACGTTAACGGCCACACTCCTGCTCACCGGCTGCGCGCGTCATGCTGCCAGCGACAGCAGCGCTGATGCTGCCGCCGCAGAAGCCCCGGCTACCGCTTCCGCTCCGGTCGAAAACAACGACAGCGCTTCGCCGTTTGCCAGCGGACCGACCGTCATCAATGTCTCCCATCTGGTGACGCGCACCGACGATGGCTCATCCGTGTACGTGACGGTGGATGGGCAGGAAGCCGGACTGCTGCAAAAGGGCGAGAGTAAAGAGCTCCGCGTCCCGGCCGGTAAACACCAGATCGGCGGCTACGTGCAAACACTGTTTGGTTTTGGCAAAGTGACCATTCCTGCGGTCGATGTCACCACAGACACCAATGGCCCGAAAAACGTGGTCTATTCCGTTACGCGGCAAAAACCGCAGTTCAGCGAAAGCGCTGCCACGCCAAACAACTCCTGATTGACTGTGGTGTGGGCCAGATGTCGGCACCGTTGACCTCAGACTGGGGCAGGGCGTAATGCGCTCTGCCTGAACGGTCAGATAATTAAGTCGACATGCTGGCCACCCGGCATCTTTACACCCAGCGTCAGCTCTCCACCCAGCGCCTCAATGTAGCGCTTCAGCGTGGAAATTTTTAACTCTGCACCACGCGCTTCCATCGCCGCCACAGATGACTGGGCAATGTGCATGGCCTGCGCTTGCTGACGCTGAGTCCGCTGCATCTGCTCACGTAATTGATAAAGCTGGTATTCCAGACGCATCTGGCTGACGCGTTCATCGGCCTGATGCTGCTGTTCGGGCGTCAGCGCCGCCAGCATCTCATCCAAGGTTTTCATTATGAGTTTCCCCGATTGCGTTCAGATGATGATGGTATTCGGTTTCGGCAATGTGAAGCATCTGCTGATAGAAACGCTTCTGATTTTTACCCTGTTTGTTGCCGGCACACAGCACAATCGCATGGCGGCGCGGATCGAAAACAAAAAAGCTGCGGATGGGACGACCTTTACTTTGCACGCGAAGCACTTTCATATTGGGCACCCGCGATAACATCAGGGTATCAACGAAAGGGCGGCCAAGATGCGGACCGTCCTGCGCCAGAAGCTTCAGGGCGGCAAGCACGTCGAGACGCAACGCTTCATCCTGAGCCTGCAACCATTTCCAAAACCGATCTGTTGCTTCAACCTGCCACACGATGCCATCCTTGATAGTCTGTAGTCTATTTTATCGTCTGCAGTCTATCAAGGCTCGCGGATTAAAAAATCCGTGACGGGGAATTTATCTCATCTTTCGAGTCTGGCTCGCAAAAAACAGCGGTAAAGCGCAGCGCAATAAGCCATCAGTGCATCAACGCATACACGACATCAATCGCGTTGATGACCAGGAAGAACAGGATAATGTGGGTGAGGGCATTAACGGACATCGCTTTGGGTTGAGACATCATCAGTCCTGAATAATTAACGTGAATACAGTGAAGTAACATTAAATATTACCTGTTAAGAATAAGATTACTATGCTGTGCCACGGTTATCAGAGGTGCCGGACGGCTGCGTTTTCATGCGCGGGTTCAGAAGGCACAGCATTTCATTTGCTTGCGGCCGCGCGTCCTTAATTTTAAAGATAAATCGCAGAGGCATTCGCCTGATGGCTGGCCCGGATTGTATGGCTAATGGCGTCGAGGCGCAGCGGTGAGATTAAATCGCCGGTAAGATTTGCGCCGTCAGAGTGCGTAAATGTTCACGCAGTAATTGATGTAAAGCGCGAATCGCCGGCGAGAATTGTTTGCGATGCGGGCAGATTAAATGCAGCGGCGTGCTTTCGCCTGGCAGCTGCGGCAGCACCCGTTCCAGCCGGCCGTGTCTGATATCGTCGCAGACATCAAGCCAGGATTTATAAGCAATCCCCATCCCGGCAATCGCCCAGCGGCGCGCCACTTCAGCGTCGTCACACAGCAGCCGGCTTTTCACCGTGATTTGCCGCCGCATCCCTTCCTGCGGAAAGGTCCATTTATCATACACGTGGCCGCCCATGACAAACGGCAGACAGTGATGCTGTGCCAGATCCTCCAGTGTTTCCGGACGGCCATGTCGATCGAGATAATCGGGTGCGGCGACCATTACGCGGCGGTTCTCTTCCGCCAGCGGTAGCGCGACATAGCTGCTGTCCTCCAGCTTACCGTAGCGAATGGCGATATCCACCGGATCGCGGAACACGTCACTCACCTGATCGGAAAACGAGAGACGCAGCCCGAGCGCCGGATGCGCCCGGCAAAAGTCTGTCAGCAGCGGCAGAATAATATGGCGGCCGATGTCAGATGGCAGAGCGATTTTCAGCTCGCCGCTCAGGGCATCGTCGTGGCTTTGCAGGCTTTCCGCACCGGCGTGCATTAGCGCCAGCATCTCCTGCGCGAACGGCAGATACTTTTCGCCTTCCGCCGTTAAGCGCAGGCTGCGCGTCGATCGCGCAAACAGGCGGCGATCGAGATCGCGCTCCAGCCGCTGAATGGCGGCGCTGACCTGACCGGGCAGCAGGTTGGCTTCGCGCGCTGCGCGGGAAAAGCTGCCCAGCGCGGCAGAGCGCACAAACAGGGTGACATCTTCTAAACGAATCATCGACGTTCTCGCCATTATCGGGATTTTCACTCTACGAGTGAAAGTGTTGTCCTGCAACAGGCATTTTTCCCGGCGCGATGTCTGGCTATGCTGCTGTCAACACCCTGAAAATATTCACTCACCTGGAGCCTGTTGCATGAAAGCGATTGTTTATAGCCAAAACGGTTTACCGATTTCAGATGAAAATGCGTTGTATGAACTGGACGTGGCAAAACCGCACCCAGGCGCACGCGATCTGCTGGTAAAAATCAGCGCGATTGCGGTCAACCCGGTTGATACCAAAGTGCGTGCTGGCGCCCCGACAGACACGCCGCGCATTCTCGGCTGGGATGCGGTGGGCGTGGTCGAGGCGGTGGGCAGCGATGTCACGCTGTTTCAGCCCGGCGATGAAGTTTACTACGCTGGCGACATCACACGCGCTGGCAGCTATGCCGAGTACGGACTGGTGGATGAACGCATCGCCGGACTCAAGCCGCGCACGCTGAGCGACGCCGATGCCGCCGCGCTGCCGCTGACGTCTCTTACCGCGTGGGAACTGCTGTTTGATCGCCTGGAAATTGATGCTGCCGACGAAGGCACATTGCTGATCATCGGCGCGGGCGGCGGCGTGGGTTCGATGCTGACGCAGCTGGCGCGCAAACTGACCCGACTGACGGTCATTGGTACCGCCTCTCGCCCGGAAACTGCCGACTGGGTGCGCTCGCTGGGTGCCCATCATGTTATCGATCATCAGCGTCCGCTGGGTGAGCAGCTGGCAGCGATTGGCCATAAAGAGGTGCGCTACGTGGCCTCACTGACCCATACCGACAGCTACTATCCGCAGTTGATCGATGTGCTGGCTCCGCAGGGCAAACTGGCGCTGATTGACGATCCGGAAACCCTGGATGCGGTGCCGCTGAAGCGCAAAGCCATCTCGCTGCACTGGGAACTGATGTTTACCCGCTCGCTGTTCCATACCGCCGATATGCAGCGCCAGCATCAGATTCTGCAGCAGGTGAGTCAGCTGATTGACGATCAAACCCTGCAGACCACCGCTGGCGAGCATCACGGCAGCATCAGCGCGGCCAACCTGCGTAAAGCGCATGCGTTGATTGAGAGCGGTCGCGCACGCGGCAAGATTGTCCTCAGCGGCTTTTAAGTCATTAAAACACGTAAGGTTAACCGTCCGTCAGCCCGGGCGGTTATGGTAGCGACTTTGCTATTTATCTGCGCTCCGGCGCAATCTTCAATCAGGAGACTCTCATGACCCTTAATGATGCGGTTGCCCGCCGTCACACCGTAAAAGCTTTCTCTGCGGGCAAAACGCTGCCGCAGCAGGAGATCGACACGCTGCTTAACCTGCTGCGCAACAGCCCGTCATCGGTTAACTCGCAGCCGTGGCACTTTGTTGTCGCGTCGACTGCGGAAGGGCGGGAAAAGATGGCGCAATCCACCAGTGGCGCGTTCATTTACAACAATCCTAAAGTGCTGAACGCCTCACACGTGATTGCGCTGTGCATGCGCACCGATCTGGATGAAGCGCACCTGCAAAACGTGCTGGCGCAGGAAGAGAAAGACGGGCGTTTTGCCAAACCCGAAGCCAAAGCCGGGCAGGATAAGAGCCGCCGCAGCTACGTGGATATGCACCGTTATGAGCTGCGCGACGTGCCGCAGTGGATGGAGAAACAGGTCTATCTGGCGCTGGGCGGACTGTTACTGGGCGCCGCGATGCTCGGCATTGATGCCACCCCGATGGAAGGCTTTGATGCGCGCGCACTTGACCAGGCGCTGGGCCTGCGTGAACAGGGCTTTACCAGCGTGGTGCTGGTTTCGCTTGGCTATCGCAGTGAGGAAGATTTCAACGCCACGCTGCCGAAATCGCGACTGCCGCAGGACGAAATTTTCACCTTTATCTAAAGAGCTTAACCAGGTGCGTGTCTGCGCACCTGCGCTTAACGTGGGAACCGCAGGCAGAAGCGGGTAATGCCGTGTTCGCTGCTCACCGTGCAACTGCCCTGATGCAGTTGCATGATCCCGCGCACGATTGACAGACCCAGTCCGCTGCCGCCCTGCTGGCGTGACGCATCGGCGCGCCAGAAGCGGTCAAACAGGCGTGCCTGCTGCGCCTGACTTAGCGTCGGTCCCTGATTCTCCACCACCAAAAGCACGGCGTCTGGCTGCGGAATGCTGGAGACGTGAATGGTGCCGTCGCGCGTGCCGTAATGCAGCGCGTTAGCGATCAGATTCGCCAGCGCGCGCTGTAACAACTGTGGATCGGCGTGCAACTCGCCGTGAAGCGAGATGACAAGCTGCATGCCATGCTCTTCTGCCATACCCTCAAAATAGTCACTCAACCGCTCACCCAGCGGTGTCAGATCGATGCGTTGCCTGTCCAGCGCCTGGCTGGCGTCTGCGGCTTTGGCGAGAAACAGCATGTTATCAATCATCTTCGCCAGCCGCTCCAGCTCCGCATAATTGGAACCCAGCAGCGTTTGATACTCGCTGACGCTGCGCGGCTGGTTCAGTGCCACTTCCGTCTGACCAAGCAGCGTGCCAATCGGCGTGCGCAGATCATGTGCCATGTCCGCTGAGACCTGGCTAAGTTGCTGATAACCCTGCTCCAGCCGGCTCAGCATCTGATTGAGCGCCGCCAGCAGCGGTTGCAGCTCGCCTGGCGCGCTGGTCAGTTCAATGCGATGCGACAGCCGCCGCACGTCGATCACCCCGGCTTCCGCTGCCAGCCGGCGCAGCGGCGTCAGGCCGCGGCGCACCAGCAGCACACTGATCGCGGCGACCAGCAACGCCGCCAGCGCGGTGCACAGGATAATCTGGTGGCGATAGCCGGTGAGGGTTTGCGTGCGGTCGCTCATCAGGCGACCGGTGATGATTTCGATCTGGCCACTGCCATCGCGCGTTGGCGTTAACGCGGCGGCGGCAATAAACGGCGTGCCGTCCGCCGCCTGCTGATGGTGGACCGATTGCAGGGTTAACGGCTGATCGGCGGCGACCGGCGTAATGGCTGGCACCGGACGCCCGCCGGGATTGATCACGATCAGCGGCGGCTGGCCGGGAAAGCGCAGCACCAGCAACGATTCGGTATTGCCCAGCATGTTGGCGAACAGCCGCGGCTTTTGCTGAATCAGCGTCAGCGCATCTTCATCGCGCAGCAGCGTGCGCATTTGATCGATGCGCGTCAGCAGGGCTGCGTCATCGCGCACGCCGATCTGCTTTGCCAGTGCGTGATACAGCGCCATGCCGCTGAGTGTAAAAATGACCACCACCGTAGCACTGAGCAGTAGCGAAAGGCGGACGGCGAGCGAGCGGGGTTTCATGTTTCAGCTTCGCAGCGATAACCGACACCGTGCACGGTATGAATTAGTGGTCGGGTAAAAGGGCCGTCAATTTTCTGCCGCAGCCGTTTTACCGCCACATCCACTACGTTGGTGTCGCTGTCAAAATTCATATCCCAGACGCGCGACGCAATCACCGTGCGTGTCAGTACCTCGCCGGGATGCAGCAGAAACAGATGCAGCAGATTGAACTCTTTGTTGGTCAGGTCGATGCGCTGTCCGGCGCGCTCGACCCGGCGACGGGCAATATCCAGCTGCAGATCGGCCAGCGTCAGGATGTCGGGCAGCTTTTGCTGGCTACCGCGCCGCAATTGGGTGCGCACGCGCGCCAGCAGTTCGGCGAAGGAGAAGGGTTTGACCAGATAGTCATCGGCACCCAGTTCCAGCCCTTTGATGCGATCTTCCACCGTGCCTTTGGCAGTCAGGAAAATCACCGGCGTTTGTAATTGCTTATCCAGCTGCGCCATCACCTCCCAGCCATTGATGCCGGGCATCATCACATCCAGCAGAATCAGATCGTAATGGTGCTCCTGCGCATAAAACAGGCCATCCTGACCGTTTTCCGCCACGTCGACGATAAAACCGGCCTCGGTCAATCCTTTGCGCATGTAATCACGCGCCCCGGCTTCATCTTCTATCACCAATATTTTCATGCGATCTCCCGGCAGTGGCGGCCGCTTGCTGATGGCGGGCAGTATAACGCGGGTTAGCATAGAAAACCGAGGCTGACAGCGGCATGAGCCCCTGATGACAAAATCATGACAGAGCGTTAAGTAAAACTTAATGGCGCGACAAATTTCGCTAACCCATTAACATATATAAGAATTTGCTCTGCATTTTTGCGCGCTTTCGATGGTGGCGTCAGCGGCATCGTGTTATTACAAGGTTAAAACCTGTGAGATAGCCTGCCGGAGAGCATCATGAAAAAGCGTTGGTCTTTTGCCTTACTGTTGTCACTCAGCGCCCTCAGCCAACTGGCTGCGGCGCAGCAGACGCTGCGTTTTGGCGTCGATCCCACTTTTCCACCGTTCGAATCCAAAGCCAGCGATGGCTCGCTGCAGGGTTTTGATATTGATCTGGGCAATGCCATTTGTGCGCAGGCCAAAGTGAAATGTCAGTGGGTGCAGATTGGCTTTGACGGCAGCATTCCGGCGCTGCAGGCGAAGAAATTTGACGCCATTCTGTCGGCGATGTCGATGACGGAGAAGCGCCGCGAGCAGGTGGCGTTCAGCGATATGCTATACATCACGCCCAGCGCGCTGCTGACGCCTGCCAACAGCACGCTGACGGCGGATATCAGCACGCTGCGCGGGAAGAATATCGGCGTCGCGCAGGGCACCATCCAGGAAACCTACGCCAAAACGAAGTGGGCACCGCAGGGCGTCAACGTGGTCTCGTATCCGAATCAGATGGAGATCTATCCGGATCTGGTAGCGGGTCGACTCGATGCCAGCCTGGCGAATGCGGTTTCGGCCGAGCAGGGCTTTCTCAACACGCCGGAAGGCAAGGGTTATGTCAATAAAGCCACGCTGGTGGATAAAGCATTATTGGGGAACGGCGTAGGTATCGGGCTGCGTAAAGGCGATACGGCCAATCTTACTTTAATCAACAATGCGCTGGCTGCGCTGCACAGCAACGGCACTTACGACCGGCTGGCGCAGAAGTACTTTAAAGTTAAGGTTTATCCCTAATCGCAGGGCGATTTGCCTTCATTACGCACAGAAAAATCATGTCTTTACTCCCTGATTATACCCAGCAGCGGGCGCGATTCCTGGCCGCCGTCACGCGCCAGCACGGCGCGCTGACTGCCTATCGCCATCCGCTGACCGCGCCCGACGGGGCCGCGCTGTACACCGACGTTGCGGTGATCGGCGATCCGGCGGCTCCCAAACGCATGCTGATTCTCTCCGGCACACATGGTGTGGAGGGCTATTACGGTTCAGACAGCCAGATCGCCTGGCTTGATAGCTTCGATGTCGCCGCGTTACCGCCCGACTGCGCCCTTGTGCTGGTCCATCTGCTGAATCCATGGGGCGCTGCGCATCTGCGGCGCGTCAATGAAGACAATATCGATCTCAACCGGAATTTCATCGATTTCAGCCAGCCCGCACCCGCTAATCCGCACTATGCGCTATGGCACGATCTGTACCACGGCGACCGCGCACATGCCGATCGGCTGCTGGCGGAGACACTGCAGCAGTCAGGCTGGCCGGCGCTAAAACGGGTAGTGGAAGCGGGACAATATCAGGCAGCAGATGGCCTGTTTTATGGCGGGCAGCAGCCGGCCTGGTCGCACCGCACGCTGCACTCCATCGTCGAACAGCATCTGCGTCAGGCGCAGGTCATCCTGAGTTTCGACCTGCACACCGGTGCCGGCGCGTGGGGCCATCCGATGCTGCTGGCGATTGCTGAACAGCGCTATCCGGCGCATGACTGGGGCAAGTCGTTATACGATGAGTGGCTGACGCTGCTGTTTACCGGCGCCGGGCGCGACAGCGACACCGGGGTGACTGCCACGGCAACGGGCTATGTCTCGCAGTTTCTGCTGACGTCGCTGCCTGACACGCAGCTGCTGCCATTGGTGGTGGAGTGCGGCACTTATCCGGGTGAGGAGATGCACCGCCGGGTGCGCGACGATCACTGGCTGCATCTGCAGGGCGATCCGGCAAGCCACGCCGGACGCGCGCTGAAGCAGCAGCTGGTGGAGGGGTTCTGGCCCGCCGATGAAGACTGGCGCGCCTTAACTGCGTTTCGTACCCGGCAGATTTTCCTGCGCGGCTGGCGCGCGCTGGTGGCTTACAACCGGCCGTAAAAGGTCATGCGCGCGGTTTCGGACAGCGCGATACCGGGCTGAGTGTTGTAGGCCAGCACCGCCAGCATACGCGTGACATCGCCTTCGGTGGGCGTCACGCGGTGCAGCGAATTACGCCCGCGAAACAGCACCAGGTCACCGGCATCAATCTCCAGCGCCTCGACCGGCTGGCGCTGATCGAGCACGGCGGCGACGCCGTCGTAATTCATCTCGCCGGCATCGGCATCGCGCAAATCTTTCACATACTCAAATACACCGCCGCCGCGCGGTTTTTGCACCAGCAGCGTGATGGCGAAAGAGGAGTTGTCAAAATGCCAGCCGAGTTCCTGGCCGTCAGGCGCGTAATGCAGATTGATGGACGACAGCGGGTCGGCATACGGATACAGTGCGTCTTCGTCCAGCACATCACACAGAAAGCGTTTAAACAGTTCGTCATTGTACAGCTGACGCAGCGGCGATTCCGCTGCAATCACATCGTCGGTAATGCAGCCTTTGGTGCTGATTACGTCACGATTGCGCGGATGATCGGCACGGTACGCCTCGTCCGGCTTCAGCAGATAGACGTTGTGCTTGCTGACGGTGTGGTAAGCCAGATGGCGCTGGGCCAGCCCGTCAGCCACGATCGCCTGCAGCGCCGCCGGTTGCAAAAACTGACGCAGCACCAGCGCGCCGTGTTGCTCCAGCTGCTGGCGACAGTGCCGACGCCAGTCGGCGTCGGCCAGTGGGTGCAAATCAAATCGAATCAAAGCAGACATCGCGGTGGTTCTCTGAGTTGGCAGGAGTAGAGACTGTAACGGCCTGATATGTTGATGCCTAACGATAAATATTTAACGCCTTGCTAAGGAAACCTTAATGCCTGCACCCGTGTCGCGTTTGCCGAAAATCAGCGTGATTCAGTCGTTCAAAGTGGCGGCGGAACTTGGTAGCCTGGCGAAAGCCGCCGCACAGCTGGCGCTGACGCCGGCTGCCGTCAGCCAGCAAATTCGTCAGCTGGAAGCGCAGCTGGGCAGCGCACTGTTTGTGCGTACCCAGAGCGGCGTGATGCTGACGGAAACCGGCAAAGAGTATCTGCGCTACGTTAGTGAAGCGTTCGACATTCTGCATCTGGGGCAGCAAAATTTGCGCCATGCGGCCAGCATGCCAAAGCTGACGCTCTATTCATTGCCGGCGCTGGCATCGAAATGGCTGCTGCCGAATATCACCGCCTGGCGGGCTCACTGTCCGGGCTGCGATCTCAGCCTGCACGGCACTCATGCGCCGGTGGATTTCAGCGCCACACCGGCAGATTTTGTCATCTGCTTTGGTGAGGATCGCTACCCGCAACTCGACAAGCAACGGCTGTTCTGTGACGAGGTGCTGCCGGTCGCCAGTCCGGCGCTGATACAGCGTTACCCGGGCGAATCGTTGCTCAGCCAGGCGCCGTTGATCCATCTGGACTGGGGCAATGAGGGACGCTTTCTGCCCGACTGGCGCAGCTGGTTTCAGGCCAAAGGCAGTATGGAGCCGGCGGCCCAGCCAGCATTCAGTTTTAATCTCACTTCACTGGCGATCGACGCGGCGGTAGCAGGGGCCGGTGTGCTGCTGGGGCAGCGTCGCCTGATTGCCGGCGAACTGGCGCGCGGCGCGCTACAGGTGGTGGATCCGCTCAGCCTGCCGCTGAGCAAACCCTATTTCCTCGCCTGGCCACAGCGTTCCCGCAGTCAGCCCGGCAGCGAGGCGCTGATTAAGTGGCTGACGCAGCTGGCGAGTTAACAAACTGTTAACTGCCGCAGCGTTCTGCGACAGGGATTGCCCTATGCTGATGCGCTTTGTGCGCAGTTGCGAAGAAAGGGAGTTCAGGCACGATGATTGATACCTCATTCTGGCTGACCACGCTGGTGGTCAGCATCACAATTTTGCTGTGGGCGCTGGCGCGGTTGCCGGAATATCTTACCGCGCTGCTGTTTTTTGCGGCGGCGATGCTGCTGTCGATAGCGCCAGCCAGCAGCGTGTTCAGCGGTTTTGCCTCCTCAGCCTTCTGGCTGGTGCTGAGCGGTTTTGTGCTGGGCGCGGCGATCCGCAAAGTGGGCCTTGCCCAACGCTGGGCCAACTGGCTGGTGGTGCCGTTCAGCCAGAGCTGGCCGCGGATGGTGGCGGGCACGGTGCTGCTGAGTTATCTGCTGGCGCTGGTGATGCCGTCGAACATGGGACGTATCGCGCTGCTGATGCCGGTGGTGCTGGCGCTGGGCGAGCGGGCCGGTATCCGGCCGGGCAGTCGCGGCAGCATTGGGCTGGCGCTGGCGGTGGGCTTCGGCACCTTTCAACTCTCTGCCAGTATTCTGCCCGCCAACGTACCAAACCTGGTGCTGAGCGGCGCGGCGGAAAGCGCGTACCAGCTGCATTTGCAATGGCTGCCGTGGTGGCTGCTGCACATGCCGGTGGTGGGGCTGGGCAAAGGTATTCTGCTGGTTGCCTGCATTACGATGCTGTTCCGCGCTCAGCCGCAGCCGGTGGCAACGCGGGAAGCATTGCCGGCGCTCAGCGGGCGCGAATGGCGGCTGATTGCCCTACTGGCCGTCACGTTACTGCTGTGGATGACCGACAGCCTGCACGGCTTATCCGCTGCGTGGGTCGGGCTGGCCGCGGCGTGTCTGTGTTTGTTACCGCGTGTGGGCTTTCTTTCGGGCGACGATTTTGCCAGCGGCGTCAATTTCCGCACCTGCATCTATATCGCCGGCATTCTCGGCGTCGCCACGGTGGTGGTGGACTCTGGCCTGGGGCGGCTCATCGCCAATGCACTGCTTCACCTGCTGCCGCTGCATGACTCGCCGTCATTCAGTAATTTTGCCGTGCTCAATGCGCTGGTGACGCTGCTGAATTTTGTGCTCACCGCCAACGGCGTGCCGGCGATGGTTACGCCGATGGCGCAGGAGCTGGCTGCCGCTTCAGGCTTTCCGCTACTGAGCGTGGTGATGTTGCAGGTTTTTGCCTACGCCACCCCGCTGCTGCCATATCAGGCGTCGCCCATCGTGGTGGCAATGGGGCTGGGGAATGTGCCTGCCAGAGCCGGTTTGCAGCTGTGCCTGCTGGTGTTTGTGCTGAGCGCGCTGCTGCTGTTACCGCTGGATTATCTGTGGTTCCGGCTGCTAGGCTATGCCTGATACGCCGTCAGAGGTCACGAATTCGCTATGTCAGCTACTAACGATTGGGTAGATTTCCGTCGCGATGAGGAGACGGGCATCGAAAGTGTTAACGCGCACTTCTGCGGCCACGCTTACGATCCGCATGACCACGACGAATTGCTGGTCGGCGTGACGCAGCAGGGGCTGCAGCGCTTTAACTGTCACCGCGCGCTACACACCAGCACGCCGGGCCGCGCTATTCTGATTGAGCCGGGCGCGGTACACGATGGTCACGCGCCTGATGCCGCCGGTTTCACCTATGTGATGCTTTATCTGCCGCAACCCTGGGTGGCGGAGATGATGCAGCGCCGCGGGCTGGGCGATGTGGCGAATATTCAGGGGGCATTTCGCTCCACGCTCACCGATGATGCGCAGCTGGCCTCTGCGATTCAGCAGGCATGGTTTGCGGTGCATCAGCGGGAAGGGCGGCTGGCGCGCGATCAGAGCCTGGATCATCTGCTCACGCTGCTGTCCCGGCATCTGGAAAATAAACCCGGCGTGCAGCTCAGTGACGCCCAGCGGCAGATGCATCTGCTGCGTGATTATCTGCACGATTTTATGGCGCAGGATATCGGGCTGGACGATCTGTCGCGCTTGTCCGGCATCGATCGTTTCCGCCTGACGCGCCAGTTTAAGCAGACGTTTGGCCAGTCGCCGCACGCTTATCTGGTACGGCTGCGGCTGCGTAGCGCGCGTGCGCTGCTGGCACAGGGCGTTGAGCCAGTGCAGGTCGCAGCGCAGGTGGGCTTTGCCGACCAAAGCCACCTTGGCCGCTGGTTCCAGCGCGCTTATCGTCTGACACCCGCCGCCTATCAGCGCCAGTGCACAAACGTTCTATACCGCTCTCTGCCGGCTATCCGATGATAGGATTTTTAATCCTCACCGGAGAGTTCTGACAGATGTTTGATACCAAAATTGCCCTAATCGTACGTGATGATTTAGCCACCTGGCAGCACCTGAATGTGGTGGCTTTTCTGGCGACCGGCATTGCGGCGGCCGCGCCGGAGATGATGGGTGAACCCTACGTCGACGCGCTCGGTCGTCAGTACGGCAACATGGCCGGCCAGCCGATGCTGGTGTTTGCCGCCGATTTAGCCGGCCTGCAACGGGCGCATCGCCAGGGCGTAGAGCGTGAATTAACACTGATTCCTTACGTCGAAGCGATGTTTTCCACCGGCCACGATGCCGCCAACCGTGCGGTGTTTCTGGCCGAGGATGCCGATAATCTCAACCTGGTGGGCATCGCGCTGCGCGGCCCGAAAAAGGCGGTGGATAAAGCCATCAAAGGGCTGGCGCTGCATGGTTGAACGGCGGGTGCGCCTGTTCAATCTGTTCTGCCGCCATTAACAGCACATCTTCCCGGTCGCGCAGCGCCAGAAGCTCCAGGCCGATGGGTAACCCCTTCGTACTCAGGCCGACCGGAATGCTGATTGCCGGTGCGCCGGTGACGGCTGAGATCAGCGCGTTGCTGCCAGGCTGTAACTCGCCATGCTTCACTGGTGGATGGCGGACTACCGGATAAGCGAGCAGGTCGATCTGCTGCTGCTGAAAAAACTGCGCCAGCTGCTGATACAGCCTCTGCTGGCGCAGCTGCACCTCGCGATAGCCGTTACTCTGGATGCCGGGATGCTGCGCGCGGGTTTTGAAGGTGGCCTCCAGCTGGGGATGATAGCGCCCTGAGGCGGCAATCGCCGCCAGCGTGCGCAGCGGTGCCTGCGGTTTATCCGCCAGCCAGGCGGCCAGCGCGTCGGCAAATTCATAGGCAATAATATTGGCTTCGGTCGCCAGCGTCTCCAGCTGCGGCCAGCTCAGCATGCGCGGCTGAAACGGTGCGACAGCGGCCTGCACCGCCTGGTTGATCTCCGTTTCCTCTGCGGCAAATCCTTCCTGCCAGATGCCGATGCGCAACGGCCGGTCGGGACGGGAAAAATGCTGGCCCGTGAGTATTTCACTGATCAGCCGCAAATCAGCCGCGTAGCGCACCAGCGGTCCGGGGATATCCTGGGTAGGCGACAGCGGCACGATGCCAGCGCTGCTCAGTGCACCGCGCGTCATACGTAAGCCGAACAGGCCATTAAACGCGGCCGGAATGCGCACCGAACCGGCGGTATCACTGCCTATCGCCAGCGGCACGAAGCCTGCGGCCACCGCCACGGCTGAACCGCTGCTTGAACCTCCCGGAGAACGGCCTTGCTGCCAGGCATTATGGGTGAAGCCACTCAGCGACGACGCGCCGGTGATGCCTGCTGCCAGTTCATGCATGGTGGTTTTGCCGATGAGGATTGCGCCAGCCTGACGCAGAGCCGTAACCAGCGGTGCATCCTCGCTGGCAATCACATCGCGCAGCAGCGCCGAACCGGCACTGGTCGGCCAGCCTTTGACTTCAATGTTGTCTTTAATCAGCAGCGGAATACCGGCCAGTGGGCCAACTGGCGCATTCTGCTGCCGTGCGGCATCGCTGGCAGCGGCCGCAGCCAGCGCGTCATCGGCAAACAGCCAGCTGATGGCGTTGTAGCGCGGCTGATCCACGTCAGCAATGCGCTGCAGCGCAGACATGGTGAGCTGGCGTGCGCTCACCCGGCGCTGGGCCAGCGCCTGTTGCATATCCCCCAGCGACGCGGTGAGGTAATCAGCGTATTGCATGGTTCAGGCCTCCACAGGAATCCATTGCCGCTCTGGCGAAACCCGGCCGCACGAACTGCCGGCAAAATGTGAGCTGCACCAGAGTGCCTGATGGCGGATGCACCAGTCTATCAGTAACTGACGTGACTTTACGGCGCGTGGTAAATCCTCACAAAAAACTGAGTTCCATTGCGGATGTGCAAACTGAACTGGATGATGCATCACATCACCGCTAAATACCGCATGGGCACCGGCGCTTTGCAGCACAATTGAAGCGTGATCGACGCTGTGGCCTGGCGTCGGCATATAGCGCAGCACACCGGCAAACAACGGGGAGTGCTGCACATCAATGGTTTCCAGCTGTCCGCTCGCCAGCAGCGGCGCAAGGCTGTCGTGATACAGCGCCTGCATCGACGGCGTGCTACGGCACTGTGCCAGTTCACGCGCTGAACAGATGTAACGCGCATGATGAAACATCGGTTGCCAGCGGCCAGCGCGCCAGCAGGTATTCCAGCCGACGTGATCGTTGTGGATATGCGTCATCAGCACCAGCGTCACTTCATCAGGGTCAACGCCCGCTTCGGCCAGACGTTGCGGCCACGCGGTTTGCAGCTGATGAAACAACGGCTTGTTATCGCGGTTACGGCCATTGCCCGTTGCGGTATCAATCACGATGGTGTCGCGAGCGGTGCGCACCACCCAGCTATGGATGGATAGCTCTGCCGGCTGCTGTGCCAGCGTGTCGCTCATCGTCTCGCGGTGTGCCGGAAACAGCGCAGCGAAGGGGAGTGAGCTGGTCTGCTCGATCACTTTATCAATGCTGCATTCACCTATGTGCAGGGTCATATTGCCTCCTAAAGCGTGGTGCCTGTTACTGCAGGTCACTATACTGAGGGCTGTTTCATTATTTAAATCGATTAAAATCATGAAAAGCATCAATGAAAATGATTTCAGCAAAATCGACCTTAACTTATTGATTGTGCTGCTGGTCATTTATGACGTGCGCAGCGTAACTCAGGCGGCAAACCGGCTTTATCTGGGGCAGCCGGCGGTCAGCGCGGCATTAAAAAGACTGCGGGCAATGTTTGACGATGCGCTGTTCGTGCGTTCCTCGCAAGGCATGACGCCCACGCCGCGCGCAGAGCAGCTGGTGCGCCAGATCGCACCGCTGCTGCAGAGCGTCCATCGCGTTATTTTCACTGCCGATCGCTTTGATGCCGCGCACGATAGCCGCAGTTTTACGCTCGGCATGAGCGACTGGCTTGAGCACTGGCTGATGCCCGATTTACTGCTGCAGCTGGCCGCCTCGGCCCCGAATATTGATATCCGGGTGGTGGCTGCCGATCCGTGGCAGGCGATTCCGCTGATGGAGCAGCAGCAGGCTGACGTGGTGGTGACCGTCGGAGAGGAAACCAGCCGCGATCTCACGCGGGAGCACATTGCGCGCGCCGGATTCCGCACGGTATGGCATCGCGGACAAATTGACCTTGCACCACCGCTGACGCTGGCGCAGTTCGTGCAGTATCAGCATGCGCTGGTCTCCTATCGTGGCGTGAGTGAAAGTGCGCTGGACGCCGCGTTAGCCCGCGAGGGACTGACGCGCCGCGTGCGCTATGTCACGCCGCACTTCTCGGTGTTACCGCTAATGTTGCAGCGTCTGCCGCTGTTCGCGACCGTTCCACAGGGACTGGTGCAGGCATGGCAAGAGCGCTATGCGCTGAGTACGGCGGCGGTGCCGATCGGCATGCCGGATTATGCGCTTTCGCTGCTGTGGCATAACGCCCGGGCCGAAGACCCGGCGCACCGCTGGCTGCGCGCCACGCTGCGCCAGCTGATCGAACGCAAGCTGGCGTGAAATGCTTACCACGGCACTACGCGGCCGAGGTAATCGAGATAGTGCAGGCCGCCGCGTCCGGTCTGGCTTTCCACCGTGTTGAGCAGATTCGGGATGCTCTCCTCAATGCTCAGTCGCGCCCCGGCGCCACCCATGTCGGTGCGCACCCAGCCGGGGGCCAGCAGCAGTAGCGTGCGTGCATCGTCGTGACGCGCGGCGAAGCTGCGCATAAACATATTCAGCGCCGCTTTACTGCCGCGATACACCTCGTAGTTGCCATGGGTGTTGTTGGTGAGACTGCCCTGGCCGGAGGACATCACCGCCAGCGTGCCGCGCGCGCCGACGTTGTTTCTGAAGGTTTCCAGCACGCGCAGCGGGCTCAGCGCGTTGGTTACCATTACGCGAATAAACTCTTCCGTCGACACATCGGCAAGGGTTTCGCGATCGTCATTTTTCACGCCCGCGTTGACCAGCAGCAGATCAAACTGCTGGCCGCTTAGCCGCAGATGCAGAGCGTTGACCTCTGCTGGCACGGTGATGTCCACGCTCTCCACCGTCAGCTGCTGCGGGTAGCGCTGCGCCAGCTGTTGCAGCGCGTGAAGGGAGTGCTGGCGGCCGGTCGCCACCACCTGATAGCCACGCTGCAGCATATTCTCCGCCAGCGCGAAGCCGAGGCCGCGTGAAGCACCAATCAATAAAGCACGGGAAGCCTTGTTCATGACCCTCTCCTGGTTTTGGGGTGAGTGAAAAGTCTACCCTTGCATGACAACAGGCGGAACGCGCAGCATCTGCATAGATAACCTGCAGCAAACGCCTTGCCAGATGGCGCTCAATCAATAAGGATAATGCGATGAATAGCGTCGATTTGAATTTACTCCCTGCGCTGGACGCGCTGCTCAGTGAAGGCAGCGTAGTGGGCGCTGCGCGTCGTCTGGGGCTGAGCGAGTCAGCGATGAGCCGCACGCTGGGGCGACTGCGTGTCGCCACCGGCGATGCGCTGCTGGTGCGCGCCGGGCGTGTGATGGTGCTGACGCCACACGCCGAAGCGCTGCGCGGCCAGGTGCATGCCACTTTGCAGGACACGCAGGCGCTGCTGAGTCCACCCGCGCAACGCTTTGCTGCCGCCGAGCTGCAGCGCCACTTCACGCTGCGTACCAACGAAGGTTTTGTCGAAGCGTTTGGCAGCGCGCTGATCGCCGCAGTCCGCGCACAGGCGCCCGGCGTGCAGCTGCGCTTCATGCCGAAAGCAGAGAAAAATGATCGACCGCTGCGCAGCGGCGACGTTGATCTGGAGATTGGCGTACTGGGCAATATGGGACCGGAGATTCGGCTGCAGGCGCTGTTTCGCGATCGCTTCGTCGGCGTGGTGCGCGCCGGGCATCCGTTACTCGCGGACGTGACGTTGGCGCAGCTGGCCGCATATGGTCACATCGTGGCGTCAAGGCGCGGTGAGCTGGGCGGGCCGGTGCATGAGGCGCTGCTCGCCGCCGGTTTTACCCGCCAGGTGGCGGCCGTGGTACCCGCTTTTTCCACTGCCGTCGCGCTCACGCTGCACAGCGACTGGCTGGCGCTGGTGCCGCATACGCTGTGCCTGCACCATCCGCTAATCAAAGATAATCCGGCGTTTGCGATGTTTGAATTACCGTTTGCCACGCCAGAGGTGACGGTGTCACAGCTATGGCACCCGCGGCTGGAGCAGGATGCCGCACACCGCTGGTTGCGTGACACGGTACGGCAGGTATGCCGCGCTTAGATCAGCCGCCGCGCACCGATCCGCGCCATATCACATCAGCCTGATACAGTAGCGTGTCGTGCTGCTGCTCACTCTGCGGCGTAAAACCACTCTCCGCCTGCTCGGTCTGCGTCAGCCAGGCGATGGCGTCGCGGGCAAAGCGCTCCACCGGCTGGGCGAAGGTGGTGAGATTGTAAGAGGACCAGCCAGCCTGCGCGATGTTGTCGTAGCCGATCAGGCACAAATCCTCCGGCACGCGCAGCTGGAAACGGTGGCGCGCTTCATCCATGAAACCGCAGGCCATCAGATCGGTGACGCAGAACACCGCGTCCGGGCGCTGATGGCGCGTCAGCAGGCGATGCGCCAGAATCTGACCGCTCTCATACGAGGTGGTACCGAACCGCTCCACGCTGACCGTCAGTCCGGCGCGCTCCGCCACGGCGATAAACGCCGCTTCGCGTTTGATCAGGCTCGGCGTACCGGCCAGCGAATTGGCGAACGCCAGCTGACGGCAGCCGGCGCGCTGAAACGCCATCACCGCCGTTTCGGCCGCCGCCTGCGCGTCGAGGTTGATACTGAGCGAGCCCGGCAGCGCTTCGTCGCGGTTGATCAGGATGATGCGCTGACCGTGCTGATAACACTGGCGGGTGATGGTGCGATCCGGCATGCCGGAGAGGATGATGGAGGCGTCGGCGCGAAAATTGATCGCCTGCAGCAGCGCGGCGGAAACGCTGTTGTCGGAACGATCGGTATTAATCAGCATCGCCACTTTGCCCGCTTCCTGTAAAAACTGCGTCAGCCAGCGCACCAGCGTGGCGCGGTAAGGCGTGGCGATTTCAGAGACGATCAGGCAGACGATGCCGCTGCGGTTGCGCACCAGCCCGCGCGCCAGGTGGTTAACGTGATAGCCCAGCTCCTGCGCCGCTTTCATCACCCGGGCACGCGTGGCTGCAGAAACGCTGGCACCGGGCGTAAAGGCGCGCGACACCGCCGAGCGCGACACGCCCGCCCGATCCGCCACATCCTGTGCGCTCACCCCGGCTTTGTCATTCTGCATCTTCAACTCCTCACAATTACGGCTGAAAAGCAGTCTGCCGTAAATTGCAAAGCTGTGCAATTTGTCTGCGATCACATTTGTTGCATTTTTGTGACACAGCCTGTCAATTGCAGATTGCGCTATTTGACAGGCTATTTTCTGTTCATTACAAATTTGCACACACGTGCAAATAAAAACCTCTGTTAAGCACGGAACCCTGCCAACCAAGGAGAACATCATGCGCTACACCTCACTGGCCATCGCGCTGTCCCTCAGTTGCACCGCGCTGCCGTTTGCCGCGACGGCCGCTGGCAATCTCAATATGGTCTGCTCGGCGGACGTGGTGGTGTGCGAACACATGACGCGCATTTTCAGCCAGGCACATCCGGATATTAAAGTCAGCATGGTGCGCCTGTCAGCGGGTGAAGCCTATGCCCGCCTGCGCAGCGAAGCGCGTAACCCGCGCACCGACATCTGGTGGGCCGGTACCGGCGATCCGCATATGCAGGCGGCGGAAGAGGGGCTGACGCAGCCGTATAAATCGCCGCTGCTCGACCAGCAGCAGGACTGGGCGCAGAAGCAGGCGGAAAACTCAGGTTACCGTACGGTGGGAATTTATGCCGGTGCGCTCGGCTGGGGCTACAACACCAAACTGCTGGCGGATAAAAAGCTCAAAGCGCCAGCCTGCTGGGCTGATTTGCTCGATCCGGCTTTCAAAGGCGAAATTCAGATTGCCAATCCGAACTCGTCCGGCACCGCCTATAACACCCTGGCGACGCTGGTGCAGATCATGGGCGAGGACAAAGCGTTCGATTACCTGAAAAAGCTCAACGCCAACATTTCCCAGTACACCAAATCCGGCTCGGCACCGGTGAAGGCGGCGGCGCGCGGCGAAACCACCGTTGGCATCGTGTTTATGCACGACGCGGTGGCGATGGAAGTCGACGGCTTCCCGATCAAAACCGTCGCGCCCTGTGAAGGCACTGGCTATGAGATTGGCTCAATGTCGATCGTAAAAGGGGCACGCAATCTGGCCAATGCCAAAGTGTGGTACGACTGGGCGCTTAGCGCCGAAGCGCAGTCGCACATGAAAGAGGCCAAATCCTTCCAGCTGCCGTCAAACCGCAACGCAGAGATCTCCGAATACGCGCCGCGCTTCGAGAACATCAAACTGATCGATTATGACTTCAAAACCTACGGCGATTCCGCCAAACGTAAAGCGCTGCTGAGCCGCTGGGATAAAGAGATCGGCGCCAGCGCGCAGTAATGCCGCATCGCCGGACGCTGCCGCTGACGGCGGCTTGCCGGTTCCGACAGCGCTAAGGATGGCGCGATGATCCCGCATTGAGGTAACACATGAACGCAAATAATCGCCGTCTGACAGGCGCGCTGCTGCTGGGCGCCGTCGCGCTGTTGCTGCTGCCGTGGTACAGCCTGGAAGCAGGCTTTTTCGATAGCGGCTGGCTGCTTAACCTGTGGCGTGATGAAGCCAGCGCGCCGGCACTGTGGCAGATCGGCAGCCATCCGTGGCTGGCGATCGCCGTGGCGCTGCTGGCGCTGTGCGCCGCCTGCGGTTTACTGCCCGGCAGCGCACGCAGCCGGTTGCTGCTGCTGTTCAGCGCGCTGGGTGTGATCTTCCTGATTGTGGAAGGGCACGCGATTGGCTACAGCGGCTGGAGCTGGCTGTGGCTGGAAAACCGCTTCGGCGCGCTGCCGCAGGGACAGCCAGCGATGGGCGCTGGCGCGCTCTTGCTGCTGACCGTATTTTTGCTGCTGTTCTCGTTTGCGCTGGCCGAACGCGGCGTGCTGAAAGGCGATGCCTTTGTGGTGGCGTCGCTGGTGCTGCTGACTGCGCTGGTCAGCATCTTCGTACTCTATCCGGTGCTCAGTATGTTTGTGGTGTCGGTGCAGGACGTTGACGGCAGTTTCAAACCGGATGGTTTGATCAGCAATCTGCAGGACCCGTCGATCTGGAGCCTTGCTTGTTTGAAAGGCGGCACCTGCGGCACCGCGTGGCGTACACTGTGGCTGGCGCTGATGACCGCCAGCGGTTCGACGCTGCTGGGTCTGGCCTTTGCCCTGGCGGCAACGCGCACGCCGCTGCCCTGCAAGAAAGCGCTGCGCATGCTGACCATTCTGCCAATCATCACGCCACCGTTCGTGATTGGTCTGGCGCTGATTTTGCTGTTCGGTCGCTCGGGCGTGGTGACGGAGCATCTGGCGGCGCTGTTTGGCATCGAGCCCGGCCGCTGGCTGTATGGCCTGACCGGTATCTGGATTGCTCAGGTGCTGTCGTTCACGCCGATTGCCTTTCTGGTGCTGATTGGCGTGGTGGAGGGCGTCAGTCCGTCGCTGGAAGAGGCGTCGCAAACGCTGCGCGCTAACCGCTGGCGCACCTTCAGCCGCGTTTCGCTGCCACTGATGGCGCCGGGTCTGGCCAATGCCTTTTTAATCAGCTTCATCGAAAGCATGGCCGATTTTGGTAATCCGATGGTGCTGGGCGGCAGTCACGGCGTGCTCTCTACCGAAATTTTCTTCTCGGTGGTAGGCGCGCAAAACGATCCGAGTCGCGCCGCGGTGCTGGCGATGATTTTGCTGTGCTTCACGCTGGCCGCCTTTGTGCTGCAGCGGCTGTGGCTGGGTGGCAAAAACTTCGCCACGGTGACCGGCAAGGGCGACGGCGGCAAACATGGTCAGCTGCCGCGTCTGCTGCGCTACGGCGTGTACGGCATGGTGATTCCGTGGGGTCTGTTTACCCTGGTGATCTACGGCATGATTGTGGTCGGCGGCTTTGTGCAGTCGTGGGGCCTGAACGATGCGCTGACCATCGAACACTACGTGCGCGCTTTCCGCGTCAGCGTCAGTGACGGTCATCTGCTGTGGAGCGGCGTGGCGTGGAACTCGTTCTGGACCACGCTGGAAATAGCCCTGATTGCCGCACCGCTCACCGCCGTGGTGGGTCTACTGACCGCCTGGCTCATTGTGCGGCAGAAATTTGCCGGTCGCCAGACGTTTGAGTTCCTGCTGATGCTGAGCTTTGCCATTCCCGGCACGGTGATCGGCGTCAGTTATGTGATGGCCTATAACCTGCCGCCGCTGGAGATTACCGGCACGGCGATGATCCTGATTGCCTGCTTTGTGTTCCGCAATATGCCAGTCGGCGTGCGCGGCGGTATCGCGGCGATGAGCCAGCTGGATAAAAGCCTTGATGAAGCGTCACTGACGCTGGGTGCCAGCAGTTTCCGCACGCTGCGCAAAGTGGTGCTGCCGCTGCTGAAACCGGCGATCAGCGCGGCGCTGGTGTACGCCTTTGTCCGCGCCATTACCTCGATCAGCGCGGTGATCTTCCTTGTCAGCGCCCAGTACAACATGGCGACGTCCTACATCGTCGGGCTGGTAGAGAATGGCGAATACGGCGTCGCCATTGCTTATTCGACAGTACTGATTGTGGTGATGCTGCTGATCATTGGCGTGTTCCAGTGGCTGGTGGGCGAACGTCGCCTGCGCCGCGTGGCGCGCCCGGTGGACGTCGCCGCGCCACCTGCTTCCCCTTCGTTAACTCAGGAGAGTGCCGTATGACCGCGATTACTGCTGGTTCCGTGGTGTTTGAACACGTCGAAAAACGCTTTGCCGGTTTTACCGCGCTGCCGGATTTATCGCTGACGGTGGAGCCGGGTACGCTGGTGACGCTACTGGGGCCTTCCGGCTGCGGCAAAACCACCACGCTGCGCCTGCTGGCCGGTCTGGAGCATCCGACTTCGGGGCGTATTTTAATTGGTGGCAAAGACGTAACGCATCTGCCAGCCAACGAGCGCGACGTGGCGATGGTGTTTCAATCCTACGCGCTGTTTCCGCACATGAGTGCGCTCGACAACATCATGTACGGCCTGCAATCGTCCGGCATGAGCAAAAAGGAAGCGCAGGATCGTGCGCGCGAAGGGCTGAAACTGGTCGGGCTGGAGAGTCAGGGGCAGCGGCTGCCGTCCGAACTTTCCGGTGGGCAGCAGCAGCGCATTGCGGTGGCGCGCGCGCTGGTGCTGGAGCCGCAGGTACTGCTGCTGGATGAGCCGCTCTCCAATCTCGACGAGCGCCTGCGCCGCCGGGTGCGCACGGATATTCGTGATTTGCAGCAGCGGCTGGGCTTCACGGCGGTGTATGTCACGCACGACCAGGAAGAGGCGCTGGCGGTGTCGGATAAAATTATTGTCATGAAAGAGGGCGATATTGCTCAGCAGGGCGCGCCGGAAAGCCTGTATCACGCGCCCAATTCGGTGTTCATCGCTGACTTTATGGGCGAAGCCAATATTCTGCCGTGCGAAGTCGAACAGGTAGAAGGCAGCGAAGCGCTGGTGCGACTCGGCAGGCAGCGCTATCGCGTGCGCGGTAACGGCTTTGCGACCGGATCCGCGCAGCTGTCGGTCAGACCGCAGTTCATTACCCTGCACAGCGGTGCTGAAGGCGCACTGCGCGGCGAGGTGACGCATGCCACCTGGCTGGGCGATCACATCGAATACGAGGTCAACACGGAACTGGGCTCGCTGTTTATCGTCGATGCGCAGATGGAGCAGCAGCTGCCGCTGGCCGCACGGGTGGCGATTGATTTTAAACCTCAGGGTCTGGCCCTGATTGCCGGTTAATTTAAGGATAACGCATGAGTGATACGAAAAATGACGCGCTGCAATCGCGTCTGCTGCTGGCCGAACGCGTCGCGCGGGCGGGCGGGGAGAAGGCGCTGGCCTACTTCAATCAGCGTGACACGCTGGTGGTCGAAACCAAGCACGACCTGCAGGATGTGGTATCACGCGCTGACCGCGAGGTGGAACAGATGATCGACCAGCAGATTCGCGCCAGCTTTCCTGACGACGGTTTTCTTGGCGAGGAGTACGGCCTGCAGCCGGGCACGTCAGGCTATACCTGGGTGGTCGATCCGATTGACGGCACCAGCCCGTTCCTCAACGGTATGCCAAACTGGTGTGTTTCCGTTGCGGTGCTGCATGACGGCGTACCGGTGATTGGCGTGATCTTTGCGCCGACCTATCAGGAGTGCTACGTCGCCGCGCTCGGCCAGGGCGCAACGCTGAATGGCCGCCGTTTGCAGGTGGATCCGTCACGTACGCTGCAAAATCACGTTACCGGCTTTGGCGCTAATAGCTATGTCAGCCCGGAAGAGGTGGGCCGCCTGCTGGCGTCGCTGCTGGCAGCGGGGGGCAACTTTATCCGTATCGGATCTGGTGCGCTGATGCTGGCGTGGGTGGCAGCCGGACGCGTGGTGGGCTATTTCGAACCCTACATGCACGCGTGGGATTGCCTGGCCGGTTACTGTCTGGTGAAAGAGGCCGGCGGCTGGTATCACCCGTTTAATACTGAGGGCGACCGGCTATTGAAAGGCGCGCAGGTGCTGGCGGTGGCGCCGGGCGCGCAGGCGGAGCTGAGGCGGATTGCCGGCGTTTAAGTGGTGCATTTCGCTGCCGCGCGACGTTTTCCGGGTCGCCATCCATGGCGACCTTACAACGCTTGCGCTGTCGTAACTGGATAATCGCTGATTTTTAACGATTACGTGGTGACTTAAACCGCCACGAACTCGCGGTATCCCGACCAAATCACATACACCGCGAAATAACAGAAAATCAGCGCTGAGGCGAGATACGAATATTTCAGCAGGCGCTCGCCTAATAGCTTTCCGCCCATGCTGCCGATCAGGCAGATCACACAGGTCCACACCACCCCGGCGAGGAAAAAACCGCTGAGAAACCATGATGTTGCACCGGAATCGCTGTGGCCGATGCGGGCTATCAGCGCGCCGCCCACGCTGGCGAACCACAGAATCGCCGTCGGTGACGACATCGCCAGCACGATGCCGCGCCTAAATTCGCGCAGCAGTGAACGATAAGGCTGGGTTTCAGCCGTGGGAATGTCGATTTTTTTGGCCAGCGCGGCGTAAAGCATTTTAGCGGCAAACCACAGCAGCAAGATGCCGCCGCCAATCCATAGCAACCAGCGCACCGGCGTAAACTGCAGTACCACCGCCATGCCAGCCATCGCCAGCAAGGCGTAAATTAAATCGCCCACGCAGGTGCCCATGCCTAGCCAGAAACCGTGCAGATAACCGCGCTGCATCGCCAGCGTCAGCATGGCGATGTTGGCGAGTCCGATATCCAGACACAGCGATAAACTCAATAAAAAACCATTAGAAAACGGCAGCATAACGTCGTGACCATCCCTGAGTTCGGTAAAGGAAAGATTAAAGCATGTGTGCCGGGGCTTTTTACACTGCTTCCTGCCATCCATAACCAAACGCTATGACCTATTAGCAAAGGCACAATTAAATAAACCGATTTGTGAAGCCGATCGGCCTGCGCAGCTTTGCGCGCAGGGAATGCCACTATAGTCGTAAACGAGACGTTAACAACGTCCGTTTCAATACAAAAAAATCAACCTGGTTTGGGCGCAGGCCCGTGAAAATTCCGATTATGGTGGAAAGACAATGAGTGGATACCCAAAACCGGCAACTGGCGGTTTAGCAACTAACTTAACCGTGGCAATATCACTGGCTCTATTGACGCTGGCGGGGAGTGCTATGGCGCAGAATACGGAACATCATCAAACAGCATTAGTCGGCACCTGGACCAGTATTCCGGATGCCCCTGCGGTACAAAAGCCGGATCGACCCAGTGAAGGTTTGTATCGCATGCAGGTCAACAGCGACGGGACGCTCAAGCCGCTGGAGGTGATCAGGATGAAAAGCCCGTCGTGGATCGTTAAATCACGCGACGGGCGGTTTGCTTATACCACCAATGAGGAAAATGCCGGTGCCGTTACCGCGCTGGCTATCGATAAACAGGGCGCAGTGCGGGTGCTGAATCAGGTCGACAGCCACGGCGAGCAGCCAACGCACGCCACTCTCAGCCCGGACGGCAAATTCCTGTTTGTCGCCAACTATTCGGTGGCGAAAGGCGGAGCAGGGGTAACGGTGTTCCCGATTGCGTCGGACGGCAAGCTGGGCGAACAGGTGCAGCATTTCGCGTTCAGCGAAGGCAGCGGGGTGGTAAAAGATCGGCAGGATGGCGGCCATGCGCACTCCACCACCTTTACCCATGATGGCCGCTATCTGTATGCGGCCGATCTCGGTGACGACAAACTGCACGCCTATCGCTACCACGCGGATCAGCGAGAGCCGCTGCAGGCGGATATCAGCCGTGATGTAAGCTTTGCGCCAGGTGCGGGTCCGCGTCACATGGTGTTCTCCGCCGACGGTAAACACGCTTACGTGATCACTGAAATGGGCGGCGAAATCGTGGTGTTCCGCGTCACTGACGACCGGCTGGAACGGCAGGCACAGGTGGCGCTGAATACGCAAAACAGCAGCGCCGCCTATAAAAGCGGTGGCGGCATCATTCTCAGCCCGCAGGGTGAATTCCTGATTGCCGCTAACCGCGGATCTGACAATCATCTGCTGGTGTTTAAGATTGCCGCCGATGGCAGCCTGACAGATCCACAGCGCTATGCCGCCGACGGTATTGAGCCGCGCGCGCTGGCGTTTGATAACAGCGGTAAACACCTCTATGTCACTAACGTGTTTACCAACACCATTACGCTGTTTGATTTTGATGCGCACAGCGGCAAGCTGAGCGCGCGCGGTGTGGCGGCGAAGCTGGCAACGCCAACCGACATCAAATTCTTTAACTAACTGCCCTTTCACTCATCCGGTGCGCGTGACGGCGCACCGTCTTCCGCCATGGCCGACAGCGCGCTTTCCAGCGAGGCCGGAAACATCTGGCCGTGACTGAGCCCGGGAAACAGCTGGAAGCGAGCCGCCAGGCCGTTCTCCTGCATGCCGTCGAGGGTGGTGCGAATCCGGCTCAGCACATCGCTGACGCCGGGACGTGATTCGCCGTTGCCTTCCATCAGCACCAGCTGCTTCTGCTTAAACGATGCGGGCGTCACCGCCGCCATTTGCTGCAAAAGCGTTGCGTCGCCGCGCAGGGAAGGACTGGCGGCAAAATAGCGCTGGAAAAATCCGGAGGTTAAATAGCTGTCCAGCACAAACAGCCCGCCATAAGAGTGGCCCCACAGCGCACGCTGCTGAGGATTGATCGGCAGATGCTGTTCGGCACGCGGCGCGATAGTCTGTTCCAGCAGCTGGCGGAATGCGGCACTGCCGCCGGCTGGCCTGCCGCGACGATCCTGCACCTGCTGCGGCGGGGTGTAATCCAGCGTGCGCGCAGCGAGATCGAACGGCAGCGGGGTCTGATAGCCTACCGCCACCAGCACCGGCGGGTTGCCTGCCGCCAGCTTCTGCAATAGCGCTTCGCTGAGATGGTCCATCACCGCGTTGCCATCCAGCATATACAGCGCCGCGTAACCTGCGGCCGGTGCGGGTTTACGTGGCACCGCCGTCCACACCTTGTAGTGGCGCTGGCCGTCAGCGGAATCAAACGTGTTAACAGTGAAGCGATACCAGGCAGAGCCTTTGTCGGCAATGTTGGGTCCGAGCGGCGTCATATCAGGCCGGGCGAAACCGACAGCGGGGCTGAGCAGCAGGCTCAGCAGGGTGAACAGCGGAATGATAAAGCGATAAATCATGGCGCTTCCTTACTAGCTGGCGAGTCAATTACTTCCGTGTCACAGCGAAAGCGCCAGACAGATTAGTGATAATGATTATTAATTTCAACAACCATTTTGCACCGTCACGCGCCGTGCGGAAGTGTAAAGATTTCGTCAGGATCGCCGATAACGTAGCGGTATAATACCAGCAAGGATAGTCAGGATGATTAACGGTATCGGACCGGGTAGTTTCTCACAGCTCCATCTCAGCAGCGCCAGCGCACGCGTGACCAGCAGTACGGCAAGCAATGCGACCCGGCAAAATAGTCTGACGGCAGACGCCTCAGCGAAAGTCACCTTTAGCGAAGCCACCGACGCCATCTCTGCGGTGTACCAGATGACGCTGGCGCGCGTCACCGCCAGCACGCCTCTTTCGCCTGATATGCAGACGCAGGCGATGGGTGCGCTGCGCAGCTCGGGCGTCAGCATGAACGGCATTGGCAGCGCGCTGCTGAGCGCACTGACGCAGCAGCGTGACGATGTCACCATCAGCGTACCGGCCAGCGGCGGCGCGCAAACTGACACGCAGAGCGCGGTGGCGCTGGAGATTACCACTCAGTCCGGCGTGAGCCTGACTCTGCAGATGACGCGGCAGCAGGATGGCGTAGCGGTGGCACTGAAAACCACTCACGGTAAGCTGAGCGATGACGAAGCTGCGGCAATTGCCAAACTTTCCGGCGCGCTGGATAAAACCCTGAGCGGGCTGGATAACGGCAACGGTAAACTGGATGTCGGTGACCTGCTCAGTTTTGACAGTAACCAGCTGGCCAGCGTTGATCTGAAAACCGACCTGCGTCGCAGCGGCGAAGTAATGCAGTCGCTGAATCTGCATGCCGACCCGGGTTCACGCTGGCTGGGTTTCCATAATGCCGACGCCAGTTTCAAACTGACGACGGACATGCGCAGCCTGGCGCAGGCCAGCAACGCCGGTCAGCAGCAGAGCGCCCTGGCGCAGTGGAGCGCGAAATTTGATCAGGCCGCTTCGCGCGGTCACGGCGATCGCGCGGCGCTGGCACTGTTTAAGCAGGGTTTCGAGAGCTTAAACAGCACCAGCGCGGCGGCCGGCGTGGCGATGCGCACCCCGCAGGCGATCACCGTAGGCGCGCATGCGGCGCAGGCCGGTGCCATCAGCGGCCTGGCGGATTTCTCGGCCAGCTATCACCAGACGGCGCGCTCCAGCAATCCGCTGAAGCCGGAAGAAGAAGATACTTTCGCTCTGGATGTGGCGCAGCGCAGCAGCCAGCAGAAGAACGGCGATACGCAGCGCATGACGCAGGAAACCCTGTTTAAGCTGAACGCCAGTTTTCACACCGCGCTAAGCGCCAGTTCGCCGCTGGCGCTCAATGAAACCAAAGAGTCACAAAACTATCACTACCACCAGATTCACGATGAAACGCGCAGCACCACTGAGGTGACGCAGGATGCGCAGGGTAACCTCACCGCCCGTTTCGCCCGGCAGTTGACGCAGCAGGAAACGGTGAAGACTTATCAGCTGGCGAAGCTGATCGACAGCACCAGCACACCGCACAGTGAGAAGAGTGGATCGACGCGCCACTATTCTCCGGCGATGTATCTGGCGCAGGCGTAATACCCACTTTATTGCGCCAGCCCATGGCGCAATAAAACAATAATGTCATTTATCACTATCGATAGCGGAATTAATACTTAAGATAATTCTCCCGTGTCACTCAGCGTAATAACCCTGCATCTCCGCGCCCGCTAACGCCTTCTTATCTCTGATAAATTCTTTATTCTCTTTCTGCATGCCGTTTGCCGGATATAGCATAACCGCGCTCTTTACCGCTGTTATTCCCGCTGATTATCATCGCGCTCAATCTGTTATTAAGTTACGGCTCTCTGCCCTGGCAGAATGAGCCTGTGAATCACAGCAAAATAAAAAGTGAATCCAGCGATGACGCAAATCAGGGCTCAACAACTTCAGCGCGCGGCGGTGATTACGTCTGACGCGGCGGCAATCGACGCCGCCCGCCACCTGGCGGAACAGGCGAAAGCCGGGGCAGCCGAACGCGACCAACAGCGTATCTATCCGCGTGAACTGCTCGATCAGTTCACCCAGCTGGGGCTGGGCAGTATCAGCGTGCCGCGCCAGTTTGGCGGCGGCGGTTTGTCTTTTGCTACCGTGGCGGAGGTGTTCCGCCTGATCTCCGCCAGCGATCCGTCGCTTGGCCAGATTCCGCAAAACCACTTCGGGCTGATCCAGTTCATCCTGGGGGAAGGCAGCGCGCAACAGCAGCAGCGCCTGCTCAGCGCGGTGGTACAGGGCCAGCGGCTTGGCAACGGCGGTCCGGAAAAGAACAGCAAGCACACGCGTGATGTGCAGGCGCAGCTGGTGTCAGGCCCGGAGGGGTTACGGCTCAGCGGTGAAAAGTTCTATTCAACCGGTGCACTGTTTGCCGACATCCTGGTGACCACCGCGCAGCAGGAGGGCCAGCCGGTGATGGCGTTCATTCCGCTGCCGACGGCAGGGGTGGAGATTATCGATGACTGGTCGGGTATCGGTCAGCGCACCACCGCCAGCGGCACGGTGAAGCTCCAGCAGGTGGCGGTCGATGCCGGTTTGACCATCGCGCTACCGTCCCCCGATAAGCCAACGCTGCGCGGTGCCGTATCGCAGCTGATCCAGGCCGCGATTGACGCCGGGATCGCCCAGGGCGCACTGGATGAGGCGCTGGCGTTTATTCACAGCAGCTCGCGTCCGTGGGTGGACGCGGGCGTGAGCCGCAACGCAGACGATCCTTACATTCTCGCCGATGTCGGGCGTATCAGCACCGAACTGAGCGCCGCCAACGCGCTGCTGGTGCGGGCGGCGCGCGTACTGGACAGCATTGACCCGCACGCGCTTACCGCTGCGCACTGCGCGCGCGCCTCCATCGCGGTTGCAGAAGCCAAAGTGCTGACCACCGAAATTGCACTGAAAGCCAGCGAAAAGCTGCTGGAGTGGAGCGGCAGCCGCGGCACATTGCTGAAGCATGGGTTGGATCGCCACTGGCGCAACGCGCGCACCCATACGCTGCACGATCCGGTGCGCTGGAAAACGCACGCCATCGGCAACTATTACCTCAATGATGTTCTGCCCGCGCGTCATGCGTGGATTTAAGGAGCGATGATGACGCAGGTTTTCGCTAAACAGCCGGCAGCACGTATCCGCAGCGCGCAGCAGGCCCTGCAGGTGGCAGAAGAGCTGGCTGAACGCTTTCGCAGCGGCGCAGCGCAGCGCGACCGGCAGCGCGAGCTGCCACATGCTGAACTTCAGCACTATTTCCAGTCCGGCTTAGGCGCCATTACCGTGCCGCGTGCGTGGGGCGGCATTGAGATTTCCAGCGCAGAACTGGCGCAGATTTTTGTCATTCTCAGCGCTGCCGATGCCTCGATCGGTCAGGTGCCACAAAACCACTTCTACGCGCTGGAAGTGCTGCGCGTTAACGGCAGCGATGCCCAGCAGCAGCGGCTGTACAACGAAGTGCTGGCGGGCGTTCACTATGGCAACGCGCTGGCGGAGTTCGGCTCTGCGGCGGCGCATCAGCGCACCACCGCCTTCAGCCAGACCGCCAGCGGGCTGCGCCTCAACGGCGACAAATTTTACTGCACCGGGGCGCTGTTTGCCGACCGCATCCCGACGCTGGCCATCGCCGATGACGGCAAAGAACAGCTGGTGTTTGTGCCGCGCCATCAGCCGGGCGTGACGGTGATTGATGACTGGAGCGGTTTCGGCCAGCGCACCACCGGCAGCGGCAGCGTGCAGTTTCGTGATGTGGCGATCGCGCCGGACGATGTGGTGCCGTTTCACAGTGCGTTTGAGCGGCCGACCACCGTCGGACCGTTTGCCCAGATTATGCATGCGGCTATCGACCAGGGCATTGCCCGCGCGGCCTTCAACGACATGCTGGCTTTTGTGCAGCAACGTGCGCGGCCGTGGCCGGACAGCGGCGTCGAGCGAGCCTGTGACGATCCGCTGACGCTGGATCGCACCGGGCGGCTCGCCGCACGACTCAGCGCCGGTGATGCGTTGCTGGATGTCGCCGGGGAGGCGGTCGATATCGCCCAACGCAACCCGAGCGCTGAACACGTCGCGCTGGCATCGGTTGAAGTGGCGAAAGCCCGTGCCTGGACCACTGAGGTGGCGCTGGAAGCCGGCAATCTGCTGTTTGAGCTGGGCGGATCGCGCGCCAGCCTGCGCGAGCACAACCTCGATCGCCACTGGCGCAACGCGCGTACCCACACGCTGCATGACCCGGTACGCTGGAAATATCCGGTCATCGGCAACTATCTGCTTAACGGCGTGCTGCCACCGCGACGGGGAACGCTATGAGCCGCAAACAGATTCTGCTCAATGCATTTAACATGAACTGCGTGGGGCATATTCACCATGGCATGTGGACCCATCCGCAGGACCGCTCAGTGGAGTTCAATTCGCTGGCGTACTGGCTGGATTTAGCGCGTCTGCTGGAGCGCGGCCTGTTCGACGGACTGTTCATTGCCGATATTCTCGGCGTTTACGATGTGTATCAGCAGGGTATCGGCCTGACGGCGCGCGAGTCCATTCAGCTGCCGGTGAACGATCCGCTGATGCTGATTTCCGGCATGGCCAGTGTGACGCAGCATCTGGGCTTTGGCGTGACCGCCAATCTCAGCTACGAAGCCCCTTATCCTTTTGCCCGCCGCCTGTCGACGCTCGACCATCTGACCAACGGTCGCATCGGCTGGAATATCGTGACCGGCTATCTCGACAGCGCGGCGCGCGCCATGGGTCAGCAGCAACTGCTGGCGCACGATCGGCGCTACGACCAGGCCGATGAGTTTCTTGATGTCACTTATCAGCTGTGGGAAGGCAGCTGGCAGGACGATGCGTTGCTGGCCGACAAACAGCGCCGGCTGTATGCCGACGCGCAGAAGATTCACGCGATCAATCATCAGGGTGAATTTTATCAGGTGCAGGGCTATCACCTGAGCAGCCCTTCGCCGCAGCGCACGCCGTTGCTGTTTCAGGCAGGATCATCCGCGCGCGGCGTGGCGTTTGCTGCGCGGCACGCCGAGTGCAGTTTCGTGAATGCCAGCTCGCCGGCGGCGCTGCGCGAGCAGGCGCAGCGTCTGCGCCACGCGGCGGTGGCGGCGGGTCGTCAGGCGGACGACTTACGCATCTTTATGGGCGTCAGCGTGATCGTCGCCGCCAGCGAACGCGAAGCGCAGGAGAAGCACCGCAGCTATCTGGAATACGCCAGTGCTGAAGCCGGCATTGCGCACTTCTCCAGCTCAATTGGCGTCGATCTCGCTGCGTTTGGCCTCGATGAACCGATTCACAGCGGCGACACGCGCGCCATTGAATCGGTGAGCAAAGCCTATAACGGCTGGACGCGTCGCCAGCTGCTGGAGCAGCATGCGCTCGGTAGCCGCTATCCGGTGATTGTCGGCAACCCGTCTCAGGTCGCCGACCAGTTGATCCGCTGGATTGATGAAGGCGACATCGACGGCTTCAATCTGACGCGCATCCTGAATCCGCAAAGCTACCGCGATTTTATTGAGCTGGTGGTGCCGGAACTTCAGCAGCGCGGCCGCTTCAAAACCGCCTATCAGCCGGGATCGCTCCGGCAAAAAATTTTTCAGCAGCAGGATCGTCTGCCCGCGCGCCACCCGGCCGCGCGCTGGCGGCCTGCGGCTGACGTTCGTTAATTTAACCTCAGGAAATCAGGATGAAATTTGCCTCATTAGTGGCGCTGAGCGCCGCAATATTAACCGCCAGCGCGTTTGCCGCCGGTGACTACAGCGGTGCCCTCAAAGTCGGTACCACGGCGGCTTTCGCGCCGCCGCTGGAAACCGCCGTGGCTGAAGCGAAAAAGCAGGGACTGCAGGTGGAGCTGGTGGAGTTCACCGACTGGACTGCGCCGAACGTGAGTGTGGAAAATGGCGACATTGACGTCAACCTGTTCCAGCACAAGCCGTTTCTTGACAATGCCAACCGCGAGGGCGGTTTCCATCTGGTGCCGTATGCGCCCGCCATCATCAATAACATCGGACTCTATTCGAAGAAGCACACGGCAATCGATCAGATTCCGGACGGCGGCACGGTGGCGATTGCCAATGACCCGATTAACGGTGCGCGCGGATTGCTGCTGTTGCAAAAAGCGCAGCTGATTACGTTAAAACCGGGCAGCGGGCTGAAATCCACCGTGGATGATATCGCCAGCAATCCCAAACACCTGAAAATCATCGAAGTGGAAGCAGTGCAGTTGTCGCGCTCGCTGGATGAGGTCGACCTGGCGCAGGGATATCCGCACTATCTGCGTTTGTCTAAGAGCATCGACCCCAATAAGGCCCTGTTATTTGATGGCCTTGAGCATCCGGAATATGTGATTCAGTTCGTGATTCGCGACGGACATCAGGACGATCCGCGTCTCAAAAAGTTTGTTGATATCTATCAGCACTCGCCGGTGGTGCGCGCGAAGCTGGATGAGTTCTACGGCAAGCTGTATCAGCCGGGCTGGAGCCAGTAATCATGGTCAGCCTGACTCTTCCTGGCGAGCAGGCGGCGCTGCACACCACGACACCGGTGGCGGGCCGTGCGCATGTGCAGATCCGCGGGCTGAGCAAACGCTATGACGGCCAGTCGCAGGATGCGCTGAAGCACATCGACCTGCAGGTTAAACGCGGCGAGATTTTTGGCATCATTGGCCGCAGCGGTGCGGGCAAATCGACGCTGATCCGCTGTCTGAACCGGCTGGAAAATCCGACGCAGGGTGCGGTGGTGATTGACGGTATTGATCTCAGTTCACTGAGTGCCAGCCAGCTGGTGCAGTGGCGGCGCCGCACCGGCATGATTTTCCAGCACTTCAATTTACTGTCCGCTAAAACGGTGCGGCAAAACATTGAGCTGCCGATGAAGGTGGCTGGCATACCGGCGGCGCAACGGCGGCAAAAAGTGGATGAGCTGCTGGCGCTGGTTGGGCTGGAAGCGCGCCAGCATGCCTGGCCGGCGCAACTCTCCGGCGGGCAGAAGCAGCGCGTCGGCATTGCGCGCGCGCTGGTGCACGATCCGGAACTGCTGCTGTGCGACGAGGCAACCTCGGCGCTGGATCCGGAAACCACGCGCGCCATTCTCGCGCTGCTGAAAAAAATCAATCAGCAGCGTCATATCACTATTGTGCTGATCACCCATGAGATGGACGTGGTGCACGACCTGTGTCACCAGGTGGCGGTGATCGATCAGGGTGAAATCATTGAGCGCGGTCCGGTGTGGCAGGTGTACAGCGATCCGCAGCATGAGACGACGCGGCAGTTGCTTAATCCGCAATTCGGCGCGCTGCCGGAGGCCATCCAGCCGCTGCTGACGCCGCAACGTCAGGACGTGGACTCGCGTTTGCTGGTGCGGCTGCGCTACAGCGGGCAGGGCGCGCAGCCGGATCTGGCGGCGATCAGCGCACAGGTCAGCGGCGAGCTGACGCTACTGTATAGCGCGGTTGAATGGGTCGATCGCAAACCCACCGGCCAGCTGTTGCTGCTGCTGGATGCCCGGCACGACGCGCCGGCAGCCCTTACCGCGCTTCATCCGCTGGCGGACCAACTGGAGGTTGCAGGTTATGTCACTGGCTATTGATCGTTTATGGCAGGGGTTGCTGGATACGCTGCTGATGGTCGGCGTGTCGTCGTTGCTGGCACTGCTGATCGGTTTACCGATGGCGGTGATTCTGGTGGTGACCGGGCGCGGCGATCTGTTCCCCAATCCGCTGCTCAACCGGCTGCTGGGCTGGCTGGTGAACCTGTTCCGCTCGATTCCATTTTTGATTCTGATGGTGGCGCTGATCCCGTTTACCCGCTGGATTGTCGGCACCACCTACGGCGTCTGGGCGGCCGTGGTGCCGCTGACGCTGGCGGCGACGCCGTTTTTTGCCCGCATCGCGGAGGTGAGTCTGCGCGAAGTGGATAAAGGGCTGACGGAAGCGGCGCAGGCGATGGGCTTTCAGCGCTGGCATATTGTCTGGCACGTGCTGCTGCCGGAAGCGCGGCCTGGCATCGTCAGCGGTTTTACCATTACGCTGGTGACGATGATTAATGCCTCGGCGATGGCCGGTGCGATTGGCGCCGGCGGGCTGGGCGATCTGGCTTATCGTTACGGCTACCAGCGTTTCGATATGCAGGTCATGCTCACGGTGATCGTGGTGCTGGTGGCACTGGTCACGCTGCTGCAGCTGTGTGGCGACCGGCTGTCGCGCCGGCTGAACCATCGCTAAAAACGTTTCACCTGATCTGCAGGCCGTCAAGTGCCGCCAGCAGCGCGTCGACCTTCGGCAGTAGCTGTTTGCGCCGTGGCCAAATCACCGACAGCGGCAGACCGTCCGGCTGCTGCTGCGGCACAATCACTTCCAGCGCGCCGCTCGCCAGCGCGTCACGCACCAGCCATGACGGCATCTGCGCCACCCCAAGGCCAGCGCACAGCGCCTGCATTTGTGCATCCACCTCGCCCAGCGCCATGCGAGACGGCACCTGACGCCAGTGCGGATGTCCATCCTCCGTGGTGAACAGCCACGGCTTGGTGCTGCCGTCAACGCGCTCGTACAGAATCGCCCGATGCTGCAGCAACTCACTCTCGCTGGTCGGTCTGCCTGCGCGCGCCAGATAGTCCGGCGCGGCGCAAAACACCATACGCTCGCGGCCCATCGGCCGGTAGCCGAGCGAGGCGGGCAGATCGGGCGAACCGCCGATGCGCACCGCGACATCA
Source organism: gamma proteobacterium symbiont of Lampromicra miyakona (assembly GCF_059730895.1). Taxonomy (NCBI): domain Bacteria; kingdom Pseudomonadati; phylum Pseudomonadota; class Gammaproteobacteria; species gamma proteobacterium symbiont of Lampromicra miyakona. Next base: position 545,127 of record NZ_AP035933.1, on the reverse strand, counting down.
ATACCCTCATCAAACAGATCAATAAAGCGATCCGAGAAGGTCAGGCTGAGTTCCACATCCGGATGCTGCTGACAGAACGGAATCAGCAGCGGCATCACGCCGAGCCGGCCATAGGTATTCGGCACTGCCAGCCGCAATCGCCCGGAAGGAATGGTGCGCTGCGCCGCCAGTACCGCTTCGGCTTCCGCCAGCTCCTCCATAATGCGCAGGCAGGTCTGGTAATAGGCGCTGCCGGCGTCGGTGAGCGTCAGGCTGCGGGTGGTGCGCTCCAGCAAGCGTGAGCCGAGCCGCGCTTCCAGCCGCGTCACGCTTTTGCTGATGGCGGAACCGGTCAGGTGCAGACGCTCAGCGGCAGCGGCAAAACTGCCGCTTTCGACACTGGCGACAAAAGGAACGATGTCTTTCAGACGCTGATCGTGCATGTATTAGTGAATCCAGTTCATGAATGATGTGAATTAATGCCACGGCTAAGAATTTAATTCTCTATTACGCTAAGGATAACTGCAACAGAGGAGATTCGACATGCAAAAACAGGCGTTAATCGTGGGAATCAGCGGGGTTATCGGTCGTGCGCTGGCGGAAAGGCTGCAAAGCGAGGGCTGGCAGGTAACCGGTTTGTCGCGCGGACGCGGTGCCATTCCGGAAGGCTGCCGCAGTCTGACGGCCGATCTGACCGATGCAGAAGCGGTGCGCAATGCGCTGGCGCAGGAAAAACCGGATGCGCTGTTCTTTAGCGTCTGGTCACGCCAGGCGAATGAAAAAGAAAACATCCGCGTTAACGGCGGCATGGTGCATAACGTCATTGCCGCGCTCGGCGAGCGGCTGAACGGCGCACATGTGGCACTGGTGACCGGGCTGAAGCACTACCTCGGTCCGTTCGAAGCATATGGCAAAGGTGCGGTGCCGGTGACGCCGTTCCGCGAAGAGCAGGGACGTCAGCCAGTCGATAACTTTTACTATGCGCAGGAAGACGAAGTGTTTGCCGGCGCAGAGCAATATGGCTACAGCTGGAGCGTGCACCGTCCGCACACCATCATCGGTTATGCATTGGGTAACGCCATGAACATGGGGCAGACGCTGGCCGTTTACGCCACGCTGTGCCGTGAAAAAGGCTGGCCGTTCATCTTTCCCGGCTCGCCGCAGCAGTGGAACGGTCTGGCCGATGTCACCGAAGCCGGTTTACTGGCGGAACAGCTGCTGTGGGCGACCCGTGCTGAGGGGGCTGCCAATCAGGATTTCAACGCGGTGAACGGCGATGTGTTCCGCTGGAACTGGCTGTGGCCGCGTCTGGCAGACTATTTCGGTATTGAAGCTGCAGACTATCCGGCGCAGATGATGCCGCTGGAAGGACGCATGCAGGAAGCCGCAGCGGCCTGGCGTGAGATCGCTGTGCGCTATCAGCTGCGTGAAGCAGACATCGATAAACTGGCGTCGTGGTGGCACACCGATGCGGATTTGGGCCGGCCGATGGAGGCATTTACCGATATGAGCAAGAGCCGTAAAGCCGGCTTTACCGGCTATCGCGCCACGCTGGATTCCTTCACCCAGCTGTTCGACCGACTGCGTGCGGAGCGCATCATTCCCTGATCGCGTTACTGGCCGGCGTCGTCAGGCGATCTGCACCCAGCGCCGGCCAAGCAATACGGTCAGCACGATGATGCTTACAATGGCCGCCAGGTGCTGCAGCAAATCCAGCGCATGCAGGTGCACCGGATGACAGAACGCCAGCAGGCTCACCGCCATGCAGGCGACGCCCAGGCCCGCCATGGCCAGACTGCGGGCCGGATAGAGCGCCCGCGTCCGGCGCAGACTGATGATGGTCAGCAGCAGCATCGGCAGACTCACCACCAGCAGGAAAACAAAGCACGGCAGCGTGTCGTGCTGCTGCAGCGGCGTGGCCGTCTGCAGCAGATTGCTGGCGCTCAATCCCAGCCACAGCAGACCCGGCGGCAACAGCAGCTTTGCGCTGATGCCGCGCCGGCCGGCAATGCTGAGTTCAAAGGCGCTGCGCATCGCCAGCAGCCCGAGGATAAACGCAAGCATCAGTTGCAGCGCGGCCTGCATCGCGCCGGCCTGCGACCAGTCGGTCAGAGTGCGCGGCACCAGCAAACTGGCCGCGATGCCGGCCGGCAGCGCCAGCGCCAGCCAGCCCAGCACGCGTTTTCCGGTCGCCGGCGGGCGTTTCACCGGGCGCAGATCGCGCCCCAGTTTTTCAATCAGCAAATGATGGTCAGTCATGGTTTGCTCCAAAGCGGCGCAGATTGATGAGCGCGCGGTGCAACAGCGATTTCACCGCCGATACGCTCAGATTATGGTGTGCCGCCGCCTCGTTCAGGCTCATTTCATGCAAATGAACATGCTCAACGATTTCACGCTGACGCAGCGGCAGCTGGCTGAGATAGCCCGCCAGCTCCTGCCGGGTGTCCAGCTGCTGCTGTTCTGCCGTGCTGGCGGGATCGGCGGCCTGAGCGTCGTCAAGCGCGCAGTGCAGCTGGCGGCCGCGGCGGCGCAGGGCATCAATGGCGCGCGCCGAGACTATCGCCGTCAGCCAGGGCAGAAAAGGGTAAGCGGGATCGTAGGTATGGCGCACGCGATGCAGCGTGAGCAGCACATCCTGAATCACATCTTCCGTTAAGGCTTCATCGCTCAGCCTGCGCCGCACCTGCGCGCGTATCACCGGCACCAGCGCCCGCAGCAGCCGGGTATAGGCACACTGATCCCCGGCCTGCGCGCGTTCCATCAGTCCGGGCCAGTTTTCACGTGCGCTATCGCCTGTGTGCATACGCTGCCTTGTTGCCGTTACGTCTTCTTCGCTGCCGCCTGGTTTAACGCATCCACTACGATGCCGGGTGTCAGCACCTGCGGCAGTACTTTCGGTGGTCCGCCATCAGCCGGATACACCAGGTACATTGGTAAACCGCCCTGACCAAACTCACTCATCACGTCATCAACGTCCGGGTTAAATTTAGTCGAGTCTGCCACCATGTACAGCGTACCGGTTTTCGCCAGTGCGGTTTTCACCGCCTGGGTCGACAGCGAGGTCTTCTCGTTCACCTGACAGGTGATGCACCATGATGCGGTAAAATCGACAAAAATCGCTTTGCCATGCCCGCGCTGAGCGGCCACCGCCTGCGGCGTCCACGTCTGTTTGCTGACTTGCGCCTGTATATCGCCTTGCAGCGCCGCGCCTGGCTTGATCAGCCCCGGCAGCGGCGCGATCACCGCAATCAGCAATATCGCCGTGACGCTGAACAGCGCTTTGTGCCCTTTTCCGGCAAAGCGGCGCTGCTGCGCCATGCCATACAGCCAGCCGGCAAACGCCAGCACCACCGAGGCGGCCAGCACAACAGCCAGCGCGCTGCTGCCCGCCTGCTGGGCCAGAATCCACACCAGCCAGGCCCAGGCACCGAGCATGGGAAAGGCCAGCCCGCGCTTGAGGATATCCATCCAGACGCCAGGACGCGGTAAAAATCGTGCCAGCGGCGGGAACAGCGACAGCAGGGTAAACGGCGCGGCGAAGCCGAGCGCCAGCGCAAAGAAAATGACCAGCGCAACCGCAGGGGGCTGCACCAGCGCGTAGCCGATGGCGCTGGCCATAAAGGGCGCGGCACAGGGTGTGGCTACGATGATCGCCAGTGCTCCGGTCAGCGCGGAACGCAAAAAAGCGCCGCGCTGGATGTCGATGGCCCCGACGCGCTGCACCGTTAGTCCCACCTCAAAGACGCCAAGCAGGTTAAGCGCGGCAGCCAGGATCACCAGCGACAGCAGGGCGATCACCAGCGGTGACTGTAGCTGAAAGCCCCAGCCGACCGCGGCGCCACCCGCGCGTGCGGCCAGCAGAATGCCAGCCAGCGCCATCATGGTCACCAGCACGCCGAGCAGGAATCCGAGGCCTTCCCGGCGCGCGCTGGCAGCCTGGCTTTGATGGCGCAGCAGGCCAAGCGCTTTCAGCGAAATCACCGGAAAGACGCACGGCATGAGGTTGAGGATGATGCCGCCCAAAAAGGCGGCCAGCATCGCGGTTAACATGGCTGGCCTCTCACTTACTGCGCTTGCTGCGGATGCGCAGCGTCATACTCTTTCACCGCCGCCAGCGCTTTTTCGATATGGGTATCCGGGTTTCTGTCGGTATAACTCAGCAGAATATTGCCGTTGGGGGCAATCACATAAGAGGTGCGGTCAGACAGCGTTTTGCCTTTTATCTGCATCAGCGTTTTATATTCGGCGGCCACTTTGGCACCCGGATCGGCAGCTACGGCGAATTTGTCACGACACTCCAGCTTAGAAAAATCGCTGATCTGCTCGGTGTTACCGGCGGTGACGCCAATCACCGTGGCGCCCATTTTTTTGAAATCATCCGTGGCTTCGGCGAAGTCGTGCGCCTCAATGGTACAACCCGCGCTGAAGGCCGCCGGGAAGAAGTAGAGCACCACCGGCCCTTTTTGCAGCGCCTGCTGCAGCGAGAAGGTGAGCGGCTTACCGGCCAGCGCGCCCTGAAGTTCAAAGTCAGGTGCTTTGGCCCCGACGGGCAGCGCCGCGCCAGCAGCAAAGGCGGCGAGGCTCAGCGTGGTGCCGAGGGTGAGGGTAGCGATGAGATGCCTGATAGTTGTCATGATCTGCTCCTGCGGTGAAAGAGGTCCGGTTAGGGGGGTTCAGTCAGACAGTTCGCCGCAGTCGGTAAAAAGTTGCGCGAAGGGCAAAAAAAAGCAGGGCAGATCCCTTTTTCCCGTCTCGTTTATTTATTCTTTGCGTGAAATCCTTACAATAATCGCCTGATGTTTTTTTAGGTTTTAGATATGTCTTCAACGTCTTGCGATAAACAGAACAGTGAAACCCAGCAGCTGCTGGCCTCCCTTGAACAGCACATTGCCGAGCCGCCACCCCGGGTGCAGCCGGTGCCGGAAGATTTCTGGCAGCAGCTGGAGACGCTAACCCACGGCGACGACGCCTGACTCAGTTGCGCGGCTGTATACCGTGGCACACCATGCTCAGGGTGTGCTGCAGAATCATTTCGGTATCAAAGCCCGGCTCGTGGGCAAAGCGGGTAAAGGGCACCAGTACCATGCTGAGAATTGAGGTCATCAGCACATCGACATTCAGCTGGTTGTTCAGTAATCCCTGCTGCTGCCATTGAATCAGCAACGCGCGAATCCGTTCGCGTCCGGCATGACCGTGACGCTGTTTCAGCGTGCCGCCCAGCCCCTGACCACTGGCGACTTCCTGCAGCCACAGCGGTGCGAACCAGTCATGACTCAGCACGATATCCGCGAACTCTTTAATAAATCCGCTGATCGCAGCGACAGGTTCACTACTCTCTTCGACAAAATGCGCTTCCAGCCGTTGCCGTAACGGCACAAAGCGTTCCGCGACCACGGTATCCAGCAGTGACTCGCGCGACTGAAAATAGTAATTCAGCATGGCCGGGCTGACGCCAGCTTTACGGGCTATGGCGTTGAGCGAGGTTTCCGCGATGCCGTTTTGCGCATACAGCGCGAGCGTGATGTCCAGCAGATGCTCGCGCTGCTGGGCATTGATTGCGCCGCCGCGTGGACGTCCCGGCCGGCGGGGTTTATCAGAAGGCGCTGTCTCGCTCTCCATCACTTTTTGTGCGGTCATCTTTACGTACTCACGGGTTTCGTGTCAGACTTCGGTTAATATTAATTGTGCATTTAATTAATTTCAAACGGTGTCGTTATGAAACCTCAATCTATCACATCGCAGCGCGACAGTGGGGCAACCAGCCCGCCTTCCATTCGCCTGCTGATGGGCGCGCTGATGCTGGTGATGCTGCTTTCCGCGCTTGATCAGACCATTGTCTCAACCGCGCTGCCGACTATCGTCGGCGAACTGGGCGGACTGGATCGTCTGTCGTGGATCGTCACTGCTTACATGCTGGCCTCAACCCTGGTTGTGCCGCTGTACGGCAAATTTGGCGATCTGTTTGGCCGCCGAACGGTGCTGCAAATCTCGGTGGTGCTGTTTTTGCTGGGCTCGGCGCTGTGCGGGCTGGCGCAAAACATGCCGCAGCTGATTTTTACCCGTGCGCTGCAGGGACTGGGTGGCGGCGGATTAATGGTGGTGAGCATGGCGGCGGTCGCGGATGTCATTCCGCCCGCCGATCGCGGCCGGTACCAGGGCCTGTTTGGCGGCGTGTTTGGTCTGGCGACGGTGATTGGGCCGCTGCTGGGCGGTTTTATCGTGCAGCACATGTCCTGGCGCTGGATTTTCTACATTAATCTGCCGCTCGGCCTGCTGGCACTGCTGATCATTAATGCGGTGTTTAAAGCGGATAGCCGACGCAAACCCCATGAAATCGATTATCCGGGTGCGGTGTTTCTCAGCCTGGCGCTGGTGGGCGTAACGCTGTTTACCAGTGAAGGCGGCACGCTGCGCGAATGGTCAGATCCCCAGCTATGGTGCATTCTGGCCATGGGGCTGGTTGGCGTGTTGGGGTTTATCTATGAGGAGCGACGCGCATGGGAACCGATCATTCCACTCGATCTGTTCCGTAATCGCAGTTTTTCCCTCGCCAGTCTGATGGCGTTTATTATCGGCATGGCGCTGTTTGGCAGCGTGACGTTTTTGCCGCTTTATTTGCAGGTAGTAAAAAACGCCACGCCCACCGAGGCCGGACTACAGCTGTTACCGCTGATGGGCGGGCTGCTGGTCACCTCAATCATTAGTGGTCGCATGATTAGCCGCAGCAGGAAATACCGTTTGTTCCCCATCGCCGGGACGCTACTGGCCACAACCGGGATGGCGCTGATGACTACGCTGACGCTGGATGCGCCGCTCTGGCACATTTATCTGTTCTCCAGCGTGCTCGGCATGGGAATGGGCATGACTATGCAGGTGCTGGTGCTGGCGGTGCAAAATGCGGTGACGCCCGATCGCATCGGCGTAGCGACCTCATCGGTTACGCTGTTTCGCTCGGTGGGCGGTTCGATCGGCGTTGCGCTGTTTGGTGCCGTGTTCAGTCACGTGCTGAAATCCGGAGCGACCCGACTGATAGAGCAGGGTAACGTGCTGCCGCCTTCGCTGGATCCGGTCGCCGTGAACCATTTGCCTGCAGCGCTGCGTCAGGCTTATTTGCTGGTGTTCAGTGATGCGGTGCATGCCGCATTTCAGATGGCCGCCGGCGTTATGCTGCTGGCGTTTATACTGTCGCTGCTGCTGCCGGAGTCGCCGCTGCGCGATAACGTGCGCAAATAAGCTTTCCCGTTATTTCGCAGCAGGTCCGTCGGTCAGGCTGCGGAATAAAATTTAAACGCAATTTGCCGGATAAATATGCGCTGTCGGCGCAAAGCAGCAAAAGATATAGATTTTTATCCTAAATACATAGCGTTACCTTTCTGTAAACTTAGGTAAAATTAGTGAAGACAGCGAGAATTCGGGCGGAGACGCTTTATTTCTGCAACTTCTTTACGGTATAAATCTGCTATCCCTGTTATCCACTGTGAAACGTCACCCTATGATTGCTACTGCGGCCCGCAACCTTATTGCCTGCCTGATGTTATTAACCCTGGCTGGCTGCTCGTCTCACTCCTCGCCAGCACCGGAGCAGGAAAGTGTTGATACCTCGCAGGACGGTGGTAAACAGCCCGATTTAATTCCGGTAATAGCCGCTTTGCACGATCAAATGCATTCGTGGGAAGGCACCAAATATCAGTGGGGCGGAACGCAATTATCCGGCGTTGACTGTTCCGGATTTGTCTGGCGCACCTTAAAAGATCGTTTCAATATTCCCATGGATCGCGTCACAACGCGTGAATTGATCGCCATGGGTAAGCCGGTCGATCAGGCGCATTTACAGCCTGGCGACTTAGTGTTCTTCCGCATTAAGCATGAGCTGCATGTCGGCTTTTACGATACCGATCGCCAGTTCCTGCATGCCTCAGTCAGCCAGGGCGTGATGCGCTCGTCACTGAATAATCCGTACTGGAAATCGGTATATTTAGAAGCCAGACGACTTCCGCGCGAGCAAAATTCGCAGATCAGTTTCAATTATAAAAATAAAGTCTGAGGTCAGACTTCCCTCAACAAAATCGCGGCGCGAGGTTTTCGCGCCCGTACTCAGACCCATCCCGCCGTCAACCATTCGTCTCCTGTTTCAGTAGCAATTCGCCTTAAATATGATGGCTGCTTTAACGCTCTGTGCCGCTATATGGGCATTGAAATCTAATCAACCTATTGATTATAAATAAATAATTTAAGTATCATGCATTAACAATTAGTGCGATCATAGTATTCGCACTAATTATCAATTTTGTAATAGTAATCATGGTTATTATTATCCCCATCGAAGGCGCAGCGCCTTCTCATCAAACGCTAAGGAATATGACCATGAAAGCTATCAAAACACTGACCATTGCCGCCGCCGCCGCGCTTTCCCTGATGTCTGCTGCCAGCTTCGCGCAAACCGTTTCAGCCACCTCCACCACACTGGATGGTGCCGAAGCGAAAATTGCCGCTCAGGCTCAGCAGCAGGGTGCGCAATATAAAATTCTGGAAGCCAGCACCAACAACCTGGTGCATATGACCGCTGAACTCTACAAATAACGGATGGTTGCACAGGGATGTGCCAGAACGGGTCGCCTGACGGGCGGCCTTTTTTGTCGTGCAGTCAGGCTCGCAGCGTATCAAGCATTCTGGCGATATTGCTGAATTTGCAGCGCAGACTGTCTGGCAGGAGAACGCAATATGCTGAACAACGTGGATATCAACCGGCAGGCGCTGGCTTTTGCAGATGCATTGCGCACGCAACGCCCCGCTCACGTTCCGGTGATTCGTTTTGCCCACTGGCCGCAATTTATCGCGACGGTGCGCGCTGAGCTGGCGCAACCGGGCAACCAGAAATAATTAGCACGATCATGATAACCGCACTAATTATCAATTGCAGTATAGTAACCTGAGTTATTATTAGTTCCATCGAAGGCACACAGCCTTCAGCCACAACCATTAAGGAATAAGACCATGAAAACCATTAAAGCTATGTCAATCGCCGCTGTTGCCGCTCTTTCACTGATGTCAGCTGCCAGCTTTGCCCAGAGCGTAACCGTGACTTCCTCTACGCTGGACGGTGCAGAAGCTAAAATCGCCGCGCAGGCGCAGGAGCAGGGCGCTCAGTATAAAATTACTGAAGCCAACACCAACAACCGCGTGCACATGACGGCTGAACTGTATAACTAAGTTCAGACAGATGCACTGCGTTAAGGCCGCCTTCGGGCGGCTTTGCTGTTTCCGGAAGGCTTCAAACGAACAAAAGCAACAGGCTGGCGTTCGAAATTTGACCAATCCTGCTCAGCGGGCGCAACAGGCGGAGCCCAGGCGTTTATCCACAGGATAAGCCAGCCTCTTTGCACGTCAGTTGTGGATAACTGCTTTAATATCAAACCGTCAGGCGACAAACGCTGAGTTGATTTCCCGACTTACACGTCGGTTATTTTGTCAGAAATGAATCCGGTTGCGGCTAAATAAACGCGAAGCAGGAGAGTTTATTTCACCATTTCAAAACACATTAGGTTTGCGTAATCTGCACCGTTATTTTTTCGCGTCGTCGTCAAAATGGCGAGAGGGAATCAGATTTTTCTCTTTATTAACCGGCGTTCTTTTCGACCGGCCTTTGTCCAGCAGGCAGTCGCGGCAACAGGCTATTTGCGGATGGTGGATACGCGCTACCGTCAGCGCCTGATGCACAGTATACAAAGAGCCGATAAAGCGCTTCTCTTCCTCAAATTCCAGGACGTAACAGCCTTTTTTATGCAATACCCAGCCGGCGTCCGGATCGTGACATAAATAAAAATAGTGCGGTTCTAACATAACTTACTCTCGGGCGAGTGATAGCCATCGAATAGATAATCGGTGATGTGTCTAAATTAGAGACGCGTTCAGTCTACGCCGATGATGACCTGCGGGGCTAATTGATTTAATGACTTTCGGATTAGACCTGAAATGGCCGGACCAGCATGAATAATGTGCCGGTCCGGTTGCTGATTTTATTCGCTGGCGAGCGCGGCGACCGGATCCATTCGTGCGGCTTTGCGCGCGGGCAGATAACCAAATATCATGCCGATAATGGTTGAGCAGGCAAACGCTGCGCCAGCCGATTGCCACGAGTAGATGGCGGTCAGCACGCCGCCAGCCAGCAGTGAAATGACCGGACCTATCACCAGAGACAGCGCCACGCCGAGCGATCCGCCCACCAGGCACACCAGCACGGCTTCAATCATAAATTGCTGCATAATGTCGCCGCGTCGCGCACCCACCGCCATGCGCACACCAATCTCGTGGGTGCGTTCGGTCACCGACACCAGCATGATGTTCATTACGCCAATACTGCCGATCATGAGCGCAATCGAAGCCACCAGTAAAATCAGCAGCGTTAGCGTGGCCGCCGCACCTTCTATCGCTTTACGATACTTGTCCCGGTTGAACATCAGGAAATCTTTGGTGCCGTGGCGCGCCGTCAGCAACTGGGTGAGCGATTCCACCGCCGCACCGCTCACCACATCATCTTTGAGTTTAATACTGATACTGGTGAGCGCGGTCTGACCGCTGATGCGATACATCACCGTGCTCCACGGCAGCCAGACGCTGAGGCGGTTGGGCGACAGACCATCTTCATTATTGGCCACGCCAATAACCCGCACCGGCACCGATCCCAGCACAATCATTTTGCCAATCGGGCTCGGGCCCTGTTCGCCAAACAACTTATTGCGCGTGTTGATATCAATAATGATTTCCTGGCGCGCGTGCCGCTCATCGCTGAAGTTGCTGCCTTCCACCAGCTTAATGCCCTGAATGCGAAAATAGTCGACGCCCACGCCGGAAACTGAAGTTTTGGAGGCGTTGGCCAGGTAGCGAATGGGCTGCGTGGCGATGATCTCCGGACTGACGGCGGCGACAAACTGCTGGCGCGCAATCACATCGGCATCGGCCATCACCAGGGTTTGTACCGGATGTGCTTCATCCTCGACATAATCGCCGCCGGCATAGATAGAAACCACATTGGTACCCAGTCCGGAAATGCTCTCCAGCGTTTTTTCCCGCGCGCCCTGGCCCAGCGCCACCACGGTGACGACGGCGGCAATGCCAAAGATAATGCCGGTCATAGTCAGTGCTGTGCGCAGGCGGTGGGCGTTCATGGCATTCAGCGCCATGCGCAATGATTCGCGCAGCCGGTCAAGCAGGCCGCGGAATCTGCTCTGCCGCTTGCGTGGCGCTGGCGTAAAGTGCGTTTTTGCGGCCGTGGCAGCGCTGCCGCTGTCGGCAAAAATCTCGCCGTCCTGAATTTCAATGATGCGTTCCGCGTGCTGCGCCGCTTTCATATCGTGGGTAACGATAATCACCGTGTGACCTTCACGGTTCAGTTCGCTGAGGATGCGCAGCACTTCTTCACCGGAGTGCGAATCGAGCGCGCCGGTGGGCTCATCGGCGAGGATAATTTCGGCACCGTTGATCAGTGCACGCGCAATACTGACACGCTGCTGCTGGCCGCCTGACAGCTCGCCCGGCTTATGCTGTTCGCGCCCCTGTAATCCGAGCCGTGCCAGCAGCTGTGCGGCGCGCTGACGGCGTGCGGTGCCGGATAAGTTGGCATAAATCGCCGGTATTTCAACATTGCTCAGCGCGCTGAGATCCGGCATCAGGTGATAGCGCTGAAAGATGAAGCCGATGTGCTCGCGCCGCACTTGCGCCAGCGCATCGGGCGAGAGCGTGGCGGTATTTTTGCCGCCAATCAGGTAATCACCGCTGTCCGGCGCATCAAGGCAGCCAAGAATGTTCAGCAGCGTGGATTTGCCTGAGCCCGAGGGCCCGATGATCGCCACCATTTCGCCGCTGGCAATCTGCAGATTAATGTTTTTCAGCACCTGCAGGGATTGCGAACCATTGACGTAGCTGCGCTGAATGTTGTGCAGTTCGATGATATTCACATCACCACCTTGTCCGCGCCCGGCTGCTGCGTGGCAAGGATCACTTTTTCCCCTAAGCGCAGCCCGCTCAGTACCTGAATGTCAACGCTGTCGCTGATGCCGGTGGTGATGTAGCGCTTCTCTGGCTGATTATTTTGATCCGCGATTTCGACGTAAGTACGACCATCGCTGGCCTTTTTCGTGGCCTGTACCGGCACCAGCAGCGCGTTTTTCGCCTGGTCACGCAGCAGATTAACCTGCGCCGTCATGGAGATGCGCAGCGCATTATCCGGGTTCGGCACATCAAGCAGGGCGTTGTAATACACCGCCGCGTTCGTGCTGCTCACGGTATTGCTTTCGCTGTTTCCCATCAGCGCATCATCTTTCATCACCGACTCAGGAGCCAGTTCGATGCTGCGCAGCGTGGCGTTGTAGCGTTTATCCGGATTGGCGAAGGTGGTAAACCACGCCTGCTGGCCGGGCTGAATATTGGTAATGTCCGCCTCGGAGATTTGCACTTTGATGGTCATGGTGCCGAGCTGCGCCAGTTTGGCGATGGTCGGGGCGCTCTGTACGGCGTTTACGGTCTGGCCCTGCTTCGTGACGATCGCCACCACCGTGCCGTCAATGGGTGCCATGATGCGCGTGTAGCCGAGATCGAGCTGCTTTTTATCCACTTCGATCTGCGCCTGAATCACCCGCGCCTGCTGCGCCGTCAACTCTGCCTGGGCGATGCGCCACGCTTCGGCGGCGGTATCAAAATCCTGGCGGGAAACGGCGTTGGTTTTAATCATCTGCTGCAGGCGCTGAAACTGCGCCTGCTGGCGTACCAGCGTAGCCTGACGGGTCTGTAAATCCGCCTGCGCCACGCTCAGCGCCGCCTGTGCATTACGCAGATCGCTGCGCTGCGGCTGATCATCGATCTCCGCGATCAGCTGGCCCTTGCGCACGTTGTCGCCAGCTTTGATATACAGCTTTTTCACCTGACCGGAGACCTGTGCACCGACGTTAACGCGCTCAATCGCGTCCATTTTGCCGGTGGCGGCAATCACGTTTTCGATGTCGCCCTGGCGCACCGCGGCGGTCATCAGCGGATTGGGTTTACTGCGTGACGCCGAATACGCCCAGAGAACCAGAATAATCACCAGCGCGGTCAGCGCGGCAAACAACCATTTTTTCGTCATTGTGTGCATCATCGTCCCTTAAATTTAGCGAGAATAATAATCACTAAGCGGGACAAACTGGAGAAAAATTCTGCGGAATTTTGTCAGCCGCAGGGGAGTGCGCCATCCCTGGCGCAGGTTGTGGGTTTGCGATACCCCGTTAGTCAATCCGTTCAGAGCAGATTCAGCTGTTGCTTCAGCTGCGCAATCTCCCTGCGCCACTGCTGCTGCTGCGCCGGCTTCTGATGCTTTGCCTTACGCGCTTCGTCCTGCTGCAGCTTTTCTTCCAGCACCAGCAGCGCCTGCAACAGCGCATCTTCATCGCCCGGGCGGTCATCGACGGCGGCAGCGGCAAGCGGGTGATCGACTGGCACATTAGCGGTGGCCAGCCTGGCGGTCACCTGCGGCCAGTCATGCCACTCGCTCAGCTGCTGCTGTTCAATCAGCCAGAAGCGATTGCAGCTGCTGGCGATCAGGCTGCGGTCATGAGACACCAGCAGCACCGCGCCGGCGAACTGCTGCAGCGCCTGCGCCAGCTCCTCTTTGCCTGCCATATCCAGATGGTTGGTCGGTTCATCCAGCAGTAGTAGCGAGTAGCGCGCCAGCGTCAGGCCAACAAACAGCAGGCGCGAGCGCTCACCACCGCTGAGTGAGGCAACCTTCTGCTGATGGCGCAGCCAGGGAAAGCCTGCGCTAATCAGCGCCATTTTGCACTGCTCATCGCTCAGCGCAGCGAAACCGTGTAGCGCCGCGCTTAACGTCTGGTCGTCACGCAACTGTTGCAGGCTCTGGTCGTAATAGCCGACGCGGGCGCGCGGATGAAACAGCGGGCTGTCGCCTTGCTGCCAGCTGTGCCACAGCTGGCGCAGCAGTGAGGATTTGCCGCAGCCGTTGTGGCCGACAATCGCGATGCGATCGCCACTTTTCACCTGCAGCGCGGGCAGGGAAAAAAGGGTCGGCGCCCCGGCAGCAGGCTGAATCGACATCGGCGGCAGCGCCAGCACGCGATCCGCCTGCAGCGCTTCGCCCTGTAACTGCAGCTGCCACGGACTGCCGGCGCTGAGCGTGGTCTGCGCGGCTTTCAGCCAGTCGATGCGCTTCTCCATCTGTTTTGCTTTACGCGCCAGACCTTCGTTGTCATAGGTCCGCCCCCAGATCGCCAGCCGTTTTGCACTGCTCTCAACCCGGGCGATCTCCTGCTGCTGTGCCTGGTGGCGCTGCGCATCCGCCTCATCCTGCTGCGCCAGCGCCTCGCGGGCGGCCGTGCAGGGCAGACGGAAAACATGCAGCGTGCGATCGCGCAGAATTGCGCTGCAGTTGGTGACTCGGTCCAGCAGTGCGCTGTCGTGGGATACCAGTACAAAGCTGCCCTGCCAGCCGATCAGAAAATTCTCCAGCCACAGCAGGGTCGGCAGGTCGAGATGGTTACCCGGTTCGTCCAGCAACAGTAAATCGGGCTGCAGAATCAGCGCGCGCGCCAGCAACAGCCGCATATGCTGTCCGCCGCTCAGCGTCGCCGCGGTTTGTGACTGCTGCGCTGTGCTGAAACCCAGCGTATGCAGCAGCGCCTCGGCACGCCAGCGCTCGCTGCTGCGCTGTGCTGCGGGCAGCCGGGCGATCACGCCATCCAGCAATGAGGCCTCAAGTAACGTTTCCGGCAGGTGTTGTTCAATGCGCGCCAGCAGACAGTGGCTGGCTGGCGTGACGCTGCCGTGACTGGCGGCCAGTTCACCGCTGAGAATTTTCAGCAGGGTACTTTTACCGCTGCCGTTGTCGCCAATCAGGCCGATGCGGTCGCCTTTTTTCAGGCTGAAATCCAGGGAATGGAAAAGCGGGCCAAAGGCATTGTCGAAGCCGACGGCATGTGCGGAAAGGAGTGTGCTCATCTACTTACTCTCAAGTTGCAGGCGCAAAAAAGCCTTACGTCAGAATTTCGCTGACGACAACCCGGTAAGCCGGAGAGAAGGGATTAGATTGTCAGAACTTCGCTCAGGCGGATTATCGCAGCACGAGTGCGGTAAAACCTGAGCGGGTCCAGTCACCATAGAAGTGTGAGTAAACAAACAGTTCACACGACGGCATTGAGATCCTCCTTAGTTATCAGCAGGTGAATAAGTCAGCCGATAATAGTGGCGGTGTGCGGCTTTTTCCAGCGATTTGTATCGGCGCTGGTATAGTATGGCGTCAGAGCCTGATAGATATCACAGGAGATTGAATATGTTGATTTATGACGTTTTTGGCCGCCACATTGGTGTTCTGCGCAAGGATGATGGCTGGCAGGTATTTCGCGCCGACGTGACAGAAAGAAAATTCTCACGAATGTTTGATATTGCTATTCCAGATGATATGCCAGAAGACGAAATTGCAGGCTGGCTGGGTGATATCTTTCATGAAGCTGCAACTGAGCATCATCCTGATGTGAAACGCATCGAATAAAACCTGATTGTGTTGAGATGTTTGCCTTTGGCATAAAGCGGACGGTGCACAAGTCCATGTCCGTTATGAGCGAGGAGCAGACATATCATCCTCAAGATAGCTAGTAATTAGGGTTGTCCCATCCCCCGTTTGGGCTGATGCTTTCCTTAGCAGGATGTTTTATGTTGGTCACATTCATCCTGCAGGGTATAACCATGATAAAAGTTGTGAAATCTGATCCATTTTATTCAGAATTTCATTACCTAATCGAATTGCTATCAGCGGAAATTGCCGCTATTACAGGTGATAATGGCAAAAGCAATTTCACCGCTGAAGCCATGGGTGATGATAAAGCTTTGTGGGCTTTAGCAAAGAATTCATAAGGCAAAGCTGTAGGATGCGGTGCTATACGGCCATTAACGCAAGATATAGCCGAGCTTAAAAGAATGTTTTCAGACCGAAGTGCGCCAGGAGTTGGTAGTGCTTTACTTACTTTTCTTAAGACTCCGCAAAAGAGATGGGATATATCGAGCTTAGGCTGGAAACCAGACACATCAGCCATCGGGCTGTAAATTTCTACAAGAAAAATGGTTATATCTGTATTGAGAATTACGGCCCATATATTGGTAGGACAGAAGCGGTCTGTTTCTCAAAGGCATTGCGCTGATTGTATTAATCGGATCTGACGTCCGTTTCTAGCACTCATCAGCTCTAAGGTCCCCTCCGGCTCCCCAGTATACCGGGTCGTCAGCTCAACTGCGCTAACCGGTAAACCGGCAAGCTTCGCCGAAACGCCATAGAGGGCTTTTCGGGCCTGCGGTTGGGGTCTGATGGCAAATGTCATAAGTGTCTTCAAAAACAGATTGTTTTATTGCCTGCTGAGTGTCTTTAGATGAAGAGAAATCAGATAATGCCTGCCGTCAGGCATTATCTGGAGGGAAAGGGTAAATTAAGTACGTGTGAAGTATTTATCTACTATCGCTATTCCCATTGTTAATATTAGAACTTCGAGTTTTATCTATGCCCCAGACTGCTTTTGCGATCTCTTCAATTTTTGCAACAAATTTATCAACGTTAAATCCCGCGATAAAGGCTAAGGCAAAAAATCCCATTTCACTGGAGCCTACGTTGGTGCTCGATTCCAGAACGAGCAATCCTGCCTTGAGGAATAAATAACTGATAGCACCCGCGATGGTGCTTGTGACGGGACGGATGAAATACCACAAATGCCAATCAGGGTCCCAGTTTTTTCTGACACACTTGTTGAGATATATAGCACGGAAACAGTAGAGGCATCCTCCCGTATACGCTATCGCCCCGCACATTAAGGGAACTCGAAGAGGTGCGTAAGGTTCAGGTAGCCATCCTAATGACATAGCTCCGATAGCGTAGGTGGAAATGCTCAGTAGCGCGAAAAGATAAAGAATGATCACACTAATCATTAGGCCGTGATTACTTTTGACTTTGGTGACATCCAGATTCTCATTCATGCTCGATGTCTCCAGAAGAGATAAGCGGCTCTTCAATGCGCAGTAATACAATTTGCTGGCTCTCGTTTACTGGCTCACCATCTTCATTAAGGTTCAGGCGACGCTTAAGATAAAAGTACTGGGATTTCCTGATACGTATTTTCGCTTCACCCTTATCCATTTGATAATCGCTTTCAATTATCATTTTTTTATTCATAGAGAAGTCAGGGTTTGGCCCTATAACAACATCAATAAATGTCTCCCATTCTGTATCAACGGGCACCTCACTCGATGGAGATATTGATTCAGCGATGTCAAAAAAACGGCCTAAAACAAAATCTTTATACATCTCCGAACTAAAACAATAGGCGCGAACGTGCCAGCGGTGACCATCATGCGCAAAAGCCGTCGGAAATAGGGTTCGAATTGACGGCTCATCACGCATCGCACGATAGTCAACGACTAACGCACGCTGGTTTTTGATAGCCATAATTAACTCAATCAGAGTCTCTGGATGCACTTTACGGGTTGGCAAAGGAAGGCTCGTAACCGGGGGTACCCATCCGATGAAACTCTCAGATGGTGACAGGATTCCCGTCTCCAGGCCTATCAACTCGTTCAGGTAATGGTTGCTTTCAAACGTTGCAAAAACAGGTTTGAAACTGGCGTTAGCAATGTAGGACTTTTGGTTACGATCATAGTAAGCATTTTCAGGTGCTATCTCCTGATATTTTGCCAGGTCCAGTGAAGCCTGAGGGACAGAAATCCGGAAAAAGGCCGTAATATCAGCACGGTTCAGCCGCCCCTCCCACATTAAACGGAAATCAATGAACTCAAGCCTTCTGTCCTGGCCCCAGTTGCCTGTTCTGGTGGTATGTGTACTCATGACCTGTGATTCCTGATAACCAACATTATAAGAATAAAAATTATACGTATAATTACTAGACTAGTCGTATTTCTATATGTATCTTAGCAGTTGTTGCATTATTGCTC
Organism: gamma proteobacterium symbiont of Lampromicra miyakona; assembly: GCF_059730895.1. Lineage (NCBI taxonomy): Bacteria > Pseudomonadati > Pseudomonadota > Gammaproteobacteria > gamma proteobacterium symbiont of Lampromicra miyakona. The sequence continues at coordinate 527,175 of NZ_AP035933.1, read as the reverse complement.
AATCAACTGATGACCAGAAGGATGAACCCGATGACCGCTAAGATAACGTTTTTTCAGGTTGGTAATGGCGATATGACTTTAGTGCGTCTCGCTGATGTTCGTGGCACTGCGATTCTGATTGATACTCACATTAGGGCATCGGCTGATGATCCTCAGGACGATACACCTGATGTTGCTAAGGCACTGCGAAACAAACTGAAATTTGATAATAAGCATCGGCCTTTTGTCGACGTCTTTATGCTCAGCCATCCCGACCATGATCATTGCGGCGGACTGAGTAAACACTTCTGGTTAGGCCATCCCGATGATTATCCTGATGATGATCTCCATCATTCTAAAAAGCGTATTATCATCAGGGAACTATGGTCTTCCCCCCTGATTTTTCGCCGTCGTTCCAAGAACCATGTGCTGTGCAAAGATGCACAGGCCTTTGATGCTGAAGCCCGCCGCCGCGTCCGCTACTGGCAAGCAAATCACTTCGCCTTTGACGGTAACCGCATCCTGATAATGGGTGAGGACGCTGATGGCAAGACCGATAATTTACAGGCTATTCTGGTTAAAGCAGGAGAGACGTTTTCACGTATTAATGGCGAGTACTCTTCATTTTTCTCAGGCATGCTTCTTGCTCCGGCTCCGCATGAGGATGATGAAAACCTTGAGGAAGCTCTGTCCAAAAACGAATCCAGCATTGTGATGAACATGAGGCTATTGCCACAAGCTGGGTCACTAAATGCCGTTCATTTACTGATGGGGGGGGATGCAGAAGTACTTATCTGGGAGCGTCTCTGGGAACGTTATAAAGATCAGCCCGAAGTACTTCAGTATGATCTCCTCCTTACTCCGCACCATTGCTCCTGGCATTCCTTGTCCTACCATAGCTGGTCCCAGTATGGGGAAAATGCTCGAGTTAATGAGGATGCCCGTAACGCCTTGGGGCAGGCCCGAGCCGGTGCAACCATCATCTCCAGCAGTAAACAAATCCTCGATGATGAAAACGACCCGCCCTGTATTCGTGCGAAAAGCGAGTACGATGAGATTGTAGATGATGTTGATGGCTGGTTTGGTTGCACGGGTGACCTTAAAGACAAGGAATTTATTGAGTTTGAGGTCACTCAAAGTGGAACAATTGCCCGTGTTGTGGCTGGTGTTGCTTCAGCAGCAGCTAGCACAGCAGCGGCTGCAGCACCGCGCGCCGGTCTGGGAGTTCAATGATCGAATATTATGAACCAGGAGTGCGCCTCGAACGATCGGGGCGTGACGGCCTTTACCCCAACACGACTTTAATACTGGATGCGTGTGAGGCGCATCCTTACATGCACTTCGTTGAACTGCGCGTGCTGGAACTGCATAACAAACGGTCTGAATTTGTTATTGTCGATGCCGGTGATGGGACCGTTGCAGTGAATAACCCTGCCGGGATCCGACGAAAAGAACGTCTGGCCATTGAAATCAACCCACATAATCGCATTCCTGTTCTGGTCCATACACTCCGCAAAGACTTTCCTGTCCTGTCTCATCAGCACGCATCTCTTAATGACAGGCCCAGAATGCTTTGTCTTTACGATACGGCCTGGAGTACGGTCGAGCGGAGTTGGACACCTCAGCGCTTCATCGAGAGAGTTTTCTGGTGGCTGAGAGAATCTGCGGAGCTTAAGCTTCACAGAGATGACCAGCCCCTGGAACAGCTGTTTTATCTGAGCCCGTATCAGCTTATTTTGCCGTCCAATTACGCGGAATACTTTAATTCTGACAAGCACAAACTCACCCTTGAGTGCATGAGTGAAGAGCTACCTGTCACGCTCAAGGCCGTGCCGGAGGTTAAGGGGAGTGGCGTTAAACCTTTTCGTTTGCTCCCGATAAGCGTCCCACCCGTAGAAGCACACAATGTTTCATCCTTCCCTCAGACGCTGGGAAAATTGCATGAGCGATTAAAGGCCTGGGGGAGTGACTTATTGCAAACGCTAGAAGACACCGTGTTTGAGTCACTCGTGGGCCCGATTAAAAAAGAAAGCGATCAGGGGGAAGGTATACTGATTTTACTGATGGTCCCTCGTATTAAAGATGGATGCGTGCAGAGAACAGATGTGCTCGGATATTACGTTAACGCTTCACGTTACGATCTGGCATGTGCACTGGACTTACTGGGGCCGAAAAATGCGCAAGGCTCCCAGCATCGTGTGAAACTTCTTCTGGCAGAGAGTCGGGGCACGGAATGGGAATCTATCCCGCTGATTCAGAGTGAAATTCGTTTTGGACTGAATGCGTCATACGCCAGAGATATGTCTGCCATCGATCCCTCGACTGCCTCATTGAAAGGGATTCTGGCGGGAGTTGGTGCTTTAGGCAGTTGCCTTGCAGATATATGGATACGCGAAGGATGGGGAACGTGGACGTTAATCGACCCAGATCAGCTACTACCCCATAATCTGTGTCGGCATACAGGTTTCGATGTTTTTTTGGGACGCCCTAAAACTGATGTTGTCAGAGCGCTGGCAGAATCAATTTATCCGCACGAGCCTGCACCCGTGGCAATAAACAAAAGTATTCTTGATGAGGATGATGCTATTTCCTCAGCGCTGAAAGACGCAAACATTGTTGTTGATGTGAGCACAACCTTTGAAGTGCCAAGAACTCTCGCGGTAAAAGAGGATATCCCCCGGACCGTTAGTCTGTTTCTTACGCCATCGGGATCGTCCAGCGTGATGATTATGGAGGATGAAGATCGTTTACAGCGAATCGATGCGCTGGAGGGTCAATATTATCGTGCCATTCTGAATGAGGACTGGGGTACCCATCATTTGCAACATCATTATGGCGATCGTTGGGTTGGCGGTGGCTGCAGGGATATCTCTGTGCGTATGTCGAATGAGTCTATACACGTTCATGCCGGTATTTTATCCCGACAATTACGTCAAACTGTGCTCAGGAAAGATGCCAGATTGTGCATATGGTCATCTGATGAAGATTCTGGTGCTGTTAGTGCACATGATATTTCTCTCTTTACCGTGATATCAGTTAGCCAAGGGAAGTGGACCGTGAAGGTTGATCAGGGTTTGGTAAATAAGCTCCGTGAAATCAGAAAGCTGGCGCTTCCAAACGAAACCGGTGGTGCCATTCTGGGAATTACAGACCTCAAAAATAGAAGCATTGTTATCGTTGATGTGATCCCGGCCCCATCCGACAGCGTTGCTTCGCCTACACATTTTGTTCGTGGGCAGATGGGGCAGGAGCAAGCGCTGGAAAAGGCACGACATCTCACGGCACATGTCGTGGACTATGTCGGCGAGTGGCATTCTCACCCTCAGGGATATTCTGCGCGCGCGAGCTGCGATGATGAAAAGCTCATTGAAACACTTCATATAAAAATGAGCGCAGAAGGATTGCCGGTAGTGATGATTATTGTGTCCGAGAACGACCTGAATATCATCGTAAAATAGTGATGTAAGCTTTACGCTGCGAATGTGTAATGCAATTAGCCCAAATATAGTTTGATTTCCCTGCTGACGGTTATCAACCCTGATAGCGGGCTGCTTTTTTAATTGAATAGTTCTCACTTTCCTGTGTGCTTAGTTTTATTGAGGATAAAAATGGATATTCTGCCAAAAATAACTGACATAAAGAATCTTAAGGATCTATGTAAGGTAATTGTCTTGCCAATGCTATGCGCCTGTTATGTAAGTTATGGCGACTTCTCACTGGATTTCGGAGACTTTGTCATTTCTCTCAGCTCTGGTGATACAGAAGGGATAAGAATGTTTAAGGTATTAGTTATACTATCAGGAAAAATACTTTATTCAGCAAGTATGTGTTTTTTAATTTATTTTTTCTTGGTTTATGCACATGTTTACAGCAAAGCTAAACTCATCCCTGTGTGCATTTTAATCCTAATGACTTTTGGTTTTCTTGGTGTATTTTCTGGTGATAAAGTGGAGTCAATATTACCTGTTGAAGGCATCTGGTATTACACGAGTTTCGTCACCGCTTTTTTCCTACTTGCGATGTTAGATCAGGTAACTGAATGAGACTTTTTGCCGCACGTTTCATCGTAAATCAGGGTTAAGGAGATGAAGGGCGGGGCCATCACTAAGATGAAAAAGGTTGGCCCGGCATACCAATTTGAACTACATACTCTGTCTTAACCTACCTCCTGGCTGCTGCGAGATACAGTAAATGCCCCATCTATTACTGTTCTTCTCTCTTCGATGTCAGCGACATCTTAATGGCCTCCCGACTCCCCAGTGTTGCCGGTCGTCAAGCCCCATTCAGCTAACCTGCAACTCCGGCTTGCTCCAGTGGGCCGGATAGCGTTCCGGGACATTCTGACCTGCCCCCAACATTAGATAGAACCTTCAGTTAGTAATGTCGGTTGATGATCCTGATTCCTTTGGCCACAGTAAACCGTTTTAGCAACTTCCGCTTTTGGCACGAAGCGGACAGCCCATCTCCCCAGATGTCCGCTATGAGCGAGTAGCTGACTTTGATAATTGATGTATATCCCAGGTAAAGCATGCTTAATGACTGAATTCGTCTTTTAACAATCCAAAAACCCAGTCATCCTGCCAGCGATCCTGAAGAAAGTAGTTTTTCCTTAATGTGCCCTCATGTTGAAATCCTACCTTAAGCAATGTCCTGCGTGAGGCTTCATTACCCGAGGTAACTGTCGCTGTTAGCTTGTGATATCCATGTGTGTTAAATGCAAAACGAGCAATATCTTTTAGAGACTCGCTGCCAAAACCTTTGCCATGAAATTCCGAAGCAAGTATGAACCCTACTTCCGCAATGCCCTCACTACGCTCAATAAAGCCAGTTACTCCAATGGGTAAATGTGTATTCTTTTGACTGATAACGAGACACAGCCAGTGTTCACTGCCTTTTTGCCACGGTTGCAAGCGCTTCTCAAAGGAGTGGGTTCTGATCTCCTCTTCCGTTCGTGAATCGCTAATGAAATGCATAACATGGCGGTCCTGATTTAATGCCAGATAAAATGGCCAGTCAGTGTGGCTGAGACAGCGATAATTAAGTCCGGCAGAGGGAACATAATGCATTGGCATTCTCCATATTTTTCTTTAAGCTCCGTGAGATTTAAAAATTTCATGAGCCGGATTTCAACAACCCTACCAACATTCGTAACGTCCACTTTTGGCACAGGGCTGCTGCTGTTGCAGCCCTCACGAATTAAACTTCAAAAGACTCAGCTATCTCCAGAGCATCATCCACTTCAATACCGAGATAACGGACTGTACTTTCGAGGTTTTTGTGACCTAACAGTAGCTGGATCACTCGAAGATTCTTCGTTTTTTTTATAGATCAGATATGGCTTGGTTCTTCGCACAGAATGCGTACTGTACAGAGTCTCGTCGAGACCCAGCTTATCAATCCATCCATGAAAAATACGGTTATATTGCCTGGTTGAGATATGTAGTGAAGAACCGATGCGGGACTGGAACAGATAGTCGCTACTACGTTGATGAGCCATTTTGATCCACGCTGCCACAGCCTCTCTGGTTCCCTTAGTCAGTTCAAACTGAGCGGGGCTTCCCGTTTTTTGCTGCAGCACTGTCGCTCTGCCCGAAACAGAGTGCCCATAGGCCACATCAGAAAGTTTTAGCTTAACCTGATCACAGCCCCGAAGTTTACTGTCCAGAGCCATGTTAAACAGAGATAAATCGCGTAATTTTCCTTCCAGCTCAAATCTGATAAGGATTCCCCAGATATGAGAGATCTGAAGAGGCCGTTTCTGGCCAATAATACGGCCCTTTTTCCAGGGGGATGTTGTCATGCTCAATCTCCTTAGGGTTAGTAGATGTGATTATGGTTGTCCCATATGAGCGAAAAGCGGACATGGCTCACTCACTTTTAAACTGTAATAACAAAACTACCATATCGCTTATATAATCTATAATCTATAAACTAGACGCTTCGTTGATTCCATGGATGTATATTAGGACTAAAGGCTGAGCGTAAGAATGTTGTTAAAGCGTTATCAGTTTCAATTGCGCATTTGCAAACTTGTACTTTATAGGTTCCGCTTAATACGTTCATGCGAATGTTCCCGGCGTCCGCCCCCCGATGCGCGACATCTCCTCGTGCAGTTACGAAGTCATTTATTGCTTTTACTCCGAGCGTCCAACTTGAAGCTAAATTCTGAATGCCTAAAATCTTGTGAAAACCTTCATTTATATTATTGCTTTTGGGGTGTTCAGTCCAGTAAACCATTCCCGGACAATCTCAATATAAATAACCTTCCAACCGTCACCAGCCATAGTTAAAGGTTTAAGTTGATGTTTAGAATTTTTTATATAATCTGATATTGTTTTTTACAATATCAGGCAAATCATCCGGTGAAACGCATCTATTAATCTAGTGTTTAACCGATTCGATCATAACTTCCTCAATGTATAATTCCCATGCGGCACAAAGCAATAAAATCCCAGCTCTTGTTAAATGTCCCAACCCCATATTTCCGGGGATGCCATTTTGTATGCTTGAATGTCTTTGAATAATTCTATCTATATCACGCATCATTACACCTTCAAATTTCCCTAATGCACTAGATGGCATTAATCCCTCCTTGATTGAAGTTAAACAATCAAAATCCAAGATTACCGTTCACAATTTTTATTATCGGCCTGTATATGAATTACTTTAGGAAGGGTTTTTGCTGTGATCAGCTTAAATTTAACCTTGATCAATTACCTCATTTCATAAGTTATAAATGTCCCATTTTTTTACAAGGTCGACATTCAGAGCCTGAATTATCGTCAGCCCTAGAATTTAAGCAGTAACAATGCAGCCACCTCGTAAATACCGCTTCTGTGGCATAAAGGCGCCAAATGACGCCTAAAAAAGGGGCCGAACGTCCGACGAATATGATACTGTCGTATAAATCCTTCTATATCTGACATTTCCCTCAAGTCACCCAGGCTTTCAGCAATGAAGTGGTTTACGTAAACCCTTATAACCCCTGAGAGCAGGCTTTACTTTTCCTGAGACATAAAATGCGTGACTTGCGTGTTCTAAGTGCGGCCTGCCTAATGCTAACACGTAGGGAGATTCAGCGATGGCCACAGAACTTAACAAGGTAACTCTCTGTTAACATTTCCTTAGTCTTCACAAAAAGGCTGTTCTTTCATGAATTCATCGAAGTTTAAAATTTTCACCTTTAATAAATCCTTTGGGAAACGTTGATAAACCCTGTCATTCGAAATAAATAAATCGACATGATGGCAGTACGCAATATGACAGATGTCGTGACTATCATTCTTACCGGGTTGATTACCTGTTTTCATTGCATCTAAAATATAAACAGTTAAGCACTTTAAATAATCATCTAATATTTTACTATGATAGTATGTATTGATGGATTTTAGATACTCAGGAGTGAAATTGCGTTCTGGATCTGATTCTGTTCCTGGTCTGAACTTTCTTATTCCAAACTCATTGAGAAATCCTATTATATTCATATCCATAAGCACTCTAATTTCTGCTTCTGTGTAAGGGTTGACTCGAAGCGAGTCTCTATCCTCCTTTTCTGTTGACATTGTTTCTTTTAAAACTGATATGGAATCCTCTACTAGCATATTGTCATAATTAGTTAGCGTCTCAATAGAATACACTTCCCCACCGAGATCGATTTTAATATTCTTTGCTTCAGATAGCGTATCTGTTCTAATAATTTCTTCCATTAACATCTTTGTGGCTGGTACGTCATAATCATTTAAACTAATTCCAAATGCCTTAGCCTGTAAAGTACCTACGGATTCCCATATGATTTTTACATCACGACTTAAAATGTTGATTAGAGAGGCTTTTCGTATATTGTACTCTTTTTCTGAGGTCATCCCTGCAATCAGTTCCATGATGCCAAGCTGTGAACATACAAGTTCAATGTTATTTTTTTTAGGGATTTTATTTAGCTGCCTTAGTATATTTGTATCCAGATATGCTTTCATTTTTTAATGCACCTTTATTTTATATAGTGATTAAATATCACTGATTGAATACTCGTACATTTATGAAAAGAACTCAAGAAGCACCTTTGCTCACTTATTGCTGAAGATCGCTTTTTGAACATTTATCGCCACATGCAACTATCATTCGAAAGGGCTTTGACCTTATCCCCGTTTATTAATACACAGCGATGTTAGTAATGTCCGCTTTTGGCACAAAGCGGACGTTCACAGCAATTCCAGCTGTCCAGTGGCATTTGACACTAACAGGCAGTATGCAGCCAGTGGATTGTTTGCCATGAATCGAAACGCTCTGGTTGAGCATACTTACCGGCGGCGGCGCATTAGAGAATAGGTTTGCTACTGGCCTTTGGCGGCGCCAGCCTGCTGCTGACGCTTAGAGAGTGACTTAAACCGTACATGACGGGGAAGTAACTGACACCCTGGCCCGAACATGCACTTAACCTGGCAACAGGCTAGCGAACTAAGCGCCGGCTATCGTCGGCTGACGTGCCTTCATCGAATCATGCTTGCCTGGATTGCACTCCTGAGTGGTGCCTGGGAGATAAAATTTTCCGTCCGCATCAGGATCGGTGCCGCCGGGACATCCCGGCCTGCCAGCAGAGCCATCAGTATTACCCCCATCTGAACCATTTCCACCGTCAGCGCCGGATTCTCCCGCATAGCCGCCGTTTCCTCCCTGACCTCCGGCTCCTCCCTGTCCAGCGCTGACAGAGCAGGCAAACAGTGCCAAAAAGCAGGCCAGAAAATACTTACTCATTGATTAGCCTCTCGATTCGTAACGGGCAGCTCAGGCTGCCGCTGCAGGTAATGCTCACGAAGAGATACACTAACATCCGTTTTATCTCTGCTGACTTAGCAGGTCATCAACACCCGTTTTTCAATAAAAAGTAAGGCCGTCAATTTACGCAATGCCTGCTGCTGACCTTACTCTGATTACTGCAAGCGTAATCACTGAAGCCCGCGCGGGCGTCACTGGCGCTGCACCCTCTTATCGTGGCTGGTTCACCCAAATCAGTTGATCGGTTGCGAAGCCCAGTCGCTGGGCATAGGCGAGATAACGCTGTTTGACTTCAGCCGGAATGGTGGGCTGACGCGACAGAATCCACAGATACCCCCGGTTCGGCCCGGCGACAAGTGCATACTGATAATCTTCATCCAGCGCGATCACGTTATAACCACCGTAAAAAGGTCCGAAGAACGAGACCTTCAGCGCGGCGACGTCAGGTTTACCGGTGAAGTAAGCTTTGCCTTCGCTCTCGCTCCACGCTTTTTTCTCCGGATCGTAACCGCGATTCAGCACGCTGATACCGCCGTCGCTGCGTTTGCCGTAGGTGGCGGTAACATGATCTTTACCGCGTTCGAAACGGTGATCGAGTCGGGCAATTTCATACCAGGTGCCAAGATAGCGATCGGCATTGAAGTGGGTGATGGGCTGCACGCCTTTAGGTGGCGTCGGGGATTTACAGGCGACCAGGGTAACAGACAGTGCCGTGATGGCGACTAACGGCCAGATTTTCATCGCAACTCCTTTATATCTCTCAAAATCCTGTCTGAAGTATAGATAAGGATAGCGAAACCGGCGCGGCGCAAAACCTTACGCCGCTGCCGGTCTGTCGATTAACGGCGTTTCTCAACCTCATCTTCTGGCGGAATCACCGGCTCATCGATAGCGATCGATTTGCCGGATTTCAGCAGCTGAATATCCAGAATCACGTAGGTCATGGTGGTGATAAACAGTGAGATCACACTGCCAATCACGCCGCTGGTGGTGAAGGTGAAGTAGTTGTACATCACCACCCAGGTGAGGCAGATAAACATCGCCAGCGCCACGGTAATCGCCGACTGCGAGTAATGCGTGGTGCGCGCCCCCATTTCATTAATCTGCAGACTCAGGTTGCAGCCGCTGTATTTTTCCAGCAGCACGATAGTGTGATCCCAGTTGTGCAGGCGGCGTGCGCTGCCGCGCGCGGCGAACAGAAACAGCAGCGACAGGAACAGACCAGAGAAGGCGATCAGGACCGGTACCGCTTCCAGCGCATAGGCAATGCTTTTATGGCTCGACGCTTGTGCGACCGCGCTCAAATCCAGCGTCAGCGAGCAGCCCAGTGCGCCATACAGGAACACAAACAGCAGCAGATAGAGCGCGTTGCGTTTCCAGTCGAGCTCTGCTTCATGATTTCTCTGTAACCGCGCATCCTGCAACGCCTGTTGCAGGCGCAGTTGTTCGTCAGACGTGGAATCGATACTGGCGATCTCCTCGCCCAGTAAGCGGTGAATAAAAGGCTGATCGGCCTGATCGAGGGTGATGCGCATAAATTTTCCGCTAGCAAAATATTCGTGGCGTCAGTGTAACGTAAAACGAAGCTCACCGGGCGTCCGGTGCAGCGGCTGCGCATTTTGCCGCCGTCAACACGCACCGGGTGAAGGGGGAGCGCAGCAATCCTTCGCATCCACCGATTGGCGATATCTGATTATTCGGGTAACGTGGAATTTCATACTAATACGTCAAAATTTTTCCCGTACCCTACGTAACAGGAGAGGTCAGTTATGTCCGTCCATTCGCCGCTCATCGGCATCGTCAGCGATGATGTCAGTCATCCGCACAGTATGCACATGCACAAAGAAGTCACGCGTCAGCTCAGTGCGCGTGATCGGCTGCCGGTGCTGCTGTGCGCCGCTACGCGCGAGGATTTTCAGGCCGCGCTGCGGAACGCGGCGTCGCTGCCACTGGGCGGACTGCTGTTCCTGAGCTCGCCGTTTCAGGATGCGCAGGAGATCGCCGCGCACCTGCTGCCGTCGCTGCGCGCGGTGCATTTGTGCCCGAACGACAGCGCGGGCGCTGATGTGGTGGTTGCCGATGCGTATCACGCCGGGCAGCAGCTTGGCGCACTGCTGCTGTCGCAGGGACACCAGCGTTTGGGCGCTATGCAGGTGCAGGCAAGTGACACGCCGCCGCGCCAGGTGCAGGGGTTTATTGCCAGCCTGCAGGCGGAAGATAAGACGCTGCACGCAGCACTGCACGCCGGTGCCCTTCACCGTGAGCAGGCTTATCAGGCGATGATGGCTTATCTGAAGAAAACCCGTGCGGCAGAACGCATCAATGCATTGATGTGCGAATACGACGAGCTGGCCTTTGGCGCACTGCAGGCCGTGCGCGACTTCGGTCAGGGCGCGCATATCGCCGTAGTGGGCTTTGATGATGCTGACGAGGCGCGCGGCTCCACATGGCACCTGAGCAGCTGGGCACCGCGCCGTGATTTACTGGTGACGGAAGCCCTGAACCGGCTGCTGGATCAGCGTCCGGACCACAGCCGCGCCTGGCAGCAGGGTGAGTTGCAGGTGCGCCATTCGCATCACGGCAAATATGTGCCTGGCGAAATGTCGCAGTGCGGCTGCGCCATCCGTCACTGATCGCTGCAAGCCTTTCCCCTTTGGCGCCGGGCTGATTTCCACACACTGGCGCTGATCTTTGCCGGATTTTTATATCCGCGCAGGTTTTCTTTACGCCTTTTTTATATTGCCGGCGGTTAAATCAGCGCAGCAGGCGGCACTGTGGCGCGCCTTAACCTCAAAGGGAAATATCATGCCCGGCACTATTCTGGTCACACATAATCAGCATCAGTCTTCCACGCTGGCAGCCATTTACGATCGCCTGATGGCGCGACGCGGTGGCCTCTGGGTCTGCTGGGATGGACAACGTACCGTCGCTGCGCAGGAAGCGGCGCGCACGCTTAGCTTTCAGCAGGGTAATGAATACGACAGGCTGCAGTTTGCGCTGACGCGCGCAGAATACGAAGAGGGCTATCACGGCTACGTACATCAGGGGTTGTGGCCGGTGTTTCACCAGCGTCCGGACCTGGCACGTTTCACCAGCGCCAGCTTCCAGGCCTATCGCCAGCTGAATGCGGCTTATGCTCACGCCATCGCTGAATATGCCATGCCGGACGATGTGATCTGGCTGCAGGATTATCACTTCATCCCAACGGTGAAAATGCTGCGTGATACCGGCTTAACTAACCGCATCGGTTTGTTTTTACATCAGCCGTTTCCGTCCGGTCAGCTGTTCGAAGCGATCCCTGACTGGCGCAGCCTGGCAGAATCGCTGCTGTGCTGTGACCTGATTGGCTTCCAGACCGCGCAGGATATGAATAACTTTCTGCTGTGGCTGGAGAGCGAGTTTCGCGCTGAACGCTTAGGCAGGAACCGTCTGCGCGTGCACGGTCACATTATCACCACTGGCGTGTTTCCGGTCGGGATCGATCTGGCTGAGGTTCAGGCATTACTCGAGAGTAACAGCTGCCAGTATATGGAGCAGCAGAGCCGCGAACATTTGCCGGCCAACACGGTGCTGAGCGGCGGTCATCTCGACGACAGCGCAGGTCTGCCGTATCGCATCAGCGCGCTGGAAGTGCTGCTACGCCATCACCCCGACTATGCGGGCAACATGATGTTATTGCAGCTGGCTTCTGCTGCCAGCGGTCACACGCACCGGCAGCAGGCAATCAGCCACAATCTGGAAAATCTGTGCGGTGAGGTTAATGGCGTGCACGGTATGCTCAACTGGTATCCGGTCAGCTATCTCAACCACGATTATCGCCGTGAGGAGCTGGCCGGGCTGTATCGCGCGTCGCGGGTGGCGCTGGTGACGCCACTGATGGCGGGCATGAGCCTGATGGCGAAAATGTATGCTGCGCTGCAGGATCCGGCGAATCCCGGCGTGCTGATTCTGTCGCAGTTCGCGGGTGCGGCCGAACAGATGGATGGCGCGCTGATCGTTAATCCTTACGATCCGGATGCAATGGCGGATGCCATCCATACGGCGTTGCGGCTGCCGCTCAGCGACCGTCAGAACCGTCATGCGCGCTTGCTGAATAATCTGCACCGCTATGATTGTCACTGGTGGGCCGACAGCTTCCTCGCCCTGTTAATGGATGAGCCGCAGCCGGAGAGTGTGCAGCTGTCTAGCCGTCACCTGTCGGGCGCAGGCATAAGCGGGCGGTTACGTTATTGATAAGCAGACTGGGGCAGAGCGGGGCTAATGTCGGGTGTTTTTGCCCGTATTATCACGGTTGCGAAAAATATGGGTCACGTTATCGCTACCTTTTAACGCCACCGCTTCGCCCTGAGGCGCACTTTTGCTGTTCTGCACTTCAGCAATCGCATAGCGAAACGCCCGCTGGCGTGCTGGATCGGTTTCTGAGGCCGCCATCGCGCGCAGTTTTTCCAGCAGTGCGAGGGTGGTTACCGGTCCGGCTTGTTTTAACAATTGCAGCACGGCATCGCCCATGACAATGTCGGCCAGTTTTTCATCTTCACTTCTATACATAAAAGCTCTCAGTATCCGCGTTGCGTTTAGCATTGCCTGGTGCAGGTAAACCAAAGCCTAATCAACGACTGATAGTGTCGCTCTTCCTCTGTCGGAAATGTGTGACCTGCTGAGCGAAATTTTTCCCCGACAGCACCCTTAAACTTATACAACAAAAGCGCTTCTGTACAGGCGGGAGTGCGAGTGGCAAGGGTTTTTAGCCACATAATCCCTGACAAACAGTGGCTTGAATCAGATATTAATAGCGGTGCGCATTAATGCGCACTCTACAGTGAGGGTGCAATTTCCCGGTAGGGTCGCCATTGATGGCGACCGAATCATGGCTGACTGTCGATTCGTTAAAACATAACAAGCGCTGCCGCCGTCATCCTGCACCGTTACCCGCCCCGGCGCTAATCGCTGCTGCCCAGAATATCCATAAACTCCTGCACTGGCCGGTCGTAGACGTTCATACTGCCGGGACGATCGCTGAGCCAGGCCACAGCCAGTTCCCAGCACACATCAACGTCGCTGATGCGGCAATAATGCAGCGTCGTGCTGCGCGCTTTCACTACCTGTTCGGGCAGCAGGGCAATCCCCATATTGCGCTCAACCAGACTCAGCAGGGTTTCCAGATCGCTGACTTCAAACGTCACTTTGCGGCTCAGCCCCTGGAGGGCAAAACTGTTGTCATTCACCTTGCGCGTGCCCTGGCCGGCTTCGAAATCGATGAACGACTGCTGCGCCAGTTGTGCCATGGTGACGTCCGGCTGCATCGCGGTGAATCCGGCATAATCGGCGGCGAACGCTACTACGATTTCATCGCAGGCGATGATGCGCGACGACAGCCGGTCGGAGACTTCCTCCACCGGCATAATCGCCAGATCGATCTGCTGATCGTGCACTTTTGCATTGAGCTTCGCCGATGATCCCTGGCACAGCTTGACGTCAAAATCCGGAAAGCGACGAATAAAGGTTTCCAGTAATTGCGGCAGATCGATAAACGGCGGCACGCTTTGCACCGTGCCAATCGACAGGGTTCCGGTCTTAAGCGCCACGATCGCCGCCACTTCCTGTGACGCTTTTTCGACAAAGGCGCCGATGGTTCTGGCGTAATCAAGAAACACTTTCCCGGCCATGGTCAGGCGCACCTGGCGAGTGGAGCGGATAAAAAGCGGCGTGCCCAGTTCCTCCTCCAGCTGTTTGATCGAGGTGGACAAGGCCGATTGCACAATATGCATACTCTGTGCGGCGCGGGTGAAATTTTCATGTTCCGCCACGGCGATGAAGTGCCGCATCTGGCGCAATTCCATCAGTTATCTCCATAAAAGATGAATTTAATCACAATAATGAATTTTACAGATTAACCATACGCGGTAAAAATTTGTCCGGCAATCGCCTGTTCGCCGCGCGGTTTTGCAGGAAGGCAGGGTACGTCTTCTGCCCACCAGCACGGCGGCATTTAATGAGAGGAATCTGTTATGAGTTATGTTGCATCGCCAGCGCGTTATCAGACCAACATGCAGTACCGTAAAACCGGCAAAAGTGGCCTGGTGCTGCCGCTGATCTCGCTGGGGCTATGGCAGAATTTTGGCGGCGTTGACGTGTTTGAGACCGGCAGAGCGATCCTGCGCCACGCGTTTGATAACGGCATTACCCATTTCGACCTGGCGAATAACTACGGTCCGCCAGCGGGATCGGCTGAAGAGAATTTTGGTCGCTGGCTGGCGCAGGATTTTTCCCCGTATCGTGATGAACTGATTATCTCCAGCAAAGCCGGCTGGGACATGTGGCCGGGTCCGTATGGTGGCCCGACCGGCACTCGCAAGCATCTGATTGCCAGCTGTGATAACAGCCTGCGCCGCATGGGGCTGGATTATGTCGATATCTTCTACAGCCATCGCGTTGATCCGAATACACCACTGGAAGAAACCATGGGCGCGCTGGTACAGCTGCATCGTCAGGGCAAGGCGCTGTACGTCGGCATCTCTTCCCATTCGCCAGAGCTGACGCGTCAGGCCGCTGCGATTCTGGCCGATGAGAAAGTGCCGCTGTTTATTCATCAGCCCAATTACTCGATGCTAAACCGCACTATTGAGCACGGGCTGCTCGATACGCTGGCGGAGCTCGGCAGCGGTTGCATTGCTTTTTCACCGCTGGCACAGGGCATGCTGACCAGTAAATACCTCAACGGCGTACCGCAGGGCGCACGCGCCGGCGGCAGCGATCCGCGCCTTTCTGCCATGCTCAGCGAAGAGAACCTGGCAAAAATTCGTGCGCTTAACGCGATTGCTGAAGCGCGCGGTCAGACGCTGGCGCAGATGGCGATCGCCTGGGCGCTGCGTGATGAGCGGGTCACTTCTGCGCTGATTGGTGCCCGCACGGTTGATCAGTTAAGCGATTCCCTGCGCGCGCTGGACAACCTGACCTTTACGGCACAGGAGCTGGCGGACATTGATCGCTACGCCACCGAAGGCGGAGTGGATATGTGGCGCGTCTCTTCACAAATTAAGTAAAGCCCGGCGCCGCGCAACGCGGCGCGCTTTATCGCTGCGCCTGCTGTAACCGCACGGCGCGGCGAAATGCATTGGGTGACTGACCCGTTTCACGCTTAAAAGCATGGCTGAAGGCGCTCTCTGAGGCGTAACCCAGCGTCTGCGCTACCACGGCCACCGCCTCATTTTCCTCCTGCAACGCACGCTCTGCCAGCCGCATGCGCCACGCCGTCAGATAGGCTATCGGCGTGATGCCGACCACCTGGCGAAAATACTGGGCAAAACGGGTGCGCGACATGGCACAGGCACGCGCCAGTTCGTCCAGATGCCAGTTGCGCGCAGGATCGCCATGCAGTCGCTGTAACGCCGGTGCCAATCGCGCATCGTTCAGCGCCCGCAGCCAGCTGGCGGGCAGTGCGCTGCTGGTTTGCAAATGCGCCCGCAGAATCTGGATGAACAGCAGTTGTGCCAGCTGGGCCGTTGCCAGCTGCGATCCCGGCTGGACATGCTGGCCTTCCTGCACCAGTTGATCCAGCACCCAGCGGAATGACGCCGCCTGCGGTGACGCTGCCGGCACCTGAATCCAGGGAGGTAATACGTGGGTCAGTAAACGACCACTGGCAGGATCAAGCAGTACATGGCCACCGATATGGACAAAATCATCACCGCTGCCAATCGGCGCATGGCCTTTTCCTGCGCCATAAAACACGCTCATGGCGTCAACCGGCGGCTCGTCCGGATGGCTGGCCAGCACGAAGGCGCGTTTAGCGCTCAGCAAGCCGACGTCGCCGGTGGCAAAGTGGAATGGTTCAGGTTCGCCCTCCAGTATGACCCAGCAACTGCCTTTGATAATGGCGAAGAATTTAATTTTATCGGGCGCAGGGAAACGCAGCGCCCAGCGTCCGCCTGCGGTAAAACCGCCGGTCAGCAATGATTCAGCGCGAACGAATCGCAGAATGTCGGAAAAGGGATCAAGGCTCATTTCTGTACTATCACGCAAGTAAAGTGCATTTACAAGCATTCAAAATCCGCCCTCCGCCGCTTAACGTAGAGCGCGTCGAATGAACGATGCTTGTGATGAGGAAGTAAAATGAGTAATGAAAAGGTTCTGGTTACCGGCGGCAGCGGGTTTATCGCCCAGTACTGAATTATTGCGCTGCTGCAGCAGGGCTATCAGGTGCGAACCACCTTACGTGATGCCGAACGTGAAGCTGAAGTCAGGGCGCATCTGTTGCAGGCCGGGGTGGCCGCAGACGAGGCGCTGCAATTTGTCGTTGCCGATTTAACGGCAGACGCGGGCTGGGAAGACGCGGTGGCAGGCTGTCGCTTCGTGCTGCATGGCGCTTCACCCACCCCAACCGGCAGCCAGGTAAGCGAAGCTGACTGGGTGAATCCGGCGATTGAAGGAAATCTGCGCGTATTGCGCGCCGCGCGCGATGCAGGCGTTAAACGTGTGGTGCTGACCTCGGCGTTCGGCGCGGTCGGTATCGGACATCCAGCGGACTATCCGCGCCCCTTTACCGAGCGCGACTGGAGTGATGTCAGCGGCGATGTGTGGCCGTATCAGAAATCGAAAACCCTGGCGGAACGCGCCGCCTGGCAGTTTATCGCTGAGCAGGGTAACGGTCTGGAACTGGCCACGGTGAACCCGGTGTCGGTGCTGGGACCGGTGCTGGGTGCCGACTATTCACATTCGATTCGCATTGTGAAGGAGCTACTGGAGGGGCAGCCAGGCTGTCCTGACATCAACTCATGTTTTGTTGATGTGCGTGACGTGGCCAGTCTGCACGTGCTGGCGATGACCCACGCCGCAGCGCAGGGTCAGCGCTTCTTCGCCAGTTCGGGGCATAGTCTGCCGCTTATTGAGGTGGCGCGCACGCTCAAAACCCATCTGGCAGCAGAAGCAGAGAAAGTTTCGCTGCAGCCAATGAGTGACGCCATGGTGCGGGCGGCGGCAGCGCAAAATCCGCTGATGACGGGAATGGTAAAACTGCTGGGCGTTGATATGAACGTCAGCGCCGCTAAAGCTGGCTGGCTGCTGAACTGGCATCCGCGCAGTCCGCAGGAGGCCATTCTTGCCACCGCGCGCAGCCTGATTGCGCTGGGGCTGGTAGCAAACCACTAGTCTGACTGCGGCATTTATCATCACCCTGGTGACGCGCAGATGCTATATAAATGATAACAATTATCATATATAGCGATTGATGAGGACATCATGCCGTCTCCACAGGTGATAAACGCCGACTGCTGTATCGTCGGCGGCGGTCCGGCCGGCTTAATGCTGGCCTATTTACTGACGCGCGCCGGCCTGCGCGCGGTCGTGATTGAGAAGCACGCCGATTTTCTGCGCGATTTTCGCGGCGACACCATTCATCCCTCAACCCTGGAGATCATGCACCAGCTGGGTCTGCTCGACGCGCTGCTGGCGCTGCCGCATCAGCGCGCGGAGAAGTTACAGGCGGAAGTAGGCGGGCAGGAGATCACCATGGCCGATTTCTCCCGTCTGCCGTTGCGCTGCCGTTTTATTGCCTTCATGCCGCAGTGGGACTTCCTCACTTTCCTCGCCGCCCAGGCGGCGCACTATCCCGGTTTCACGCTGCTGCAATCCACCGGTTTTGACGATTTTCTTCATCAGGATGGCGTAATCGCAGGCGTGAAAACGTTACAAGGTCACGAAATTCACGCGCCGCTGGTAATAGGCGCTGATGGCCGTCGCTCGGCGGTGCGGCAGAAAGCCGGGCTGGTGGGTAAAAGCTTCGGTGCTCCACGCGATGTGGTGTGGTTCCGGCTGGATAAACAGCCGGACGACCCTGAGCTGGGGATGGGCCACAAGGGGCCGAAGCAAAACTTCATTGTCATTGACCGCGGCGAATACTGGCAGTGTGGATTCACCATTCAGAAAGGCGAATTCGAGGCGCTGAAGCAGGCCGGGCTCGACGCGCTGAAAAACCGCATGGCAGAGGTTGCGCCGTTCAGCGTGGCGCGCATGGCGCAACTGCAGGATTGGCAGCAGCTGAGTCTGTTGTCCATCCGTATCGATCGGCTGGACAAATGGATGAAGCCCGGCGTGCTGTGCATTGGCGATGCCGCACATGCGATGTCACCGATTGGCGGCGTGGGTGTGAACCTGGCGATTCAGGACGCGGTGGCCAGCGCCAATTATCTGACGCGGCCGTTGCAAAACGGCACGCTCACGCTGCGCGATTTGGAGAACGTGCAGCGGCGGCGACAGTTTCCGACGGTAGCGACGCAATTCCTGCAGATCAAAATGAGCAGCGGCAAGCGCCCGCGCACCACGCCCAGTAAGGTTCCGCAGCTCATCAGCCGCTATCCGTTTTTACGCCATCTGTTTGGCCGATTGATCGGCATGGGCTTCCGCCCGGAACGGCCACGTCTCGCCGGAGAAAAAAACGTAGCCGGGTAATTATTGCAATTGCGATGCTTTTGTAACATTAAATTAACTTTTGCGGCGGGCTATCATTAAAAAAATTGCTTAATCGGAGAGGGGGTTTAATCACTTTGTGCCTTATTTGTCGGCAGATATAACCTGAACGTCAACGCGATCTCAACGAAGCGTAAATGGCGTGAGGCGGGTGAATAGCGGGATTACGCGATGATAAAGGTTTTCTATTGATTTCAGCGGTGACACAAGGTTGGCGGAAGCCACAGTTTGATTATGGTTAAGGGGCATGACACAAACCATAAGAAACTGAGGAAGACAGCAGGTATGAAACTGGAAAACTTATCTCGCAGAAGCTTTATGGCCTTCGCGGCTGGTGGCACCGTGGCGCTGGCGGCCGGCAAGGTCCATGCCCACGACGGCAAGGTGGCGACTTATCCGGCGAATGATCCCAACCATCCGCGCGATCCTGGCCCGCACGATCCGGTGCGCGAAGCACTGAATCCGGATCTGGTCGATCCACCAGCAACCGACAGCGGCACGTTGCCCAACCTGCGCTTCTCGTTCAGCGATGCGCACGTGCGTAAGGGCAGCGGCGGCTGGACGCGTCAGGTGACGCAGCGCGAACTGGGCATTTCCACCACCATTGCTGGCGTCGATATGCGGCTGGATAAGGGAGGCATCCGCGAACTGCACTGGCACAAAGAGGGCGAGTGGGCCTACATGCTGTACGGCAATGCGCGCATTACCGCGCTGGATACCGCAGGTGGCTGGTTTGTCGATGACGTCGGCGTGGGCGATTTATGGTATTTCCCGCCGGGCGTGCCGCACTCAATCCAGGGCCTTGGGCCGGACGGCTGTGAATTCCTGCTGGCCTTCGACAACGGCAATTTCGATGAAGACAGTACCTTTCTGCTCAGCGACTGGTTCAAACATATCCCGCCCGAAGTGCTGGCAAAAAACTTTGGCGTGCCGGCTGAGGTGTTTAACACGCTGCCCTCGCCGGAAGAGGAGTACATCTTTGCCGGGCAGGCACCGGACGGCGCGCCGGCTTCGGCGGTGAGCGGCGGGGTGAAATCGGAGCAGGTCTTCTCGCATAAAATGCTGGCGCAGAAGCCGTTGACGCTGCCGGGCGGCACGGTACGCATTACTGATTCCAGTAATTTTACGGTATCGAAAACCATCGCCGCCGCGCTGGTGGAACTGGCTCCCGGCGCGATGCGCGAACTGCACTGGCATCCCAATAACGACGAATGGCAATACTATCTGGAAGGTCAGGGGCGGATGGGCGTGTTTGCCTCGTCGGGTCAGGCGCGTACGTTTGACTTCCGCGCCGGTGATGTCGGCTATGTGCCCTTTGCCATGGGTCACTATATCGAAAACACGGGTGACAAGCCGCTGCGCTTTCTGGAACTGTTTAAAAGCGATTATTACGCGGATATTTCGCTTAACCAGTGGCTGGCCAGCACGCCGCCGGCGCTGGTGCGTCAGCATCTGCATCTCAGCGACACCTTCATGAAGGCGCTACAGCAGGAGAAGCATCCGGTAGTGAAATAGCCCGTGACCACGCGCAGCCGGTGCTGCGCGTTCTTTCCTGATACTGTCCACATCTGGCGTGCATATCCCGCCCGGAACCCTGTGGATAAACCTTTCGTTGCCCCGTGCCAGCTGGGCTGACCAGCTGGCGGTTATTTTCTGAACGGCCGCCAGCGCAGCGATTTCAGTTTGTCCCGACGGGCTGCTGCCTGCATCACCAGACTCATCGCTGCGGGTAAAACCGTGAGCGTCACCAGCGTCGCCACTAACAGCCCACCGATAATCGCCAGCGCCATCGGTCCCCAGAAAACCTGACGCGAGATGGGGATCATACCGAGAATCGCTGCGCTGGCGGTGAGCACGATCGGCCGTGCGCGGTGTTCTGCCGCAGCCGCAATGGCAGCGTCCGGCGGCATACCTGCATCAACGTTGTTATCCGCCTCGCTGATCAGAATCACCGCGTTGCGGATGATCATGCCAGCCAGGGCAATAACGCCCAGCAGCGCCACAAAGCCCATCGGTGTGCCGGTCGGCAGCATGGCCAGCACAATGCCCGGCAGACCAAAGGGCGCCATCAGCAGGGCCAGCAGCATGCGGGAAATCCGCCGCAGTTGTAACATCAGCAGCAGCAGCATGCAGAACAGCGTGACCGGCAGGATAGCGATCACCGACTGGTTGCCCTTGTCAGACTCTGCTACCGCCCCGTCCTCGTTCAGGCGGTAACCGGCCGGCAAGCTGGCCCTGAAGGTGGCAATCAGCGGCGTGAGGGCGGCGGAGACGGCTTCCGCGCGCAAACCCGGCGCCGTATCGGTCTGGACGGTGATAAACGGCAGGCGCTGGCGTCGCCAGATAACGGGATCCTCCAGCCCCCACTGCGGTGTTGCGACCTGCGTCAGCGGAATTTTTGCGCCCGACGGCGCAGTTAGCAGCAATCCGGACAGGCTGCTCAGGTCATGGCGCGCCGCAGCGTTGCCCTGTAGCACCACATCAATCAGCCGGTTGCGATCGCGTACCGTGGTGATCAGCGTTCCTGACCAGAGCGTATGCAGATACTGAGCAATCAGGTCAGAAGAGAGGCCGGCTGCGCGCGCTGCCGTCTGATTCACCTGCAAAGTGATTACGCGTTCGGGCTCACCGGCGGTTTGATTGACGTCACGCGTCAGCGCTGAGCTGCCGAGCGCGGCGGCCAGCCGCTCTGCCAGCTGCTGCACCTGGCGATAATCCGGCCCGCTGATGCGATAACGAATCGGCCAGCCTACCGGCGGACCGAGCTCGAGCGGCGCGACGCGCGTGGTGATGTCGCTGAAATCCCGGGCAAGCACCGCATCCAGCAAGCGCTGCAGTCGTTCACGGGCGGCCAGGCTTTTGGCCACCACCACCAGCTGAGCGCTGTTTTCATCGTCCAGCAGCACATCCATGGGCAGGTAAAAGCGTATCGCACCGGTGCCGACGTAAGACGAATAGTGGTCAACATCCCGGCTGGCGGAGACAATCCGCTCAAGGCGTTGCACCTGACGCAGGGTGGCCTGCTGCGACGCACTGGCCGGCAGCGCGAGGCTCACCAGTAGCTCAGGCCGATCGGATGCCGGGAAAAACTCGCCCTGCATATACGTGGTGCCGACGCCGGCCAGCAACAGCGCCAGCATCGCCATCGCCAGCGTCAGCATGCGGTGGCGCAGCACGCTGCTCAGCAGGCGGCGATAGAACTGGCTGAGGCGCCCGTTTCCGGCGCGGTGCTGCTTTAGCGTGGCCGGCAACAGCCAGCTGCCGGTCAGCGGTGAAAACAGCACCGCCACCAGCCATGAGCTGATGAGCGCCATCAGCACCACTGCAAACAGGGTATAGCAATATTCGCCAGCGCTGGATGCGGCAAAGCCGACCGGAATAAAACCGGCAATCATCACCAGCGTACCGGTCAGCATCGGGAAGGCGGTGGTACTGAACGCCCAGGTCGCTGCGCCGGTGCGGGAATCGCCGGCCTCCAGCCGCGCCACCATGGTTTCCACCGTGATCATTGCATCGTCCACCAGCAGGCCCAGCGCCACGATCAGTGCGCCCAGCGAGATGCGCTGCAGGCCGATACCGGCCAGATGCATGCCGATAAACGTCATGGCGAGCACCAGCGGGATCGCCGCCGCGACCACCAGGCCGGCGCGCAGTCCCAGCGAAACAAACGAAACCGCCAGCACAATGATCACTGCCTCGCCCAGCACATCGACAAATCCGCTCACCGCCTGTTGCACTACCGCTGACTGATCGGCGATGCGCGTCATCTCAATGCCGTGCGGCAGCTGGCTGGCTTCGCTCTCCATGCGCGCCCGCAGTGCCTGGCCGAACTCCAGCATGTTGCCGGTGGCGGCCATCGACACGGCCAGTCCGATGGCCGGCTGGCCGTTAACGCGAAAAAGCGGGGCAGGCGGCTCGGCGGGGCGGCGCGTGATGGTGGCGATCGCCGTCAGCGGAACATAGCGATCGTTAACGCGCAGCGTAACCGCCCGCAGGCTCGCCTCGCTGTTGAACGCGCCGCTCACGCGCAGGGCGATGTTATCGGTGGCGGTGCGCACGCTGCCTGCCGGCTCGACGACGTTCTGCGCCCGTAGCGCCTCAGCTACCTGCTGCAAATCCAGCCCCATGGCGGACAGCTGGCGCGGGGAAAAAGCCACCACCAGTTGCTCTTCCTGCTCGCCCAGTAGCTGGATCTTACCCACATCCGGCAGACTCATCAGATCGCGGCGAATGTCGTCCACCCGGTCCCGCAGCTCGCGCGGGGAAAAACCGTCAGCAGTGAAGCCGTAAATCGTGCCAAAGGTATCGTCAAACTCATCGTTGACCGCCGGGCCCTGCACGCCCTGCGGCAAAGCCGGGGTCACATCCTGCATTTTTTTACGCACCTGGTACCAGATCCCGGCCACCTGCGCGGGCGGGGTGTCGTCACGCAGATTGACGAAAATGACTGTGCGGCCAGCGTGCGTTTCACTCTGCACATAATCCAGCCAGGGAATTTCCTGCAGCTTTTTCTCCAGCGGATCGGTGACCAGTCTGACCGTATCGTTGATGTCGGCACCTGGCCACTGCGCAGACACCACCGCAGTTTTGATGGTGAACGCCGGATCTTCGTTGCGCGAGAGTTTTTCATAGCTGACGATCCCGGCGGCCATGATTAGCAGCATGAGAAAGGCCATCAGCTGCTGCTGCTTCAGCGCCCAGGCAGAAAGATTAAACGCCGGTTTCATGCTGATCCTCCTGGCTGCCGGCAACGCGTTCACCGTCACGCAGGCTTCTGACGCCCGCCGTGATCACCCGATCGCCCGGCATGATGCCGGCGCGAATCCATACCGCATCTGCCGTGTAGCCGGCAATCGCCACCGTGCGCCGGATAACGCAGTTTTTCACCGGGTCGAGAATAAACACCGCCGGCTGGCCGGCCTGGCGGGTCAGCGCGGTGGCCGGAATCGCCATCACCGCATCCGCCGTCGTGTCGGCCAGCGGCAGGGTGACGGCGACGCTGGCACCCAGCACCATTTCCGCGGGAGGATTGTCCAGTGTGATGCGCACCCGCCAGCTGCGTGTCTGGGCGTCGGCCTGTGGACTGACGTCACGCAGGTGCGCTTCGGCTATCACGGACGGATTCTGCAATAGCGCAACGCGGAAGCGGGCACTGGCCCGGCGATCGAGGGTTTCAGGTGTGGCATCGTCAAATACCACGTCACGGCCTGTGCCAGTCGCAACGGTAAACACCGTCTGACCGGCGCTGACCACCTGACCGGCTGCGGCGCTGACGCCCGTCACCACGCCATCCTCAGGCGCGGTAAGGTGGGTCCAGCGCAGGCTATCCTGCGCATTTTTCAATGCCGCTTCACTGCTCTGCCGCCGCGCCAGCGCAGCCTGCCAGTCGGCGCTGGCGCTATCGAGTTGAGCGCGGGCAATAGCCCCGGACGGCATCAGCAGGCGCATGCGGTGCAGATTTAGGGCCGCCACCTTTTCGGCCGCGCGGCTGCTGTTCAGCTCCGCCTGTGCGCTCGCCAGCTGATTCAGCGCGCCGGGACTGTCCAGCACGGCGAGCGTCTCTCCCTGCCTGAAGCGGCTGCCGACATCAGCGCTGCGCGTCAGAATCCGCCCCTCCAGCCTGAAACTGAGCGAGGTTTCATCATGCGCGCGGATCTCGCCGGTCAGAGTTTGCTGCCCGGCGGGCGCGGGCGGGCCAACCGTGATGAACTTTACCGGACGCGGTGGCGGCGGCGTGGGTGAACGCTTGCGGTCACAGCCGGTCAGCAGCAGGGCCGTCAGCAGCAGACAGGGCAGCAGCGGCAGCAGGGAAACCAGGTGGCGCGGATTAAGCAGGTGGCGCACACCCTGTTTGATCAGGCAGGGAAGCTCGTCGGTCATGGCGCAATTCCTTTATCGGTATTTGCGCCATTACACCGTGCGATTATCAAGAATCCGGCGATGTTCCATCAAGAGCGTGTCAAGAAGGGCAACAACGTCAGGCGTTGCGCGGCAACAAAATCTGTACCTGCAAGCCTCCCATTGCCGGCAGCGTGGCATTAATCGTGCCGCCGTGCGCCTGGCAAATCGCCCGCGCAATCGACAGGCCCAGCCCGCTGCCGCCCGAGTGGCGGGCGCGTGACGCCTCACCGCGCGCAAAGCGCTCAAACATCAACGCCAGAAACGCCGCAGGAACGCCCGGGCCGCTGTCCTGCACGATGATTTCGTAATGATCAACGGTGTTGCGCGTGCGCAGCTGCAGCTGGCTGCCGCTTCCGGCATAGCGCAGGGCGTTTTCCAGCAGGATGGTGAAAACCTGTCCGAGACGGAACGGATCGACCGGCAGCAATGTCTCTTCAGCCAGCGCTACCCCGGTGCTGATGCGCGCTTCATCCAGCTGCGGTTTGATCCACTGCAGGCGCTCGCGCAGGATATCGGCCGGGTTGCAGCGGACTTTCTCCAGCGTGAGCTGGCCGGCATCCGCCAGTGACAGCAGATGCAGCTCATCGATCAGCCGGTGCAGACAACTGAGCTGCGCCATGATCAGGGCGAGCTGACGTGAGTCAGCGCTGAACACGCCATCAAGCAGCGCCTGCAGACGCACCATGGCGGCGTTGAGCGGCGACCGCAGCTCATGCGCCATGGCGACATGCGACGTACGCAGCTCTTTGTCGTAACGCGCCAGCTGGCGCGTCATCGCGTTGAAGTTGTGCGCGAACTGCACCAGTTCGGCGGGCGCTGCCGGTGTTAACGCCGCCTGCGCACCGAAGTCGCCTGCGGTCACCTGGTCTGCCGCTCGTCTGAGCTGGCTGAACTGTGCAGAAAGCGGGCGCGCGTGGCGCAGCCCGAAATAGGCAATAAACGGAATGGTCACCAGCACCAGGATGCCGACGGTGATCCAGTCCGAGGAAGCAATGGACGGGTCGGAGTAGCGTATGCCCCACCAGCTATCGATGATCTGGTGAAAGCGCGCGGGATCGCGTTCCGGATGCGCACGCAGGGCGAGAAATTCATGCAGAACCGCCGGCGGCATATGGTGCGTGATCCACAGGTACTGCACCGTGAAGCGCAGCCACATGCACAAAGCAATCAGTACCACGGTACCGATAGCCAGCGTCAGAATGCGCAGACAAAGCCAGCGCCAGAGCGTTTGTGGAGATTTTTCTGTCATGGCTGGCGGAACCGATAGCCTACGCCGCGCACGTTGAGCAGCACGCCCGCCACACCGGCCGCTTCCAGCTTTTTGCGCAGGTTATATACGTGGGTATCAATCACCCGCTCCAGCGCGTCGCTGTCCGGCATACACTGCTCCAGCAAAAACGGGCGGCTCAGCGCGCGCACCGGTGCGCGCATCAGCGTGACCAGCAGCGTGAATTCGGTTGGCGTGGTATCAACGCAAAGCACGTTACCCGAGGCCTGCGTGACGGTAACCGTCATCGCGCCGCTGTTCACCTCCAGCCCCTGCCAGCGCAGGATCTCTTCCTGCGGCGTTTTTACCGCGCTGCGCCGCAGCACTGCCTGCACGCGTGCCACCACTTCGCCGGGATGATAAGGCTTGACCACATAATCATCCGCGCCGTAGCGCAGGGCACCGATGCGATCGGGCGTATCGCCCATGGCCGTGACCATAATCACCGGCACCTCGCTGCAGCGCCGGAGTTTTGCCAGCACCTCGGTGCCGTTCAGGCCGGGCAGCATTACATCAAGCAAAATCAGATCGGGCTGCCAGCGCAGGGCCAGCTCAAGTCCGCTCAGGCCATCCGCGGCAACACGCACCGCATAATTTTCCCGTAGCAGATACGCCTCCAGCACCTCAGCCGCGTCAGCGTCGTCCTCAATAATCAGGATATTTTTGGTCTGCATAACTCACCTTGACAGTTTCTTCATAAATCCCTGGCTGTTTGTTGACACAGCCCCGGGATACTCCGGCTTCGCGCTGCGGCTGCCCGGGCAAGGGGCGGTAAACGGACCGATAAAGAGGTGACACGATGATAACCAGAAAAACGCTGATGTACATGACCCATCTGCTACTCATGATTTCCGCTGCCGCCAGGGCGGATGGCGACGCACAGACCAGCCTGACGCTCGGCGCGGGGGCGCAATTCGCGCCACGCTACAGCGGATCGAATAAAACACGGGTGCAGCCGGTACCGATTTTCCAGGCCAGAGATGGCGCATTTTTTGCTGATGCCCAGAAAGGCATTGGTTATGACCTGCAGAGCGACAGCGGGGTTTATCTGGAACACACGCTGGGTTATGGCCTGGGCCGAAGCGATAAAGATTCGACGTGGCGGGACGGCGCCAGCCGGCTGCAAGGCATGGGAAACATCAGTGCGACGGTGAACACTGCACTGGCGCTGGGCTGGCAGCTCACACCGTGGCTGAGCGCAGAGGGCAAAGCGGTGCTGCCGCTCAGCGATGATCAGGGCGTGAACTATCAGGCATCCGTTACGCTGGTGCTCCTCCAGCGCGACAGCGATACCGTTGCACTGCAGACGGCGGCGCTGTTTGGCGATGCGCGTTATATGAATACCTGGTATGGCGTGAGCGATGTCCAGAGCAGGCGCAGCCGGTTTTCACGCTACGATGCCGGCGGCGGCTTCTATGGTGTTGCGACTACGCTCACCTGGAGCCACCAGTTTGATGCCCACTGGGGCACGCTGGTCAGTGCCGGTTACAGCTGGCTGGGCGATCGCGCCGCGGACAGCCCGATCGTGTCCCGGCGCGATCAGGTCACCGGCACGGTCGGCTTTAGCTACACCTTCTGAGAAACGTTATCGCTGGCTGCACAACGCCCGACCGGCGCGCTGTGCAGCACGACAACTATTACGCGGACATGCCGCCATCAATCACCAGTTCGCTGCCGGTAACATAGACACTTTCGTCCGATGCGAGGAACAGGGCGGCCGCCGCAACTTCGTCAGGATGGCCGAGGCGTTTGGCCGGTATCTGCGCGCTGAATGTCTGTCGTATCTCGTCGCTGACCTGGTCAAACATCGGCGTGTCCGTCGGGCCAGGACTAAGCGTGTTGACGCGAATGCCGCGCGGTGCCAGTTCGCTGCTCCAGGTGCGGGCATAGGCGCGCACCGCGGCTTTGCTGGCCGAGTAAGCGCCATAGCCGGGATTGGCCATGCCGCCCGCAATCGATCCCACCAGCACGATGGCACCGCCTTCCGTCATGTGCTTCACCGCATGCTGTACGGTGAATACCATGGCACGCACGTTGAGGCCGAACGTGCGGTCAAAGTGCTCTGCGCTGGTCTCTTCGAGGCTGGCGGGTTCAGCCACGCCAGAGGAGTTCACCAGAATATCGAGACGTCCGGCGCGGGCCTGCACGGTGTCAAACAGACGGGCAACATCGTCTGCGCTGGTGAGGTCGCCTGCTATCGCCTCAATGCGGCCGCCAGTCAGCGTGACGGCTTCGGCCAGCAGCGCTTCACGTCGCCCGGTGATGAAAACGTGGGCACCTTCCTGCACAAAACGGCGCGCGATGGCGAGGCCGATACCACTGCCGCCGCCGGTCACCAGCGCGACTTTTCCTTCGAGTTTCATTATGGCTGCTCCAGAATGAGAGGGGTGGACGGCTGATGATACATTTCGTATATTTAGTGTCAATTACGCACCTTATCTACATTAGATATACATAAGGAAACCTCATGCCGACTGATATCGCGGCGCTGCTGGCAGAGATCAACAGCACCCGTCCAATCCTGGAACAGGTCGCCAATAAGTGGTCGGTATTAATTCTGACCGTGCTGTGCACTGAACCCGCGCGCTTTAACGCGATCAAGCGCCGTCTTGATCCGATTACCCACAAGGCACTGACGGAGGCGTTGCGCCGGCTGGAGCGTAACGGCCTGATTAGCCGCCGCGTGATCGCCTCGTCCCCGGTGGCGGTGGAATATGCCATTACGCCGCTGGGCCAGACGTTGCAGGATCCGTTTGTTGCGCTGGTGAAGTGGGCCAGAGAGCAGGGCGATGCGATTGAAAAGGCACAGGTTGTCTATGATCAACGTCGTGCCAGCGAAGAATAAAGCGTGGCGGCCGCCGGCTATTCAGGCGGTCTGTTAATCGCATGCTCAACATGGTTTGCCGTTCTTCTCCTCGCCGCTGAATTAGCCCACATAAAAACGGAATTATTAAATTCGACTCGCCGGAATTTAATTACGTCATTTCAGGAAATTTCACGCTGCGTTATTATTTGTGTGCAGGAAAAAACGGTTAAAAATTTTGAATGGGTAAAGCAAATGATTTCAATAACACCTTTGCAGGTTTGCGCTACAGTATTAGCACTTGATTATTTGAGGATGTTTCCATGAAATTATTGAAAAAAACGGCGCTGCTTTCTCTGGTGGCGTTATATGTTCCCCTGTCACATGCCGCGGCGACGGAATATAACCTTGACCCGCAACATACTTCCGTGGTGATCGCATGGAATCACTTTGGTTTCTCTCATCCGACTGCTGATATTTCTGATGTTTCCGGTCAGCTGGCTTTTGATAAAGAAAACCCGGAAAAGTCACAGGTTAATGTGACCCTGCCGTTAAAAACGATTGACACGCATGTGCCCGCGCTGACCAAAGAGTTTCTGGGGAATGAGTATTTTGACGTTAAAAAATATCCTCAGGCCACCTTCCACAGCACCCATGTGGAAAGCAAAGGCGATAATAAATATGATGTGCAGGGTAATTTAACCATCAAAGGGATCACTAAGCCGGTTGTGCTGCATGCCACGCTGAACAAGCAGGATATGCACCCTATGGTTAAAAAGCAGGCGATCGGTTTTGATGCCACCGGCGTCATCAAACGCTCGGACTTTAAAATCGATAAATATGTTCCGGCCGTGGGCGACGAAGTGACGATTACGCTCTCTACCGAGGCGTATGCCAAATAATGCATTGCGCGCTTAA
This sequence comes from gamma proteobacterium symbiont of Lampromicra miyakona, assembly GCF_059730895.1. NCBI lineage: Bacteria > Pseudomonadati > Pseudomonadota > Gammaproteobacteria > gamma proteobacterium symbiont of Lampromicra miyakona. Next base: position 497,071 of record NZ_AP035933.1, on the reverse strand, counting down.
TCGCGCGCTTTTTCTCTGCATCAACCTGCGGCGCTATGCGCGTGTTCAGCGCGAGCTGGCGCAACAGGTTGTCTGTACTTCTTCCCTGGGTGCAGCATCACTGCCTGCCAGCGCATTTCTCGTCAGCACCCTCTGACGGTTTGCCTCATCACCTGCCTGCAATTTCAGACCTTTAGCAATAAAGCCGAAAAAAACCACCAATTCATACCCTTGCGATGACCGCCAGCACTGCACCTGATTACCTGATGGGTTTTTACCCTGCTAACAGCGGCCAGTGAACTATATTTTTACCCACTGAAGTGCGAAATCATGGGTTTAGCAGATAACCGGCACGATAACGGTTACTGATTTTGGTGACTTATCTGACAACCACGGTTGTTAGCTGAACAGAAGGGAATATCATGCCATTACTTCCTGGTGAGTTATCTGGTGCGCCGACATGGGTGCCTGCTGTATTGCTCGTCACACTCTCGCTACTGCTGGGTTTTCTGGCCCGCTTTCTTCTTCTCAGGTTTATCCGCTACTGGCAAAGCCGCGATCGCAAGCTGTTTAAATCGCTGGAAAAGCATCTGCGGGGATCGTTATTTTTATTCATTCCATTACTGCTGATCAATATGGGGATGAATTATGTGCATCTTGATCCTGGGTCACTGAGCTTTATCGCCACCACGCTTAATATCTTTATCATCTTATCGTTCTGTTCCATTTTGATTCGTCTGATTAACGTAGCGCAGGATATGTTGTTTATTCGCTACGATATCAACCTGTCGAACAATCTGCGCGCGCGTAAAATTCGTACGCAATTAATCTATGTTAAAAAAGTGGCTATCGTCATCCTGGTATTGTTTTGCCTGAGTTTAATTCTGCTCAACTTCCCTGGTGTACGTAAATTCGGCACCACCATCCTCGCGGGTGCCGGGGTCGCCGGTATCATTATTGGTTTCGCTTTGCAAAAGTCGCTGGTGAATCTGTTTGCCGGCATTCAGATTGCTTTCACCCAACCGATAAAAATTGACGATGCGGTGGTGGTCGAAAAGGAGTGGGGCTGGATTGAGGAAATCAATCTGACCTATGTTGTGGTGCGCATCTGGGATTTACGCCGTCTGGTGCTGCCCATCACCTATTTTACCGAGAATGCATTTCAGAACTGGACGCGAAATAATGCGCAAATATTGGGGTCTGTGTTTCTCTATGTTGATTACTCGATGCCGCTGGCGCCGCTGCGTGAGCATTTTGAAAAAATCCTCAATGAGACGCGGCTCTGGGATCGCGAAACTCAGGTGTTACAGGTGACCGATACCACGGAAAAAACCATGACCATCCGTTTACTGATGACCGCGCAGAACTCACCGACGGCATGGGATCTGCGCTGCTATGTACGCGAGAAAATGATTGAATTCATTCAGCAGAATTACCCGCAGAGTCTGCCGCAGGTCAGAGCCACCCTGACCGACGCCGACAAAGCATAGTTCAGGCTGGCGATGGGGCATCGCTCGGTAATTGCTCAGGTTGCCATTGCTATCCGGCGTCATTATCAGGGCCCTTGTCGGGGCCCTGACAGGGCGTTTTCTCCGTCCGTTTTTACTGACTCTTTTCCTTATCCGCCTCCACCGCCTTCGGCAGATCTTTACGCAGTTTTGCTACCTGATCCGCGCTTACCGCAGGTGCCTGATTGCCCCAGCCGTTACGAATGAATGTCACCAGATCCGCCACCTGCTGATCGTTGAGCCGCCAGGCAAAATCAGGCATAGCCAGCCCGGTGACCGCCTCCTTCGTGACAGCCATTTTGCCGCCGCGCAGTACAATGCTAATCACCGATGAAGGATCATTACTCAGGATCGCTGAGTTACCAGCAAGAGAAGGAAAGGTTTTGGCATAGCCTTTGCCATCCAGGCGGTGGCAACCTGAGCAGTTATCCATATACAGCCGTGAACCAGGTACGCTGATGTCTCCCCGGATAAGCGCGGCAGTGGTGGTATCGGCGGGTGGCGCAGACGGCGTATCAGGGGCGGAAGCTGGCAGTGACTTCAAATAGCTCGCCACCGCAGCAAGATCGGCCTGGCTGAGATATTGCGTGCTGTGCTCTACCACATCCGTCATAGAGCCGAACGCGGCTGAGGTGTTGGTACGACCGGTTTTCAGGAATAACGCAATATCTTCATTTGACCAACTGCCGAGTCCCGACTTCGCGTTGCCGGTCAGATCCGGCGCATGCCAGCCCTCCAGTGTCCCGCCGGTCAGGTAAGTTTTGCCCTGCTGATCTAAGGATTTTTCCTGATAAGCAATGCCACGCGGGGTATGACAGGTGCCGCAGTGACCCAATCCCTGCACCAGATAAGCGCCACGATTCCACTCCGCACTTTTGGTGGTATCCGCTGCGTAAGCGTTATCGTCGTGGAAAGCCAGATTCCACAGGGCCAGTGGCCAGCGCATATTCAGTGGCCATGGGATATCGCTTTTTCTGTTTTCCGCGTGAACCGCCGTTACGCCATGCATCATGTAAGCATACAAAGCATGCATATCTTCATCGCTAACTTTGGCATAAGCCGTATAAGGCATCGCTGGATACAAATGGCGCCCGTCTTTCGCTATTCCCTGACGTAATGCTTTAGCAAAGTCGTCATAGGTATATTCGCCAATACCGGTGGCTTTATCCGGGGTGATATTGGTCGAATAAATTGCGCCAACCGGCGTCATCATTTTCAATCCGCCGGTAAAGCTCTCTTTTCCGGCAATCGAGTGACAGGCAACGCAATCTCCTGCAGTGGCAATATATTTACCCTTGCTGATGAGTTCCGGAGAGACATCTTCCGCTGCAGAGGATAAAGCACAGAATAGTGTTAATAAGGACAGCCATTTCAAACAGGTCATTTTCATCTTCTTATCCTTATCCCCTTAAGCCTGAACCATTGGGCCTGGGTTTTTCAGGTAAATCGTTTTGATTGCGTTCGCTGAAAACAGCGTGGTTGCGCCGACGATTCCCGTGGGGTTGTATGCATGGTTTTGTGGGAAGCAACTGGCGCCGGCCACGAAAACGTTGGACACGTCCCAACACTGCAGATATTTATTCACCACGCTGGTCGCCGGGCTGTCACCCATTATGGCGCCACCGGTGGTATGGGTAGATTGATAAGGACGAACATCGTAATGCGTAGATAAGTTTTTGAAGCCCATGTCGTAAGAATCTGGCCCGATAGCCTTAATGATATTTTCCGTTTTGCCTGCCATGAACTGGGTCATTTTGAGTTCATTCTGCTGCCAGTCAAACGTCATTCTTAATAAAGGCAGCCCATAACCATCGGTATAGGTCGGGTCAAGGTCAAGATAACATTGCTTATAAGGCATGACAGATGAACTGACGCCAATGCTCATATTATGCAGGTAGCTATCCCTGATTGCTTTTTTCCAGCCGCTGCCCCATTTAGGCGCATTTTTAGGCGTGACAGTTTGTTCAATAGGCCGGGCGCCGGTAACATGCGCAGAGACCGTACTGCCACCAATAAAGCCTGCAGCAGAGTGATCGAAGTTTTCACTGTTGTAATTATCAATATAGGCGCCTGACGCACCGGTGGCGGCAAAATGGTTAAAGTAGGTCTCTTTATTGAAGAACAGTTTTGCGCCGCCTAACATTTGATAGGCATAATTCCTGCCAACCACGCCTTCGCCTGTCTCGGGATTATAAGGCTTACCGATTTTGGATAGCAAAAGCAGCCGGACATTATGCAACTGGAAGGCGCTGAGGATAACCATCGCTGCGGGTTGTTCGACTTCACTGCCATTTTCATCAATATAGGTTACGCCAGTGGCCAGTTTACCCGTGTTGTCTTTATTGACGCGAAGCACATGTGATTTACAGCGTAATTCAAAGTTATCGTATTGCTTAAGGGCGGGGATAACGCTGGTTTGTGGCGACGCTTTAGAATAGTTATAGCAACCGAATTTCTCACAAAAACCACAATAGTTACAGACGCCGAGCGCAACGCCGTACGGGTTGGTATATGCCCCAGTGCAGATGGCGGCGGGACCCGGGAAGGGATTGTAGCCCAGTTCTTTCGTGGTTTTTTCAAACAGCATGGCAGAATACTGGTAAAGCAACGGTTTGGTCGGGAAAGGATTCGCGCGTTGCGCTTCGAAGGGGTTGCCACCTTCGATGATATTGCCATTCAGGTTCCCGGCCTGGCCTGAAGCACCACAAATTTTCTCAAACTTATCAAAATAGGGTTCTATTTCACTGTAGCTGAAAGGATAGTCCTGCAGCGTCATACCCTCAGGAATAAAACTGGCACCATATTTTTCAGTCACCACGGTTTTCAGTCGGAGATCCGCTTCCAGTGGCCGCCACAGTAGACCATTCCAGTGTACGCCAGCGCCGCCCACGCCGTCGCCGGGTAAAAAAGAACCCATGCGGCGATAAGGTAAAGCGGTATCTTTAGTGGTATGCCTTACCGTCACGCTCTCTTTGGATATGTTCTGAAAAAGTTTTAGCCTGACACCATATGTCAGCTCATCAATGATACGGGGATAGGCAAAGTCAGGGTAAGTATCTCGCTGTTCTCCCCGTTCAAGCGCAACAATTTTTAATCCGGTTGAGGCTAATTCCATCGCCATCAACGAACCAGCCCAGCCAAAGCCAACAATAACTACATCTACAGGTTCTTTTTTAATCGTCATTTTTTTGCACCATACTTGCCAGAAATACTCACAGGGCCTAAAGGATAAGGTTTATCGGGGTTCTCCATAACCTGAATAAAGTCCGCGCGCGCGCCCGGGAAACCAATTAATTTCCAGGATGCCATGGTTTGATTACCGCCATGCACCGGATCGGCTAAATAACCTTCTTTAGTGTTCTGTAGTAACTGAGAGAAAAATAACTTGCCGGGAATAGTATCAAGCACGATTTTTCCCGACTCCAGATCGTGTAAAATCGCTTCCTGTTTTTCTTTGCTTAAATCTGCGAAGTTATTCTGGAACTTTTCACGGCAGTATTTGTTCAGGTTGATAATTCCCCGGCGGTAAATTTCCCGTGGCACCAGATTAGTCTGGTATCCCATCTCAGGAATCGATTCCTGAAATGGCGGGCTCATATACCACAGGTAACCATAGCCATAAGGCAATTCCATTTGCTTATCGATGTAAACGGGCACGCCTTCACTCACCGCACCGGGGCCGAATTCGTCTTCAGGAATCAGCAGGTCCGTTGCGGATAAAATAAATCGCCATTCGTCATTATTAAAAAATACCGGAACGTAGTGATAGGTCTCACTTTTTTCTTTAGCCGGAGCTGCAGAAGCCATCGCGCTCACTGCTGTGGTGCCTGCAAGCGCGGTGAAGGGGATAACAGAAAGGGTTTTCTGCAGAAATGACCTTCTGGATGTTTTGATTGGTTGCTCTTTTGATTTCATTCAAATGATTCCTGAGTACAAAGACATGGCGCTTTGCACTACTTGCTTTTGCCCACCCCCTTTCTTTCCCAGGGGAATAATAAATAACCTCAACTAATTGTTTTTCTGTATTCAATCCTCTGGCCATGCGGCAGCCCGATCTCTCGGGGATCGATGCATGCTGTAAGCAGTCTTACTGGATAGTCGTTTCGATTTTACATGGTGAAACAGTGTTGTACCATATGAAACAAAGTCATTTTCTCACCCTATTTGTAACGAAGATATACATGCGTGGTGGGCAAATTGTTATGAATTGGTCGCTTTCATTAACATCCGCTACCGGCAAAACGTCCAGCGGACATCAGGCAGCACGGCAGCGGCAGGGGACGGCAGTCCATTTCTGGCATAAAAAAATGCCCGCAGAGCGGGCATAACAAAAAACTACAGGAAAAATTCTCGTCGCAACGCTTGAGCTGTGTGTTGCGTCACTATAGTAGCAACGAAAATTCGCCCCTGCTGACAATGTTCGATGAGTTAATTTTGTTGCCGGGATTCACAGCGCACGTTTCCGTCGCCATTTCTCCCGTTCGCGGTGAGCTATCTCCGCTGTCCATGTTAACCCGTCCAGCGCGACTGGCGGATAATCCGGCAAAAATTCATCGGGCGAAATGCCGGTTGCTTATCAGCAATGACATCAGCTTTCACGTTGCCGAAAGTCGTCGCCGGTTTGTGTTGAATGCCTTCATAAAATGCCTGGATAATTTCTTCTTTAAACTGTGCCGGACGGGGATGCTGCTGCACCACGGCTTCACGTTGCTCATCGCTGAAGTGATCATAGTCAATACCCAGCACATCCATCTCAACGCCGGCCGTCACCAGGGCGATTTCCCCGGCCATAAATTGCGGAATGCCGGGCGTCGTGTGCAGGGCAATCGCCGTCCACACTTTATCAATGTCCGCCTGGGCAACCCCGTAATGTTGCAGGAAATCGCGCGCCGCATTGGCGCCATCGACTTCAAAGCGCTTATCGCAGCTGCAATGCTGTTGCGTCAGGCCCACATCATGAAACATGCAGCCAACGTAAAGCAGCTCGGCATCCACTTTGACGCCCAGTCGCTGACCTGCCAAAGCGCCCCAGTAAAAAACGCGGCTGGAGTGATGAAATAACAGATCCGATTCGATGTCACGTACCAGCGCGGTAGCATCGCGCGCCATTTTGCTGTCCGGAATACGAATGCCGTTAATAGTAAAACTCATGGTGATGTCTCCGCTTAGTGAAGTTGCGTTCAGCATAAAGCCGCGCGACAATGTCATGAATTTCTGTTTAACGATGATTTCAGACATTGCGATTTAAGCGGACAGCCAGACAATGACTCACCATCACATTACCCTTTTGGCCGTTCCCGGCGCCCAGTTGCTGGATATTTCCGGGCCGCTGGATGTATTTGCCGAGGCAAATCGGCTGCTACATCGTCAGGTGTATCAGCTCAGCGTGATGTCGCTGCAGCACACCAGCATCCGCTGCTCGTCTGGTGTCCGGCTGGAAGCCGACGTTGCGCTAACTGTGGCGACACAGCATCGCGCCGATACCTTTCTGGTCGCCGGAGCACCTGACGCCAGCCAGATGCAGCTCTCCGCCAGTGATCGCCAGCAGATTATCGCGCTCTGTCAGCGCAGCCAGCGTTACGGCTCGGTGTGTACGGGGGCGCTACTGCTGGCGCAAACGGGTTTGCTGAACGGAAGGAAAGTCACTACTCACTGGGCATGTGCGGAACGGCTGGCATTACTGCTACCCGATGCGCAGGTCGAAGCCGATGCGCTGTATGTGGCGGATGGTGCATTACGCACGGCTGCCGGGGTGACATCCGGACTGGATCTGGCGCTGCGGCTGGTGGAAGAGGATCTCGGGCGCGAGCTGGCGCAGGAGGTGGCCGCCAGCCTGGTGATGTTCTTCCAGCGCCCGGTGACACAGGGACATTTCGTGCGTAAACAGCAGGTGTCCCTGGCCGGACGCAGCGCCTTTCAGGAGATGCAGCGCTGGGCAATCGCGCATCTGGCACAGATTCGCGGGCTGGAAGACCTGGCGGCGCACATGCACCTCAGTACGCGGCATTTAGCGCGTCTGTTTCGGCAGGAGATGCAGATCCAGCCTGGCGCATGGCTGGAGCAGGCACGCATCAGCCACGCCCGGGCTTTGCTGGATGCCGGTGAGCTGCCGCTCAAAGCGATCCCGGCGGCCTGCGGTTATCACAGTGCCGATGTGATGCGCCGCGCGTTTGTCAAAGTGACCGGCATGACGCCGTCGCTGTATCGCAAAATGTTCCCGCCGCCGCGCTGAGTCTGCACCACTGTCCGTATTCTCGTCCGGCTGCGCCATCCAGCCGGTTATTCCAGCGTATTGCTTTCCAGCTTACGCGTTGCAGTCCCGCGCGTTGACCACCAGCAGAGCAGCGAACCGAGGCAAACCATCGCCGTGCCTTGCCAGAAGGAGAAGGTCAGGCTGGAGTTAAGGATAAAAGCGGCTATCAGCGACGAAATGATAGGGATAAAGTAGGAAGCTGCGGCTAACAGCGTGACATTGCCGTGCAGAATGCCGACGTTCCACGCCGCATAGCCGAGCCCCATCGCCATCGCTGCCAGCGCCAGGCTGATGCACGCCTGCAGCGAAAACACCACGGGCGGCTGCGGTGATAGCAGCGATTTCAGCCACAGCGTCAGCGCAGTTAAGATGAAAAACAGCGTGATGCCGTTACTGCCTTTCGCGCTATTTTTTGTCACGACACAATAAACCGCCCAAATCATCGCACCGCCAAATGCCAGACCATAACTGAGCGGATTATCCATCACATTGTCGATCATTTCGCCCAATGAAAATCCCCGATCGCCGCTCAGTACCCGACAAATACCGGCGACGGCAAGCAGGAGGCCGGGAATAATCAACGGGCTGGTCTTTTGCCGGTTAACCATCACCGTTAAAACGATGGTCATCGCCGGCCACAGGTAATTAACCATGCCGACTTCAATCGCCTGATGGCCGCTATGAGTAAAACCCAGCGACAGCGACAGGCAGAGCTCATAGCAGACAAACAGCAGGCTGCCGATCAGCAAATAGCGGCGGGGAAACTGGCGCAGGTCAGGAAAACCCACGGTGAGCAGTAACAGCAGGGCGCTGGCGCTATAAATCAGCGCGGCACCGGTTACCGGACCAAAACTTTCACTGACGCTTTTTATTAATCCTACAATCGTGCTCCACAGCAGAATGGCCAGCAGACCAGTCAGGGTAGCTTTACTCTGCGGCATTACCCGTTACCTCAATGTGTGAAAAATCGCGGCGTGCTCGCCAGTGTGGCGGCTGGCGGGGACGCAGACAAGATGAATCTGCAGGTTACCAATGTGACTGGCCGGAAAGCGAACCCGCCTGCAGGCAAAAATTTGAAAAAATATCCTGATTAAAATCAGTGTAATAGAGTAGTGATGTAAATCTTCGCTAAAAAATATCTTGCTATTAAATAGCGCGCTATATAAATTCAGTCTCAGTTCAGAACACGACCATCAAGTCATTATCATTTAAATAGTGCGCGATATAATCGCAAAAAACATTAAAGGAGTAATACCATGAAATTACAACACTCTCTGCTTGCCATGGCGATGGCTACTGCATCTGTAAATAGCTTTGCTGACGCACCACAACCTGAACGTCACGTGCAGCAGTTTTTACAGGCGCTGAACAGTAGCGGCGGCAAACCGATTGAGCAACTGTCACCGCAGGCGGCGCGCCAGGTGCTGATTGATGCGCAGAAGGGCGTAACGCTGCCGCCGGCCGACGTCACTGAAAAAACCATTCAGGTAAACGGCCAGCCCATTAAGCTGAATATCGTAAAACCGCAGGGCGCACAGGGTACGTTACCGGTATTTATGTTCTTCCACGGCGGCGGCTGGATCCTCGGTGATTTCCCGACCCACGAACGTCTGGTGCGCGATCTGGTGGTGGAATCTGGCGCTGCGGCTGTGTTTGTGAACTATACGCCGTCACCCGAAGCGCATTATCCGCTGGCCATCAATCAGGCTTATGCGGCGACACGCTGGGTGGCGGAACACGGTAGTGAAATTGGTGTCGATGGCAAGCGCCTGGCGCTGGTTGGTAACAGCGTCGGCGGTAACATGGTGGCCGCGGTCGCGCTGCAGGCTAAACAGCAGCAAACGCCAGCGATTCGTTATGACATCATGCTGTGGCCGGTAACCGATGCGCGCTTTGATACCGCTTCGTATCACCAGTTTGCCAACGGATATTTCCTGTCGCGTAACATGATGAAATGGTTCTGGGACGCCTACACCACCAAACAGAGCGAGCGCGACAATATTCTCGCTTCGCCACTGCGCGCCACAAAAGAGCAGCTGCAGGGCTTACCGCCAACGCTGATTCAGACGGCAGAACTGGATGTGCTGCGTGATGAGGGTGAAGCCTTTGGTCGCAAACTGGATGCCGCCGGTGTGGATGTCACCGTGACGCGCTATAACGGTCTGATTCATGACTACGGCCTGCTCAATCCGCTGAGCGAGGTGCCGGCGGTCCGCACCGCGATTCGCCAGGCGGCGGAAGAGCTGAAAACCCATCTGCAGTAAGCTTCAGGCCAGGCGCGGCGGCGTCTGGCCCGTTTATTTATCCTCGCGTCACTTCCACTTCATCTCACCGGTATTCACCTTCGCGCTCAGCTCCAGCGAGCTGACATCCGCTAAGGTTGGCCATGCCTGTTTCATCGCCTGAATCACCGCCGCGGAGCCTTTGTGCTGTTGCAGCGCCCGCTCAAAACTTTGCAGATAATCCAGGGTAAAGGTGACCGCCTTATCGCCCGCCGGACGCGCACCCAGATAGTGGCCGGGGATCACCACCTGCGGCTTCAACTGCTGCATTTCTCGCAATACCTGACGCCACTCTGCGCGGCTGGCTGCGGTCTGCGTGTCCGCGGTCCAGACGTGAATGCCTGAGTCCACCACTGTGCCACCGAGTATTGCCTTACTGGAGGGAATCCACACGTAGGCTGATTTTTCTGCCGCGTGGCGCAGCTCGATGCGCTCACCATCGACGCTAAACCGCGTCTGGTGGGTAATCTGTGGTACATACAGCTGGTGCGGCGCAGCGCCGTTCATCTGCGGTCCCCAGTACTGCAGCTTGGCATCTTTGGTCGCTTCGATATGTTCCACTACCAGCGGCGAGGCGACAATTTTGGCCTGCGGGAACGCCTGCACCAGCGGCTCAAGACCGAAGTAGAAATCCGGATCGCCCGAGGTGATCACGATGTGAGTCAGCTGCTTGCCGCGCGCTTTAATCAGTTCCACCAGCTTCTCGCCATCTTTGGGGCTGAACTGCGCATCAAACAGAATCGCTTCATGCGGACCGGAGACCAGCGTCGACGAGACCGGAAAAATTCCCTGTTCCTGTGGGTTATACACGTCTAACTGCAACGGGGCGGCAAAAGCCGGCGCGGCGGCTAGGGTGACCAGCAGCGCGAGTGATTTCATCTTCATGGCATCTTCCTTTTTACGGCAACGTGCCGTCACTGAAAGACGCTATTGTAAGCAAATCGCCAGCTGGCAGAATTCCCGCAATCAGATATGATCAGTTGCATAAAACGATCAGATGGAGCCTGCATGGACAGAGTGACGGCAACGCGGGTGTTTAACCGGATTTGTGAACTGGGAAGCCTGAGCGCGGCGGCGCGCGCGCTGGATATTTCGCGCCCGATGGTCAGTCGCTATCTTGATGAAATGGAGAAGTGGGCGGGCGCACGCCTGCTGCACCGTTCTTCACGGCGGCTGACCATTACCCCGGCGGGTGAGCAGATTTTGCATAAGACACGCGCGCTGGCCCGGCTGGCCGACGAGATTGAACAGCAGGGCGATGAGGGCAAACCGCAGGGCACGTTGCGCGTGGCCTGTGCACATTCAACCGCCACCCACATTCTTGGACCGATGATTCCGGCGTTCCTCGCGCGTTACCCGGCGGTACGTATTGAGCTGGAGATCAATAATCAGCCGGTCAGCCTGGTGGGTGAGCGCATCGATGTGGCTATTCGTATTACCGACGATCCGGAGCCCGGCGCGATTGCCCGCAGGCTGGGTGAATGTGCCTCGGTAGTCTGCGCTGCGCCGGCCTATTTAACGCAGCAGGGCGAACCGCAGACGCCAGCGGATCTGGCACAACATAATTGCCTGCACTACAGCCGCTTTGCCGGGCAGCGCTGGCAGTTTCACGATGCGCAAGGCGAGGCGGTTTCCGTGGTGGTGAGCGGCAATTTCAGCGCCGGTATTTCATCCGTGTTATGTGATGCCGCTATCGCCGGCTGTGGGGTTGCCATGGTGCCGGCAATGGAGGCACAGGCTGCGCTGACCAGCGGTCAGTTACGTTGCGTACTGCCCGGTTTTCAACCGCGCACCTTAGGCATTTATGGCCTGTATATGTCGCGCGAACGACAGCCTGCGGTATTACGGGTATTTCTGGATGCGGTGATGCAGCAGTTGCAAAACCTCTGAATCATCACTGTGACAACGTCACTGGTGCCTGTCACGCGCTGTATGCGTTACGTAACACCGTTTCGACATACTGAACCGTGGCGTTAAGCGACAAATCCACCGCACAACTGCTACTATGCGCCGCGCCGCGGCAGTTGAGCAGCGCGCCGGGTTCCACTTTCACTCATTTTTACCTGCTTAACGGCATGGGGTAGCACCGTAATGTTTCACGATTTAGGCATCATCAATCTCTGGACTTTCCTGGCGGGCGCGCTGGTGATCATTCTATTACCCGGACCCAACAGCCTGTATGTGCTGCGCACCGGGATGAGTCGTGGGGCAAAGCCGGCCTGTCAGGCGATAGCCGGGGTGATGGCGGGCGATTTAATTTTGATTTTCCTCGCCTGGGCGGGCGTCGCGACGCTGATCCGTACCAGTCCGCATATTTTTATGGTGGTGCGTTATCTTGGTGCCATGTTCCTGCTGTATCTCGGCGTGAAGATTATCATCGGCGCGCTGCGCAAACGCAGCGGCGATCAACCGGCTGAAGCGGTAAAACAGGAAAACTATTTCCTGCGTGCGCTGCTGCTTGGCGTAACCAATCCCAAGGCGATTCTGTTTTACGTTTCGTTCTTCATTCAGTTTATCGATCCGCGCGTAACCCATACCGCGCCGGCGTTTGCCACCCTGGGTGCGCTGATTCAGGTGATCAGTTTCAGCTACTATTCACTGTTGCTGGTGGCTGGCGCGGTGATGGTGCGCTATCTGCGCAGCCGCACCCGCCTGGTCAAGCTGGCGAACATGCTGACCGGCATGCTGTTTTTTGGCTTCGCCGTGCGGTTAGTCAGCGCGCAAAGCTAACCCTTCTGACGCACGCCACGGCAGCAACTCCGCCTCCGCTGGCTGCACCCTAAAATGGCAACGCGATGATGCAGCGATGTGCACAGCTTGTGCGCATTGCCTGCATCGGTATGACTGCCGCATCCATAAGTATTCCATCTTGTATCCCAGACCGTATCCTATCTGGCCCGGCGCATAACGGCCGCGCACTTCACGCTATTCTGGCACGCAAACTGCACTCCTCCCGGTAGCCAATTAACCCGGGAGAACGATCATGTTTGATGCACTGCTGGATGAAGATGCCACCCAGCTGGCGGCGCGGGTGCGCGACGGCGAGGTTTCCGCGCGCGAGTTAACCCAGGCGACGCTGGATCGCCTGGAACAGCGGGAGCCGCTGATTCAGGCGTTTTGTACCCTGACGCCGGAGCGGGCGCTGGCACAGGCAGAGCAGATCGACCGCCGTCGTGCGCGCGGCGAGCCGCTGGGCGCACTGGCGGGTGTGCCGCTGGCGGTAAAAGATTTGATCTGTACCGCCGGTGTGCGAACCACATCAGGATCGGCCGCCTACGCCGATTTTATTCCCGCAGAAGATGACATCACCGTTGAGCGCCTGCTGGCGGCGGATGCCATCCTGCTGGGCAAGACCACCGCGCCGGAGTTTGGCTACAGCGGTGTCGGCCATAATCCCCTGTTTCCCTCACCGCGTAATCCCTGGGACGTGAGCAAAACGCCGGGCGGATCGAGCGCGGGTTCCGGCGCGGCGCTGGCGGCACGGCTGTGTCCGATTGCGCTCGGCAGTGATGGCGGAGGATCGGTACGTATCCCGGCGGCCCACTGCGGTGTCTATGGACTCAAGGCCTCGATGGGGCGGGTGCCGCTGTGGCCGGGCTGCCGCGATGAGCGTTATCCTGGCGTTTCCAGCTGGGAATCGCTTGAACATATCGGTCCGATGACGCGTAGCGTGCGCGACAGCGCGCTGATGATGTCGGTGATGGCCGGTCCGGACATGCGCGATCGGCACTCCATCCCATGCAGCGATGTTGACTGGCTGGCCAGTCTGGATCGGCCACTGCAGGGGTTGCGCATCGCTTTCAGCGCCGACTTTGGCTATATCGCCGTCGATGCGGAAGTGCGCGCCGTGGTCACCGCGGCCGCGCGTCGTTTCGCTGCAGCGCTGGGCGCAGAGCTGGAGGAGGTGGATCCCGGCATCGCTGACGAAAGCGCCAGCTTTGCTGCGCTGGTGGCGTTCGAAAGCGATCTGAGCGGCATGCGCCAGATGCAGAACCAACTGGGAACAGCGATGTCACCGCACCTGAGCGCCATGCTGCAGCGCGACTGGCGTGCAGAGCATTTCACCGACGCCAACACCACGCGCAAAAAGCTCTGCAACCAGCTGTGGCGCTTTATGCAGCGCTACGATCTGCTGCTGTCGCCGACGCTGGCGGTGCCGCCGTTTGCGCTGCACATGCAGGGCCCGGAAGTCATTGATGGCCGCATGGTGCGCAGCGATCACTGGCTGTCGTTCTGCTTCCCGTTCAATTTTACCGGTCAGCCTGCCGCCTCGGTGCCTGCCGGCTTCACGGCCAGTGGTCTGCCGATCGGTATGCAAATTGTGGGTCGTCATCTGGACGATGGCCTGGTGCTGGCGGCCAGTGCCGCTTTTGAGCGCATCCAACCATGGAATCATCACTATCCTGCTGCTATTGGAGTTCTCCATGAGTAACAAATCTTCCCCTGCGCTGGAGCAGGAGTTCGAGCATGAGCCGGTGCCGCTTAGCCATCGCCACTCGACGGGTTCGGTGTCGGCGGTGTGGTTTGGCTTTCCGATGATCCTCACCAATGCGCTGTTCGGCGGCATTATCACCTGGCATCTCGGCTTCTGGCCGGCACTGCTGGCGATTTTGCTGGGTAACCTGGTGCTGTTTGCCTATGTCGGCGCACTTAGCTGGTTCGCCGGGCATACCGGTATGAACTTCGCGCTGCAGGCGAAGCGGACCTTTGGCACCAAAGGCTATATCCTGGTGTCCGGCTTTCTTTCTACCGTGGTGATAGGCTGGTACGCCTTCCAGACCGGCCTGACCGGGACGGTGATCAACCAGACCTTTGGCTGGAATGCGCTGGCGGTCACCGCGTTTGCCATGGTGCTGTATACCGGCGTCACCTTTCTCGGGGTGCGGGCGCTGTCGGTGCTGGGAATGATTGCCGCTCCGCTGTTTGTGGTGCTGGGGCTGGTGGCGCTGTGGCTGGTGAGCAAGGATCATGATTTCACCACGCTGACCCAGTGGCAGGGCAGTCCGGCAGCCGCTGACGCCATGAGCATGGGCACGGCGGTCACCATGGTGATTGCCGGCTTTGCGGATTCCGGCACCATGACAGCGGATTTTACCCGCTGGTCGAAGGACGGCAAATCAGCGGTGATCGCCGCGTTTTCCGCGTTCCCGCTGGCGAATGTGATTTCCTATCTGTTTGGCGTGGTGATTGTCGCCGTCGGCGCGGCGGTCGATCCGCTCAGCAACGGCGGTAACTTCCTGCCGCTGCTGATGGGGCACGGCATGCTGCTCTCCGTCATTGCCTTTCTGTTTGTGTTTATCAACCTCGGTTCGGTGTGCACGCACTGCCTGTATAACGGCGCGGTCGGTTTCAGCCATCTGTTCAGCAGCAAAATGCGCCTGTGGACGCTGATCCTCGGGGCCATCGGTGGCGTGCTGGCGCTGGCCGGCGTGTGGTCCTGGTTCCTCGAATGGCTCAGCCTGCTTGGCATGGTGGTGCCGCCGTTTGGCGCAGTGATGATTGTTGATCTGATCTTTATGGCGAAAATCAGCGAACAGCGTCAAACCCGGCGCCTGCGCGGCAGCGCGTTCGCCGCCTGGGCCATCGGCAGCCTGTGTGCGGTGATGGCCCACCTTGAATTCCCGCAGTTTGGTGAAGCGGTGATCGGCCTGGTCACCGCGGCACTGAGCTATACGCTGATCGTGAAATGGAAACCGGAAAGCAGCACGGCGGTAATGGAGAAAAGCAATGCCTGATTATATCGTTGATTCAACCCCTTATCCGTGGCCGTTTGACGGCAACTGCACGGTGCAAAATACCGCGCTGCTGGTGATTGATATGCAAACCGACTTCTGCGGCAAGGGCGGCTATGTTGACACTATGGGTTACGACATCTCCCTGACGCGTGCCCCCATCAAACCGCTGCAGCAGGTGTTAGCGCGCATGCGCGAATCCGGCTTCCCGATCATCCATACCCGTGAAGGCCATCGTCCGGACCTGAGCGATCTGCCGGCCAACAAGCGCTGGCGATCGCGGCGGATGCAGGCGGAGATTGGTGCACCAGGGCCCTGTGGCCGCATTCTGGTGCGCGGTGAGCCAGGCTGGGAAATCATTCCCGAGCTGGCGCCGCTACCGGATGAAGTGATTATTGATAAACCCGGCAAAGGCTCTTTTTACGCCACCGACCTTGAGCTGATTCTGCACAGTCGCGGTATCCGCAACTTAATCATCAGCGGCATCACCACCGACGTTTGCGTGCATACCACACTGCGCGAAGCCAACGATCGCGGCTTTGAATGTCTGGTGCTGAGCGACTGCTGCGCGGCGACGGAGTTGAAACATCACGAGGCGGCGCTCAGCATGATCCACATGCAGGGCGGTATTTTTGGCGCAGTGGCGGACTCGGCAACGCTGCTGGCCGCGCTGAACAGCCCGGCAGCGGCGCGGGTGAGCTAATCCGGCAACGGACGCGAACGGCGGGCTGGCCAGGCGTTGAGGTGCCGGGCCAGCCACAACCGAACACCAACCCTGAACGGGCGTGATAATGCAGTCTGACCGGCCTCCGCCGGTCGTGGCCAACCTCAGCCGACGTTGCCAGCAATCGTCAGATAGTCGGTATACATTTGCGGTGCGCCGGAGAACGAGGCCATGGTGCGCCATTCATCATACATACGCTCGCTCTCCTGATGGTTTTTCACAAACGTCAGCGATTTTTCGGTTGAGACGTCCATCGCCGGATGGAAGCTGTTGAGCGAGTCGAGACTTTCGATCACCAGCATCACTGCATATTGCTCACTTCGATTGCCGCCGGTGCCCTTCAGCATGTGAAACTTCCAGCCGGGATAGTCATCAATGCGCGCGACGTTCTCCATCATAAAGCGATCAAAGTCGGCAGCCGTCACGCCAGCACGTAGTGCCAGATGATGAAAACCGACCACGCGTGCCACCGCAGGTTGAGCATCGGGCTGAAAGTTCGGGCCGGGCGGCAGTGAACTGTGGCGGTTTTCTGCCAGCAGCGAGAAGGTGGAGAACAGCGTTGGTAACTCCCCGTAGGTGGCAAAGTTTTTCCACTCCTCAAGCAGCGCGCACGCCTCGGGCCGTTGTTGCCAGAAGGCGATGGCCTCGGCCGTGAGTTCGCCAGCCGGTGTGATATAGCGGTCATAGTCTGCCTGGCTGGCAGCCTGATACAGCATCAGGTATTGTTCCTGGCGTTCGCCGCGCAGGCCTTTTAACAGCGACCATTGCCAGCCCGGATAAGCAGGAATCTGCGTGCCGCGCGCCTTGAGAAAGGCTTCGAAGGTCGCGGCATTAACGCCTTTCTTCAGATTGAGCCCGACGTAGTGCAGGCTGAACACCGGTTGCGTTGAGGTTGTCATAGAAACTCCTTGTGAATATGACAGGGCAGAGGCGCTACTTCGCTGTCAGAGCGAAACGCGCCGCGAAAGTCACCAGCAGCAACATCACGATGCCGGCGCTGAGCGTGGTGGTCAGGGATGTAAGCTGGGCGCTAAAGCCAATCAGCGCCGGGCCCAGCAGTAGCCCGGAGTAACCGCACAGCGTGACGGCCGGTATGGCGTAATGCGCGGCGACAGTGCGCTGGTTACCCGCCGCGTTGAATAAAATCGGCACGATATTGGCCAGACCGATACCCACCAGCACAAAGCCGAGCAGGGCGCTCCACAGCCAGACGGAGAAAATCGCTAATGCCAGCCCCCCGCTGGCGACGAGACCGCCCCAGGTGAGCACGCGGCGACTGCCATAGTGATTAATCAGCCGATCGCCAAACAGGCGCAGCGTGGCGACAGCCGTGGCGTACAGCGTGAAGCTGAAACCGGCCAGCTGCATCGACATGGCGCGTTCACTGTTCATAAACACCGCTGACCAGTCGAGCATGGCGCCTTCGGTGAGGAACAGCAGAAAACACAGCAGGGCAATCAGCACCACGTTACGGTGCGTCAGGGCGCGCAGCGTACCGCGCGTTGGTTTTGCATCCGTGCGGCGACGGGGCAACAGGGCGGTATGGCTCATCATCAGCAGCAATACAATCAACGCACACAGCGGCAGCAGTGCCAGCAGGGGCGCAACCTGCAGCCACAGCAGCAGACTCACCGCGCCGGCGCCAGCAATGCTGCCAAGACTGTAAAAGCCGTGAAAGCCCGACATCTTGCTGGCCCCGGCCTCGCGCTCCACTATCACTGCCTGATAATTCATGCTGACATCCATCAGTCCGTTGATCGCACCGAAGAGCAACAGCGCGCCCGCCATCGGCAATGGTGAGGACAGCAGCATCAGCAGCGGCAGATCCAGTGCCAGTCCGGCACCGCACAGCAGCAGCAGCGTGCGACAGCCAAAGCGGGCAATCAGCGCGCCGGTAAAGGGCATAACTGACATGGATCCTGCGGCGATACAGAACAGCAGCAGCCCCAGCATGCCGTCATTGATCGCCAGTTGCGCTTTGGCGAAGGGAATAAGCGGCGCCCAGGCGGCCATGCCCAGTCCGGCGATAAAAAATAGCGTGCGCGTCGCGCGCTGCTGGCGCAGGTTAAGCAGATTACTGTTCATCATCACATCCCGGTGTAGTACGGCGTTTCATTGCCTGGCCTTATCCATGGTCGGGCTACAGGTACGCTGCAGCCCGTGCAGAGGCCCATAAAAACGTAATTAATATTTAACAGTAACAAGACTTGTCCTGGAAATGACGTAGCGTGTTCAGGTGGCTGTATTCAGTAGATTTTATTTATGGCATACACGGAAGGCATTTTAAAAAAGCGCGATGTGGGATGGGAGCGGTAATGACGGGTAAAGTCAACGATGACAAGAATTACTTTAATAAACTGAAATATATGGTAATTAGCCTGAGGTAATACAAGCTTCTCGCGCACTGTGTAGCGGTGCAACTTATTGCGCGATAAATCGCACCGCTATCCACCAGGATGAATTACCTGCACGTTGCTTAACTGAACAGCAGCGTTAATGTCATTAACCGGCAATTAAGAATATAAATATAGTTAATGATTACTCAGTGCATTTAACAACCTGCAACCGTAAGCGCCAGGTCTCTTCACTTACTCATCCAGCTGTAAATAGCAGACACGCAGGCGGTGCCCGTCCGGGTCCAGCGCGGTAAAGGTGTAGCCAAAGTCCATACGCACCGGCGACTGAATAATGGTGATTTCGCGCAGCACGCCCCATTCGTGATAAAGAAAATCGACATCGTCTTTGCGCGCGGTTTTAAACACAATTTCGCTACGCGCCGCACTGGCGGGCAGGGAGAGTGCGGGTTCAACGGTATACTGCGACCAGATACCCAGTTTAAAGCCGCTCTCAAACACAAACATGGCAAAGGTCGGGCTGAGTTCTGCGGGTTTGATGTCGAACAGCGCGGCATAAAAGTCAGCACTTTTCACGACGTTGGGCACATAAATAATGGTCATGTTAGCGGTAAGCATGGTGATCTCCTTGTGTGTTTACCGCTGCATAGTAGGGGGAGGCTGTGACAGATTTTGTCAGGAGTCGATGGGTTAACTGATAATTTTCAGATCGGCTTTACGGTGCTTTTTCTGTTCCTGATAGAAATTCTCATGGGGTCCGATATCCAGCAGATACAGTTCCAGTTTATTTTCCACCCAGCTATAGCCCAACAGCGTCAGGCGGTTATTCAGCTGAAATTTGTGCACGCGTAAAAAGTTTAAGTCACCTTTTTTAAGCTCACCGATCTCAGGCGCGTCAACAATCCTGTCGATCTCATCCTCGACGATGGCACGCTGTGTATCGGGCAATTTATCGAGCGTTTTTTCAAAGCGGCGTGTTTGAAAAACCTCGATGCTATTTTGTGGTTTTGGATCGGGGTGTTCGGCGGACATACGGCGAAACCTTCTGATTATCGACTTCAGCCTGGGCGATCAATACTTCAGCAATGAAGCTATACGGTAAGTCCGGATTATCCTCAGCAATCCGGCCGATTTTCGCCCAATGCTCAATCTGCTTTGGAATGCTGCGGCTGGCGGCTTCAGCGTGAATTTTTACGTCGCTCACGAAGTCATCGTCTAAACGAATACTTGTGGCCATGAATATTACCTCGCGGATGAAAGCGGTGATGGACTGACTGTTGTAATGTTGAGTTTCGATTACTGCTGCACGTGGCTAAGTATGCGACATTTTGTCGCTTATGGCAACTTTATGTCGCTAGCGCGTCGCGCTGTCCACCGGGTGACGTAAATGGTGATAATCCCGCCAGCGTTTCAGCAACTGATGACGCGTGCCGGGATAGAGTTCGCTGGTGACGCTGATCGCTTCAATGCGGTCGACGCGGAAATTGCGGAACTCCTGGCGCAGTTCGCACCAGCCGCACAGCAGGCGCACGCGTTCAAAGTAGCCAATCACCACCGGCCAGATGGTGCGGGTGGAGAGGTTATCCTGCAGATCTTTGTAGCGCAGGCTGATCTTGCTGCGCTGATGGATTGCCTGGCGAATCTGCGGCAGATGGGTTTCGAACAAGGCTTCGCCCTGGGAGGCGATCAGCAGCGACTGGTGATCGATACTCTGCGTAAGATGCGGCGGAACCACAGCCTGGACTTTGGCCAGCGCATGGCGCGCGGCGGACTTAAGCTCATCGTCGGTGTGTCGGGTGACCCAGTTGAGCCCGAGCACCAGCGCGTCAATCTCCTGCCGGGAAAACATCAGCGGCGGCAAATGGCCGTCGGATTTCAGCAAATAGCCAACGCCCGCGCTGCCCTCAATCTCCACGCCCTGCTGCTGCAAACTAAGAATGTCACGATAGACGGTGCGCACGCTGATGTGGAGCTGTTCGGCGATACGCTGCGCGGTCAGCGGATAGCGATGACAGCGCAGCAATTGCAGCAGTTCGGGAAGCCGCTGAGTTTTAGACATGATACGCCAGCCTTAAGCAAAGAACGCGCGCCGCCAGGATTCAGGCGCGCAACAGTTGGCTTAATGTAGCCAAATCCGCCGTGCTTTGCAGCTGACTGATAGCCAGCAACTGCTGCTGACGCGCCGGCACTTCATGGCGCAGCGCCTGACGCAGTTTGGCCGCCACATCTACGCCATCCGCCAGCGACTGCTGCCGCGTGCGGCGCTGCTGCAGCTGACGACCCTCTTTCAGCGTCAGCGTGACGAGATGAAAACGCCGCGCCGGGTTGAGCGCATCGGGCGGCGCGGACGCATCCGGCGTGCGACGCACTTTGGCCGCCAGCGGCATCACCGCCGGATTGAGTGCACCTTCGGCAAAATCTTCCAGCCGTAAATCGTCATACATCAGCATGGCGGCGATCACGTACTCCAGGCTAAAGCGTGCTTCGATGCCGTTAGCCGGCACGCGAACTGCCGCCGCGATGTCACCACCCGGCGGGAAGGCGACCGTGATGTCATCAATATTTTCCAGCAGCGAGTCCAGCGAGTGACCTTCCGCCAGCCAGGCGCGCCGCAGCAGACGCACCGCTTCGGCAGCGCTGTGAGTTCCGGCGCAGGTGGGGAAGGGTTTGAACTCCAGACCGGGGGTACTGATGCGCCACGGCGCGCCCCAGTTTTCCACCAGCCGTTGCGGCTGCGCCTCGCCGTTACTGCTGGCGGCGAGAAACGCGTCGAGCACGCCTTCATGCCGGCCATCGAATTTCGCCAGCGTCAGCTGCGCCGCCATCACCGCACGCTCTGCCGCCAGTCCGGCGTGCAGCGGCTTCACCGCTGAACCAAACTGAGCGCGCAGTCCGCTGGCCTGGGTCGCCGCGATGCCAATCAGCGTGGCGCAGTCGGTTGCATTAAGCTGCAGCAGACGTGCCAGCGCGGCCGCCGCCGCCAGCGTGCCCAGCGTGGCCGTGTTGTGATAACCCAGCGCATAGTGCTGCTGGCTGGCGGCCAGTCCCAGCCGGCCAGCCACTTCCACGCCGATGACATAAGCATCAAGGAACGCTTCGGTAGTGGCGGGCTGCTGCTGCTGCCAGGCAAACAGCGCGGGCAGAATCGCCACGCTGGGATGGCCGCGAAAATCGGCATGGAAATCATCGTAATCCAGCGCATGGCCGGCATAGCCCAGCAGCAACGCCTGTGAGCGTACGCTGCCGTCGCCATAAACCTGTCGCAGCGCCGGTAAGCCGCTGTCCGGGACCTGCTGCTGTAACACCGGCCAGCTCACAGCCAGAAAATCCTGCACGCCAGTGCGCGCGGCATCACGTGCCGCCGCATCCGGCTGGCTTTGCAGGATGCGCTCAGCCAGCGCGTGGCTCAGGTTCATGCCTGCTCCAGACTGCGCAGCGCCGCCACGGCGAGCTGTGCGAGGTAGCGTGAGGTGGGCAGCAACACCGCATCATTGATGCGAAAAGCCGGATGGTGCAACGCATAAGGTTCGCCAGTGCCGATCATCACAAAGGCACCGGGCAGCTGTTGCTGATAAAAAGCAAAATCTTCGCCGATCGGGCTGGCTTCCACCACGCGCGCCTCAAGTCCGCTGGCGGTGGCCTGCTGCAGAGCAAAATCCGCCCAGTGCGCATCATTCACCACCGCAGGCGGACCGGCGTGCCAGTTAAACTCAACCTCTGCGGCAAAAGCCGCACCAAGGCCAAGCACGATTTCGCGGAAGCGCTGCTCCAGTCGCTCACGCGTGGACTGAGAGAAGGTGCGCACCGTGCCTTCCAGCCAGGCGCTGTCCGGAATGACGTTCCAGGTGCTGCCGCTGTGCAGCTGGGTGATCGACACCACCGCGTTGTCAGCGGAGGGGGCGTTACGGCTAATCAGCGTTTGCGCCGCGGAGACAATCTGCGCCGCGATAACGATCGGATCGTTGCCCTGATGCGGTTTGGCGGCATGGCTGCCGGTGCCGGTGATGCGGATATCGAAGCGATCCACCGCCGCGGTCAGCGCGCCGGCTTTGCTGCCCACCACGCCAGGCGGCAGCGACGGATCGTTGTGAATGCCGAAAATCGCCACCGCCTCCTGCAGCGCGCCGGTAGCGATGACATCCGGCGCGCCCTGGCCGGTCTCTTCGGCGGCCTGGAACAGAATCCGTACGCGGCCGGGCAGCGTTGCCTCCTGCTGCTTAAGCAGAATCGCCGCGCCAAGTGCAGCGGAAGCGTGAAAATCGTGGCCGCAGGCGTGCATCACGCCGGGACGCTCCGAGCGAAAAGCAACGTCCGACTGCTCTTCAATCGGCAACGCATCAATATCCGAACGCAGCACAATCAGCGGTCCCTGTGCCGGGCCGACCTCCGCCACCAGACCGGTTTTCAGTGGCAAATCAACGATGCGAATCTGGTGCTGTTCCAGCTGCTGGTGCAGGCGGGCAGTAGTTTCAAACTCCTGATTAGAGAGTTCCGGAAAACGGTGCAGTTCGTGGCGAAAGGCGATCAGCTGCTCGCCCAGCGCGGTTTCATTCAGTTGGCTCATGCCTGGCTTCCTTGTGATGCCGCCTGGCGCGTCAGCCAGGCATCGTGCGCGGTTTCATCCAGCACTTTTTTCATATATTGCGTGATGTGGCCTTTGCCGAGATCGGTGGTGTGCATGAGCACAAATCCGCGCTTGCGATACATATCAATCAGCCACGGATGGCTGATGGCGGTACCGAGCGAAACTGCCGGTGCGCGTAACTGGCCGCGTAAAATTTCCTGCTCCAGGCGATCCTGAACCTGGCGGCCAAACTGCTGCCCCGCATAGTCCGGGTGAGCACCAAACCAGCCGATATGCGGCAGGCCGAACGGACCCGGCAGCGGGCCCCATGGATAACGCACGGTGACCGAGGAGACCATCACGCCCTGGGCATACAGCGCATACACGCCGTGGCTTTGCAGATGCCGCAGCGTTTTCTCGCGGTCAGCGGTGGCCGCATCAAATTTGATCCCCAGCGCCAGCGTGGGCGCATAGGCGGCATGCATCAGCGCCTGATAAGTGTCCACTTCGTCTTCTGTGACCTGACGAAACTCAAGTGTCATAGCTATCCCCGGAAAACCGCCCGGTGGGCGATAAAGAAAGAAGGCTCAGAGTAGCAGTAAAGCGCTGACGGGCTATATGTGAAATCCGGATAAGCTAATGCAAATTTGTGAAAATGAAATGGCGGCTTTTTCATTGCACAAATCGCCATTTACCGTAGTATGCATAAAATACATAGCGCTATAACTATTTCGCATTAATCCTCTGAAATATAACAATTTTGTTATGGCGTTTTTCCTAATCAGGGTGACAACGTGTTAGCGATTAAATCTCCGCGTGCCTACGCACACGAACCGGGACTGCGTGCGCGCACCGGTGAATTCATTAAACCTTATGCTACGCATATCCGTATTTTCACCTCTCCGCGCGCCTGGCAGGCGGTTAATCCGCAATTAACGCAAAGTCTGGAAACCTGTGGTATTCGCTGGGAAATCGAGTATTTGCACGGCGAATGCACCGATGCGGCCATTGATACGCTGAAAAGCAATCTGCGACAGCAGCAGGCTGAACTGCTGCTGGCAATTGGCGGCGGGCGCGTACTGGATGCGGCTAAAGCGGTCGGCAGCCAGTTACCGGAAATCACCGTCGTCAATTTCGCCACCGTCGCGGCGACCTGTGCCGCCTGGTCGCCGGTGGCGATTATTTATGACGCGCAGGGCGGCCACGTGCGCAGCCAGCCGCTGGGCAAAATGCCTGAACTGGTGCTGGTAGACAGCGAAGTGATTGCGCAAAGCGATGTGCGTTACCTCAAAGCGGGCATTGTCGACGCGCTGGCTAAATATTACGAGTTCTCTCCTTATCTGCGGCACAACCCCCACGATCTCGCCCTCGATCTTAAAGTGATGACCGCGCAGCGCGCGCTGGATGTCTATCGCCAGCACGGTGCCGCCGCCGTGCTGGCCAACCAGCAACAGCAGGTGACGCCGGAACTGGTGAAGGTGATCGATGCCAGCATTGTGCTGGCCGGCCTGGCCAACAGCGTGCGTGATGTGCTGCCAACGCCAGGCTTTGCCCATGCGATTCATAACCGTCTGACCCATCAGCCGGAGCTGCACCACTGGCTGCACGGTGAAAAAGTCGGTTACAGCCTGCTGGTGCAGTCGCTGATTGAGCACGACGGTGAGCCGGACGCCGCGCTGCTGGCGCTGCTGCGGCAATATGATATGCCGCTGACCTTAGCGCCGCTGCACGGCGATCGTCGCGCAGCCATCAGAAGCATTGCTGAACAGATCAAATTCCCGGCGGCCAGCGCCGAACGTCTGCCGTTCCGCATCAGCGCGGATGCCTTAGAGCAGGCGCTGCTGGCGACTGAGAACGCCTTTTAATTGTTATTGACCCTTTTATTGACCAGGAAAAAATATGGCTACTTCATCTTCACGCCGCATCCGTTTAGGGCTGTTTGTACAACCGGTTGGACAGCATGTGAGCGGCTGGCGGCTGACGGAAAATCTGGGCGATCCGACGGATATTGACTGGCTGATCACCATCGCGAAAAAAGCCGAAGCCGGCAAGTTTGATCTGTTCTTCGTGGGTGATGCACTGGCGACCAGCATGTATCGTCTGCCTTCCACCATGGCGCGTCTGGAGCCGTTAACGCTGCTGTCGGCGCTGGCGGTCAACACCAAACGCATTGGCCTGGCGGCGACCGCCTCGACCACCTTCAGCGACCCGTTCACCATGGCGCGCAGCTTCTCGTCGCTGGACCACATTAGCCGCGGCCGCGCCGCCTGGAACGTGGTGACGTCGTTCTCTACCGATGTGGCGCGTAACTTCAGCCGCAGCGATATGCCTAATCATGCGGAGCGCTACGCGCGCGCCCGTGAATTCCTTGATGTCACCTATAAGCTGTGGGACGGCTGGCAGGCGGGGGCGGTGCAGCCCAACAAAGAGACCGGTCAGTACTTCATTGATGACAAAATTCAGCCGATTAACCACGTCGGCGAGCACTTCCAGGTGCAGGGTCCGCTGAACATTACCCGCTCACCGCAGGGGCGTCCGGTGATTATCGAAGCCGGTTCTTCCAGCGATGGGCAGAAGCTGGCGGCAGAGACTGCCGAGGTGATTTTCACCGCCTCGGCCAGCCTGGAAGAAGCACAGAGCTTCTACCGTTCGCAGAAAGATCAGGTGATTGCCGCCGGACGCAATCCGGATCACGTGGTGATCATGCCTGGCGTGATGCCGATCGTTGGCCGCACGCGCGAAGAGGCCAAAGCGCTGTGGAAAGAGCTCAACACACTGGTTGATATCGACAACGGTCTGCGTCAGCTCTCGCTGCGTTTCAATATGGATCTGAGCCAGTATCCGCTCGACGGTCCGGTGCCGGAAGTGCCGCTGGGTGAAGGCAACCAGAGCCGCGTGAAACTGATGACCGACATGGCGAAACGTGAAAATCTGACGCTGCGCGACCTGGCCGCGGTAGCCGCCGGATCGCGTGGTCACCGGGTAATCGTCGGTACGGCGCAGGATATTGCCGATGACTTTGAGCTGTGGCTCAACGAGGGCGGTGCCGATGGTTTCAACATCATGCCGGCGATCATGTCCGAGCAGCTGGATTTGTTTGTGGAGCTGGTGATTCCGGAACTGCGCCGTCGCGGTCTGTTCCGCGAAGAGTACGAGTTCGCCACGCTGCGTGAAAACCTCGGCCTGCCGGTGGTGTGAGAGACAGGAGCGCAACATGATCACCCTATCGAAGCGCGTGCAGTCTGTGTCGCTCTCGGCTAACGCGGCGGCACGCCAGCTGACGCGCCAGCTAAAAGAGCAGGGCGTGGATATTCTTGACCTCACCACCGGTGAGCCGGATTTTGATACGCCCGCGCACATCCGTGCCGCCGCCAGCGCCGCGATGGATGGCGGTGAAACCCGTTACACGCCGACCAATGGCACCACCGCGCTGCGTAAGGCGGTGCAGGCCAAACTGGCGCGCGAGAATCAGCAGCAGTACGCGCTGGGTCAAATCTGTATCGCCAACGGCGCAAAACAGATCATCTTCAACGCGTTTGCCGCGACGCTAAACGACGGCGACGAGGTGATTGTGCCCACGCCATATTGGCCAACTTTCCCGGACAGTGTGCGCTTCAACGGTGGCGAGGCGGTGCTGCTGCCTTGTCCGCTTGAGCAGCAGTACAAGCTGCAGCCGGCGCAACTGGCGCAGGCGATCACAGAGAAAACCCGCTGGCTGGTGCTGAACAATCCCGGCAATCCCTCTGGCATGGTGTACAGCGCCCAGGAGTTGCAGGCCCTGGCGACGGTGCTGCGCGATCATCCCAATGTGCTGATTATGCTGGATGAGCTGTACGAACATATCCTGTTTGACGATCGTCAGCACGTTAGCCTGCTGCAGGTGGCGCCGGATCTGGCTGAACGCGTTTTGCTGGTGGGAGGCGTGTCGAAAACCTATGCCATGACCGGCTGGCGCATTGGCTTTGCTGCCGGGCCGCAGCCGCTGATTGATGCCATGGTGGTGGTGCAGTCGCAGAACAGTTCTGGTGCCAGCGCCATCAGCCAGGCGGCGGCGGTTGCGGCCTTTAACGGTGGGCTCGATTTTCTGCCCCCGCAGCGCGCCGCGTATCAGGCGCGACGCGATGTCATTGTGCAGCAGTTGCAGCAGGTGGCCGGCATTGAAGTGCTGCAACCTCAGGGCGCATTTTTTGTCTTTTGTCGCTGTGCTGGTCTGCTGGGCAAAACCCGGCCTGACGGCGCCGTACTGCATGATGAACAGGATGTGCTGAATTATCTGCTGGAGAGCGGTGTGTCCGGCGTGGCGGGCAGTGCTTACGGCCTGTCGCCGTATTTCCGTTTGTCGATCGCCACGGATATCGATAGCGTTGAGGAGGCGGGTAAACGCATTGCGCGCGCCTGTGCAGCGTTAATCTGACGGGCGGGTGTGGGAAGGCGTAATAGCCTGATCACCTCGCGGTACTCTTCATGAAAGGATGGCATGAAAAGATTGCCTGAAAGGATTGCATGAAAGCATCTAGGGTGCCGCGATACAGGGGCGGTGATGCGGCAATTAGCCGGTTCCGCCCCGATTTCCTGCGACTGGATTAAATCAGAAAATCATCCAGCGAACCGCCAGCGTCAATCGCTGACTTTATCGGCGAGGGAGTACGACCCTGACCGGTCCAGAATTTCTCATTACCCTGTTCGTCGGTAAATTTATACTTCGCCGGACGCGGTGCACGTTTTGCTTTGCTCTTCGTTTCACCCTGGTTTAATTGCGCCAGTTCATTAATTGTAATGCCGTCTTTGCGCAGCATCTCTTTATATAATGCCAGCTTCTCTTCTTTTTCGCGCTGTGCAGCACTCTCTGCCGCCGTCTCTTCGCGGCGTTCGGCGACCACCACGGCAAACTTCTCCAGCATTTCGTTTAATACCGCAACCTCAATATTACGTGCTTCAGCACGCAGCGTACGAAGATTGTTCAATGCCTTGAGTGCATCGCTCATGTATAAACCCTTATTACTGATATCACTGATTTGAAAGCGTGTATTCTACGGCAATTTTATTCAAATGGAAATATTCACCCGCCGACAGATTTGTCCGGAAATATGCCCCGACCTGTACAGTTTTTGATTGGGCGTAAAGATTTTTGTCTCTTCGTTGATTACGCATAAACATGTTAGCGGCTGATTTAATATTACTCGCCACCTACGTTAAGCTGTTCATTTAACATCGCAGCATCTCACACAATATACGTCACGGCGATTTACAGCTTAATAAATGGCGTCATGTTAACAACGCAGCGATTGCTGCAGGGATTAAAAGCGTTACTGGTCAACCTTAGCGCAGAAAAGGAAATTTTATAAACACCTTTCCTATTGGCAGCGTAATTATAAATCAATGGCGGTGACCGGGTACGAAGCTGGTACATGCGTGGTGTTCAGATGCCAGATCAGGATGCAGGCACAACCGTTCAGGCGGGGAGGCCGTAGGTCACGCACCGGTTGACTGAGATAAAGGATGATTTCAGGCGTGATAGTTTCCTGTAAAGCAGCCTCAGGGCCGTTACTCCCTGAAGCATAAGATTTTTTTTCAGTGTAAAGGCGTCAGAAAGGCAGTAACAATTTCTTGCAATGTTAATCTTAATGCGTATATTTCTCATTTGCTTTCTTAACCACATGCTCACCACAAAATAACGATAAGCCGATTGAGGAATATTATGTCTTGCAAAGAGATGCGCGTCCGGAACGCAGGTCTTGCGCCGCAGCGCGCGCTGCGCCTGTCACTGCTGGCAGTGCTGGTTGCCTCGGGTGTCGCTCAGGCGGCCGATACGCAAAACAGTGAGGCCACCCTGACCGTTGATGCCAGCGCCAGCGCGGAAGCGCAGCAGACGCAGGCCGCAGCGGATTACAGCGTGCCGGTGACGCGGGCCGGCACCAAAATGGCGCTCACCGCACGTGATATTCCCCAGTCGGTCACCATCGTTAGCAAGCAGCGCATGCAGGATCAACAACTGCAGTCGCTGAACGACGTACTGAGCAACACCACCGGCATCCATGGTGTAGCCGCCGATATGGACCGCATCAATTACTATTCGCGCGGTTTTCTGATTGATAATTACATGACCGACGGCATTCCGACCGCGTTTGCCCAGCGCTGGAACCTCGGTGATGCGCAGACCGATACCGCGCTGTACGAGCGCGTCGAAGTGGTGCGCGGCGCAACGGGCCTGCTGACCGGACCGGGCAATCCTTCCGCCGCCATCAACATGGTGCGTAAACATGCCGACAGCAAAGAGTTTACCGGTAGCCTTGAAGCTGGCTATGGCAGCTGGAATAAGCAGCGTTACGTCGCCGATCTTTCTGCACCGCTATCACCGGAAGGCAACGTGCGCGGTCGCCTGGTTGCCGGCTATGAAGACAAAAACAGCTTCATTGAACGCTACGGCGCCGATAAGAAGTTTATCTACGGCGTGGTCGACGCTGACGTGACGGACGCCACCAGACTGTCCGTTGGTTATGAATTCAGCCAGGTGAACACGGATTCACCGATGTGGGGCGGTGCGCCGCGCTGGTACACCGACGGCACGCAGATCCACTCGCGTCGCGGCTATAACACCGCACCTGAATGGGCTTACAACAACAAAGAAAATAAAAAGGTCTTTGTTAACCTGCAGCAGAATTTCGATAACGGCTGGAACATCACCCTTAACGGCACGCATAACGAGATGTTCCTCGACAGCAAGCAGCTGTATCTCGACGGTTACTTCGACAAAACCACTGGCGCAGGCGTCTCTGGTTATGCCGGCTATCCGGTGGTGGGCGGAACCGGCTACAACACCGGCAAACGTAAGGTGGATGCGGTCGATGCCTTCGCCAGCGGTCCTTATGAACTGCTGGGCCGCCAGCATGAGCTGATGGTCGGGGTGAACTACAGCCGTCAGGACAACAAATATTACAGCGCCTGGGCCAACATTTCGTCAGCCGAGCTGGGCAACTTCAACCAGTTTAACGGCGATTTCCCGGAAACCGACTGGAATCCGCGTGAACCTGCGGCCGATACCCAACTGGTGCGGCAGAAGTCAGCGTATCTTGCGACGCGCATCAATCTGGCCGATCCGCTGCACCTGATCGTCGGGGCGCGCTACACCAACTGGAACCGCCAGACGCTGACGGCAGAGATGGAGAAAAACAACATCACGCCGTACGGTGGGGTGATTTGGGACTTCTACGATAACTGGTCTGCCTACGCCAGCTACACCTCGGTGTTCCAGCCGCAGGATTATCAGGATGCGTCAGGCGCGTATCTCTCGCCGGTGATTGGCAAAAACTACGAAGCCGGCGTGAAGTCTGACTGGTTCAACAGCCGTCTGACCACCTCGGTATCGATCTTCCGCACCGAACTGGATAACGTCGGTCAGAGCACCGGTCAGACCAATGCGCAGACCGGTAACACCATTTACGTGGCGAAAAAGGGCGTGGTAAGTCGTGGCGTCGAGTTTGAGGTGAATGGGGCGCTGACCGACAACTGGCAGATGACCTTTGGCGGGACTTCGTATGTGGCGGAAGACGCCAACGGCGATCGCTACAATTCACAGCTGCCGCGCACGTCGTTCAACCTGTTCACCAGCTATCGCCTG
Source organism: gamma proteobacterium symbiont of Lampromicra miyakona (assembly GCF_059730895.1). NCBI lineage: Bacteria > Pseudomonadati > Pseudomonadota > Gammaproteobacteria > gamma proteobacterium symbiont of Lampromicra miyakona. The sequence continues at coordinate 466,057 of NZ_AP035933.1, read as the reverse complement.
CCGATGCTGGACCAGCTGACGCTGGGCGGCGGGGTGAACTGGCAGGCGAGAACTTACGCGGATATCAGTGGCCCGGATGGCAATGGCACCTGGCGCACCCGTCAGGGCAGCTATGCGCTGGTGGATCTGTTCGCGCGCTACGACGTGACCAAAAACCTCAGCCTGCAGGCCAACCTGAATAACCTGTTCGACAAAGAGTACGACGAAAACGTCGACAGCACCGGCATCGTCTACGGCGAACCGCGTAATTTTATGCTGTCCGCGAAATACCGTTTCTGATCATTAAGCCCGTGCCCAAAGCGGCACTTAACGTTCCCTCTCCCGGGGAACAGGCCGCACCTGACATTCCCTCTCCCGCGTGCGGGAGAGGGTTAGGGTGAGGGGAAAACCGCACCCTCCCCAAACCATGCACCTCAACATCCCGCCGCAATATAATCCCCGTTGGCACTCACCGGCACCACGGTAAAAAACAGCACCAGCGCAAACATCACCAGCAATATCCCACCGGCGATCCGTACCGCTCTCAGCAGCGATGCCGCCTGCGGCGAGCGCTCTGCCAGCCATAGCTGCCCGGCGCGCTGACGATAATGCTGCACAAACAGTGCCAGCGCCACCAGCGCCATGCCGGTACCGAGCGCCATACTCATCACCGCCAGCATGCCCCAGCGCGTAATGCCGATGACGCTGGCGAACAGCAGCACCGTCAGCGCACCGCTGCACGGCCGCACGCCGGTGGCAATGATAATACCCGCCCAGCTTTTCCAGTCGCTGCCGTGCCCAGCCGCGACGCCATGCGCGTGGCCGCAATGATCATGATGATGATGCTCCGCTGGCGGCCTGCGCCAGGCTTGCAGCAGCAGCATCACGCCCAGCCCGGCAATGAACACAGCACTGGCTTTCTCCAGATACCAGCGGCTCAGGCTGAGATCGCCGGTGGTCAGGTTAAAACCAACCGCCAGAATAAAGACAAAGGCAATCGCGCTCAGGCCCTGCACCAGGCTGCCCAGCAGCGGCACGCTCAGCGCCACGCCGCGCGGGGGCTGATGGGTGGTCAGCCAGGTGGTAACGATAAATTTACCGTGCCCGGGACCCACCGCGTGCAGAATGCCGTAAATAAAGGTCACAGCCAGCAGCCACAGTCCGGCACTGTACTGGCCGCTATTGATTTGCAGTAAATGGGTAACCAGCAGCCGGTGCAGCTGAATCTGACTTTGCAGCGCCCATGCCTGAAACGCGCTCCAGTGCAACGACAGCAGCGTCAGCGCGCTCAGCAGCAGCACGCTCGCGCAGAGAAATCCGGTTTTGGTGGCGGTCATAGTAATGAAGAAAGTGGTCCTGAATGTCACCAGCATGCGGATTTCTGCCGCGTTGTAAAGCCACGGCGGTTAAACGGCAGCCGCTCTCCGCATCGTGACGCATTCCCCTGCCTTGTGCAGCTGTCTATAATCTGCCGACAATTTCTCACGGATGCCTTTTATGTCTGCTGATTCTCCTTTGCTGGCGGTACAAGACGTCACGCTGGCCGTGCAGGGGCGCACCTTGCTGGCGCCGGTATCACTGCAGCTGTACGCCGGTGAAACGCTGTTGCTCACCGGCCCGTCCGGCAGCGGCAAAAGCACGTTGCTGAAAATTATTGCCTCACTGCTGGAGCCCGATAGCGGCGAGATCCTGTTTCAGCAGCGGGATATTCACTCGCTGAAAGTCGAACACTATCGCCAGCAGGTCTCCTACTGTTTCCAGACACCGCAACTGTTTGGTGACACGGTCTACGATAACCTGGCGCTGCCGTGGCAACTGCGTCAGCAACAACCGTCACGCGAGCAGCTGGTGGCGGCGTTGCGCAGTCTGCATTTATCCGGCGACCTTACGCCTGAAACCGCAGCGCCACGCCGCTGGCCTGTTCCGCGCTGACCACGATGGCGTCTGGCATTTCCTGCCAGCGACGATCAGCTAAAATCCGGGCAGGTTATCTGCGACATCAACTGCTGATAATGCTGATGCTTGCCCATCTTCAGGGCATCAGCCGCCTGCAACAGCGCGTTGTGATTGCTCTTATCCGCCAGAAAGGTCTGCTTGATTTTTTCGTCGGCGATGGAGACCGGCACGCGGCAGTGAGTGCGCAGATCGTTGATCATGGTCTGCTGCCGCAGCGCCAGCGCCAGATTCTCATACGGCGATACCGCCAGCGCAGACGTGGCACTCAGGGTGAGCAGGGCGATCATGGCAGTGAAAGGTAATGTTTTCATTTTGCTTCTCCTTGATGAACGGGAACGGCGGCCGGGCACTGGGCGGGGTCGAACACCGTACCCCAGTCCTGTTTCATATCGACAACGGTCCAGCCATAGTGCGCGGCCAGCCTGAGACCGTTAACCAGTTTGCCGCTGGCCGGCGGATGCGCATCGTAGGCGTATTCCCGCTGTGCATCGGTGTGATGCACCAGCAGCCCGAAGGTGCTGGCGGCAGGGTTGCCCGAGGTGTATTGCAGCATCGGCACATCGCCGTCGCTGTTGCCGAACGCTGCTACCGGCCGATGACCCATGAACAGATGGATGGCCACCGGTTTGGCCGCTTCATCATCATAAAATGCACCATTCATGGTTTTCCGCAACTGCGTGCCGTTGTCGCTGAGTGAAAATTCCGCAAGGGAAAACGAGCCAACCACTTGCTCAGGTGGAATGCCGTACATCTGTTCCGCCAGCACGCGCATAAAATCGATGCCGCCGCCGGAGATAATCCAGGTGCGGAAACCGTGAGCGCGCAGATAATCCAGCAGCTGGCGCATCGGCAGATAGCCCATGCGATCGTAGCGGCAGCCAAAACGCGTATCCCGCTGCGTCGCCACCCAGTTCTGCACGCGCTGGGCAAACTCATCGGTGGTGATACCGCTGTGAGTCAGTGTCAGCAAATGCATCAGCCCCTTTTTCCCGCTGGCAGCAATAGCGGCGGTGTTGTTGCTGACCACCGCCTGCACCAGCGCATCCTGCTGCCACTGCGGATGCTGCGGTGCCAGCCGTTTCACTTCATCGAGCGCAAACTGCAGCTGAAAGGTGAGCGGTGCTTCCGGCCATAGCGTGCCGTCATTATCGAATACCACGTAGCGCTGGTTAAGAGGAATAAAGTCAGCGCTGCCGGCGCGGGTGGTGTCATCCACCCACTGTGTAATGGCACGCTTTGCCGCACCGTCACGCCAGGCGGAGAGATCGTCAGCCTGACTGATGCTAGCGAGGCACAGCGTGAGGCCCGCCAGTATAGAAACAGTTTTCATCGGCGATTCCTGTGATGTGGAACGAGATCGGGCAGCGCATGAATACGCCACAGGCGGCTCCACGCATGGCCGGCAAACATCAGCGCCTGACGCAGTAAACGGCGGCCAGCCCACAGCACCGCGACGAGGAGAACCACGGTTGCGGCGAGCAGCAGCCACTGCCACCAGGGGCGTTCAGGCCCGGCACGCAGCACCTGTTCGCTGCCGGCCGTGCGCGCAGGCAGAATGTCATAGTGATGGGCGGGCAGCGTGGCGAGCTGCCATGTCTGTTGTCGGGTATCCCACCAGCGCAGCTGCACCGGCGGCAGCGTCAGGCTGCCGGCGCTGTCCGGCAGATAGCGCAGCCGCTCGCGTCGCTGGCTGCCAGTGATTTCACCGCGTCCGCTGGTCAGGACGCTGACCTCGGGCGTCAGCAGCTGGGTACGGGCACCGGGCAAATCGATCAGCACCGGTGGAATCTGTCCGGCGACCACACCACTGGCCTGCAGCGTAATCTGACGTTCCACCACGTCGCCTGCGTGCAGCGCGTCGCCCTGCGCGGCACGATACAGTGTGACTTTTTCCTGCAGATGAAGCGTGGCGGCGGGCAGGAAGCGATCCGGCTGCTGCACACCCGGCGGCCAGCGTACCTGTTTTTCCAGCGCTGGCAGCGTCACGGTCTGCGGCGGCTGGCCCGCGGATTGCAGGGTGATGTCCAGCGCCGGCAGCTGCAGTTTGCCCTGATCCCAGGCCATCAGCTGGCGCTCCATGCGGATGCCGCTCCAGCTGACACCGTCACGCTGACGCGATAACAGCTGATTGGGAATGGCCGCCGGCAACAGCGTGCCGTTGCTGACCGGGAAGTCAGGCCACTGTGGCGGCGGGTTAAACCAGCTATCGGTCCAGTAGGTTACCGCGACGCGCAGCGGCTGACCCGGCACCAAACGGTCATCGCCAACCAGCTCGCGCGTGATGTCCATCGCGGCGCGCGCGGGCCCGGTCAGCAGCAACAGGCAAATCAGCAGCGTTCTCATGGTGACTCCTGACGATAGAGATTTTCCAGCAGGCCACCGGGCGACAGGCTGAGATTGTCGTACCACTGACTGACCTGCGGTGCCGCGTGACCTGCAGGCTGCATGACCTGCTGTGCGACGCCCTGCTGTTTGTGCAGGTCTTTTTTGCTGCCGTCAGGATCGTAATCCTGCTCTTTTCCCTGTGCCGCCTGGCGATCGCGCTCCTGCTGACGAAGCTGCATCACAATGCGCGCAATGCTGGCGCGATTTCGCTGTGCCATACGCCAGTCGGGACGCAGGCTTAGCGCCTGATCGTAATGCTGCAGCGCCTGCTGCCACTGTTTCTGCTGCGCCAGACTGTTGCCCAGCCACAACAGCGATTCAGGCGTCACAGGCGCCTGACGAAAAGCGCCGCTGGCGGCAGAAAAATCACCGGCATAGTAGAGCGCAATGCCGCGGCGCAGCGGATCGACATAGTGCTGCGCCGCGCGCGCGTAATCCTGCCGTTGAAAGGCATGTTGCCCTTGCAGGTCGGGCGGGATAAACGCATCCAGCAGCGCGGCGGCCGCCGGCGGCGTTATCCCACTGAGCGGCAACACAATCAGCACGATCAGTATCTGACGACGCCACCACAGCAGCAGCAACAACATCGGCGCAATCAGCCAGTAGCCGCTGTTGTGCCACGGCAGATCCTCGCGACTGTTTTGCTGGGCGCTGAGGCTTTGCTGAATATGGCGTCTGATGGCAGGCAGATCGCTGTCATCGGGGGTGGCGAGCGTAACCGCCACGCCGTCGGCGCGTAGCTGCTGGAAGCGCGCCACGTTGAGGCGGGTATCAATAGCCTGACTGGAGAAAGCGGGCGGCAAGGGGCCGCCTGGCGCAGTGCCGGGCACCCACAGCTGCAGCGGCAGCGAGGTCTGGCTGAGCAACCGGGCATCATCCTGGCGCAACGTATCGGCCACCAGCACAATGCTGCGCGGCGTGTCCGGCAGATTATCATCGGCCAGCCGGAGAGCTGCCGCCAGGCCATTGCCCTGACCGTCCGGCAGTAACGTTGGCTGCTGCGCCTGCAAGAACAGCGAGTAAAAGGCCGGATCGTTGGTCAGCGGCGTGGTCAGCCAGGCACCGCCGCGATACACCACCAGTCCAAAGTGGCTACCCGGCATCTGCTGCATCAGCTGAGCGATCTTATGCTGCATGCGCTGATGCCGGTCGGGCGGGAGATCCTGCGCCAGCATGCTGAGATCCTGTTGCAAAATCACCATCACGTTACTTTGCGGCGTAACGCCGCCCGGCAACGCCTTCTGCCATGACGGCCCTGCCAGCGCCAGCACGCCGAGCGCCAGCAGCCATGGTACGGGTGACAGCCGCTGCAGTCGCTTACCGGTAATCAGGGCGTGAAACGGCGCTGTCATAATGCGCTGCCAGGCGCTGCGCGGCGCGCGCAATAGCCACGCCAGTGCCAGACAAACCAGCAGCCCGCACAGCCACCACGGGTGCATAAAATGAAAGCCATTCATGCTGCACGCTCCCGCAGGCGCGCCAGCAACAACGCCGCGGTTAACAGCGCCAGCGCCGCGCCGAGCGGCCAGGCAAACAGCGGGCGCGTAAATGACAGACCGAGCGTCGCCACCTGCGCGGGCGTTTGGGCGTCAATGGTTTGCCAGACACGTTGCAGTGCGCTGCCTGAGGTAGCCGCCTGAAACGCGCTACCGCCGGTGATGCGGGCAATATCCTGCATCAGCGCGCTATCGACTTTGTCCTCGCCGCTTGCGTTAAGATCGCCAAAGGCGATGGTATCAACCTGCACCTGATGCTCTGCTGCCAGCTGCGCAGCGAGGGCGGGCGGCAGCTGTGAAGCGGTATCGTTGCCGTCGGTAAGTAAAATCACCATGCGGCTGGCGTCCTGTTCCAGGCTGCTGTCCAGCAGTTTGACCGCTACCCCCAGCGCATCGCCGATGGCGGTTTGCTGGCCCACCATGCCGGGTGCCAGCTGGTTGATGCGCGCTAGCAGTGCCTGCTTATCGGCGCTGATCGGCGCAAACGGCCACGCCTGACTGGCAAAAATCACCAGCCCGATGCGATCGCGGGTTCGCTGGAGCACAAAATTGTGCACCGAGCGCTGCACCGCCTGCAGGCGAGTGGTGCCCGCGCCGGCGTCGTTTTTCGCCATCGAACTGGAAACATCCAGCACCAGCACCACATTGCGCATCGGCTTATGCTGTAGCTGCGGTGGCAACAGCAGCTCAGGGCGCGCCAGCGCGGCCAGTAACAGCAGCCACACCAGCCAGAACAGCAGCGTCTGAGGCCAGCGGCTGGCCGGAGGGGCATTCTCCAGACGCAACTCCCTCACCAGTTCCGGCAGGAACGGCACGCGCACCTCTTCGCTGACCGGCTGGCGTTGCGGTAGCAGAAAGCGCGTCAGCAGCGGCAGCGGCAACAGGAGCCAGATCCACGGCCAGGCAAAATCGAAGCGGGTAAGCAGTTCAGACATCGGGCAGTGCCTCCAGCCAGCGCCGCAGCTGTCTGCGCAGGCGCTGCATTTCATCAGGCGACAGGCTATTGTCCGGCTGGCAGTAGCCGCCAAGCAACCGCTGATAGGTCGCGGCATCCAGCGGTAGCTCCTGCAGTAACTGGCTGAGGCTCAGTTCACTCTCCTGAGCACGCGGCTGGTGCACCAGCCGCACCCGCTTAATCAGCCGCAGCCAGCTATCAATGCTGTTGTCGTGACGTAAAACCTGACGCGCTTCACGCCGCCAGCGGTTGCGCCGCCAGCGCGCTGTGCGCCACAGCGCCAGCAGCACAAGCAGGGCCGCTAACGCGCCTGCCAGCCACCACCAGCCCGCAGGAAGCGGCAGCCAGGAGACCGCGGGCGGCAGGTCAGGCTGCAGCAGTGGCGGAACGCTAAAGCCTTTTTCCAGCATGCTCGTCTCCCTGCGTCAGCTGACGCAATAACGGTTCACTCACCACAATGTGCTGCACGCGGATGCCGAGCCGCAGCAGTCGCGTTTGCTGCTGTGCCAGCCGGGCGGTGACCCGCTCGCTAATCTGCTGACGCAACGAGGGTGAAAGCGGCAGCGTAACGTGCTGATGCTGGTAATGCGCGGCGAGATAGCCCTGATGCGGAAGCCGCAGATGCAGATCGTCGAGCAGCACAAAGGCGGTGATATCACACCGGCGCGCCAGCGCCGCCAGCAGCGCGTCACTCTGAGCGTCAAGATCGTGGAAATCGCTGATCAGTGCCAGCCAGCTTCCGGCAGGCACCTGCGCCCGGATACGTTGCAGCACCTGATGGAGTGGCAGACTGCTGGCGGGCTCCTGCGGATAGCGCGCCGGCAGCTGATTATTCATTTGATGCAGGTCGTTCAGGCACGGCGCCAGGGCGAGTTTCGGCGAGCGGCAGCGCTGCAACCTCAGGGAATCATCGCTGAACACGGCGGCCCCGAGGCGATCGCCATCGTGCCAGCTACGCCACGCCAGCAGCGCTGCCAGATGGGCGGCGGCGACCGATTTGGTGTGTCCGCGTGTGGCGAAATACATGTCCAGGCGCTGATCAACCAGCAGAAATACCGGCCGCTCGCGCTCTTCGTTATACAACCGCACCCAGGGTGTGCGCAGACGCGCGGTGGCCTGCCAGTCGATCAGCCGCACATCATCGCCCGGCTGATAGCGGCGCAGGCTGTCAAAATTGAGTCCGCGTCCCTGCTGACGCGACACGCGCTCGCCGGCCATCGCGCCGGGCGGCAGCTGAGCCGGCGGATTGCGCAGCTGCTGCGCTGCACCCGCCAGCGCCAGTAGGCCGGGCAGGGTGACGGCCAGTGCGGTATCCGTCATGCGACCACCGCATCCAGCAGCATGCGTACCACGTCATCGGCGGTCACCTGGTCGGCGCTGGCCTGATAACTCAGCAGCAGACGATGCCGCAGCACGGCCGGGGCAATGCGCTGAATATCGTCCGGCAACACCGCATCACGCCCTTCGAGCCACGCCTGCGCGCGCCCGGCGCGGTCCAGTGCCAGCGTGCCGCGCGGGCTGATACCCAGCGCCACATAACTGGCAAAGGTGTCGCTGACCTGCTGCGGCTGGCGCGTCATTTCCACCAGCGAGACGATGTAATCTTCCACCGTGGGCGCGACGTAAATGTCGGAGATGGCCTGCCAGCAGCGACCCATATCCGCCTGGCTGATCCTCACTGGCGGCGGCGTAGCGGCGCTGACGGCAGGGGTGTCCTGTTCGCGATATTTTGCCTGCTGTTCGGCGCGCACCAGTTGCATCACGCGCTGTTCATTCTCTTTCGAGGGATAGTGCACCAGCACTTTCATCAGGAAGCGATCCAGCTGCGCTTCCGGCAGAGGCCAGGTGCCTTCCTGATCAACCGGGTTCTGCGTCGCCAGCACCATAAACACGCCGGGCAGCGGCCAGCTGTTGCCCGCCACCGTGACATGACGCTCCTCCATGGCTTCCAGCAACGCCGACTGCACGCGGGCCGAGGCGCGGTTGATCTCATCGGCCAGAATCAGGTTGCCGAACACCGGGCCTGGCCGGAAACGAAACTGCTCCTCTTCACGCGTGGCGTGTTGCTGATAAATTTCGCTGCCGGTGATATCCGAGGGCAGCAGATCCGGTGTGAACTGAATACGGCTGAAGTCGCCTTCAATGTGGCGCGCCAGCTCACGCACCGCACGGGTTTTGGCCAGTCCGGGCAGTCCTTCCAGCAGAACGTGGCCGTCGCACAGCAGCGCGATAATCAGCATGCGCACCAGCTCTGGCTGACCCAGCACCTGCTGGTTTATGCTCGCTTCCAGGTCGAGAAACCGTTGCCGCAGGGTCATTGCGTCACTCCCTGTTTTTCCCGCTCAAGCAGCGTGGCGATACCTACCAGGATCGGCTGAGCATAGGAAAAAAACGCTTTGATGCCGGGACATAGATAGTTAAGGCCGGGTTCACCCTCTGCGCTGCGCACGATGCGGTTTTTCGGGCATTCGCCCCAGCATAATTTGAGGTAAGGACAGCGTTTGCAGACGGCGGGCAGGGTGTCGCGTTTCCCGAGGCCAAACGCTTTTTGCCGTTCGGAAAACGCCAGGTGCGCCAGTTTAGTATTGGCAATATTGCCCAGTTGATACTCCGGATAGACGTAGTGATCGCAGGCATAGATATCACCGTTTTTTTCAATGGCGAGGCCTTTGCCGCAGAACTCTGAGGTCACGCAGATCTGGCCCGGCAGGCCCAGGGTTTGCGCCACTGCCGTTTCAAACAGGTTAACCTGCACGCGCCCTAAATCGTTGTTGACCCACTCCTCAAACACGGCGATGAGAAAGCGTCCCCAGTCATCGGGATCGACCGACCAGTCGGTCACCACCGAGTCGAGATCGCCCGGCCGCGCGCGGCGGGAACCGCTCACCGGGATGCTGTCATCGCGCCAGAACTGCGGCGCGGTTTGGGTAAAATCGACCGGCTCGACGCAGGGATTGAATTGCAGATAGGTCGCGCCCAGTTCGCGCGTGAGAAAGCGGTACACCTGCAGCGGAAAGCGTGCATTGGTCCGGTTGACCGTGACCAGCGCGTTGAACGGTACGCCGTGGCGTTGCAGCGCCGCCACACCCGCCATCACTTTGTCGAAAGTCGGTTTACCGCTGCGTGTTACGCGATAGCGATCGTGCAACTCGCGCGGGCCATCAATCGACAGCCCGACCAGAAAGTGATGCTGCTTCAGAAAGCGCGCCCAGCTATCGTTCAGCAGGATGCCATTGGTTTGCAGATCATTCTCGATGCGTTGTCCTGGCTTCTGATACTTTTGCTGCAGCGCCACCACCTTTTCGAACCACGGCAACCCCATCAGCGTCGGTTCACCGCCTTGCCACGAGAACACCACCCGATCGCCATCCTGACTATCAATGTACTGGCGAATATAGTTTTCCAGCACTTCATCGGACATGCCGCTGTGATGATCCTGCTGCAGCAGCTGCTCTTTATGCAGGTAAAAACAGTAGTTGCAGTCGATATTGCAGCGCGAGCCGGTGGGTTTGGCCATTACGTGAAAGCGGCGTTTATACGCCGGGCCGATGCCGTTGTATTTTTCCGCCGAGGGCAACGGGCGAACCGGCAGTGTGGTGCTGTATTTCATCAATGCCTCCGAATACCGGGCACGGCGTGCCCGGCTGTGAGTGATAACTCAGTTGGTGGCCGGGCTGCCTTCGTCAATCAGTTTCTGCACATCCGAAACGGTGAAAGATCCGGGTTTCTGACGAGGCGGGAACTCTTTGAAGCTTTGCAGCATTTCTGCGGCATATTTCTGCGCGCCACCCAGCAGGAACAGACGGTCATAGAACCAGTGGTTGTAATCCATACCGCTGTCACCGCGCTCCAGCGGGTCGATCTCCAGGTCGAAGATCAGTGGCGTGCGCAGTTTAACGAACGGATATTTCCACAGGTCGAGGCCGGTGTGTTCCTGAATCATGAAATGCGCTTTCCAGCGACCGTAGCGCATCGCTAACAGATCGCCGTCATCGCTCCAGTAGAAGAACTCATTACGCTGGTCGGGCCCTTTGCCCTGCAGGAAATCCAGCTGGTTGTAACCGTCCAGATGCACTTTGTAGGTCATGGCGCTGGTCTTATAGCCTTTCAGCAGCTGCTGTTTGATATCCGGCACGCCCGCTGCGGCAACCAGCGTCGGGAACCAGTCGTTGCTGCCGAAAATATCGTTGATCATCGTGCCAGGCTTAATATGCCCCGGCCATTTGATCATCGCGGGTACGCGGAACCCGCCCTCCCAGCCGGTATTTTTCTCGCCGCGGAATGGCGTCATGCCGGAATCAGGCCAGGTGGCGATCATCGGACCATTGTCGGTGGTGTAAATCACGATGGTGTTATCTTCGATACCCAGATCTTTGATTTTCTTCAGCACCTCGCCGATCATTTTATCGTGCTCAACCATGCCGTCTGCGTAGTCGCCGAGGCCGGTCACGCCCTGATCCTGCGGTTTAATGTGCGTTTTGTTGTGCATGCGCGTGGTGTTGAACCAGGTAAAAAACGGTTTGCCCGCTTTGACCTGACGCTCCATGAAATCGTTGTTGGCGGCGAGGAACTCTTCATCCACCGTGCCCATACGTTTCACGTTCAGTGGCCCGGTATCTTCAACCTTGCCATCCGCGCTGGCTTTAATGACGCCGCGCGGACCGAACTGTTTACGGTACTCAGGATCTTTCGGATAGTCCGGGTTCTCGGGTTCTTCTTCGGCGTTCAGGTGATACAGATTGCCAAAGAACTCGTCGAAACCGTGTGCGGTAGGCAGGAATTCATTGCGATCGCCCAGATGGTTTTTACCAAACTGACCGGTGGCATAGCCGAGCTGTTTCAGGATTGAGGCAATGGTCGGATCTTCTTTCTGCAGGCCCTGCGGCGCACCTGGCATACCGACTTTACTCATGCCGGTGCGGAACGGCATCTGCCCGGTGATAAACGACGAGCGTCCGGCGGTGGAGCTTTGCTCGGCGTAATACGAGGTGAATTTGGCGCCCTCGGCGGCAATACTGTCGATGTTGGGCGTTTTGTATCCCATGGTGCCCTGGTTATAGGAACTGATGTTCCAGTAGCCAATGTCATCGCCAAAAATCACCACGATGTTAGGCTTGCCCGAATTTTGCTCGGGCGCGGTAGAGGGCGTCGGGGATTGAGGAGCCGCATGGGCGCTCCAGGAACAGCAGGCCACAGATAGCATGGACGCTAATAGTGACTTGCTAAAAGGTAATCTGGACATTTCTGCACTCCGATAATTGTATTCCGACCAGGTCAGAATTTTTCCGACCGAATAAGTGCTGCGCAGACGGTTATTTCCTCCTTATCCTGAAAGGACGACAGATGAATAAACGCATCTTTTTGATAGCTATTTCCCGGTGCGGAATGGCGGTGCTCAGTCAGTCTGATTATCTGTGATTTTAAATAGTTTTTATTAAAGCGTGGCCCGCTGCACGCAGGCTGCGTGCAGGCGAAAAATATGCGGTGTGCGAGAGGGTATAAGTAACCAAGGTATAAAAATGCAAAAAATGAGCAGGCTGTGTATCTGGTTATGTAGCAACCATAGCGGCTCATAACTGGAATGCCAAGTGCTATTTTAAAAATGTGAGCGGCAGAGTGATTTTTTTCTGCTGTATCGCACTGCTCCGCATTTCGTCTAGGGAATTTCTTATTTTGAATAAGCTTAAAATAACTTAATATATTGTAATATATGAATAAATTTTCTGTGGGCTGAAAGTGGCTGGTTATTTTTTAAGAGGCGGGTCATATTTTTCAGCGTTCAGGTTTGCGTTATTTTTATGGCTCACCTAAGCCTTAAAAGGCCATCCGGAACGGGATGGAATCAATTAATCTGGGGTGATTTATGAAAAAAATTACGGTAGCAATAATGTCATTGCTGGTGGCGTCAACTTTCTCTTTATCGGCTCTGGCAGCGCAGGAGATTACTAAAGAAGAGGCTAAGCAGTATCAGGAAGTTGGTAAGGTTAGTACCAATAATGAATACAGTTCACCGGCAGAGGCCATGGCTGAAATCTCGAAAAAGGCCGATGAGATGGGGGGTAAATATTTTGTGATCACCTCCGGCAAAGAAGGCAAGAAAATACAGGGTACGGCAACAGTGTATAAATAATAAATTATACGCTGCAAATCAGGCGTCATAGTCATTGCAACAGGCCGTTTTAATAACGGCCTGTTGTCGTGTTTCTATTTCTACAGTAAGCGATGAGATTAAGATCTGGTTCGCTTGCCAGGTCGTCAGCAGGCAATCTACTCCGACAATGCTTTCATAGCTGAAACCGCAGCGCCACGCCGCTGGCCTGTTCCGCGCTGACCACGATGGCATCCGGCTCTTCGCGAAAAGGCACATCGCCCAGCAGCAGGCTGGCTTTCACCCTGCGTAAGTCGCTGCTGCGCAGCGTCAGCGCGGCCATACGCGCACTGCCGTCATAATCGGGCGGCAGGCCAGTAAAGCGCTGCGTCACATAGTGCGCAGCGGCAAAGCGCACGGTGGCCACGCCCGCTTTCAGCACAAACGCGCCCTGCTGGCAGGCGGTGAGCTTATCGGCACCAAATAAACGACTGTAGGGCAGCGCGGCGGCTGCCGGATCCTGGGCCACCACCACAAACTCAATAATATCGGTCACCGCGTTGGGATGCTGCTGCCACACTGGCTGCCAGACCGCCTGCGGTGTCTCATGCTGGCAGAAAAAACTGCGTCCGTTTGGCACCAGTGCGGGGCGCAGGCGAACGGTGCGAAAACGCGCCTGCTGTGCGCTGCCATCCGGCAACTGCACCGGCCGGTAAAAACTGGCGGCGGGATCGCCATCAATATCCTGACTTTCCAGATAGCGCCACACTGCATCGGCATCGCCGGTTTTCCATACCAGACCGCTCAGGCCCGCCGGTGCCTGCCAGATATCCTGACGCTGGTGCGCACGCCCGGCTTCATAGCCCAGCAGTTCCAGATAATTATCACCAAACACCGCCAGATGATTACTGGAGCCCAGCGAATGATGGCCGCGTGGCGTGAGCTGGAAACCGAGCCGGCGATACAACGCGCTGGCGTCATCCAGCCGATCGGCAACATTGATCACTGCATGATCGAGCTGTGGAACGGGTAGCGGTATCGCCATTATCTGCCTCCTGGTTCGCATCATTACGATGACCGCGGTGTCGCGCTGCGTTCGGCTTCGCGTTGCGGTTGCCAGGCGAGCTGCGCTTCGGCGCCGAACGCCCGGGCAATATGGCTGACCAGCGTCGCGGCCTGCGCCGATGACCGCTGGCGCGCACTGGCATCCTCGCTGTGCAGCACGCCTTCCACGACGACCTCTGGCGGCAGGACGTTCCAGCTGTTGCCACCCTGAAAGCGGGTGACATCCAGGCCGGCGGCCGCCAGCGCGCTGACGATGTGGCTGCCGGTAACGATACTGTCGATGCCCTCATGCGGACGTGCAGCGTGAGCGCCTTTGCCGTGAATGGTGATATGAAAATGGTCAGTAAACGCTGCCGGTGTGGCAGATAACGTGTGTGTCATGGTCATCCCTGCGGCTGTTCGGGTAAGAAAGGTTCGCCCAGCGTTAGCATCAGGCGGTTGGCCCAGGCAAAAAATGCGGCGGACTGGATCAGGTCCAGCAGCTGCAGCGTATCCAGTCCGTGCTCGCGCAGCGCCTGCAGCTGGGTCTGGCTGCTGGCGACCGGGGTTAGCGATAAGGTGGCGACAAAATCGATAATCGCCGCCCAGCGCGCGGACTGGCCGTGTGCCAGCTCGGCACCCGGCGCGACATTCAGGAGTTTCTGCACCGCAGTCTCATCTTTTGACAGCTGACTGGCTTTGCGGGCATGCACGGATGCGCAGTAAATGCAGCCGTTGACTTTACTCACTACCGTGGCCGCCAGTTCACGCTCGGCGCGAGGCAAACCGCCCGGCGTATAAAAGATGCCTTTATCCGTCAGCGTGCGTTGTTCCAGCAGCGGCAGATTGCGCGCCAGCAGACGGAAATAGTCGGACTCGCTATGACCGTTTTTTACCAGCGTCGCCTGTTCTTCCGCCGTAAACTCGCTGAGCGGTTTGGCTGCCAGCCACGGCTCCCAGCCCAGCTCCTGCTGGGTAAACGCGGTGAGCGCAGTCTGTCCGCTGGCCGTGAGCGGGGCGCTATGCCATTTGCCGGCCACCGCATGGGGCTGCGCGCGCGATGCTTCACCGCTCAGCAGGCGCAGGCCGGTCAGCAGGCGACTCTGAAAGCTGACAAATC
The DNA here is from genome assembly GCF_059730895.1 of gamma proteobacterium symbiont of Lampromicra miyakona. NCBI lineage: Bacteria > Pseudomonadati > Pseudomonadota > Gammaproteobacteria > gamma proteobacterium symbiont of Lampromicra miyakona. The sequence continues at coordinate 451,034 of NZ_AP035933.1, read as the reverse complement.
CCACCAGCTGCGCCAGCGTGACGATGCCGCGCGGCGTCCAGCCGGCATGGCGCAGCGTGGTCAGTTGTTGCGGTGTGGCGTCGACCGGATGCAGGCTCAGCAGTTCAGCAAAGGCGCGACCGGCGGCAAAGCGCGTATCTGTCGGGGTTTCGCTGGATTGCTGCTGATAGTGTGCCTGCAATGATGTGACGCCGTGCCAGCCCGCGACCTGCCCGGCGAGCGCGTAGCGCTGCGCCAGCGGGAAATCGTCGTCATCCTGGCCAAACAGCACCTCATAGCTGCCCTGGGCGTGTCGGGTCGCGGCCTGACGCACGTTGCGCGCCTCTGCCAGTTGCGCCGCCGGGTCGATATCGGCCAGTGCCGCCAGTAAATCTGTAGCCTGAGACATGGTTTTCTCCTGTTAAGCGGTACCCAGCGCACGCAGCTTGGGGGCAATATGTTCAGCAATTAACGCCACCGAACGCAGCGTATCGGCGTGCGGCGGATCGATAGAGTGCACCTGGAAGGTGATGTCGGTGGCGCGCGTCAGCGTACTGTCGGCCAGCAGCGAAGCCAGCACCGCGTCGGCATCGCCGATATGCGCATCGAGCTGGCGCGCGTGGCTCTCCAGCGTGCTGCCGGTGATGTCGTGGCCCGCCTTGCGAAACTGCTCCGCCTGGCGCTGCAGACCGGGCGCGGCAAGGCGGCGCGCGTAGTCGTTCGAGTCGGCAACAAACGCGGTGCGTGAGGCCAGGATGCGGGGCGCAACGCCCGACGGCAGCGCCGCGAGATAAGCATCGATCATCGGGTTTTGCAGCTGCTGCAGCGACAGGTCAGGCTGACCCGCCGGCCGCGGCTGGGTGCGCGATAACATCAGCCCGTGACCGGCCTGGCCGGCACGCGTCGCGCCTGCAACGGAAAAGGTGGCGATCCACACGCGCTGCGCCAGCTCCGGAGCCGGCGGATAGAGATGATTGTCCTGATGGGCCAGCGTGTCGCCGCGCCACGCGCTGAGCAGCGTATGCAACTGGTCGGCAAACACGCCAGCGCGCTGTTCGCTGGTCAGGCCAAACGGCAAAAATGAGGTTGGCGTGCCGCCGGAGCCGAGCCCCACTTCCAGGCGTCCGTCGCTCAGCAGATCCAGCACCGCCGCGTCTTCGGCCACGCGCAGGGCATTTTCCAGCGGCAGGGTGATGATGCCGGTGCCGAGGCGGATATGACGGGTGTGCGCGGCCACGTGAGCAAGAAACACCAGCGGTGAGGGCAGCCCGCCTTCTTTTTCATGAAAGTGGTGCTGCGCGATCCAGGCACTGTCAAATCCGCAGCGTTCAGCGTGCTGAATTTGTTCCGTCGCCAGCCGGTAGCGCTGTTGCGCCGTGGTGTCGTCGAGCAGGCGGGTAAAAAAACCGATGCGTTTGCGCGTCATGCAGACTCCTTAATCAGCGGACGGAAAACCGGAATGGCGTCAATCAACGCGCGGGTGTAGGGATGCTGCGGCGCATTGAACAGTGTGACGGTGTCACCTTGTTCAACCACTTCGCCGGCGCGCAGCACGGTAACGCTGTGCGCCAGTCGTCGTACGGTGGCCAAATCGTGGGTGATAAACAGATAGGTGAGGCCCAGCTCGCGCTGCAACTGTTGCAGCAGCTGCAGAATCTGCGCCTGCACCGTGACGTCCAGTGCTGACGTTGCCTCATCCAGCACCAGGATCGCCGGTTGCGGGATCAACGCCCGTGCGATGGCGACGCGCTGACGCTGGCCGCCGGACAGCTCGCGCGGCTTGCGCGTCAGCAGATCCAGCGGCAGTGCCACGCGCTGCGCCACCTCGTGCACCCGCTGCTGGCGCGCGGCGGCGCTGAGCGAGTCAAAGTTGCGCAGCGGTTCTTCAATGATGTTAAACAGCGTCTGGCGCGGATCGAGCGAGGCGAACGGATTCTGGTATACAAACTGGATTTTGCGCCGCAGCTGACGCAGCGCTTCGCCGCGCAGGCTGCTGGCATCAATGCCGTCGATCATCACTTTGCCGCGATCGGCGCGTTCAAAGCCAAGCAGAATGCGCGCCAGCGTGGTTTTGCCGGAGCCGGATTCACCCACCAGCGCGTGCGTCGTGCCGCGTGGCACCGTCAGGCTGACCGCTTTCGCCACCGTCAGCGTCTGCTGCCTGCCAAGCGCAAACTGTTTATCGATGGCGTTGAGCTGAATCGCCGGAGTGGAAAAACGGGCTGCGGACGGATAAGGCAGAGCGGTAACGTCGGGCACCGCGTCCTGTAACAGCTGGCGGGTATAAGGATGCTGTGGCGCGCTAACCAGTGTCGCTGCGCTTCCCTGTTCCTGGATCTCGCCGTGACGAAACACCAGCAGACGGTCAGCGCGTTCCGCGGCCAGCGCCAGGTCGTGGGTAACAAACAGCACGGCGGTGGCGAACTCACGGCGTAGCTGGTCGAGCAGATCGAGAATGCGCTTTTGCACCGTGACATCCAGCGCGCTGGTCGGCTCATCGGCGATGATCAACTGTGGTTGCAGAGCGAGGGCGATGGCAATCAGCACGCGCTGCTTCATCCCGCCAGAGAGCTGATGCGGATATTGATGCAGGCGCTGCTCAGGATGGCTCAGTCCAACTTTTTGCAGCAGTTCCAGCACGCGCTGCTGGCGCGCGGTCCGGCTAAGCTTCTGATGCAGCTGCAGGATCTCGCCAACCTGATCGCCAATGGTCTTCACCGGATTAAGCGAATTACCGGGATCCTGCGGCACCAGGCTGATATGCACGCCGCGCACGCTGTCCATGCGCCGGGATGGCCAGCCAGCGATATCGGTGCCGTTCAGCAAAATTTTACCGCTATCGCGCCGGGCATTGTCCGCCAGCAGACCGATAATCGCCTGGGCCGTGGTGGTTTTGCCTGAGCCGGATTCACCGACCAGCGCCACCATTTCGCCCGGCTGCAGGGTAAAGCTCACGTTATGCACCACTTCACGCCACACGCCGCGCTGGCGATAGCTGAGGCTGAGGTTTTCCACGCTTAATAGCGCTGTCATGCGTCACCTCCTGCCAGCTGACGGCTGACGCGATTCGCCGCCAGCACCACGGCGACCACCACCACGCCGGGAAAGGTAGTCAGCCACCACGCGGTAGCCAGATAGTTGCGGCCTTCGGCGATCAGCAAACCCCATTCGGGGGTCGGTGGCGGCGTGCCATAGCCGAGAAAGCTGAGGGTTGAGAGCGCCAGAATGGCCTGACCGAACTGCAGTGCGGCGAAGGCAATCACCGCGGTCAGCGAGTTCGGGACAATGTGGCGCCACAGTACCTGCCAGAAACGGCCGCCACTGCCGAAAGCCGCTTCCACATATTCACTGCGGCGTACCCGCACCACTTCGCCGCGCGCCAGCCGGGCAAAACTGGCAATCGAGGCGATGCCCACCGCCAGCGCAGCGTGCACGGTGCCAAAACCCAGCAGGATCAGCAGGCTTAATGACAGCAGCAGCGCCGGGATTGAAAGCAGCACATCAACCAGTCGCATCAGTGCCTGTTCACCGCGGCCGCCCACGGCCCCAGCCAGGACGCCCAGCGCGGTTCCGCCAGTGAGCCCCATCGCCACCGCTGCGACCGCCGCAGAGAGCGACTGCGAGGCGCCATAGACGATGCGCGCCAGCAGGTCGCGTCCGAGTTGATCGGTGCCGAGCCAGTGCGCACTGTGCGGCGCTAAGCGCTGCGCGCCGGCAATGCCTTCGGTCGGGCTATAGTGGGTGAACAGTTGCGGTGCCACGGCCGCCACGAATGCCAGCGCCAGCACCGTCCATGCCAGCCACAAGCCAGGCTGCAGGCGACGGGCACGATCGCGCCGCAAGGCCGGCTGTCCCTGACGCGCGGTAGAGTAATCGACCAGACTCATGAATTTCCTCCGGCTACGGTTTGCAGACGTGGGTCGAACAGCGGCATCAGCAGATCGACCAGCAGGTTGATCAGCACAAACGCCAGTGCGGAGATCATCACCACCGCCTGTAACACCGCCACATCCTGATTGTTGACCGCCTGCTGGGTCAGCTGGCCGATGCCGCTTAAGCCGAACACGGTTTCGGTAATCAGCGCGCCCGCGATCAATTCCCCCAGCAGCAAACCGGCCACATTGAGCACCGGCAGCAGCGCGTTGCGCATGATATGCCGCCACAGCACGTGTTGTGCGCTGGCACCTTTGGCGCGGGCCACGGCGACAAACGGCTGAGTAGCAACCTGATCGATGCTGCGCAGCAGAATCTGGGCCAGTGGGGCGGAGATGGGCACGGCGACGGTCAGCACCGGCAGAATCAGCCCCTGCAGGGGCGATGGGTTGATCACCGGGATCCAGCGCAGTTGAAAGGAGAACAGCTGAATCAGCGCGATGCCAAGCCAGAACGTCGGCAGCGAAATAAACAGTGCCGGCAGCGACTGCAATAGCGTACGCAGCAGGCACAGCGCCGGCAGTCGCGCCAGCGCCGCCAGTGCGAAGGCGACCACGCAGGCAACGGCAAATCCGGCCAGCGCCAGCTGCAGCGTGGCGGGCAGATTGCTGCCCAGCAGATCGCTGACCGGCACACCTGCCTGCACCGAGTAGCCAAAGTCACCGCGCAGCATCGCCAGCAGCGTATGCAGATACTGCTGCCAGATCGGGCTATCGGCACCGTAGGCCTGCCGCATCTCTGCAATTTGCTGCGGGCTGAGACCCAGATCCGGATTCTGGAACTTGATCAGCACCGCATCGCCCGGCAGCACCTGCAGCAGCAGAAACGACAGGGTAAACGCCGCCCATAACACCAGCAGGCTTTGTCCCGCTCTATGCAGCAGTGCGTGTCGCATCATTATCCTCTCAATGTTTTTCCAGCCATGCGCCGTAGAACGACGGTCGGCCTACGGCTTCAAAGCTCACGCCCTTCAGCCACGGCGCGCCGGCAAACACCTGCGGCTCTTCAAAGATCGGGATCACATAAGCCTGATCCAGCAGATAACGTTGGGCGTCTCCGGTGAGCGCCAGACGTTTCGCCGGATCGACTTCGGCCGAGATCGCCACCAAAAGCTTGTTGAGTTGGTCGTCACGGAAATGCCGGACTTTGTCGCTGGAGCCGCCTTTTTGCAGCAGCGCATCGCGGTTGGCGGGATAAAACATGCTCTTCACCACGTCCGGGTCGGCGCGGCCCACTTCCGAGACCGTGAGCGGGGTTTTTAGCGGATCGAGGTTGTCCAGCGTGCGGCTGCCGGCGTCACCGGCTTTCACCGTGAGCTGGACGCCAACCTGACGCCACTGCTGAGCCACCAGCTGCAGCACTTCTTTGTTCTGCGGCTGCGGCAGCGATTCATACACGGTCAGGGCCAGCTTTTGCCCCGCTTTAGCGCGGATGCCGTCGCTGCCGGGCTGCCAGCCAGCCTCATCAAGCAGTTGCCTGGCGCGGGCGGGATCGTATTTCAGTTTGTCCGCGAGGTTGACATACCCGGCGGCCGAGGCGGCGAGTACCGAGGTGGCCTGCGGATAGTTAGGTGAAAACAGGGTTTGCACCACCTGCTGCGCGTTGGTCGCGTGTAACAGCGCCTGACGTACACGCAGATCGCTGACCAGCGGGTTATCCGGGCGGAAGCTGATGCTGTCGTTGACGCCACGCGTCGGCGCTGCGTAAACCGGGAACGCCTGCTGCTGCGCCTGTTTTTCGTCATACGCCTGCACCTGGCGAATAAAATCGGCCTGGCCGGCCAGCAGCGCGCCGATGCGCACGCTATCTTCCGGTGTGACGATAAATTTGATGCCAGCCAAATTCGCCGGTCCCTGCTGGGTGCTGTTTTTCGGTCCCCACTGGTAATCTTTGCGCGCGGTTAAATCCACTTCCCGCCCGAGCTTTTCATCGCTGACCACAAACGGCCCGGAGCCAATAATATGGCGCGCATCGCCGAGCTGGTCGAAACTGCGTTGCAGCGTGCTGAGAGAAACCAGCCCGGAGCCAATGGTGGCCGTGCCCTGTAAAAATCCAGGTGAGGGCTGTTTGAAATAAAACTTCACCGTCTGGGGATCAACCACTTCGCTGCGTTCGTAATTATTAATCACTTCAGACACCGGCAGGCGCTGGGCTTTATTACCGAGTCCGTAAGTATCAAAGTTTTTCGCCACGGCATTCGCATCCAGCGGCGTGCCATCGGAAAAAGTGACGCCAGGGCGAATTTTAAAGGTGTATTCCGTTTTATCCGCGTTGCTGCTCCAGCTTTCGGCAATCCACGGTTCCACCTGTAGCGTTTTCGGATTTTGCCACGTCAGTTTGTCGGTGATCTGATTGAGAATGCCGCCGTTGGGATAAAAACCCCCGGCCGGCGGATAAAGATTGGTATGTGCCTGCTGTTCCAGATAAATCAGCGTGCCGCCTTTGACCGGCGTCTCCGCCGCGTGGGCGCTAAATATCCCTGTCAGCAGGGCTAAGCTCAGCGCCCGCAAGTGAAAATGCGTCTTCATGATGATTTCCTTTGTTATCAAGTGCCCGGTGGGCTGAAATCATCATCAAATGTGCAACCCGTGAGTTGAACCAATGAATTGCACTAAGCTTTTGCGAAAATAACAAAAGCGGAGAATTAATTGTATGCCGCAATTACCGGGTTGTTTTCCTGGCCCGATAAAATTTTTTTTTCTCAACCTGAAAACCTGCACTGATGTTATTGCTGCTGCAGATCATTACTTCCTCGCGTAATGTTACCCCGACAGAAAGCGAAATCCGCTTTACGAAAAATCAGGCTTTCATCCACCAGTATTATGACTATTTCTCATTTCCTGATTCGCTTTGCCGATTTAGTTGTTTTACGAAATATAAATCTCCCCGCCAAACTAAGCGCCATATTCATCGCAACCCTATTCATCGAAATAAGGAACAGGCGCATGTCATACCGACTGAGTTTGCTCGACAAATCACCGATTGCAGCAGGTGAGAGCGCCACGCAGGCCCTGCATCGCACACTGCAGCTGGCTCAGCGCGCGGAAGCCTGGGGTTATCACCGCTTCTGGCTGGCGGAACACCACAACAGCGACCAGCTGGCGAGTCCTTCGCCGGAATTGTTGATTGCCTGGATCATTGGCCAGACCCGGCATATCCGCGTGGGTTCCGGCGGCGTGATGTTGCAGCACTACAGCCCTTATAAAGTGGCGGAAAACTTCAACCTGCTGGCTGCGCTGGCACCTGGACGTATCGACCTGGGCGTGGGGAAAGCGCCCGGCGGACTGCCGCTTTCCACCCGCGCGCTGCAATTGGGGGTGCACCAGCAGGAGAAAGGCAGCTTTGCCGAACAGCTGGCGCTGCTGGATAGCTGGCTCAGTGTGCCGCCGGTGGGGGATGAGGAGATCCTGCGCGCCACGCCGCAGCCGCCGCGTCCGGCCAATCGCTTTCTGCTCGGAGCCAGCGAAGCGAGCGCCCGACTGGCGGCAGAGCTCGGCTGGCAGCTGGTGTTCGCCGCACACCACAACGGCGATCCGCAACTGATGGCGCAGGTGCTGAACAGCTATCGCCAGCACAGTCAGGGTCAGCGTGCGCTGGTGGCGGTACAGGTAGTGGTGGCGGATTCGCCGGCAGAAGCCGACCTGCTGGTCGACACACTGCGCATTTATCACGTCAGCGTGACGGGCGGACAGAGCGTTAACGTCGGTAGCATTGAACAGGCTGAGCGCTATGTGCGTCAGGGCGGTTTCAGTGACTACGTGATTGAGCCACGCACGCCGTCGCTGCTGAAAGGGACCGCGGCACAGGTGCACGCGCAGCTTGATGCGCTGCACCAGCGCTACGGCATTGAAGAGTTTGTTATTGATACGCCGGTGGCGGAGGAGCAGGCGCGGGTGAAATCCCTCGAACTGCTGGCGACGCATCGTCTGGTTAGCGCCTGACCGGGAGGTCCTGTGACGATAGTAAGCGAACAGCAGCTGATTGACTGGCGGCGCGAGCTGCACAGCTGGCCGGAACTCTCCGGTCATGAAGTGGAAACCAGCGCGCGGCTGCGCCGCTGGCTGCAGCAGGCTGACGTGCGCCTGCTGGATTATCCGCTGCACACCGGCGTGGTGGCGGAAGTGGGTCAGGGCGCGCCTCTGATCGCCCTGCGTGCCGATATTGATGCATTACCGATCCATGAAGCCACCGGGCTGCCTTTTCGTTCACGGCAAGCCGGCGTCATGCACGCCTGCGGTCACGATGTGCACAGTGCGGTGATACTGGGTGCCACGCTGCAGCTGAAAGCACGGGAAGCTCAGCTAGCGGGGCGGGTGCGCATCCTGTTCCAGCCAGCGGAAGAGATTGCCCAGGGCGCGCGCCAGTTCATCGACGCGGGGGTGCTGGATCAGGTACAGGCGATTTTTGGCATGCACAACGAACCGGGTTTGCCCACGGGCACCTTTGCCACGCGCAGCGGTGCGTTTTATGCCAACGCCGATAAATTTGTGGTGCGCGTGCACAGCACCCGCGCGGACGTGAACAGCATCCTGGTCGCCAGCCAGATTATTCAGGCGCTGCAATCCCTCACCAGCCGCAGCTTTAATACGCTGGACAGTCTGGTGCTGAGCGTCACGCGGATTGATGCGCACAGGCACGACGGTCAGCCGACGGCTGAAGCGGAATTTGGCGGCACGGTGCGTACGCACGATAAACAGGTGCGCGCGCAGCTGGAGCAGCGTGCGCGCGAGGTAGTGGTCAATATCGCTGCCGCCAGCGGTGCCACGGCCACCTTTAGCTGGCATCCGGGGCCGCCGGTACTGGAGAACGACGCCCACTGGGCACAGTTTGCCAGTCAGGTGGCGCAGCAGGTGGGTTATCAGGTGCAACAGGCTGAGCTGCACCTTGGCGGTGAAGATTTCGCTTATTACCTGCAGCAGCTCCCGGGCGCGTTTGTCAGCATTGGCAGCGCCAGTGAATTTGGCCTGCATCACGGTGGCTTCAACCCCGATGAAGCGCTGATCGCCCCGGCGGCACACTACTTCAGTCAGCTGGCGCAACAGGCATTGCAGCAGCTAAACGCGCGATGTCGCGACGTCATCCTTAACTGATTTCCTTCCATTTCTGGCAGCGCTGTACGGCGATAAGGCTATCGCCGGCAGGCTGCGCCATGAGCAAAGAGAGACGATTATGACTGCAAGACAACTGCGCCTCGGCACCATTCTGCACGGCGCATCCGGCAACATGTCCGCCTGGCGTCATCCGGCGGCGCAGGCGGATGCCAGCATCAGTTTTGATTACGCCCGCCGTATCGCCCGTAAAGCCGAGGCTGGCAAACTGGATTTCCTGTTTGTCGCCGATGGCCTGTTCATCAATGAGAAATCGATCCCGCACTTTCTTAACCGTTTCGAACCGCTGACGCTGCTGTCGGCGCTGGCCGGCGTCACCGAGCATCTCGGTCTGGTCGGTACGGTGTCCACTTCCTACAGTGAGCCGTTCACCGTCGCCCGCCAGTTCGCCAGTCTCGACCATCTCAGCGGCGGGCGCGCGGGCTGGAATGTGGTGACATCGCCGCTGGAGGGCTCGGCAAAAAACTTTTCGCGTCAGCAGCATCCCGAGCATGCGCTGCGCTACCGCATCGCCGACGAGTACCTGCAGGTGGTGAAAGGGTTGTGGGATTCCTGGGAAGAGGGCGCGTTTGTGCGCAATAAAGCCAGCGGTCAGTTCTATGCGCCTGACAAACTGCACACGCTGAATCATCACGGTGATTTTTTCCAGGTACAGGGGCCGCTGAACATTGAGCGCACGCCGCAGGGCCGGCCGATTATCTTTCAGGCGGGCGCCTCGGAAGATGGCCGCAAGCTGGCGGCGCGTCATGCCGATGCCATCTTCACCCATCAGCCAACGCGCGAAGAGGCGCAGGCGTTCTACCGGGATGTGAAGCAGCAGCTGGTGGCGAACGGGCGTGAACCGGGCGATCTGCACATTTTCCAGGGCGTCAGTGTGATCGTGGGGGAGGATGACGCAGACGTCGAGCGCCAGTACCAGACCACCGCGGCGCTGGTCTCGATTGAGGATGCACTCAACTACCTTGGTCGCTTCTTTGACCATCACGACTTCTCGCAGTATCCGCTCGACCAGCCTTTCCCGGACATTGGCGATATTGGCCAGAACAGTTTCCGTAGCACCACCGACGAAATCAAACGCAAAGCGCGTGAACACGGCCATACGCTGCGCCAGGCGGCGCTGGAAGCCACGACGCCGCGTCCGCTGTTTCACGGCACGCCACAGCAGGTAGCGGATGGTCTGCAGCTGTGGTTCGAAACCGAAGCCACTGACGGTTTCATTATTCAGGGCGGCACGCCGGACACCTTCGAGCGTTTTGTTGATCAGGTGATTCCGGTTCTCCAGGCGCGCGGCCTGACGCGTCGCGAATACCCGGGCAGCACGCTGCGCGCCAGCTTTGGTCTGAAACAACCGCTCAACCAGTTCACACCACAATAACGATGAGAAAACACGCTATGCAGAAAAAATCCCTGATTGTGCTGCTGTTACTGAGCCTGAGCAGTGCGGCACTGGCCGAGGACGTGGCCGTCAATGGTCAGCAGGTGAGCCTTGCCGCCAATAAAACGCCCATCAACACGCCAGAGAATCCTGCCGCCGTGGCGCAAATTCCGGCGGGCCACAAATTTGCCGTGCCGGGATCGTTCACCGTGGCGGTGGCGGCACTCAACTCGCCGCCGCTCACGGTATTCAGCGACGACAATAAAACGCTGCTGGGCAGTGAGGTGGATATCGCGCGTCTGGTGGCCGACAGCCTCGGGCTGAAGCTCAACATCGTGCCCACCTCGTGGGAGGACTGGCCGCTGGGCGTGGCATCGGGCAAATATGACGCGGCGATCACCAACGTGACGGTGACCAAAGATCGTAAACAGCGTTTTGATTTTGCCACCTACCGCAAAGATTCGCTGGGCTTCTATGTGAAAACCGGCAGCCCGATTACCTCGCTGAGCAAGGCAGAAGATATCGCCGGCCTGCGCATCATCGTTGGCTCCGGCACCAATCAGGAGGCCATCCTGCTGGCCTGGGATAAAGAGAATCAGGCTAAGGGACTGAAGCCTTTCACACCGGTTTATACCAAAGATGACGCTGCGCAGACGCTGGCGCTACAGGCCGGGCGCGCCGACGCTTACTTCGGCCCTAACGTGATTGGCGCATGGAAAGCGGCGCTGACCAAAAAGACCCGGCTGGTGGGCAGCGTGGACGGTGGCTGGCCGAAGGCGGCGCACATCGCGGTGACGGTGAAGAAAGACAACGGGCTGGTGCAGCCAATCAACACCGCGCTCAACGGCGTGATCAAAAACGGTGACTACGACAAGGTGCTGAACCGCTGGGGTGAAGGCGTGGAGCGTCTGGATCGTTCCGAGATCAATCCGCCCGGACTGGGCGATTAAGGAGGCGGCATGAGCCAGCAATTTTTCCGCGAAGTGTCACCGGAAGCGCCGGAGCTGCAGCCGATTCTTGACGGTCTGTTTGGTGAATATGCAGCACGCTACGGCGATTTCTTCAGGAAACACAATGAAGTTGAGCTGACCGAGTGGTATCTGCCGCCGCGCGGGCTGTTCATCGTGCTGGAGCGCGACGGTGAGATCATCGCCATGGGCGCCTACAAACCGTGGGATGCTACCACCGCCGAACTGAAGCGCATCTGGACGCGGCGTGACCTGCGCCGTCAGGGACTGGCACTGCTGATCCTGCAGGAGCTGGAGCGCCGGGCGCTGCGCGCAGGCTATCAGCGCGTGTTTCTCACCACCGGTTTTCGTCAGCCGGAAGCGGTGCAGCTGTATATCGGCCACGGCTATCAGCCGCAGTTTGAGCTGCGCGAAGATATGGAGATTTACGGCCAGCCGCCGCACGATGGCCGGCTGCGTTTTCTCAAAGTCATTGATGTGCACAACGTGGCGCAGGCCAGCTAAGGAGAGCCACCATGAGTAAGCAACAACCTTTGACCGTGGTGCCGGCACGCTATCCGGCGCGTACCGTCGGTGCCATCATCGCGCTGTTTATCCTTGCGGCGGTGATCGATTCCGTGGCCTTTAATCCGCGCTGGGAGTGGAGCGTGTTTGCCCGCTGGTTTTTCGATCCGGTGATCCTCAATGGTCTGGGACAAACGCTGCTGCTGACGCTGTGCGGCACGCTGCTGAGCCTGATATTCGGCGGCCTGCTGGCCCTGGCGCGGCTCTCGTCATCGTGGCTGCTGAGCACGCTGGCGTTTGGCTATATCTGGCTGTTTCGCTCGCTGCCGCTGATTGTGGTGCTGATCATTCTATATAACTTCTCGTACCTGTACGACACGCTGTCGTTCGGTATTCCGTTCACCACTCTGTCGTGGGGGCACTTCCAGACCATCAACGTGCTCGGCCAGTTCCCGGCGGCGGTGATTGGCCTGACGCTGGTGCAGAGCGCGTATAGCGCGGAGATTATTCGCGGCGGGTTTCTCGGTGTCGATCACGGTCAGTTTGAAGCCGCTTCGGCGCTGGGATTATCGTCGTCGCGCCGCACGTTTCGCATCATTCTGCCGCAGGCACTGCGCGCGATTATTCCCACCACCTTTAATGAGATCATCAGCCTCGCCAAGGGCACCTCAATGGTGTATGTGCTGGCGATGCCCGAGCTGTTTTACACCATCCAGATGATCTACAACCGCACCCAGCAGGTGATCCCGCTGCTGATGGTCGGGGCCGCCTGGTATCTGATCATCACCACCGTGCTGTCTCTGCTGCAGCACAGCGTCGAGCGCTGGCTGGCACGCAGCGTCACGCGTGAACCGCAACCTTCGCGCTGGCGCCAGTGGCGCAACCGCAGCGTGAACCCTGCCGTCAACGAGGAGCTGTCTCATGTCCGAAGCCATTGATTACCGCTATCTGCATACCACCGGCGCCATCAGTATTACCGGCGTCAGCAAGACGTTTGGCCGGCATAAAGCGCTGGATGAGGTGTCGCTTGAGCTGGCTCCCGGTTCGGTGACGGTGATCCTCGGACCGTCCGGTTCTGGCAAATCGACGCTGCTGCGCACCATCAACCATCTGGAGCGCGTGGATGAAGGCTTTATTCAGATCGATGGCGATTACATCGGCTACCAGCGGCGCGGCGATAAGTTGTATGAGCTGAAAGAGAAGGCGATTTTGCGGCAGCGCATCAACGTCGGCTATGTGTTCCAGAACTTCAATCTGTTTCCGCACCTGACGGTGCTGGAAAATCTGATTGAAGCGCCGATTGCCCATCGTCAGCTGTCGCGCCGGGCAGCGATCGATCGCGCCGGTGAACTGCTGGATGTGGTCGGCCTGCGGCACAAAGCCGATGCCTGGCCGCGGCATCTCTCTGGCGGTCAGCAGCAGCGCATTGCGATTGCGCGTGCGCTGATGCTCAACCCAAGCGTGATGCTGTTTGATGAGCCGACTTCGGCGCTCGACCCGGAACTGGTGGGCGAAGTGCTGGATGTGATTAAAAAGCTGGCGCGCTCCGGCACCACGCTGGTGATTGTCACGCACGAGATCGGCTTTGCGCGCGAAGTGGCGGATAACGTGGTGTTTATGGTTGACGGGCGCGTGGTTGAGCAGGGCAGCAGCCAGCAGGTGCTAAATCAGCCGCGTCATGAGCGCACCAAGCGTTTCCTCGCCCGGGTGCTGTAATGAAGCCGGTGATTATAGTCGCGCTGGCGGGTGCGGTGCTGGCGGCACCCGCGACAGGCGCGCAACAGCTGGACGCCAGTCATAACGAAACGCCGATCACCATGGCGGCCAATCCGCAGGCGATCGCGAAGATCCCCGCCGGGTTTCATTTTGTTCAACCCGGCTATTTAACCGTCGCCACTTCAGCCAATAATTCACCGCCGATTGGCCTCTGGGCGTCCGATAATAAAACGCTGATCGGCAGCGACCCGGACATTGCGCGCCTGCTGGCCGACAGCCTCGGTCTGAAACTCAGGCTGGTGCCGGCGGCGTGGGAGGACTGGCCGCTGGGCATCACGGCAGGGCGCTATGATGTGGCGATGTTTAATATCGCGGTGACCGAGGAGCGTAAGCAGAAGTTTGATTTCGCCACCTATCGCGCGGATAACCACGCCTTCGCGGTGAAAGCGGACAGTAAAATCAGCGCGATTCGTCGCCGGGAAGACGTGGCCGGCAAACGGATTATCGTGGGCTCCGGTACCAATCAGGAGCGAATCTTACTGAGCTGGGATGAGAAGAATCGGGCGCAGGGCCTTGCCCCGGTGCAGCCGATTTATCTCAACGATGATGCTTCCGCCACGCTGGCGCTGCTCTCTGGCCGGGCCGATGCGTCATTCGGCCCGCAGGCCATGGCGGCGTGGAAAGTGGCTTCGCGCGGGCAAACCAAAATTGTCGGGCACGGACCGTTTCGCGCCTGGGTGGCGGTCACCACGAAGAAGGGCAATGGCCTGGACGTGGCGCTGCAGCAGGCGATCAACGGCGCTATCGCTGGCGGCCAGTACCACCAGGTGCTGGCAAGATGGGGTGAAGAGGGCGAGGCGGTGGAGATTTCGCAGGTTAATCCGCCCGGGATTGTTTATCAGGATAATTAGGGCGGGGTGGTCAGGCGCACGGTGTGGTCACCATAAATGGCGACCCTACGGCTCGCTCGGGCTTTCGTAGGGTGCGCATTGCTGCGCACCGGCTTAAAAAATGAAGGCTCGCCCGGTTTATCCTGCTTTTTTTATCCACTGCAATGCTTCGGCGGCGGGCAGCGGGCGGGCAAAATGGTAACCCTGGAATAAATGGCAGCCCTTATTGCGCAGGTGCTCGAAATACTCCTCGCTCTCAATCCCTTCCGCCAGCACGTTCAGCCCCATCGCGCGCGACAGCTCAATGGTCTTTTGCACCACAATCGCCGCCGATTCGTTTTCAAAAATGTGCATGATCAGGGATTTATCAATCTTAATATCATCAATAGCGAAATCACTCAGTGACTTAAGCGAAGAGTAACCGACGCCGAAATCGTCGATCGCCCATTTGATCCCTAACTGGCTGAAGTGGTTGATGACATCCCCAATGCGCTGCTGATCGTAAATAAAGGTGGTCTCGGTAATTTCAAACTTCAGCCGCTCGGGACGGATTTTGTAATGCGACAGCGTCAGCAGCGTGTCATGGGTGAAGTCGCGGTGCATCAACTGCAGCGGGCTGATATTGATGGAAAACACCAGCGGAGGCAGCCGCAGCACGCGATCCCACTCAACGATTTGCTGCAGCATGCGCTCCAGCACCCACTTGCCAATATCGATAATCAGCCCGCTTTTTTCGGCTACCGGAATAAACACCTCCGGCGAGATAAAGCCTTTCTCCGGGTGCTTCCAGCGCAGCAGCGCTTCAAAACCGATGAGATTTTTGTCGCCATCGACCTGCGGCTGATAATAGAGCTCCAGCTGCTGGCGCTCGATGGCGGACGCGAGCTCGCGCTTGATAAGATCGGTGGCGGAATAATTACCGCCATAGGTGAACACGGTCGACAGCAGTGCCGTCACCGGCACCGCACAATTGAAAACGGTAAAAACGGCTTCCTGCGGAATATTCAGATGGAAACGATTATTTTCCCAGATCAGACCGGTGGTGACAAAAAACAGATAACACAGCAGGCACAGCAGCGGAAATATTTTACTCAGATAAAAGGATTGCTGGCGCAACACCAGTGCCGAACCGATGATCAAGGCCACCAGATAGTTATATTCTGAACGCTTGCCGGCAGCGTGATGATTATCCACCAGCAACAGCACGATGATGGTTAATAATAACGCATGGGTAATGATCGCCAGATGCCGCTCCAGCCGGTCGCTGAAGGCGCCGATGATGATGTAGCCCCCCAGCGCTATACTGGCGATATACAGACAGCCAATGTCATGATGACCGCGACTGAAATTCAGTGTTGCCATAAAGATACCGGCCACGATACTGGCGACGCCGGCAATCAGCAGCGTCAGGCGGAGCTTTTTTTCCGGGCTATCACCCTGCAGAATGAAGGGCAGATTACGGATGCGCGACCAGGCTGAACTCAACAAAGGGTTCATAAACGGTTCCGGGTTTTATTGTCATGACGCGTGAAGGTGTAAACGCCACATAATATATTTAAGCGAGACGACTGTCATAATTGTTTTCAGATTATTTGCGCGTTAAGCGCGGATTTTTATATTTGACATAAGCGGCGTCAAATAGCGCTATTAACGCATTCAGGTGCAATATTTAACGCCGCCAGCGATAAGCGATGCGCTATACCGGCGAAGGCGCGCGCAGCGCGGCCCGATTGTTCCTCGCCAGTGAGGTCGCCGCAGAGTAGAATGACCACGCGGCGCGGCGACAGCGTGCCGGACAATAACAGCCGGAACCGCAGCCGGATACGCGTCACCAGGTTGGACTAACCCACTTTCAACATACTGATTGCAATGAAAATTCG
Source organism: gamma proteobacterium symbiont of Lampromicra miyakona (assembly GCF_059730895.1). Taxonomy (NCBI): domain Bacteria; kingdom Pseudomonadati; phylum Pseudomonadota; class Gammaproteobacteria; species gamma proteobacterium symbiont of Lampromicra miyakona. The sequence goes on along the minus strand of NZ_AP035933.1, from coordinate 434,681 downwards.
TTTCTTATCTGCTAATGAACTCAAGCTGGCCGAGGTGCGTACCATCCTTGAGCCGGTGGGTGTCGAAGTGGTGCCCATTGCGCGCCGTATTGAAGAGATTCAGACCGAAAATGAGGTGGAGCTGGTTCGTGACAAATTGACTAAAGCCTTTTCAATCATTGGCCGCCCGCTGTTTGTCGAGCATACCGGCCTATATCTGGATGGGCTCAATGGCCTGCCCGCCGGTCTGACGCGCATTTTCTGGAGCCGGCTGAACGCGGAACGCTTTACCAAACTGGTGAACGGCCTGGACAGCCCGGGCGTGACCGCCAAAACCGTCCTCGGCTACTGTGACGGGCGCAAAATGTACCAGTTTGAAGGCCAGCTGCGCGGCACCATTGCCCGGGAGCCGGCGGGGCCACGCGAATTTCAGTGGGACTGCGTCTTTATCCCGGAAGGGCACACCCAGACATTCGCTGAAATGGGCGAACTGAAAAACGAAATCTCAATGCGCCGCCTGGCGCTGGATCGCTTTGCCACCTTTCTGAAAACTTCGCGGGGACTGGCATGAAACCGGAACTCAAACGCGCTTACGATGCCGGCAAACTGATTCTGTTCGCCGGTGCGGGCATCTCACGCAATCTCGGACTGCCGGAGTGGCACGAGCTGATTGCACATCTGGCTAATGAGCTGGGCTACGATCCGAAAATCTTCAATACCTACGGCACCCATTTGTCGCTGGCGGAGTATTACAAACAGCGCAAAGGCTCGCTCGGCCCGCTGCGCAGCTGGATGGATCGCGAGTGGCACCGTCCGGACATCGACGTGCGCAGCTCTGAAATCCACACCATGATCACCCAGGGCAATTTCTCGCGCATCTATACCACCAATTACGACCGCTGGCTGGAGATGGCGCATGAAGCGCACAATGTGCCGTACAGCAAGGTCGCTAACGCCGCCGATCTGGTGTCGCTGACCGAAGATAAGCGCCATATTATTAAACTTCATGGCGATTTTGACGATGATACCTCCATCGTGCTGGATGAGAGCAGCTACTTTGAGCGGCTCTATTTTGACTCGCCGCTGGATATCAAACTGACCCATGATGTCATGGGTAACTCCGTGCTGTTTGTTGGCTATAGCATCAGCGATTTCAATATCCGCCTGCTGTTTTATCGCCTGACCAAAATGTGGGGCCGCACCGGGCTGGCGACCGCACGGCCTAAATCCTACCTGTTCACCAACCGCAATAATCCGGTGGCGAAAGAGGTACTGGGGCAGTGGGGCATTGAGATGATCGTGTCTGAAGAGGACGATCCGCGCAAAGCGCTGGCAACCTTCCTTGAAGAGCTGCTGGCTTAAACGGCAAGCAGAAAATCGTTGGCTAAAAAAGCTGAATGAAATATACTGTATATAAACACAGTAAATGAGGTGCATCATGGCAGTCGAAACCAAATATGTTGTGGTCAGAAAGGGTGAAGAGAAGATGACGTTTGCCAATAAAAAAGACGCAGATGCATGGGACAAGATGCTCGATATGGCCGACGCGTTCACCGACTGGCTGCAGCAACATCAGCCAGCGATGGATGAGGCCCAGGCCGAAGCGTTGGGTATGCTGCTGGCCGAACAGAAAGACGCGGTGCAACACATTCTGCGCACCAGCAAACTGCCGGACGCGGTGAAAGACAGCGGCGAAACCGCTGCTGAAGACAGCGATACGGCTGCGCCGGAAAAAGAGAAGAAGGTGCGTGCGGTCAAAGCCGCCTGAGGAACAGCGCGTTCGCTTTGCACTGCTGCTGAATCCGGGCCAGCCTCTGCGCTGGCCTGGGAACCGTGCTAACGATCAGTGCGTGAAAAGAGAGAAGGTGCCTGAGTAGTAACTGACCATCCACGCCACATACACCAGCCAGATCACCATTAACCCTGCCAGACTCAATTTACCTGCCATGTTGCATTCCTCTTGTTATGCGGCGCGTTGCGCCCGTACGCAATAACCTGACAGCACAACGAAGTGGCGATCTTGCGCCAGATCAAATTCCCTCTTTTTTACTGCATCGTCTTAGCGTTTTTAATGGCGACCCGACGCCACAACAGCGGTTGATGGTTTTCTGATCGGACCTGCCAGGCCATCAAGTTCCCGGATTGTGCGCCGATAGAGTGATTACAGGGATGCAGGTGCACAGGGCGTGATTCTTTTTCAGTAATAAAGTGTCAACACCAGGAGCGCCGACATGGCCACAACCGTATCTAATAAGAAAAAAATGAGCACCCGCACACAAATGCTGCTGACGGGCGCCTTAACCATCACCCTCGGCTTCGCCGTGACTATCGGCGTGCTCAGCTGGCAGTCCAGCAATGAGCAAAAATCGCTGGCGGAAAGTTACTTACAGCAGATTGCGCAGAGTCAGGCGCTGCAAATCCAGCAGGAGCTGAGTTACGCACGCGATGTCGCACATAACCTTGGCCACAGTCTGATTGCCCTGCCGGCTGCCGGCGTGCAGGACCGTAAAGTGGCCGATAAGCTGCTGGTCTCTGCACTGCGTGATAATCCGGACTATCTCTCTATTTCGGTCATCTTCGAAGAAAACGCGTTTGACGGACGCGATGCTGAGTTTGCCTCTCAGGCTGGCGCGGCACCTAAAGGGCGTTACGCCTATTTCGTCGATCGCGACCAGGGCGGCAATTTTGCCCTGCATCCGCTGACCTCAATCTTTACGCCGGGCCAGGGCGATTACTATCTGCTGCCGCAGAAAAGCCAGAAAGATACGCTGATCGAACCTTATAGCTATGCCTATAACGGTGTGCCAACGCTGCTGACCTCGGTGGCCGCGCCAATTATCAGCCAGGGCAAACTGTGGGGCGTGGTGACGTCCGATATCTCACTGGCGTCACTGCAGGAAAAAGTGAACAGCATCAAACCGTGGGAAGGCAGCGGTTACGCCATGCTGCTCTCAAGCGCGGGTAATGTGGTGTCTTATCCGGACAAAAGCCAGACCAGCAAAGCCTGGAAGGGCGACACACATAATTTCAGCAGCACGGTCACCGAACAGCACGACGCTATTCTGGGCGAGGATGCGCTGGTAGCCTGGCGGCCGGTGGTGATCGGTAACAGCGATCAGAAATGGTATCTCGGCGTGGTGGCTCCGGTGAGCAAAGTGATGGAAGCGGCGCACCGTCAGCTGATTAACGCGGTGATTTTAATGGTGATCAGTATCCTGGTGGTGTGCGCACTGCTTGGGCTGGTATTTAGTCGCAAAGTGCTGAAGCCGATTGGCGGTGAGCCACTGACCGCAGCCACCATTGCGCTGGCGGTGGCCGATGGCAAACTGGATAACGCCATCCCGCTGAAAGCGCGCGACAGCAGCAGTCTGTTCTTCGCCTTGCACACCATGCAAAACCAGCTGCGCGAGATTGTCGGGCAGATTCAGGATGCCAGCGCGTCGGTGCGCCAGGGCGCGGGTGAAATCGCCAGCGGCAACCTCAACCTCGCGTCACGTACCGAAGAGCAGGCGGCCGCGCTGGAACAAACTGCCGCCAGCATGGAGCAGATTACCGCGACGGTGAAACACAACGCTGCTAACGCGCATCAGGCGACGACGCTGACCGATAACGCCACGCACATCGCCAGCCGCGGTGAGTCACTGGTGGGCCAGGTGGTGCAGACCATGGCGCAAATCGACGACAGCGCGAAGAAAATCGGCGACATCACCGCCATTATCAACAGCATCGCCTTCCAGACCAACATTCTGGCGCTCAACGCCGCGGTTGAAGCGGCGCGCGCCGGCGAACAGGGACGCGGTTTTGCCGTGGTGGCGTCGGAAGTGCGTAATCTGGCACAGCGCAGCGCCAATGCGGTGAAGGACATCGCTGCGCTGATTGAAGAGTCCGGGCAGCGCGTCGGCAGCGGTGTGCAGCTGGTGCAGGATGCCGGTAAAACCATGCAGGAGATGACGCAGGCGGTAAACTCGGTGCGCACTATTATCGGCGAGATTGTTACCGCGTCAGACGAGCAGGCGCGCGGCATCAGCCAGGTAACGATCGCGGTGAACGAGATGGATGGCACCACCCAGCAGAACGCCGCGCTGGTCCAGCAGATGTCAGCCGCCGCCAGTTCGCTGGAAGACCAGGCGGCACAGTTGGCGCATACCGTGGGACGTTTTCACCTCAGCTGAGGTCGGTGACCGATCGCCGGCACGCTGCGTAAATCAGGACGGTCGCCACGTCAGGCGACCGTCTTATTCCTTTCATCCGTTTCGCCGTGACGGCATCATGCGCAGCAACGTATTGTCTTTAATCAGATAATGATGCACCAGCGCGGCCGCCGCGTGCAGACCAATCAGCCAGTAGCCGTATGGCGCGAGGGTTTCGTGCCAGTCGCTCAGCATATCGGCAAAATCCGGATCCGGGCTGGCGCTGACCGGCATCGGAATCGCAAAAATCCACCAGTTACGGCCCATGTAGAAGCGCGAAAGAATGCCGAGAATCGGCAGCACGATAAAGAACAGATAGATCGCCAGATGCATCAGATGCGCCAGTCCGGTTTGCCAGTGTGGCGGCTGGGGTTCGATTTTCGGGCTGCGATGGCGAAAACGCAGCACAATGCGTGACAGCATCAGCAACAGCACACAACTGCCGGCGCTGAAATGTCCGACGATCATGGTGTAGCCTTGCCAGGATCCGCGCGTGAATAAGCCGCGAAACTCCATGGTGCAGTAAGCGGTGGCCACCAGTACCAGCGTCAGCCAGTGAATAAAGATTTGCGCAGGGGCATATTTGTTACGCATAGCCAGTCCGAAAATAAGCGGTGTGGGATGCTTAACATAGCGAAAAACGCGCTGAATTAATTCATTTTTTGCCACATCCCGTCCGGCTTACTGTTCGGCTGTCTGCAACAGCTGACGCAGCAGGGCGGCAAGCTGCTCCTGCTGCCGATCGTCCAGCGTGGCCAGCAGCGTATTCTGCGTTTGCGTATGCACCTGCAGCGCCTGCTCAATCTTCGCCAGCCCGGCCGGCGTCAGCATCACCAGCGTGCTGCGCTTGTCATCGGCATCGGCAACACGCGCAATCAATCCCTCTTCTTCCAGCCTGTTAAGCCGGTTGGTCATGGCACCGGAAGTGACCAGCAGCGATTTGTAGAGCTGCGTGGGCGACAGGCGGTAAGGTGCGCCGGCACGCCGCAGCGTCGCCAGCACATCAAATTCGCCGTCGCGAAAACCAAAGGGCGCCAGCGCCTCAGCGCGCTTTTTCGCCAGATGCTTCATCAGGCGCAGCATGCGGCCAAAAATCGCCATGGAAGAGGCGTCCAGCTCCGGCATGGCGCTGGCCCATTGCGCAACGACAAAATCTACGTGGTCAGTCATGTTAACTCTCATCAGTTCACGGCGGGCAATGTGTCGCTTTGTGCGCACCCGCTATCGTTCTTCCGCAAAGTATCTTAACGTTAATATACTTTGGCGTATGGAGACAGAATGTGAATCGTACCTTACCTGCTATTGGCATGTTTGCTTTACTGGTTTTTGTGGTGGCGTTGAATTTGCGTCCGGTGATGGCGGCCATCGGACCGCTGTTCCCGCAACTGCAACACGATGCAGGGCTCAGTGCCACACAGCTGAGCCTGCTGACGACGCTGCCGGTCATTATGATGGGGCTGGCGGCGCTGGCCGGGGCGCTGCTGCGCAGGCTGGGTGAAGCGCGCGGCATTACCGCTGGCCTGATAGTGCTGGTGCTCGCGGGTGGCGCGCGTGGCGTTGATCACAGTGCCACCATGCTAACCGCCAGCGCGCTGCTGGCCGGCTGCGGCATCGGGCTGATCCAGGCGCTGATGCCCGCGCTCATCAAACGTCACTTCGCCTCGCGTGCCGGTACGTTAATGGCACTGTTCACCACCGGTATTATGGCCGGAGCTGCAGTGGCCGCAGCCAGCGCCGCGCCGCTCGCCAGCCATGCCGGACTGACGATCGCCCTGATGCTGCCGTCGCTACCGGCGCTGATCGCATTGATTCTGTGGCTGCGCCTGCAACCTGTGACCACAAGAGTAAACACGCCACCGGCTGGCGGCGTACACCGCACGCCGCGTGCCTGGCTGTTGATGCTGTTTTTTGGCATCGGCACCGGTGCTTACACGCTGGTGCTGGCGTGGCTGCCGCCATTTTACATGCAACACGGCTGGCTGCCGGCGCAGAGCGGCTACGTGCTGGGCGCATTAACCCTGACCGAAGTCGCCGCCGGATTTATGCTCTCCGCGCTGATTCATCGCTGCCGCGATCGCCGCTGGCCGCTGCTGCTGGTGCTGGCTTCCATTCTGCTGGGGCTAATCGCACTGCTGTGGCTGGGCGGCGAACGCGCCTGGTTGCCGACGCTGCTGCTGGGATTGGGGATCGGTGCGCTGTTTCCGCTATCGCTGATCGTCACGCTTGATCATACCCGCACGCCAGAAGAAGCCACTGCGCTGCTGTCGTTTGTGCAGGGCGGGGGCTATATGCTGGCCGCGCTGATGCCGCTGATAGCCGGCATTGTGCGCGATCGCGCGGCATCACTCGACAGCGCGTGGCAGATCATGGCGGCGGGCGTGCTGCTACTGATGCTGATGGCGCTGCGACTCAAACCCCAGCGATAACGGCAGGAAACCATTGTCAGACGGAATACGCTGTTTTATAAACCGTGCAGAGTGAGAGGATCGATAAATCAGGAGCAATGATGTCCCCGCAGGTCGGTGTTGGCGTATTAATTTTCCGCGATGGCAAGCTGTTGCTCGGCCAGCGTAAAGGCAGCCACGGTGCCGGTGACTGGTCGGCGCCGGGCGGCCATCTGGAGTTTGGTGAATCCCCGGAAGCCTGTGCGCGGCGGGAAGTGCTGGAGGAGACCGGTTTACAGCTGCACAGCGTACACAACGGTGCCTTCGTCAGCGATGTGTTTCCGGCGGTCAACCGCCACTATATTACGCTGCTGATGGTGGCGTCGGACGCCAGCGGCGAGCCGCAGCTGCGGGAACCGGATAAGTGCGCAGGCTGGCACTGGTTCGCGCCTGAGGCGCTGCCTGAACCGTTGTTTGCCCCGTTGCAAAGCTGGCTGGCGCGCGACGGTCTGGCGGCACTGCAGGCGCTGGCCCAGCGTAAAGATCGCTAACCGTATTGCTTCATCGAAGCTTCGGCATCTTCTCCGGCCGGGATGCGCATCGGTGCGGCGGGATCGGTCGCGGCACGCCACACGGCAGCGGCAACGTCCTGTGCTTTAGTGGTTGGCTGGGGCTGCTGCATGCCGGCGATGATGCTATCAAACATCGGCTGGTAAGGCTCCAGCAAGGTGTTTTCCATGCGCGGCCGGGCATTTTTGCCAAAGTCGGTGGTGGGTGCCAGCCCGGGTAATACCAGTTTCACCTGAACATTAAAGGGCTGCAGTTCCAGCGCCAGCGACTCGGTAAAGGCGTTGACGGCCGCTTTGCTGCCGGTATAAACCGCCAGCAGCGGCAGGGATTTCAGCGTCACCGTCGAGGTCACATTGATCACCATGCCACTGTTTTTCGCGCGAAACTGCGGGATGACCGCCTGCGTCATGGCGATGGTGCCCAGCGTGTTGGTTTCGAACACCTCCCGCACTGAGGACATCGGCGCGCCTTCCAGCGAGGTTAATAATCCGATGCCGGCATTGTTGACCAGCACATCAATCTCTCCTGCTTCAGCCAGCGTTTGCCTGATGCTGGTGGCATCGGTGACATCCAGTGGCAACAGGCGCAGATGGGCGGATTCAGGAAACAGTTCGGCGCGCGGGGTGCGCATGGTGGCGATGACTTTCCAGCCGCGCTCCAGAAACCAGAGCGCGGTAGCATGACCAAAACCAGAAGAGCAGCCGGTGATTAAAATGGTTTTCATGGTTCACTCCTGCATTGCGTTGGGTAAGAGCTCACTATAGAGTGCCACTACCGGACTCACTACAACGTACAGTCCTGGTTTCATTTGCAGGAGTCCATTATGATCGATCCGCTCGCCGAAATGGTGTCACTGTTACAGCCCGGGGCGGCTTATTCCAAACGCGCGCGTGCCAATGGACTATGGCGTGTGCAGCGCAGTGAGACCGGCCAGCCGTTTTACTGCGTGGTGCTGGAGGGGCGCAGTCGGCTAGAAATGAAAGGTCATCCTCCGGTTGCGCTTGAGCAGGGGGATTTTGTCCTGATTCCGGCTGCGTGGGAATTTTGCATGACCAGCGAGCAGCCACCGGCCGCAGATGCGCCTGATTCTGTGCCGGAGATGCTTGCGCCGGGCGAGGTGTGGCTTGGCGATCGGCAGCAGCCAGCCGAGGTTCAGACGCTGATTGGTTACTGCCAGTTTGCCGCACCCGACGCGGGATTGATTGTCTCGTTACTGCCACAGTTTATTCATGTGCGTGGCGCATCGCGCCTGACCACGCTGGTGCAGCTGGTCAGGGATGAGTGCCGTGCACAGCGTCCGGCACGGCAGATCGTGCTGGAACGTTTGCTGGAATTACTGCTGATCGAGGCGCTGCGCGCAATGCCAGCGGCGAATGCATCGCCTGGCGTGATGCGGGGACTGGCCGATGAGCGGCTGGCCGGGGCGATTCGCGCCATCCACGCCAGGCCAGCCCATGGCTGGACGGTACCCCAGCTGGCGAAACACGCGGCGCTATCGCGCTCGGCGTTTTTCGTGCGTTTTCGCGATGCAGTGGGCATGGCGCCGATGGCGTATCTGCTGACGTGGCGCATGGCGCTGGCGAAAAATCTGCTGCGCAGCAGCCGCATGTCAGTAGCCGACGTGGCTGAACGGGTGGGTTACCGCTCTGCCAGCGCCTTCAGCATCGCTTTCACCCGCTTCACCGGCCAGACGCCGACCGGCTTCGCTGGCGCGGAACGGCGCAGCGGCACCGCAGAAGCTGAGCCAGCAATCGCCCGGGTAAGTTAACCACGCCCGGAATGGCGGCCAGCGTAAGACGTGTCGCCATAAAGCGTGCAATGCCGTTCAGTTTAAAAATCACCCTGTTAATGCCGGTGCGCATCAATGCGCACCCTACAAAACAGTGCCGTTACCCGGCAGGGCCACCATTTATGGTGACCTAAAACACGTTACAAAACTGTGCCGTTACCGCCAGGGTTGCCATTTATGGTGACGTAAAACACATTACAAAACCGTGCAATTAACCTGTAGGGTCGCCATTTATGGCGACCAGGGAATACTTGTGTAGCCAACATACGACCTACAAGAATCGTTTTAAATCAAAGCATCGTTAAAACAAAGAATTACAACTTCATCGGGGAGCACAATTGCCTCTGTTTCTTTTCCTTAAAAGATTTCCCTTCGCATCACGCTAACCTGTTCTGACGACACGATGCGCTGCTCGATTTCCTGCCAGCCATAGCGACGGTAAAACGCCTGCTGATCCGGCGTATACAGCCACAACTCTGCCATATCGCGCTGGCGAGCTTCTTCAATTAAACGCAATACCAGAGCAGAGGCCACGCCTTTACCGCGGTGTGCCGCGACAGTCAGTACTTCGCCCATCCAGAACTGGCGTTCATGGATGTCATCAAGCTCGTGAAGAATCGTGCTGGCGGTGGCAAGCACTTCATTTTCTGCGTTCAACGCGACCAGCGTAAACGTTTTTGCCGGATGCGCGTTGCGCATCAGCAGGCGCTGACGAATGGCGCTCCGGTCGCGCCAGTGAGAAAAGCCGGACCACTCCTGATGAAGCATAGTTGCCACCGTATCCAGCAACCGCGGACACTGGCTCAGTAAACTGATATTCATTGTTATCCCTCCGCGACAACCCGAGGGATAACACAGCGTGGTGGTAAAGACTACCGTTAATATGTCGCTACACTATCGCGTTAAGCCGTTTTCATTGGTCAGCCAATCACCGGCTTAGCGTTTCGCCACCTGCTCGCCATCCGGGTTTTTGCCATGCCCGGCAGCAGCCAGCTCGGTATTAAAGTGGGAGACCAGCACCGAAAAAGTTTCCTCTGCTTTCATGCGGTACAGCTGTTCGGACGGGTGAATACAATCGGGTGACATCAGCGACTGCCAGTCTTTCATCTGCAGGATGCGCTGATACTGACGCGCCAGCGGCACCGACTCCGCTTTAGCCAGCGCGTCCAGTTTGGTGACGTAAGGTGCAACGTGCCATTTCTCCGCGCGACCACAAATCGGGTGCGGTTCCTGTAATATCACCTGCTTACCCTCTTCACGGGCAATAGTAATCAGCTGTGTCATCACCTGAGTATATTTATCCGGGCTAACCTGGTAATCCTTTTCTATATCGCGGAAATGGAAATGGCGTGCATCGTTGGTGGCAAAATTCAGCAAAATGATTTTTGCCGGCGATTTCTTCATCTCTTCGCGCCAGCTTTTATTATTCTTGTAGAAATATTTGCCATTTAACAGGTCCATGGCCTGCGATGAGGACGCGCCTTTATTCACGACGCGAATACCATCGCCATACTTCTCCTGTAACCACTGGTTAATCAGAGCAATCTCATTGTCTTTAATATAGATTGCGCGCAATTTGCCATTTTCCTTTATCGCCATAGCGCCACGCGTGCTTGAACCGCCATAGGCTTCAATAATAAAGTTATTATCGGGCTTGCCGCTTTCGGCGAATGCGGTATTGCACAGACAGGCTGTGGTAATCAGCAAAGTGACGATGCCAGATAGCGCTCGTTGCATAACAAATTTCCGCCTTTTGATACTCAAGGTTACATGGAGAATCGGTTGTTTACCGTAAGCGAATTACCTTAACAGGGGAGATTGCGGGTCAACAATCCGAAAGCACGGTTGTCGGGTGAAAATTAGGTCAACTCTGAGAAAAAAGCCGCTTGCTGAATAAAAGTTATTTAAATTCAATCAGGTAAAAAACATCTCTGCCTAATAGCCTCCCTTCAGCCAGAAAATCCCGCATTGTCGCCGGCTTAAAACATCATGGTTGCTTCAGGACATAACGCGGTTTGATTAGCGAATTTTCGCACTGCGAGTCGAGTCGGATAATCCATAACTTATTGTAAAGTAGCGGGTTTTCGCTATTTGTCCGGCGGTTAGCTGCGAATAAGCACTGCCTGACGATAACTTTTACCATCAGAACATTCTGGCTTAAGCTTTATAGCCATTGCACAGTGACATTCTTTACACTATGGCGAAATTCCGAAACGTTTCTAAACATAATGTATACAGATTAATCCGGTGTTAGCATTCTGACTGAATCATTATGATTGCGTTACAACTCATTTCAGGATGTGCAATGTGAAAACAGAATCCTTTTTATCCAGCCGCAATATTGGCCTGGATCTGCTGCGTGCCGGCCTAATTCTGGAAGGGGTGTTATTACACGCCTCACGGAGTTTACCGGGTGAGAATGGCTGGTATTATGTCGCGCAGCGCGATCCCTCGGAAATATTCACGGCACTGCTGAGCATGGTGCACACCTTCAGGATGGAAGTGTTCTTCTTTCTTTCGGGCATGTTCTCCGCGCTGATTATTTTGCGCAAAGGGCAGAAATTCTTTACGGATAATCGCCGTAAGCGCGTCCTGATTCCGCTGATATCAGCCTATCTGTTTATTCCGCCGCTGATGTATTTTATCGCGGGACAGATGAATAACACCCCGCTGAGCCTCGAAGGCTGGCTAAACAGCTATACCATGATGCACCACCTGTGGTTCCTCGTGTCGCTGTCGGTGATGTCGCTGCTGGTACCCGGCGCGTTTTATCAGTGGAGCGCCCGTCAGCTGGGCAAAATGTCGTTGCCAATGCTGATCGCCACGCTGGTGATTCTGGGTAACGCCTGCTTCGTGCTGAAGTTCCTGGTGAAAGGCCGCGGTGAATTTGTCGAGCTCATCCCGGTGACCGCACGCTTCCTCGTCTACTACACCGCCGGTTTTGCGTTATACGTCAACCGCGAGAAAATTGCCCGGTACGCCAACAGTAAACTGATGAATGGCTGGCTGGTGGCCGCGCTGGTGCTGGCGGTGTGGGCCGCCTGCTATGTTGTCGCGCACAACCACATCACCGGGGTGATGAAATATGTGCCGGTGATGCTGGGCAGCGTGCTGTCGGTGATGCTGTCCTACTGGCTGGTATTTAGCTTCGAACGCATCAACGTGAAAGAGAGTCGCATTCTGACGGCGATTGTGGATTCCGCGCTGATCATTTATTTGCTGCACTATCCGGTGGTGATCATTTTCTCATGGCTGCTGGATGTCTGGTTACCGGATAACCTGTCAGTCCTGTATGTCCTGATCGATTTTGCCCTCGGCATTGCGCTGAGCGCAGTGTGTTACGCCATCGTCAAACGTTCACGCTTCGCCTCATTCATGTTTGGCCTCAAGCCGAAAGATAAAAAGGTGGCGGTGCCGGTCGAAGCGCGACTGTAATTGTCATCATGCCCGGCCGCCACTGGCGTGCCGGGTATTATTTCCCGCCATCTGATTTTTGCCATTCTCTGCATTTTTAGTTCCAGGTAATTATCTCAAGCCGTTAGCGCAATTCCTAAAGCTTATCGCCGTCATCACAATTCCTTAAGTCAAACTGGACGTTTTAACCTGATCGCGGTAATACTCATTTCAACGGATTTCCAGCCGTAAGCTATTACGACAATATATTTCGCTTCGCTATTTCCCCGCACTGCGCATTCGCTGTGCGGCATTTGTTTTTTCTCTGGTGAGGAAAATAGTGTGTTTAAATTAAATCCTTTGTTGCTGAGCCTGTTTGCTGCGCAGGGCTTAATGCTGCCTGCCACACCGGTATCGGCGGTGGTATTAAAACCTTTCACTCCCGAGCGCAACGACAATAAAGTTGGCGCTTATTGCTTATGTAATGGTTCCACCCAGACGCTGAGCGGCGTGCCGCGCTTTACCGCTGGAGAAAGTGGCATGAGCAGCGTCACGCTGGGTGAACTACAAAAGGTTGGGCGTATTATTAATGACAATTTAATCGGCGAGCCCCGCCTGCAACTCGGTGCACAAAATTATGCTATTGGTATTCCGGATGAAGAAACAGGCAGTTATCGTGTCTATCAGGTTTATAACAGTGCGGAAATGATTGCGCCGGCGGAAATTAATGGCGCTACGGTAGTGCCAGATTATTATGATGTGAACGATAAACAATATATTGATGCGCGCGTGGCGACAGTCACTAATGGCCGGTTAAATATCAATATTGGTCAGCAAGGCGCAGCCGCTAACGCCAGCACCAATCGCTGGTCAATGGCGGCCAAACAGAGTCAGTTATTTGCCAGCAGTAATAACGGCCAGATTAACTGGGACAGTAATAACCGCATCCGCTTTACCGCCGCCACGCCACCGTACGGTGGCGATCGGCTGGCATTTGATGCCGGAGGCGTGGTGACGTATGCCGGTCTGTTTGATGTCACGCTTAAGGATGGCAGCAGCAACGCGTACTACGTCAGTAATCTCAATGAATTGCGTAACTATAACGACTGGCTGATTGACCAGATTAGCGGCGGCAACCTGAGCCCGGAAAGTTATAACGCCGCGCTGAACCTGGCGTTCAGCCTGCGCGACGGTCGTGTGGTTTACCGCATGAGCACCGGCAATTACGATGATGAAGTGGCTGCCGCACTGGGCGATCAGGTGGTGCTGAGTGCCGATGGCGCGAAAGCCAGTGTGAAAATCAATCGCGGCAAAACGCTGGAAGTGGCTAACAGCGCCAGCGCCGTGATGCGCGCCAGCAACGGTGCAGCGGCGATTATCGGCGGAAAACTGGCGACCAGTAACGCGCTCTCATCCGAAGCGGGCGCGCTGGAGCTGATCAGCGGCGCGCGCGGTATCAATAATGGCGTCATCAACAGTGGCTTTTTTAATGCCGCCAATGGGCGCGGCGTGGCAGAAGACTCTCTCGGCTATGCGGGCACGGCGGTGTCGGCGATTTATGACAGCGAGTTCCGTAACAATGGCGTGCTCAATGTGCATATCGGTGATGCGCCGTGGGGCACTGCCGGCTTATTCCTCGGCAGTAGCAGCGCGGTCAACCACGGCAATATTAACATCGGCATTCACGATGTGGCGAACGGCTCCTCAGCAGCGGCGGTGAGTTTCAGCGGCGAGGGCAGCTTCGTCAACGCGCACGATGGCACGATTTACCTCGGCCGCACACCGCAAAATCACAAGGGCGACGTCACGCAGGATGTCGCGGTCAGCCTCGGCGGTGGCATCAGCGCCATTTCCGGCCTGCTCGACTCACGTGCCATCAATGATGGTCGTATTGTTATCGGCTCAAAAGTCGAGAACGCCGTTGGCATGCGCATCGAGGCCGGGCTCAATGCGGTGTCACTGAATAACGGTGTTATCGATGTCAACGGTATGGCGCAGGCGCTACCGCGCGAAAATATCGCCATGCTGGCGATGGATTCCGGCAGCGGCGGCCAGGTGGGTAACCGCGGCACCCTCAATCTGAATGGCTATAACAGCACCGGCCTGAAAGTGATCGCCACGGCGGGCAATCAGGCGCACGCCTTCTCCAGCGGGGCGATCAACGTGGCGGGTGACGCCGACCGCTTTGGCGGCACCAACAATACGGCGGTGTGGGTAACTGGCGAACCGGGCGGTCACGCCAGTGCCGATATCACCGGCCCAATCCGGCTCAGCGGTAAAGCGGGCATTGGGATTCGTGCTGAAGGCCAGGCAACGGTCAACGTTAGCGCCCGCGCCATTCCCACCTCCAGCGGCAGCGACAGCATGCTGGATAGCGGACAGATCAGTTTCTACCGTATCGGCCCGGATGCGCGCATTAATCTGCCGGCCAACGGCCGCTACAGCGCCTCCGTGTGGAACGGCACGATTTTTCGCGTCGAGCAGGGCGCGGATTTTGACGGGCGCGGCCTGACTTTGTCGATGAACAGCCCGTTTGCGACCGGTGTGTACGGCAGCGGTGCGGGCACCGACATTACTACCCACGGCGCGACGCTGAACATCGCCAGCTTTGCCAGCGGGCTGACCATTACTGATGGCGCCCGCGCTACCATTGATGCCGCAACGCGTATTCACCTCAACGGGTCTGATGCCCGCGTCGCCATCGCTGACGGTAATCGCTATACGCTGCAGGGTAACGTTGTTAACCCTAATACGCAGTTCGACCCTAACACTTTACTGATCAATCAGGCGGCGATAGACGGCCGCGCCAATAACCAGCAGCCGTTTACCGTGATGAATCATGCGCGGCTGGTGAATCGCGGCGCGATCTCCCTGCGGGGTGAAGGCGTAACGGGTATCTACGCGCAGTATGGCGCCACGGTCGACAACCGCGGCGATATCAACATTTTGCGTAATGGCCGGGCGCTGTTCGCCGATGGCTATCCGGGCGCCGGCGACGGCAAAACCCTGACGGAGATTAACAATAGCGGCACGCTTAATCTCTACAGCGGTCAGAGCACCCAGCAAACCACCACCTTCGGTGCGGTCTCGTATCACCAGCTGGGGCGGATTAACCAGAACGGCACGATTAATCTGTACGGCGATAACGTGGTCGGCGCGAAAGCCTTTGCCGGCGGCCGTATTACGCTGGGCGCCAACAGCCGCGTGGTATTCCATGATGCGCAGCAGATCGGCTATCAGGCTTTTGATCCCGGCTCACGCCTGATCGTCAACGGCAGCCCGGTTGATGTCAGCAGTCGTAACTCGACGCTGTATGAAATCCGCAACGGCGCGTGGCTGTACAACCAGGGCTTTGGCAACGTCACGCTGAGCGGCAGGGACAGCACCGGCATCGTAGTCAGCGGGACGGATGCGCTGGTATCCAGCACCGATGTTTATCAGGTCACCGGTAAGGGTGCCACCGTGCTGCGCGCCAGCGATCGCGCGCAGGGGATTATTACCAGCCTAATCGCGCTGAACGGCAAAAACACCCTCGGCGCGCAGGCGACAGGCGATGGCACCGAGGTCTACGCCGCCTCACTTATCACCGGCACCGGGCGCAACGCCACGGCGTTTGATGTCAGCGGCGACGCGCGCCTGTTTAATCAGCAGCAGGGCGTAGTGGATTTGCGTGGCCGCAACAGTACCGGGGCCCGGGTGCACGATGGCGGTAACTTTATCAACCGCGGCATGGTTAGGGTCGCCAGCGGCACCGGTGTGGATGTCAGCAGCGGTTATGGCCAGTATGTACCGGTCGACAGTACCTTACGTGTGAATGACGGCACCGCCGCGCTGCGCGTGGGCTCCGGCGGCGCGATGAAAATTTACGGCGACGGCCAGGGGGCCAGCACGCTGGCGGCTTACGGCAAAGCCGATGGTTTGCTGCTCGACAGTGGTGCGCAGCGCTTTGAAGCCAACGACATCATCATCGGCGCTTACGGCAGCGGCACTGCGCTGAACAATCGCGCCGGCATCAGTGATATTTCGCTGAGTAATGTGCGCTTCGAGGCCAATGGTGGCACCGGCATTCGCTCTGCCACCTCGTTCGATCCGGCGGGTAGCGCGCAGATTCACGTCGGCGCAGGCGGTACCGGCTATCGTTTTGAAAACGCAGATGGATCGACCACGGGCAACGATTTAGTGATTGGGCGCGACTACCGCATTGAAGTCAACGGCAGCGGCACCGGCGTGCGTGCCAACACCCGTGGACGGGTGATTGCTCAGGGCCTGATTGATATCCGCGATGCTGATGGCGGTTCGGCGATTGTCACCCGCAGCGCCAGCCAGGTGATCAACCAGGGCACCATCCGCTCACAAAGCCGCGTCGCACCGCTCATTGATTTGCGCGGCGGCGAGACGGTGTTTATCAACCAGGGCACGCTGGATGCGCCGTACGCCGATCAGGTGGTAGTGGCAGGCGGCGCGACCCGTGATGTGGTGGCACTGCTGGCGGGCAAAGTCACGGGCGAAGTGAACACCGGCAACGGCAGCGATACGCTGCTGGTTACGGGCGGCACGCTGGATGGCGGCCTGAGTATGGGTGACGGCAGTGCGAATCAGGCGACAGTGCAGGCTATCAGCCTGAACCAGACCCGCCATATCACCAGCGGCGGCGCGGATAGCACGCTGAACCTCAGCCAGCTCACTGCGCGCGGCGGTTCGTTCCGGCAGGACGACCTCACCAAAGGCACCAACCTCGGCGCGGGCTGGAGCACGCTGAACTTCATCGATACGCAGTGGACGCTGAGCGACAACATTAAACTGGCGCACAGCACCATCAATATCGATGCCGGATCCACGCTGTTCGCCGGCGATGGCGTCAACGCGCGGCTGCAGGGGGCCAGCAATGATTCGCTGGTAGTGAATAATGCCGGCACGCTCGACCTGACCAACGGTGGCAATGTGGCGGCAAATACCCTGACCATCGAAGGTAGTCTGGCCTCCGCGCAGGGCCGCCTGAAACTCAATTCGACAGCCACCCACAGCGACGTGCTGCTTGTTAACGGTAACGCCAGCGGTACCACCTGGGTGGATGACCGCCTGCAGGGCGGCGGGCTGCTGGACACTAATCGTGACAATGTCATCGCGGCCAGCGAAGGCGTCTCACTGGTGCAGGTGACCAGCAGCGCCAGCGCCGACAGCTTCAGGCTGAGCAATGGCTATGTGGCAGCCGGGCCGTGGCAGTATGGTCTGTACAGCTTTGCACCGGGCAGCAGCGCAGGCGGCAACGCATGGGACTATCGTCTGGCAAACAACTTCATCTGCAGCGATGGCTCGCTGTGCCAGCCGCAGGCGGGCAGTGCGGTTAAGGCGGTGCGTCCGGCGGTCACGCCGCAGGTGCCGTCCTGGATCTCCGCACCGGTCGGGCTGGCGTACTACTCGTTGGCAGTCACTGACGATCTGCATAAGCGTCTCGGCGAACTGCGCCAGCAGCCGGCGGACAGCGCAGAGATGTTTATCCGCTACCTCGGTTCGGATTTGCAGTATCGAAGCAATCGCGGGCTGGACGCCTGGGGTTATGATTTCGACCTCAACTACAGCGCCGTACAACTCGGCGGCAATTTGCTGCGCGCCGATGGCGCTGAAGATAGCGTACGTGGCGGCGTCGCCTATACACGCGGCAACACGCGCATTCGCCCGCATGCCGCTGACGGGTACAGCTCCACCAGCTTTGATAGCGATACGTTGTCACTTTATGGCACCTGGCTGCGCAGCAGTGGCTGGTATGTAGATGGTTCGCTGAGCTGGAGCGGCTACCGTGGCGAAACCGACATTGCGCGGCAGAAAGCGGTCGCTAAACCCAAAGGGCACGGCTGGACAGCGTCAGTCGAGTCTGGCTATCCGCTGATGCTGGCGGGTGATGTGCGCCTGGAACCGCAGGCACAGGTTAGCTGGCTGCGTATGAACATGGACAGTTTTACCGATGCTGACGGCGCGCGCGTCTCTTATAACGATTACGATCAAACCATTGGCCGGCTCGGCGCACGCGTGGCGCGCAGCTGGCAGGACAGCAGTCAGAACCAGTACACGCCGTATCTGCGCGCAAACTACTATCGCGGCTGGGGCGGTACGGCGCAGGTCAGGGTCGGCACCAGCGACAGTGACCTGAGCCAGAGCTTCAGCAGCGGCAAATTTGGCCAGATGTGGGACGTCGGCTTCGGCGGCACGGCGACCCTCATCAACAACGTGGCGCTGTATGCCGAGGCGGATTACCGCAAAGAGATTGCCGGCAACGGCGTCAAAGGCTGGCGCTACAATGCCGGGGTGCGCTGGTCGTTTTGAACGTAAATGACCACCTTAAACGTGCAATTACAGGCGGCGCTGTGATGCGGCGTCGAACAGCATCGCACGTTCGCTGTCCAGCGTGACCGGTAAAATATCACCGGCGCGCGCGCCGGAACGCTGGGTGGTAAACAGCATCAGCGGGTGGCCAAACAGCGAACCGTGAATCAGTTCGGACAGGCCGGTCGGCTCCACCAGCGACACTTCAAGAGGCAGCGCATGCTGCTCACCCGGCTGCGCCAGACTGATGTTTTCCGGACGGATGCCGTAAATGACGTCACGGCCAGCGGCCTGTGCTGCCCAGTGCGTATTCAGGGGCAACTGAGCGCTGTCGCTGATACGCACGCCGCTGGGGGTCATCACGCCGTTGATAAAATTCATCGACGGTGACCCGATAAAACTGGCGACAAATTTATTGGCCGGTGTGTCGTACAGCTCCAGCGGTGTGCCCACCTGCTGAATGACGCCGTGGTTGAGCACCACGATGCGGTCAGCCAGCGTCATGGCCTCAACCTGATCGTGGGTAACATAAACGATGGTGTTGTTCATTTGCTGATGCAGTTTTTTGATCTCCACGCGCATCTGGCCGCGCAGTTGCGCATCGAGGTTGGAAAGCGGCTCATCAAACAGAAACACCTGCGGCTGACGCACAATGGCGCGGCCCATCGCCACGCGCTGACGTTGTCCACCCGACAGCTCTTTTGGCCGGCGATCAAGCAGGTGTGTCAGGCTGAGAATCTCCGCCGCTCGCCGGACTTTCTCCTCAATCTCAGCACGCGGTCGTTTCTGAATTTCAAGGCTGAAGCCCATGTTGCGCGCGACCGTCAGATGCGGATAGAGCGCGTAGCTCTGGAATACCATCGAGATATCGCGGTCTTTCGGCGCCACCTCGTTCATCAGCTGACTGCCGATATGGATATTACCGCCCGTTGCCAACTCCAGGCCGGCAATGGTGCGCAGCAGGGTGGATTTACCGCAGCCGGACGGGCCGACCAGCACCACGAACTCACCATCTTTAATGGTCAGATTGATGTCGCGCAAAACCTCAACGTTGCCATAGCGCTTTTCAATTTGCGCCAGCGTAATTTCAGCCATTATTTACCCCTTAACCGCACCGGCGGTGAGTCCCTGAACCAGGTAGCGTTGAATGAAAGCGAAGAACAGACAGGCTGGAATTAACGCCAGCACGGCGGCAGCCATCATTTCGCCCCACGAAACAGCGAATTTGGAGACGAAACTGAGCAGCCCGACCGGAAAGGTCATGGCTTCGTTTTTGTTGATCAGCATCAGTGAGAACAGCAACTCACTCCACGCGGCGGTGAAAACAAAGCCGAGCGTCGCCGCCATGCCGGGCAGCGTCAGCGGCATCAGCACGCGGTACAGCGCCTGAAAGCGGGTGCAGCCTTCCAGCATGGCGGACTCTTCGAGATCTTTCGGGATGGCATCAAAAAATGATTGCATCAGGAAGGTGGCGAACGGGACATTAAAGGCGCTGTAAATCAGAATCAGCCCCAGCAGACTATTCGTCAGACCCAGCGGGGCCATCACCCGGTAAATCGGCGCAATGATCATCACCAGCGGAAACATCTGGGTAAACAGCAGCAGGGCCGCCATCACCATCTTGCCGCGAAACTGAAAGCGGGAAAAGGCATAGCCGGCACCCGCAGCAATCAAGGTGGTCAGCGCGGCAGTGCTGCAGGAGACAATGAGACTGTTAATAAAAAACGTGGGGAAATCACTGTCGGTCAATACCTTGGCAAAGTGGCTCAGGGTGAAACCGCCAGGTAACAGCGTCACGCCCTGACTGAACAGTAACCTGTCCGGCGTGACGGCAATTTTAATGATCCAGTACAACGGAAACAGCGCAAACAGCAAATAGGCGGCGATGCTGAGACGATGACCGATCAACGGTAACAGGCGCATGCAGACTCCTTACTTAAGTAACTGATGGCGGATGCGCAGCAGTACCAGCGCATAGCAGGTCATCAGCAGTAACAGACACACCGCCATCGCCGAGGCATAACCAAAATCCAGTTTGCGATAAGCGGTGGTGAAGATGTAACTGGAAAGAATCGAGGTTGAACCGGCCGGACCGCCGTCGGTCATCACCACGATCAAATCGGCAAAGTTAGCGATCCAGATGGTACGCAGCATCACGGTAATGGCGATCATCGGGGCGAGAAACGGCAGGGTGACACGGCGAAACTGCTGCCAGCCGCTGGCACCGTCAATGGCTGCTGCTTCATACAAATCTTTGGGAATCGATTGTAGTGCCGCCAGTAGAGTGATGGCAAAAAACGGGATGCCAAACCAGACGTTAGCAATCACCGGCCCCCACATCGCCAGTTGCGGATCGGAAAGAATATTGTAAGGTTCGCTGAGAATGCCCACGTCGCTGAGCCACTGTGGCAGCGGACCTACAACCGGGTTGAGCAGCCAGGACCAGGTCAGGCCGGAAAGAAACGCCGGCACCGCCCACGGTAAAAACACCAGCGCCTGCACCCAGCGGCGAAAGCGAAACTCGCGGTTAAGCAGCAGCGCCAGCGCGAGGCCGAAAAAGAACTGCAGCAGCAGTGAACTCAGCGTCCAGTTAAGGGTATGGCCGAGTGCGCGAAAGAAGCGGCGATCGTCGAGCATCTGCGCAAAGTTCGCCCAGCCAACCCAGCCGCTCTCCAGCGGATTGAGCAGGTTCATGCTCTGAAAAGCGTAAGAAATGCCGATCGCCATCGGCACGAAGATGAACAGGGCGATCAGCAACAGGCCCGGTGACAGATACCACCATGGCTCAGCAAGCCGGGTCCAGCGCCAGCGGCGACGCGCCGGGCTGGCAGGAAGAGAGATTTCAGGCATCATTTCAGGGCTCCGGTTTACGCGGGATTACTGGCTGGCGAGCCAGGCTTTTTGCTCTTTACTCAGATAGCTGGCCCAGTCCTGCACCATATCTTTGGTGTCGTTTTCGCCCAGTAACGTCTCCTGGCTGCTCTCTTTCACGATCACTGAATTGAAATAGCCCCAGCCTTTGAGATGGGTCGGCATGGTGAGCGGCACATAATTTGGATCGTTCAGCTCCTTAAACCAGCCGGCAAACTGCGGCGTCTGATAGAACGGGTCCTGTTCCGCACCTTTATAGATGGGTAGCGTGCCGACAAACTTCGCCCACGCCAGGTTGTTGGTTTTATTACTGAGGAAGGTAATCAGCGGCCAGGCGACATCGTTTTGTTTACCCTGTTTGAACATCGCCCAGCCGGTATAGCCGATGGTCGGGAAGGCTTTACCGGACGGCCCGACCGGCATGGGCGCCACGGCAAAATCCTCAGCCGCCATGCTATTTTTAATCGCGATCAGCGCGTCCGGATCCTGATCGAGCATCGCGCATTTGCCGGAATAAAAGCCCGAGACAATCTCGTTAAAGCCCCAGTTCACGCTGTCTTTAGGCGCGCCGCCTTGCTGATACAAATCGACCAGCAGTTGTGCCCCCTTTATCGCCCCCGGCTGGGTTAAGGTACTGTTGCCGTCTTTATCAAAGAAGGCAGGCGAGCCATTCATCGCCGCCATAAACATCATCCACGCATTGGTTCCTCCGACACCGCCGCGCATGCAGTAGCCGCTGATACCGTTACCTGACTGACTAATACGCTTCGCGTCGCTGGCAAACTCGTCCATGGTTTTCGGCGGCTCACTCAGTCCTGCCTGCTTAAACAGCTTTTTATTCCAGAACAGCGCCCGCAGGTAAAAACCGTACGGTACCATGGTGGCTTTGCCGTTCGCGGCCCGCGCCATTGCCAGCGTTTTGTCCGTCAGCTGGGCGCTTTCAGGCCAGCTTTTCAGGCGGGGTTCCAGATCCTCCAGCATATTGTTGCTGGCGTATAAGCCTTGCCAGGTATCGGGCATCTCCACCACATCCGGAACCTGTCCGCTCTGTAACATGGTGCCCAGTTTTTCAAATGCCTGGCCCCACGGCAGCGAAATCAGCTCAATCTCGGTACCGGGATGCTGCGTCTTGTATTCGTCGAGCATTTTTTGCAGAAGCGCGGTACGTGGCGGGCTGGTGATGACTTCCACCACGGTGAGTTTGGCGGCGAGGCTGCAAAAGGCGCTGCCTAAACCCACGGCGAGTACCAGGGCTTTCAGGGCGAAACGTGTTGTCATGGCTGGTTCTCCGGAGCGTGATTAACGGTGAGTGGCGGCAGCAAGTGCCTGATTCAGATCGGTCCAAAGATCGTCGGTCTCTTCGAGGCCAACAGAGATACGGATCAGGCGCGGCGAGACACCAAAATCCTGGGCTGAATTAAATTCACTGGCCTGATTAATGACCGAAATCGCCGGCATCACCAGGCTCTCAAAACCTCCCCAGCTGACGCCCATGTGGAACAGTTGCAGGGCGTTGCAGAATTGCGGTATGTCGACCTGTTCGGTCACGGCAAAGGAAAACAGCCCGCTGTAACCGCGCAGCGTGGACCATGCAGGGGGATTGAGCCCGGGGTGGCAAACCGCGCTGACCTGCGGATGGTCACGCAGCTTTTGCGCCAGCTGCAGGGCGCTGTGCTGATGCTGCTTCATACGCAGCGGCAGCGTGCGCAGGCCACGCATCAGCAAAGAGGCTTCGTTCGCGGACAGTTTGCCGCCAAGGAACGGACTAATGTGACGGGCAATGTTGTTGATGTGCTGGTGGCTGGCAATCACCAGGCCGGCCACCACATCGCTGTGGCCGCTGATGTACTTCGAGGCGGAGTGCACCACGATGTCGATACCACACAGCAACGGCTGCTGGAAAATGGGCGAAGCCCAGCTGTTATCAATCAACGTGACGACGCCCGCATCGCGCGCCAGCGTGGCCAGCTGCCGCAGGTTCTGTTCACTCATCACCCAGCTGGAGGGACTTTCCAGATAGAGCAGGCTGGCGCCGGGCAGCGCGGCGGCTATCGCCGCTTCATCGTCGCCATCAACAAACTGCGTCGTGATACCGAAACGCTGACAAAAGCCGCGCAAAAAGCGGTAAGTATCGGGATAGACATGATTGACGCAGACCACTTTCGCGCCTGGCTGAACCACACTCAAAATCGCGTTACTGATGGCGGCCATGCCGCTGGCAAAGGCGAGGCAGGCGTCACCGCCTTCCAGCGCGGCAACTTTATCCTGTAGCGCTTTGACCGTCGGATTATCAACGCGGGAATAGAGCGGCTGGTCGCTCTCACCGCGAAAGCGGGCGATCATGCTGTCGTAATCGCTGAAGGTAAACAGCGAGGACTGATAAATCGGTGGCGTTACGGCGCCCTGTTCGTGGCGCTGGTCGTGGGTCAGCAGTGTTTGTTGCGCAATAGGTTTAGCGTTTGGCATGGATCACGTCCTTCATGTCGCGTTCGGTGATATCAAGAATCTGGTGGCAAAGGGCGCGCGCGGCCTGGCTGTCGCGGGCGCGGATGGCGTTAAACAGTTCACGGTGCAGGGGAAACGAGTCTGAAAACAGCGCCTGCTCCGGCGGGGATTCGAAAAAGGCATGCAGCGTGTCGTAGACGCCGTTAAGCATCTGCAACAGCAGCGGATTACCGGCGGCGCGGTAAATGCTGGTGTGGAAAGCCCAATCCTCCGGCCCGGCGGAACCGATAGCCAGGTGCACACGCTCCATCTCTTCCAGCCGCCGTTCGATTTCCAGCAGGTCGTCGGCGCTGGCGCGCTGCGCGGCCAGCACGCAGGATTCGGACTCAATGATGCGGCGCACTTCCAGCGCATGAAGCATGTTGGCGGAGTCGTTTTTAAAGCGCAGAGAGAGAAAGCTGTCATGCAGACCGACTTCCGCCTGCAGAAAGGTGCCGCTGCCTTTTTTGCGCACAATGATGCCGAGTGCTTCCCAGCGCTTGAGCGCCTCGCGCACCGTATTACGGCTGACGCCCAGTTTCTCCGCCAGCTCGCGCTCCGGCGGCAGGCGACTGCCCGGCTGCGCGCCGGCATGCGCCATGTAGCGCGTGAGCGCATCAAGAATCAGCGTATCGCTGCGCGTCGGAATAATGGGATGGAGTTCAGCCGGGTCATGCATCGCTTTGCCTTAATTGGTCCAACATCTCTACCAAAGGCTTAGCAACCCGCATGCCAGAATCGTGAGCTTTTGATTTAGCGAGAAATTTGATGCCGTAATAAGCGCAGATTATGAGATCTGCTGGTGCAAAACCCGCCAGGGTGCACCGTGGTGTGGCGGTACACAGCCGTTGCCCAGGGAACGATAGTGGTGCGCGACCAGGCAAATCAGCAGCAGGATGTTGCTGCACTTAGCCGCGACACCGAGCACGCTAATGACAGCATCAGCCCGATTTTCGACAAAGAGAAGGAGCAGAAACGCCTGCAGACGGCTCAGCTGATCGGTGAAATAGGCAGCCAGGTTGCTGATATCGCCCGGACGCAGGGGCAGATTGAGGCGACGGAAGCAGGTAAGAAGGAACTGGCAAAAAACAACATAAACCAGCCGGATGCCGACGCGCCTGTGGCTGAAAAGAAAGCGTATCAGGAAGCGCTGGAAAACAGCAGTGATTATAAGAAGGCCATGGCACTCTGGGGCACCGGCAGCGATATCCAGAAGGGGATTCAGGCGGCGACTGCGGCGATTCAGGGTTTGGCGGGTGGCAATCTGGCGCAGGCAGCCAGCGGCGCGGCGGCACCGTATCTGGCCGAGCAGATACACAAATATACCGCCGACAATCAGGCCGCAAAAGCGATGGCTCATGCAGTGGTAGGTGCGGTAACATCGTGGGCTGCAGGCAACAGCGCGGCAGCAGGCGCGACCGGTGCGGTCAGCGGAGAGCTGATGGGTCAGTTGATCATGCATTCGATGTATCCGGGTAAACAGGTCAGCGACCTGCAGGAGTCGGATAAGCAGGTCATCAGTGCACTGAGTACCCTGGCTGCAGGTCTGGCAGGCGGCGTGACCGGCGGCAGTAGCGCCAGTGCGCTGGCCGGCGCTCAGGCAGGGAAGAATGCGGTTGAGAATAACTCGCTGGGTGATATAGCGCAGGCGCAGTCTGAAGGTAAAACGCTTGAGCAGAAGGCCGGTGAGTATGTTGAGGCGGAAAACGAGCGCTATAAGAAGGAGAACTGTGCCGGATTAAGCGCGGAAGCCTGCTCGGTGAAAATGTACGACGAGCGGCGTGAATCGCTGAAAGAAACTCTTGCCGCCGGTGCAGATTTTGTGCCGGTGGTGGGTGATATCAAGAGCTTTGCGGAAGCGCAGAGTGCGCTGGATTATCTTGCCGCAGCGTTAGGGTTGATACCGGGCGCAGGGGATGTGGCGGGCAAGGCCATTAAAGCGGCTGAGACAGCGCTGAACAAAGGGGAACTTGCTGAAGCCTCGAAGCTGATCAATAAGGCCAGCGATGAAATCGTTGCAGTATCAGGTAGTAAGGGAAACTGGAGTAAAGAACTGAATAATCCCCTGCCAAATAAAACGTATAAAGTTGATGCTAATAAAACTTATGTGACCGATAATAATGGCCGGGTAGCGTCTGTTGAAGCAGATCTGTCATTATTGACAAAAGACCGTAATACATACCAACAGTGCAAAGCTGGTAAATGTGGGGTTGCAGGGGATGAAGGTGGTCACCTGATAGCCAGCATTTTTGGTGGTATGGGTGAGAAGCTTAATATTGTTCCAATGAGTGGTAATCTGAATAAGGGTGCCTGGAAACAAATGGAAAATACGTGGGCTTCTGCCCTGAAAGAGGGTAAGCAGGTGAATGTTAAGATAGATCCCGTTTATTCTGGAACTGGTGGTCGCCCTGAAAGCTTCAACGTTATCTACTCTATTAATGGTGGTCGCCCAATAGAAAAAACCTTTATAAATGCACCGGGAGGGAAATAATGAGAAATGATCAAGAGATTTATAAAGATATCGGTACTGTTTTATATAGTATCGCTCCCGACAAAGCTAAGAAGATCATTATGCGTGCAGAATTGTCACCGGAAAATGATCATTGTGAGTATGAATATGATTATCTTGATGATGATGATAAAACTCAATGGTTAACGGCAGGTGGAAGGGCGAATACAGATATCCTTCATTATTTAGTAGAGCTTCGCAACTACTATATTGAAAACAATCTGACCAATGGCCGCCCTGCGTGGCATGGATGTAAAGTGACTCTGGATGTTGAAAAAATGAAACTAAATATAGACTTCCGCTACGACGATTAGCCATCAATGATCCCGGCTCTCAAGCCGGGATCTTCCTATTTTTAGCCGTCAAATCCACCCATAATGCCCGTTCCCGCGCTTGATCACCGGCAGATCGCCGGTGTAGTTCAGCGCGCCAGGGAACGCCTTAAGTCACTGCTTCATCTTCGGCCTGTTGACGGAGACCACGCCACATTTAGATAACACAAGTACTTATGAACATGGCAAATACTTGTTAGTTCCAGAATTGAAAGTATTTTTTAACCCGCAAAAAATAATGTAGTTGTGGTTGATATAACAGGTAATTTTGTCAGTGGATGGAAGCTTGATCCTCAAACGAAAAAGTATGATAACGTTATGGATAACGAGATTTAAGATGAGTCAATCACTTAAGAGCTACATTGACAGTTTTATATCCAAGGACATAACCGCTGGCTGCTTTGTGGACACTTATATGATTAAGTGGAAAACAGAACGTGATAATGAATTACTTGCACAGGATGATGATAATTTAAGTGAGTTACTCTCCAGCGTATTTTGTATTGCTGATATGTATAACCCAGATAATGATCGTCAAGAATGTGAATTTAATGAAGGTCAACTTTGGTGTGAAATAAATAAGCTAATAGCCGCTTATACAGATAACTAAAAGGAAATCCTGGCCATTGAGCCGGGATTTTTACATTATCACTCAGCTGCTGCCAGCCGGATAATCATCTGTCCCGGTTCAGTGATCCCCTCGATCTTCTGCCTGGTCGCAAATCCCAGCTCTGCCATCCAGTGCCCGCGCAGGGTGATCGACGGTGAAGGCCGGTGCTTCAGGTGATCACGAATATATCCCACGGTATAACGTCTTGATTTAGTTGAGGGCGTGTCGGTTTCTGACTTAAGCTGGGTGCCAGCCATAAGCAGCTCCTCGTTAATTGCTTGCGGTCAGCGGGCTGGGATATTCGAGCACCTCAGTTCCGCGCCTGTTAGCTAATCCGTTTACCCATCACGTTATCGAGCATCTCAGAAATAAACTTCTGCTTCGCCATTAGCGTCTGTCGGATCGCATCGATCTGCCTTTCCAGCCGTGGCACCAGTGCAATGGTTCGTGTGATAAGATCGCGGGCGGCGTGACCGGCGGCAGTAGCGCCAGTACGCTGGCCGGCGCTCAGGCAGGGAAGAATGCGGTTGAGAATAATGCGCTAAGTTTGGGTACGGGTATGACCAGTTCAGGCTCCGCTGCGCAGTCATGGAATCAGTATTCAGAGGAACATAACCTTACACCAGAGCAGAAACAGGCAGGATTGGATAAACTGACGCAGGGTGATTTGCCTGACGGCGCGAATATAACCAAGGTTATCGTGAATGGATATAAGGACGGCGTGTTGATAGCAGGAGCAGCTTATTTAGGTCCGGCTGCATCGGTAGGTAAAGTAGTCGGTGGTGCAGTCATCGCGGCAATGGCTAATGGTACGTATCAGTGGTTTGATATCAACAGTGAGAAGAATCAAAGCCTGCCTGAAAATCAGCAAACAACCTGGGACTACTGGGGCAGTGCTTCTGCGGCTGTAACCGGCGCACTGGCTCCGGGACGTGGACTATTGCAGAACGTAGGAATAGCTACGACTGGTGCGGCATTGAGCAATGGAGCTGATATTGGGGCGATTGGTATCGCCGCAGGTAGCGCTGGATTGGGATGGGGATTTGGTGAATATGCACCAGGGGTTGTTAATTCGTTAACAGGAAAGGATGCACCTGGCTTCATATTTGATGCTATAGGCTCGCTCGGGACAGAATTTTTAGGTGGATATACACAAAATCTCTTAAATACATTAACTCCACAAAAATCTTCTGAAAAAGAAAAGGAGGAGAAAAAATGATCGCATATATCAAATTACTAATTTACTCTTGTGTTTTTTGTATACTGATTTGTTTTATTTTGGGGGCTGGATCATCGATGATTATATATATCAAAAATGGATTTTTTCTAATTCCCGATGGACAGCTAAAGAGAGCTATTGTTTTTGGAACTATTGCAGGAACAGCGATTACATTAGCTACAATAGTTTTTAATCTGACAGACAAGTTCAATACGCGAAAATCTCCCCCATCAGATCCTAATTGATCTTAACAAGAAATCCCGGCCAGTGAGCCGGGATTCCATTTTTATCAGTCAGTTATCCTTAAGCAGCCAGGCGGATAATCAACTGTCCCGGCTCAGTGAGCACCTCGATCTTCTGCCCGGTCTCAAATCCCAGTGCCGCCATCCAGTGGCCCTTCAGGATAATAGACGGTGAAAGCGTGAACTTCCTCTGATCCCGGACATATCCCACGGTGTAACGTCTTGATTGAGCTGTGGGCGTGTCGGTCTCTGGCTTATGATGCGTGCCAGCCATAACCAGCTCCTTGTTAATTGCTTGCGGTCAGCGGGCTGGGGTTTCGAGCACCACGGTTCCGCGCCTGTTAGCTGTTCCGTTTACCCATCACGTTATCCAGCAACTCAGAAATAAACTTCTGCTTAGTCATTGGCGTCTGTCGGATCGCATCGATCTGCCTTTCCGGCCGAGACATCCGTTCAATGGTTCGTGTGATACGATCGCGGGCGGCAGGAACCAGTGCGGCAGCAGACGCGACCGGTGCGGTCAGCGGAGAGCTGATGGGTCAGTTGATCATTCATTCGATGTATCCGGGTAAACAGGTCAGCGACCTGCAGGAGTCGGATAAGCATATCATCAGTGCACTAAGTACCCTGGCTACAGGTCTGGCAGGCAGCGTGACCGGCGGCAGTAGCGCCAGTGCGCTGGCCGGCGCTCAGGCAGGGAAGAATGCGGTTGATAATAACTCGCTGAGTCTGCCTAAGGAACTGAATGATATTGGCTTATCTCAACAGTCCCTTGCGGCCAGCATGATCCATAATGGCGCTTCGCTGGATGAACTTACGGCGGCGCTGGTTAAAAACTCGCAGGGTCAAATACCTGAAGGGCAGGATGCCGTTAAAGGATTGCTGACAGCATGGGCAGAGTTCTTTGGGGTCCCGGTCAGTGCATTGGCGGCTGACGGAGAAATGACGCCACAACGGGCAGCAGAAATCTTGGCAAGTGGTGTACCTACGAGTGAAGCCAAGCTGGCGCAGTACGTAGTTGCTAAAACCTTTTTGTCTATTGCTAAAGTTCAGATCTTGGACTATCACCTTCAAACCAGAAATACGTTGATATCCTTTCACCAGAAGCCAAACAACATATTTTATATGGGGATAGCCCTACGCAAGGGGGACATCTATATCCTGGAAATCCAGGAAAAACAGTCTTTCCTCAAAGTTGGTCAGCAGATAAGGTTGTCCATACTGTGGGAGGCATTGCTACCTCCCCCGATACTCAATGGTTTGCTCAGACCGGAACTGGTGGGGCATATACAAACGCAGGAAGGCCGGCAAGGTGGGTTGCCTGGGAAGAACGAGATGGTGTCAGAGTTCGTGTGGTATACGAGCCCGCTAGTGGGAAAATTGTAACAGCGTTCCCGGATAATAATCTGACTCCTCCAACTTTAAAGCCTATTAGAAAATAGTGTGGGTGAAATGGATATTAATGACGAAATTAGAGAATTTGGTGAAGGATTAAAAGATCGTCTGGAACCTTCGTTAGTTGACTTTGCCCTTGGGTATCTTGGGTTTTCAGAGAATGTAATAGCATTCGAAACGCTATGTGATCATATTGCTGATCATGATGTTGTGATCAGTAAAGGTGAGTACACGCAAGTGCTTAAAATAGTTAATGATCTTGGTCTGGAAATTGATAGTAGGTATACATATATAAATCCAGAAAAATAACCGCTAAAACGTACAAATGCTCCCAACCCAACGTCTGGAGCATTTTTAAAAATCCTTACAATGCGCCAGGTGCTCTTGGCCAGCGGTAGCATGTGAAGAAGAAAAAGGCGCGTCGGAGCTACAAGTTGTCGCGCCGGAAGTACGCCGGTAAAAACGATTCTAACTAACAGAAAGTAAAGGGAAAAATCGCCTTCGTCACCATACTCCACGCCAGAGAGTGTTGTTGTTGAGAATAATGCGCTGACTATCCCTGCGCCTCCAGTTCCTGTTCCGGGTGTGCCTGCTGATCCCGGCGACCAGGTTAAACAGGATGCAGATAAGAAAAAAGCTTCAGGTCTTGAAGGTACAATTAAAGATCTGGGTGATGCGCTGGACAAGGCAACGCAATGCTCCTTCGGACGAGCTTGTTCTTCGGAAAATGGCCAAGAGCAGAATCAAGCAAATATTGGCAAAGATTTGTCGGATGCTGATAAGCCGAATTGGGTGGAACGGGGTCCGGAACGCCTGGCGATTGGGAGCCACAGGATGAGGAAAATGCACGGAATAATGAGGCTCATAGTGCTGTAAATAGTAAAAATCTTAATGCCGAGTTAACGGGAAAAGAAATTGCCGATGGACATGCTTTCGAAAAACATGTTATTCAGTAAATTGAATTCGCTAATCTGGGAATAAAGACAAAAGAACAGTTTTCTCAACTCATTGAGAACGTTGTAAAATCCAACTTCTGTCAAAGAGCTAAGTGGCGGAGGGTCAGCTTATTGGGATCAATCGACAAACACCGTTGTTATACGAAACCCCAAACCTGGCGATGGTGGTACTGCATTCAGACCAGTGAACGGGAGAGCCTACTTTGATAGCTTGAGGTAAATATGGAACTATTATCTGTCACAATGAAAACTGCAGAAATTAATATAACAGAAGAAGAGTTGCTGATATTAAATTCAGCGTTGAATGAAATCTGTAATGGTATTGATATTGCTGAGTTTGAAACAAGAATAGGCTCTGATAGAAATGAGGTTGTAGCCTTGTTAAGTAAGATTGGAAACATATTAGATCAAATGGTCTCTTAATGACCAAATCCCGGCCATTAGGCCGGGATTTTTACATTATCACTCAGCTGCTGCCAGCCGGATAATCATCAGTCCCGGTTCAGTGATCACCTCGATCTTCTGCCCGGTCGTAAATCCCAGCTCAGCCATCCAGTGGCCGCGCAGGGTGATCGACGGTGAAGGCCGCTGCTTCAGGTGATCGCGGATATATCCCACGGTATAACGTCTTGATTTAGTCCTGGACGTGTTGGCCTCTGACTTATGATGCGTGCCAGCCATAACCAGCTCCTCGTTAATTGCTTGCGGTCAGCGGTCAGCGGTCAGCGGGCTGGGGGTTCGAGCACCACGGTTCCGCGCCTGTTAGCGGCTCCGTTTACCCATCACGTTATCCAGCATCTCAGAAATAAACTTCTGCTTCGCCATTAGCGTCTGTCGGATCGCATCGATCTGCCTTTCCGGCCGAGACACCCGTTCATTGGTTAGTGTGATAAGCTCGCGGGCGGCAGGAACCAGTGCGGCAGCAGGCGCGACCTGTGCGGTCAGCGGAGAGCTGATGGGCAGCTGATCATGCATTCGATGTATTCGGGTAAACAGGTTAGCGACCAGCAGGAGTCGGATAAGCAGATCATCAGTGCACTGAGTACCCTGGCTGCAGGTCTGGCAGGCGGCGTGACCGGCGGCAGTAGCACCAGTGCGCTGGCCGGCGCTCAGGCAGGGAAGAATGCGGTTGAGAATAACTGGCTGAGGGTGCAGGAAGCCGACAGAAAGAAACAGCTGGAGACGAAGCGCGACTATCTAAAACAGGAACTGACACCGGCTGAAGCGAAAGAGCTGGCGACGATTAATCAGACAGATAAAGCGCGTGATGAAGCGATAAAAGCGGTCTGTACGGATGGTAATAAAAGTGGTTCAGCCTGTGGTGCGCTGATTGGCCCGGCTCAGGAAGCATTTAATAAATATGGTGAAAATGCGACCTACTCATTGTTGTACAGGGATTTATATCCACAGGATGTGAAAAACCTGGAAAGTGTTTTGCAGGGACTGGATGCAGGCAGTATCAGCCGCGACCAAGCCATAACAGCAATAGCACAGGCGTCCG
Organism: gamma proteobacterium symbiont of Lampromicra miyakona; assembly: GCF_059730895.1. Taxonomy (NCBI): domain Bacteria; kingdom Pseudomonadati; phylum Pseudomonadota; class Gammaproteobacteria; species gamma proteobacterium symbiont of Lampromicra miyakona. The sequence goes on along the minus strand of NZ_AP035933.1, from coordinate 401,936 downwards.
GTATGAGCTGGGAAACAGCAGCAGGCCGTTATGATATAGCAATGCAGACTCAGGAACTGGCTGCCGCTCTGGCGGGTGCTTACGGGCTGAAGAGTGTAATTAAGGATCCGACAAAAAGAGTTCAGCAAAAAAACTATCTCAACCTTCAGCCGGAAGAACGGCAGAGCCAAATAGAGTTGCTGCTGATGAGGAAGCTTCAGGGTGGTCACAGTACGATAAATACCGTAATGAAAGCGGAGACTGGAACTGGCCTGCAAAACTAGGTTTTGCCGAAGAACCAGTTAAAACAACGCTTCCTGTAGGCACTCATTTAGATAGGTATGGCAAGACAAATGGTTCTTTCCTGGCACCACAAGGTACGCCCCAGGAACAGCGCGCTTTAGCCCCTGGCTCCTTAGCGGATAAGTACCATGAATACGTTGTCATAAAACCGTTGCCTGTTATGCAAGGGAAAATAGCCCCTGCTTTTGGTGAACATGGCGGAGGTATTCAGATTCCGCCTAATATGCAGGAACGAGTAAATGTACAATGGTTGTTAGACAACAAATATATTGAGAGGGTTAATTGAAATGCTGTTGAGTATTAATGATCTTCAAAAAAAAATAGATACGCTGGTTTTGATATTAGGTTTTCCAGTTCACTCTGTTAACCTTTGCTCAGCACCTATTGATGATGGAACGCCTTATATTTCATTTGAAAATGGAAAGTATAATTATATCTGTACCGAGAGAGGATATGAGTTTTCTAGAAAGGTTACAGATTCAACAGATGAGTTACTTTATTGGATTGTGTATGATTTTATATATGATGTAGCAGTCGAGTACGAATTAAATAATCGGATTCCCGGTAAAGATAGTCGGCGTATTTATTTTCCAAAGATTATTGAGCTTATGAACAAAATCAACATCGACTGGGGAATAAAATCTCGAAAACATTTTGAAGAAATTCTTGCTGCCAGTCCTTACGATGATAGCCTCTACTTATAATCTTAACTCAATAAATCCCGGCCTTAGTGCCGGGATTTTAATCTACAGAACAGTTAATTACCCTTCATTCGCCAGCCGGATGAGCAGTTGCCCCGGCCCGGTGATCACCTCGATCTTCTGCCCGGTCGTGAAGCCCAGCTGCTCCAGCCAGCGGCCTTTAATGGTGAGCTGCGGCAGCGGGTTCGGCTGGCTCCGGTTAGGCCGGTAGCTGACCCTGTAATAATGCGCCTGTAGTCCGCAGGCAGCGGTTGTGGGTGTGCGGGTCTCTGACTCATGATGCGTGTCAGCCATGATCAACTACTTCTTAGTTGCTCATGGTCAGCGGGCTGGGGTGCTCCAACACCTCAGTGCCGCGTCTGTTAATTACTCCGTTTTACCAATCGCTGCCGTAACGCTCTGGAAATGCTCACTTCTGAATTAGTATCGTGCTCTGCCATGATTAACCCTCTCGTATAATTGGTTGTGGTTAGCGGGTTAGCGGGTTAGCGGGTTAGCGGGTTAGCGGGTTGGGGTGTTGGCGCACCTCAGCTCCGCGCCGGATATCTACTCTGTTTAACCAATCACATCGTCCAGCATCTCAGCCACAAACTTCTGCCTCGTCATTAGCAGTTGCCTGATCGCATCGATCTGCCTTTCCAGCCGCGGCACCGTGCAGTTGTTAGAATGATAAGATCGCGGGCGGCAGGCAACAGCGCGGCAGCAGGCGCGACCGGTGCGGTCAGCGGAGAGCTGATGGGTCAGTTGATCGTGCATTCGATGTATCCGGGTAAACAGGTCAGTGACCTGCAGGAGTCGGATAAACAGATCATCAGTGCACTGAGTACCCTGGCTGCAGGTCTGGCAGGCGGCGTGACCGGCGGCAGCAGCGCCAGTGCGCTGGCCGGCGCTCAGGCAGGGAAGAATGCGGTGGAGAATAATGCGCTGACTATCCCTGCGCCTCCAGTTCCTGTTCCGGGTGTGCCTGTTGGTCCCGGCGACCAGGTTAAACAGGATGCAGATAAGAAAATAGCTTCAGGTCTTGAAGGTACAATTAAAGATCTGGGTGATGCGCTGGACAAGGCAACGCAATGCTCCTTCGGACGAGCTTGTTCTTCGGAAAATGGCGAAGAACAGAACCAACCAAATATTGGCAAAGATTTTTCGGATGCTGATAAAGCCGAATTGGGTGGAACGGGGTCCGGAACGCCTGGCGGTTGGGAGCCACAGGATGAGGAAAATGCACGAGATAAGGAAAACGGTTCAAATAATAATTTTGACCGTTTCAAGAAAGATGATCTTATTTCGTCTGCGAACGAGCCAATTAACGAACAAGGTTTATCCGCTGCGGCCAGAGCATGGGAAAAACACGCAGGTAGACCTGGTGGTGTTTTTGAACCTTTAAAAGGCAATCCAACACAGAAAGTGAAGCAGCGAATCAGTTTGTAAATGAAGTACTGAATAATAAAAGCACTATAAAAACAGAACTTTCCAGAGGTGGCGTGGAATATAGGTTGCCTGATGGCAGAGGTTTGCGTTATAACTCAGGTGGCTCATTTTCTGGTTTCTTAGATCCTAAAAAGCCGAGATAAATATATGAACAATGATTTTGAATTAACTTTATTCAGTGATTCTAAATATGAAGAAATTACAGCGGAGATCTCTTACAAAGATCAGATTCTTTGCCAACTAAACAAAGATAAAGGCCTTGATAATATAGAAATAGAGTTTTTCTCAGATGCCAGGATACTTGCTGAACAGAATGCAATGAAATTTAGTCTAAGCAGTTTTTTGCAAATCCTGGCGGAAGCAACGGAAGAACTGAAAATATCTTAATCAGATAAAATCCCGGCCACCGAGCCGGGATTTTTACATTATTAGTCAACCGCCGGGCGGATGATGATCTGTTTCGGCGTGGTTATCACCTCGATCTTCTGCCCGGTTTCAAATCCCAGCTCAGCCATCCAGTGGCATCGTGCGTGATCGACGGTGAAGGCCGGTGCTTCAGGTGATAGTGGATATATCCCACGGTATAACGTCTTGATTTAGTTGAGGGCGTGTCGGTTTCTGACTTATGATGGGTACCAGCCATAAGCAGCTCCTCGTTAATTGCTTGCGCTCAGCGGGCTGGGATATTCGAGCACCTCAGTTCCGCGCCTGTTAGCTAATCCGTTTACCCATCACGTTATCCAGCATCTAAGAAATAAACTTCTGCTTCGCCATTAGCGTCTGTCGGATCGCATCGATCTGCCTTTCCAGCCTTGGCATCCGTTCAATGGTTAGTGTGATACGATCGCGGGCGGCAGGAACCAGTGCGGCAGCAGGCGCGACCGGTACGGTCAGCGGAGAGCTGATGGGCAGCTGATCATGTATTCGATGTATTCGGGTAAACAGGTTAGCGACCTGCAGGAGTCGGATAAACAGGTCATCAGTGCACTGATTACCCTGGCTGCAGGTCTGGCAGGCGGCGTGACCGGCGGCAGTAGCGCCAGTGCGCTGCCGGCGCTCAGGCAGGGATGAATGCGGTTGAGAATAACTCGCTGAACGGGGATAAAGCACGTTAATCCGACTGACAAAGTGCGGAATACCTTAAAGACCAGGTCAGAAACAAGCTCGGTAACGGGACAACCTCTGCTATCGCCAACGCGATTATCAACGGCCTGGCCGATGCAGGCGACTCGGCACTGGGGGGCGTGGACTATGTTGCCGATGCGGCCATGGCGCTGGCAACCTGTGTAGCGGAAGACCGTTACTGTAACCAGGGCTGAATGATCTGTCCGGGAAAAATCAGGCAGTCGCGGACAACGTTAAAGCGCTGATGAAAAGCGATACCTGGTATGCGGTGAAAGATACTGTAGTTCAGGCATCAAAAGGGAATCAGCTTGCGCTGGAAGCGACGGATGGGATGCTGGCTGGGATAATACTGCCAGGTAAAAAGGTTCCGGGAATCACTGCGGCCAGACAATCGCCAATTCGGTAGTTGATGCGAAAATTTTGATTATCTTTTTGGTAGAGAAACCGGTAATAGTCATACATTGGATCGTACAAATCAACTTGCTCTGGAAATGAAACGATTAGGTATTACTGATGATATTAATGGCCATACAGTGCTGGCTGAACATTTTACTCAGGCGACAAAAGTCCCAAATAATGTTGTAAAAAAATATACGGATCAATAGGGTAGCTCTGAGATTAGAGAGTCTTTCTTCATTGGCCCTTCAGGAAAGGCTACTATGTTTAAAAGTACTTTCAAAGTTACGGGCGATGGTGTTCGTCAGTACATTACGACCATACCGAAAAATGGGGTAACTAAGTAATGTTTATAGAAAATAAGCCTGATGAAATTGAATTGCTCTCTTTCTTTGAAAGTGAACCAGTCTCGTTTGAGAGAGAGAATGTCAGCTTTTTATATACAGCAAAAGATCAATGCGGTCTTAGTATTGATTTTTCGTTTAGCGTTATTGAAGGTTGGGTTCAGTACGTAATAAAACTACATGATAAAGAAATTTCACATAGCGCTATTGATGGTGTGAGTTCATTTAGTATCAAAAGGGATAATTTAGGTGATTATATTTATATTGAAGTTGTTGCAGAGGGGACGATAAATGAAGTTGAGGTGCGTATAAGGCCAGATATAAAAATTAGCTCTGTTCTTAGATAACGAAAATCCCAGCCCCTGCGGCTGGGATTTTTATTGTGGAGAATAACTTCCTGAAGCTTTTTGCGGAAGGCTGTGCCATCGCTGCCCCGTGTCATAGCAAGGTTGCAGAGCAGTTACTGGGGATGCTAGGGGTCTGTTTATGATATCGGCTGCAGTTAACGCCGCCGCTTTGTCACTCTAAGCACCGTTCCTCACGCTGCGGTTACCAGCCCACAATCCCTGACGTGCCGATCCATCCCGCAAATTTCCGCTCTCTGCCTGGTAAAGGCGCGCCTGCCTGACTACACCTTAAGCATCCTTGTTATCACTGTCCTTTCCGCTGCTTAAGCGGTTTTCAGCCTGCGCGACGGCATCCTGACGCGCCGGCACCTTTAGCGGCCAGACATGAGCTCTGGCCTGATTCGGAGTGAATGATGAAGAGTCGCAACCTGGCGCGATCGGCGGTCGCGTTTGCCACATTGAGTTGCCTGTATGTGCCGTTTAGCGCCCTGGCGTGGGATAACCTGACGGTTTTCGGCGATAGCCTGAGCGATGGCGGTAATGTCGGGCGCTTTACTTATGATGGCGCGCAACATCCACTGTATGACGAGATCCTCGCCGCACAGCTCGGGCAAACGCTGCAGCCGTCGTCGCGCGGTGGCAGCAACTATGCACAGGGCGGCGGCGTTACCGTGCCGGCGCTGGATGCCAGCCTCAATACGCAAGACCAGCTGGCTGCTTATCTGCAATCCACCGGCGGCCGCGCAGATAGCAACGGACTGTACATTCACTGGGTAGGCGCTAACGATATCGCGGCGGCGGTGACCAATCCGCTCACCGCGCGCGAGACCATCAGCAACAGCGCCAGCGCGGCGGTGTCGCAAATCAAAACCCTGCTGGATGCCGGTGCGGGGGCGGTAATCGTGCCAAACGTGCCGCAGCTTGGCTCCACGCCTTTCATGGTGCAGGCGGTGCTGAGTGTGCTGGGCCCGGCGGCGCAGTCGGCGATGGTCGCGGCGTTTGCCTCGCTGGACAGCCATGCCACGCCCGACGTGGCTGCGCGCCAGCAGGCGGTGCGCGACGCATTCGATCAGGCCGCCGCACAGATATCGACCATCCCGGCGCTGCGTGCCGCGCTGGCGCAGCAGCTGTTTTCGGCCTGGCAGGTGCTCAGCGAGCAGGTGACGGCCCTCTCCGATGGCTATAACCAGCAGGAAGAGGCCGGGCTGGTGGCGCTGAATGGCAACATTGTGCGTGCCGACATCGCCGGCCTGTTCAACGAGGTAATTGCCGATCCGCAACGCTATGGCCTGAGCAATACGCTGGGGATGGCCTGTCCGGTCGGCACCTCTGCCGCCGAATGTACCTCGTCAACACCCGGTTTCAGTAACGCGCAGGCCTATCTGTTCGCCGACCGGCTGCATCCCAGCCCGGCGGTACATGCCATGATCGCCGACTATATTCAATCGATCCTTGACGCACCCGCGCAGGTGGCGGCGCTGGCACGGGCTCCGCTGATGCTGTCGCGGGATATGCAGAACACCCTCGACGGCCATTTACAGCAGCAGCGTCAGCAGCCGGCCAGCGCCGGTCAGGTTAGCGTGTTCGGCGGCTATGCCGGTCAGCATATTGATTATCGCGGCGATAGCCTGCTCAACGGTGACGCCAATACCGGCAGCCTGACGCTGGGATTAGGCTATCAGTTCACGGATAACTGGCAGGCAGGTCTGCTGTTGTCGAGCACCGCGCAGCACCAGCATCCGTCGGCGCACTACGACTACAAGCTGCGCGGCAATTTGCTGGCGCTGTATAGCCAGCTGACGCTGCTGGAGCAGGGCTGGATCAATGCGGATGTGCACTATGCCGATCTCGATTTTGACAGCATCGAACGTCGCATCAATATCGGCCCGGCAACGCGCACCGAACAGGGCAGTAGCAGCGGAAAAATGCTCGGGCTACGGGTGCAAACCGGCTGGGATCTGCCGTTGGGCGAACACCTTTCTACCGGTCCGGTTGCCAGCTACGCACTGGATTATGTGCGGGCAGGGGGCTACAGCGAAAACGGCGACAGCAGCACCGCCATGCGTTTTTCCGATCAAACGTTGCATTCGCAAATCGGTGCGCTTGGCTGGCGTATCGACAGCAAACAGTGGCCGGTGAATCCGTGGGCGCAGCTTAGTTATAACCACCAGTTCGGCGATACGCAGAACGCGGTGCGCGCCGGGCTGAAGTCAACGCAGACCGGCTTTGTACGCAGCGTCAGCGCCGGTGATAAAAACTGGCTGGATATATCGCTGGGGGCCAGCGTGCCGCTGGGTGAAACGGTCAACGCCTTTGCCGGGGTTTCTGCGGTCGGTGGCAACAGCGCCTATCATCAGCTGAGCTGGAATATTGGCCTGAACGCGACATTTTGACGGCGACGCGCCAGTCGAAAATTTTTACTGGCGCGTTATCTCGCGTAAAAAATTAAACTGATGATCGCGGGAAATATTTCGATAATTCAAGCCATTCTTCTTCGTAAGTCAAATTAATCAGAACGTTCGTACCGGCGATTACCACAATTATTCTGCGATAAATCTGTAAAACGTAATTTTGTCGCTTCGCTTTCCTTCCGGAATCATATCGTTATTCTGTTCCGGCAAATCACCCCGCTGAAAAGCTCCCGTATAACCTGGCACAGGTCAATATATTAATTTTCAATCACTTATACTGCTGATGCTCTGTCGTATTACGTTAATAATTTATGGGGAACACCATGGCGAATACATCTGGCACCACCAGCACTACCACACCATCTGCCACCGGGACGGTGATTCAATTACATACCATTGACGATTTACGTAAACAGGAACCTGTTTCGATTGGCGAAATTGCGTCGGTGCTGGAATACAGCCGTGGCAGTCGGATGGGCGGCGGCGTGTTTGTCTACGATGCCACCGACAACAGCACGCCCGATGACGGCGGGCTGAATTTCGTGACGTCCGGTAAAAAGCGCTGGAAAAGAGTGGTCCTCGATTATAGCGCGGTCACGGTGGTGGATTTTGGCGCGATAGCTGATGGCACCACCGATTGTATTGATGCGGTAATCCGCATGTTTAAATGGTCGCAGCGTGTATTACCCTCCGCGGGCATTCGCTTTACTGCCGGTGAGTTCAGCCTGTCCGGCTTTGATTTAGCGGAAGTGCTGGGCAGCGACAGAGAGATTAACCGCTTTAAAATTTCCGGCGCGCCGGTCAACTTCGGTTATTTCCCCACCACCACGCTGAAATTTAACTGGAGACCGAAACCGCGCAAAACTCATTTCTTTAGCGTGCGCGCACGCTATGTGGAGATCTCCGGCTTTGTGGTGAAAGGCATGAGTTCTGACAGCGGCGAAGACGGCGGCACGGCGTTTAATAATGTCGGCTTCTTTACCAACAGTATTATCGGTGGCCAGTTTCTGCGCGTCAGCAGTATGGAGTTTCGCTACCTCGGCGGGCGGGCACTGGAACTGATTGATACGCTGGACTGTAAAATCGATCAGTTTTATTCACGTGGCTGTCAGGGCAGTATTGTCTATGCGCGCTGGTCCGATCGGGAAAAAGGCGCCTGGGATCATTCGACCGCGATTGAACTCTCCAACTTTAATTTGCAGCGCAGCACCAAACAGCCGGTGTTCGATCTGCCGCGCTGCACGCAATCGTTTATTCGTAATGGCTGGATCGAGCACTCCGAATTTGCCGGCGATCTCACCAATGGTCAGTGGACCATTGAAGGGCTGGTGATTGAATCGACGCAAAATCCCATGAAGATGGGTTATTGCCGCGCGATGATTATCCAGAAAAGCGTGCACCGCGATAGCGCGGGCTTTGACTTCAGCAAAGAGGGTATTGAGCCATGGACGCTGCTGGCCGAGGGCGATCGTGGCGTGATGGAGATTTCCGATCTCGGCGCGATCATTCAGGGATCGCTGAGTTATGACTTCACCACCTCGCAGCATCACATGGATAACCGTGGCAAAGACGCAAAATGGTTTTACGTCGGCGAATTTAATTTTTCCGACGCCACCTCACAAATTCACGTGCGCATTGTCGGCAGCGCGCAGTATGTTTCCCAGTCGGAAACGCAAACCGATTACAGCTACCGGACACCGGAAGGCGTGGCGCATATTTATCTGCAGGCGCGCAACGACGATAACACCATTGGCAGCTGGTACAGCGAAGGTTCCTCGCCCGTAATTAAAGTGCATATCGAGGGCAAAGGCGCACACACCAAACTGTACGTTAAAATTCCGGCCTATACCGGCTTCTCAATTGCGCTGGTGGAAACCAACGGGCGCGATCGCTATCAGTCCGGTCAGTGTTTTATTTTCCGCAAAAGTTTTACCGCCTGCAGTGCGGAAGAAGCCACGGCGCTGGACAACCAGCCGGTCGTCGCCTTTGAACAGCACTGGGTGGGCAATAAAGATGTCGGCTTTGGCTACAACAATAATAAAGAACTGCTGCTGCGTGGGCCGTTTTTTGAACGGCAGGAGCAGGATGCCGCGGGGAAGTGGATCACCCGCCGTTTTCTGAAAGTCCGCGTGAACGGCGTGCCGCGCAGTATTGAATTACTCGATCCGGATAATCCGCGCTAACGCTTCAGGCCAGCAGTATTCCTCTGCTGGCCTGAATAATTCATTTTCCCCAGCGCTGACGTAAATAATCGACCGCCTGCTGCGTCTGCGGCTGATTAAGATAATCTTCGCGAAACAGAATGGTGCCGTCGATGTGCGGCAGCGATTCATTCAGATCGAGCTGTTTTTTCAGCTCGGGAACGCCGCCCTGAACCGTCCAGTCCGGCTCATTTTTTGAAGCTTCACCCACCTTATACAGCGCCACGCCGATGTACAGCCGGGTGCGCGTTGGCTGTACCACATTGGCCCACCAGCGCGCCAGGACGTCATAGCGCGCAGCCTGGCGGGCAAACGGCCAGTACAGCTGCGGCGCGATGTAATCCAGCAGGCCAAGCTGCACCCAGCGGCGCGTGTCGGCATAGGCTTCATCATAAGCCGCCGCACCGCGCGTATCGGAGCCGGCCGCATCGTGCGACAGATTGCGCCAGACACCCGCCGGGCTGACGCCGAACTCAACGCCCGGCTTAAGCTGTTTAATCGTGCGGGAAACCTGTTCGATCAGTAGCTGGGTATTGTGCCGCCGCCAGTCGGCTTTGCTGGCAAAGCCCGCGCCGTACTGGCGGAAGGTGGCGCTGTCATTGAGCGGCGACGCCGCGGTTTCGGTGTAGAAATAGTCATCGAACTGAACGCCATCAATGGCGTAGTTTGACACCACTTCCGCCACGATGCTGGTGATCCAGTCGCGCGCCGCCGGAATGCCCGGATCGAGCACGAAGCGGTCGCTGGCGGTGCGGATCCAGTCGCGATGCAGCACAAACACGCTGGCCGGCTGCAGCTGGAGCGTGTTGTTTAACGCCGTCACAGTCGCAGTTTTGGTATTGGTCGACACGCGATAAGGATTAAACCACGCATGCACCTTCATGCCGCGTTTGTGCGCCTCGTCGAGGATAAATTGCAGCGGATCGTAACCCGGATCCTGCCCGATATTGCCGGTCAGGGTATCGGACCATGGCAGGATGCGCGAACGCCACAGCGCGGTGCCATCGGGCTTCACCTGGAAAAACACCGTGTTGATCCCCAGACTATGCAGCTTATCCAGTTTGGCCGTCAGTGCCTGCTGCTGCTGGCGGATACGCAGTGCCGGGCTGGCTGTGACGGAGGATATCGGCGGCCAGTCGAGGCGCGACACCGTGGTGAGCCAGACGCCGCGCACTGGTTCAGTCTGCGCTGTGGGTTTGGCCGGAACAGGAGGTTTAGTCGGCGACGGAAACGGGGTGACCAGCGATTTTGGCGGCTCCGAGGCACAGCTGGCCAGCAACAGCACGGCAGACAGCAGACGGGCGACGCGTTTAATGTGGGTAACAGAGAGGTAACGCGCTGAACAGGCTATGATAAACTCCGTTTCTTGTAGTCCGTTATTCGCAGGCGTTCATTCTCTGATCCTCAGACATAATGTCAAGACATTGGCTAAGATGAATGCCGCCGCGGCGCTGTCGCGCGTCCCGCATCTTACAGGAGTTCTCACTATGCAATACGAAGACCTTTATCGCCGCATTGGCCAGATCATTTTTAGCTGTGGCCCCGACGGCGCGCAGGTGCTGGTGGTGCAGGCGGAGCTGTTTGCCGATGAGGAGGGCGGGCAGTTTCAGTTTAACTACCTTGATGAAAACGGCGAACCGGACTGGTTCGAGCCGGACGCGCGCGCGATTGGCGATCTCAGTGCCGCGCTGAAAGACTTTCAGCAATACTTTATCGAACATGAGATGACTGAAGGGCAGCCGGTGTGGACGCACTGCACCGTGACGATTAACGTGGCGGATGAGTCGATCAGTATTGATGTGCAGTAACGGCGGGCTTCCGTGCCCGTCATGGCGAGCGTTACGAACGCAGCGCTACCATCTCCTCGCTGTTTTTACGCGCCGCGCGCTTGCGGTGCACAATCTGGCTGGCGACCAGCACCAGCAGCGTTAACAGGCCGGTGGCGATAATTTCGGAACGATGCTGCGCATTGAACAGCATTGACGTCAGTACGCCAACAATGAACACCATGGTGGCCCACGTCAGACCCGGGAACAGCCACATGCGATAGCTGAGCTGCTCGCCGCGCGCCTCGCGCTTTTTCCGCAGCACCAGATGCGAAGCGGCAATGACCAGATAAACCAGCAGCGCAATGGCGCCGGAGCTGGCCAGCAGGAACTCAAACACCGCGCTCGGCGCCAGATAGTTGGCGATCACCGCCAGAAATGCTGCGGCGGTAGACATCAGCACTGCGACCCATGGCGTGCCGCTGCGCGTGGTGCGCGAGGCCGCCGCTGGCGCATCCTGACGACGCGACAGGGAATAGAGCATGCGCGACGCGGTGTAAAGCGCAGAATTGAGACAGCTGCATACCGCGATCAGCACCACCACATCGACAATCTGCCGGGCATACGGCACGTTCATCATCTCCATCGCCGTCTGGTAAGACCCGGCTTTCATCAGCGACGGCGTATTCCACGGCACCAGCGCCACCACCAGAAAGATCGACAGCAGATAAAACAGCGCGATACGCCAGATCACCGAGTTGGTGGCGTGGGTGATTTGCTTGCGCGGTTCGTTAGATTCGGCGGCGGCAATGGTGACGATTTCCGTGCCCATGAAAGAGAACATGGTGGTAAGAATGGCGGCGAGCACGGCACTGATACCGTTAGGCATGAAGCCGTGAGTGTCGTACAGATGTGAAATACCCTGCGTGCTGCTGCCGGGCAACAGGCCAAACAGCGCCAGGCTGCCGGCACAAAGAAAGGCGACGATAGCCACCACTTTCAGCAGCGCGAACCAGAACTCAAACTCACCGTAGTTTTTCACGCTGAACAGGTTGCTGATGGTCAGAAAACTGGTGATCGCCAGCGTGTATTCCCACACCGCCACCTGCGGGAACCAGCCGTGCAGAATGGTGCCGGCGGCGTTGGCCTCCAGCGGGATCACCAGTACCCAGAACCACCAGTAAAGCCAGCCGATGGTAAACCCAGCCCAGCGGCCAAGAGACTTGTCGGCGTAAGTGGAGAAGGAACCGGAGTCCGGTGAGGCGACCGCCATCTCCGCCAGCATGCGCATAATCAGCACCACCAGCGCGCCGGCGGCGATATAGGCCAGCAGCACCGCCGGTCCGGCTTCGGCAATCGCATGGCCGGAACCGACGAACAGCCCGGCACCAATCACACCGGCAATCGACAGCATGCGCACGTGGCGGGGTTTCAGGCTTTGTGCCAGTACATCGGCATTCTGAGCAGTCATCAATATCTCTCCAGATCGTCTCTCAGGCGGGGCAGACCCCGCCTGTTATGCAGGTGAAACTTGCCTGCGCGCGGCAGGCAAGCGATCGGACAATGGGTGGAACGCTAAGGCTGGCTGAGCAGGCTGTCGAGAATATCCAGCGCCTGACGGAACTGGGCATCCGGAATGGTGAGCGGATAGAGGAAGCGGATCACGTTGCCCTGCGGGCCACAGGTCAGCAGCAGCAGGCCGCGCGCCATCGCCTGTTGCTGCAGCGCCTGCGCCTGCTGCGCGCTGGCAAACTCCACGGCTACCATTGAGCCCAGAGCACGCACGTCGGTAATCGACGCGTTAGCGTGGCGCGCGCGGTGCAGCAGTTCGCTCAGCGTCGCGCCCAGGTCGCTGGCGCGCTGGCACAGCTGTTCTTCGTCGATGACATCCAGCACCGCATGCGCGGCGGCAATCGACAGCGGATTGCCGGCGTAAGTACCGCCCAGCCCGCCCGGACCGGGCGCATCCATAATGTCGGCGCGACCGCTCACCGCCGACAGCGGCATGCCGCCCGCCAGGCTTTTCGCCATGGTGATAAGATCGGGCTGCACGCTGTAGTGTTCCATGGCGAACAGCTTGCCGGTGCGGGCAAATCCGCTCTGTACCTCATCGGCAATCAGCAGAATGCCGTGCTCATCGGCCAGCGCGCGCAGCTGCGTAAGAAACTCTGCCGGCGCGATGTGGAAACCGCCTTCACCCTGCACCGGTTCCAGTACGATGGCGGCCACATCCTGCGGCGCGATGTCGTGGCTGAACAGGTCGTGCAGGCTGGCGATAGCGTCCTCAACGCTGATGCCGGTGACCGCGTTAGGGTAGCGGGCGTGAAACACCGAGGCCGGCATCGGGCCAAAATCGCGCTTGTAAGGGGCCACTTTGCCAGTCATCGCCATGGTCATGAAAGTACGGCCGTGAAAGGCGTTACCGAAGGTGATGATGCCGTGACGACGGGTAGCGGCGCGCGCCACTTTAACCGCATTCTCTACCGCTTCAGCGCCGGTGGTGAAAAAGGCGGTTTTGGCTTTACCGGCAATTGGCACCCGCTGATTGATGCGTTCCGCCAGCGCCACATAGCTCTCATACGGCGTGACCTGGAATGCGGTATGGGTGAATTTTGCTAACTGATCGGCAATGGCCTGCACGATACGCGGATGACGGTGGCCGGTGTTGAGCACCGCGATGCCGCCAGCAAAATCAATCCAGCTATTGCCCTCAACGTCACGCAGCGTGGCGTTTTCGGCCTGATCGACATACCACTGACAAAGATTACCGGTGCCGCGCGGCAGCGCGTCATCTTTGCGTTGTTGCAACTGGCTGTTTTTACCTTCCATAACCTTTCCTTAGCGATAAGCGTCTTTACAAATCACGACAAACACGCTTATTTATGCCTGCACTGAGCGCGGTTGCCAGAGCCAATTTCACTGAGAAGGATGGAGCCAATTGCGGAGTTTGTACGCCGATCATGTATTGGAACGACTACAGTTTGTCGCGGAAGGCACGCTGCAGCAGCGCCTGCTGCACTGCATGCAGGCGGCAATTGTAGAGGGCATTTTCCCGCGCGGCTCACGCCTGCCGGCGACGCGTGATTTAGCGCGCGAGCTGGCGGTGTCGCGTAATACGGTGCTCAACGTCTATGAAAATCTGGTCGCGCAGGGATATGTCAGCGCGCGCACCGGCAGCGGCACCTGGATTGCAGAAAACCTGCCGGAAGGGAGCCTCAACAGCACGCCGGCGCTGCCGCTCAGTGAACCCCTGATGAGTAAACCGGCGGCGATTTCAAAACGCGGCGCCACGCTGCTCGGTCACGCCAATGCCTCGCCTTATCAGTGGGGTGCGTTTGTGCCCGGCGCGCCGGATGTGCGTGAGTTTCCACATAAGTTGTTTAGCCAGATTCAGTCGCGGCTGAATCGCGAACCTGACATCGAGCGGCTGATTTACAGCAGCAACGGCGGCTGCCCGCAGCTGCGCCAGGCGCTGGCTGAGTATCTCAGCGTAGCGCGCTCGGTGCGTGCCGACGCCGATCAAATCATCATTACCGAAGGCATTCATCAGGCGGTGGATCTGGTGACGCGCGTGCTGTGCGACGCGGGAGATCCGGTGTGGATCGAGGAGCCAGGCTACTGGGGCACACGCAACCTGTTACGCATTAACGGGCTAAAAATTCAGGCCAAAGCGGTGGATGAACAGGGCATTATCCCGGAGCTGGCACCGCGCAGCAAAGCGCCGAAGATGATTTTTGTGACACCGTCACACCAGTATCCGCTGGGTGTGCATCTCAGTCTGGAGCGGCGCAGACAGCTGCTCGACCTGGCGCGCAAACACAAAAGCTGGCTGGTGGAAGATGACTATGACAGCGAATTTCGCTTTGCCGGCCAGCCATTTCCGTCGTTGCAGGGCTTTGAGCCAGATGCGCCAGTGATCTACATGGGCACCTTCAGTAAAACGCTCTATCCCGCACTGCGTCTCGGCTATCTGGTGGTGCCGAAAGCGCTGGCGCAGCCGCTGCGCGTGGCGGCGGCCGAACTCTATCGCGGCGGCCATCTGCTGGTGCAGCGCGCGCTGGCGGAATTCATCCAGAAAGGCCACTACATGACGCACATCCGGCGCATGCGCAAACTCTACAGTCAGCGCCGGCGCTTTATGATGACGCTGTTTGAGCGCTACCTGGGCGCGGCATTCATGCCGGTGGTCAATCATGAAGCAGGGCTGCATCTGGTGCTGAATCTGCCCCCGGGCTGTGACGATGTGGCGATTGCCGCGCTGGCGTTGCGACGCGGCGTGAAGGTGCGGCCGCTGTCGCAATACTATATGCATCCGCAGGAGCGACGCGGTCTGCTGCTCGGTTACGCCTGCGTGGATGAGCGCCAGTGCCAGGATGCGTTTGGTGTGCTCAAAGCCTGCCTGATAGAAGCGGGCATCGCCGGGCGGGGATAGCCCCGGCGTGTGCCTTACGCCCGGCCAATGCTGTCCAGTTGTGCAATCACCTCCGGGCTAAGCGTCAGCGCCGCGCTGGCCAGATTTTGCTGCAGATGCTGCGGCGAGGAGGTGCCGGGAATCAGCAGAATGTTGTCTGAGCGCTGCAACAGCCAGGCGAGCGCCACCTGCAGCGTACTGGCGTTGAGCGTGCTGGCCACCGCGCTGAGCTGTTCCGACTGCAGTGGCGAAAAACCGCCGAGCGGAAAGAACGGCACGTAGGGAATGCCCTGTGCGGCCAGCTGGTCGATCAGCGCCTCATCCTGACGATTGGCGAGGTTATACAGATTCTGTACGCAGGCAATCGGCGTCATCTGCTGTGCCTGCGCCACCTGACTGGCGGTCACGTTGCTCAGGCCAATGTGCCGAATCAGGCCACGTTGTTGCAACTTAATCATCGCCTCGATTTGCGGCTCCAGCGATCCTTCTGCTGGCCCATGAACGCTCAGCATCGAGCGTAAATTGACTACCTCCAGCACGTCGAGCCCCAGATTGCGCAGGTTGTCTTCAACCGCCTGCGTCAGCTCCTCCGGCGTGCTGGCGGGCAGCCAGCCGCCTTTGGCATCACGTCGGGCACCCACTTTGGTCACCAGCAGCAGATCGCTGGGGTAAGGATAGAGCGCTTTTTTGATTAGCTGATTGGTGATGTGCGGCCCGTAAAAATCACTGGTGTCGATGTGATTCACACCGGCAGCCACGGCATCGCGCAGCACCTGTAGCGCGCGGGCTTCATCTTTCGGCGGGCCAAATACGCCGGGACCGGCCAGCTGCATGGCACCGTAGCCGAGACGGGCAACCTGACGGTCGCCCAGCGTATAAGTAGTTGTAGCCTGTGACATGTAAACCTCCTTCATCGGATAGTGTTTAAATTGTAATCACAACGGTGCTGTGCGACTATCCGTGTAAATCAGGACAGACTGTACGGAGTGACGCACAATGGCGCTGGATATGGCGTTGCTGCATGCGGTAGTGGCGGTGGCAAAAGCTGGCGGGTTTCGCGAGGCGGCACGCATGAGCGGCAGCAATCCGTCGCGTTTGAGTGATGCGGTGCGGCGCGCCGAACAGCAACTGGGCGTTCGGCTGTTTAATCGCACCACGCGAACGGTGGTGCTTACCGAAGCGGGCCGGGCGCTGATGTCACGGCTGCTACCCGCCATGAACGAAGTGGATGCGGCGCTGGATGCCCTGAACACGTTCCGTGACACGCCGGGCGGCACGCTGCGGCTGAACGTGCCGGTCAGCGCGGCGCGGCTGGTATTACCGGCGATTGTGCCGGGATTTTTGCAGCGCTATCCCGACATCCGGCTGGAGATTGTGGCGGAGAGTAATGTGCAGGACATTTTTCGCGACAGCTGCGATGCCGGTATCCGTTACGACGATCATCTGGAGCAGGATATGGTGGCGCTGCCGATTGGTCCGCGCGTGCAGCGCTTTGCCGCAGCCGCGGCTCCGGCCTATCTGGCGGCTTACGGTACGCCGCAGCATCCGCGCGACCTGATGCAGCATCGCTGTCTGTATGGTCGTTATGCCACCGGGGTGACGGCCGAATGGGAGTTCAGCCGCGGCGCGGAACGCATCACGCTACAGCCGCAGGGGCCGCTGATTTGCAGCATAGGTGCGGCGATGGAGCTGACGGTGTCAACGGCCATCGCCGGTGCCGGCGTGGTCTACCTGTTTGAGGACTGGCTGAAGCCGGCGCTGGCCAACGGCAGTCTGCAACCGATTCTTGCCGACTGGTGGCTCAGCTTTCCCGGCCTGTGGCTGTATTACAATGATCGCCGGCTGATCCCGGCACCGCTGCAGGCGTTTCTCAGCTGGATACGTGAACTCAATGCGACGCCGGGTTGACCAGCAGCCCGGAAACTAGCAGCCGGAAGGCCTGCACCGCACGCGGCAGTGCCGCGACCGGCTCATCGGCAGCGGCAATCCACAGCGCGGCATTGAGCGCAGCGCCGTTGACCAGTTGCGCCGCCGCTTCGGTATCGACCGGTTTCACTGTACCTTCCTCAATCAGCTCCGCCAGCATGGCGGCGGTGGTGCGCAGACAGGCGGTCTGATTAGGCCAGCGCGACGGATCGCCCAGCACCGCCGGGCCATCCAGCAGCATGATGCGCTGGACTTCTGGCTCCAGCGACATCTCGATATAGGTAATGGCTTCCGCCAGAAACGCGTGCCAGCGAGTGTGATACTGCTGTCCGGCTGCGCGCATCTGCTCAAGAATCTCACCATCGATCTGGTCAATAACCGCCTGCAATAACCCTTTCTTGTCGCCAAAATTATGGTACAGCGCACCGCGCGTCAGCCCGGCGGCTGCCGTGAGGTCATCCATCGACGCTTCGTTGTAACCCTTCTGCGCAAACGCGCGTCGTGCAGCGGCAATCAGTTTGCCGCGTGTCTCTTCCACCTGGTCTGCCCGTCGTCTGGCTGCCATCGCTGTTCCTTAAATTTTGCATTGACATACGCCGCGTATGTAAAACATAGTAATACATACGCGGCGTATGTTAAAGCGAAAACGGGCATAGCTAACCCGCTTTCTTCTCTCATCTTCAGGAGTACGATTATGAACAAACGCGATGCTGTTTTTCCAGCGGGCCGTCAGGCGTTGTACAACATCAATAAATACTCTGCGGCGATTCGCTCCGGCGACCTGCTGTTTGTTTCCGGCCAGGTGGGCAGCCGTGATGATGGCACCGCCGAGCCCGATTTTACGCGTCAGGTTAATCAGGCGTTCACCAATCTCGCGGCGGTGCTGAAGGCCGCCGGTTGCAGTTTTAATGACGTGGTTGATGTCACTACGTTTCATACCGATCCGGAAGCGCAGTTCGCCACGGTGAACGAAGTCCGGCTGCGCTTCTTCGGCGATGAGCCTTATCCCAACTGGACGGCGGTGGGCGTCAACTGGCTGGCGGGTTATGATTTCGAAATCAAGGTAATTGCGCGCATTCCGCAGTGAGCCAGCGTGCGGCGATCTGTTTTTAAGCTATAAAAAAAGCCGCTAACCGTTGCCGGTTAGCGGCTTGTTCACTTCACGCCTAATCAGGCGCTCAGCAGTTGATCAGCGGTTTTTTCTACCAGCGCCAGCAGCAGCTTGATGTCTTCCAGCGTGACGGTCGGGTTCAGCAGCGTTAGCTTCAGGCAGGTCACGCCTGCATGCTCGGTCACACCGACGTTAGCGCGGCCAGACTCCAGCAACGCATCGCCGATACGCTGGTTGAACAGGGCGATCTGCGCGCTGTCGCTCAGCTGTTCTGGACGATAGCGGAACAGCACGCTGGCCAGCTGTGGCTGCATTACCAGCTCCAGACGTGGCTCAGATTCAACGAACTGCGCAACGTCCTGTGCCAGGCTCACGCCGTGGTCGATAATCGCGGCGTACTGTTTCTGACCCAGCGCTTCCAGACCCATCCACAGTTTCAGCGCATCGAAACGACGTGTGGTCTGCAGGGATTTGGACACCAGGTTCGGCACGCCAGCTTCTTCATCGAACTCGGAGTTCAGGTAAGCCGCCTGATAACGCATCAGCTCATAGTGACGCGCGTCTTTCAGCAGGAACGCGCCGCAACTGATGGTCTGGAAGTATTGTTTGTGGAAGTCGAGGGTGACGGAATCCACCAGCTCCAGACCATCCAGGTAATGACGATACTTTTCAGACAGCAGCAGCGCACCGCCCCAGGCCGCATCCACGTGCACCCAGATGTTGTGCTCAGCGGCGATGGCTGCGATTTCACGCAGCGGATCGATGGCGCCGGCATCGGTGGTGCCTGCCGTCGCGACGATCGCCAGGATCTGTTCGCCGTTGGCTTCAGCCTGTGCCAGTTTGGCTTTCAGGTCATTTACGTCCATACGGGCGAACTGATCCGATTTCACCTGCACCACAGATTGATAGCCGTGGCCCAGCAGCGCCATGTTCTTCTGCACGGAGAAGTGGGCGTTTTCTGAGCACAGCACTTTGATCTTACGCAGATCGCCAGTGATGCCGTGCTGCTGCACGGAATGGCCCTGACGCGCATAGAAAGCGTCACGTGCCAGCATCAGGCCCATCAGGTTGCTCTGCGTACCGCCGCTGGTGAACACGCCCGCATCACCGGCCGGATAGCCAACCTGCGCACGCAGCCACTCAATCAGTTTGATTTCAATAATGGTGGCAGAAGGGCTCTGATCCCACGAATCCATGCTCTGGTTAGTGGCGTTGATCAGCACTTCAGCCGCCTGGCTTACCACCAGGCTCGGACAGTGCAGGTGCGCAACGCACTGCGGATGGTGCACCGCCAGACTGTCTTTGAGGAAATATTCAATCGCACGTTCAATCGCGGCCTGGTTGCCCAGGCCGTTTGGATTGAAGTCGAGCGTGATACGCTCGCGCAGTTCGGCAACCGTTTTGCCCTGGTACATCTCAGGCTGTTGCAGCCACTGCACAACCGCGGCGCTGCTCTGGGCAATCGCCTGCTGGTACGCCTCAATGCTCGGGGCCGAGGCGGCCAGAATCGGGTTTACTTCAGACATTTACTCTTCCAGTCAAACAGGTTTGACGCCAGCGCCCAGCAGCGCCTGCTCAAATTTATCCAGGAACACGGCCAGCTCTTCGTTGCTGATCAGCAGTGATGGCAGCAGGCGCAGTACCGCACCATGACGACCGCCACGCTCCAGAATCAAACCGGCTTCGAAGCATTTTTTCTGCAGCAGTGCAGAGAGTTCGCCGTCGGCCGGGAAGCTGCCCATGTGGTCAGCTGGCTCGTGTGGCTTAACGATTTCGATACCGATCATCATCCCGAGGCCGCGTACGTGACCAATAACCGGGAAGCGTTTCGCCATCGCGTTCAGCTGGGCTTTCAGCCATTCACCCTGTTCTGCCACTTTGCCGGCGATGTTCTGCTCGGTCAGGATCTTCAGCGTCGCCAGACCGGTTGCCATCGCCAGCTGGTTGCCGCGGAAGGTACCGGTGTGGTGGCCAGGTGACCAGGCGTCAAACTGCTTTTTGATACCCAGCACGGCCAGAGGCAGACCGCCGCCCACCGCTTTAGACATCACGATGATGTCTGGCTCAATGCCCGCGTGTTCGAAGGCAAAGAACTTACCGGTACGGGCAAAGCCAGCCTGGACTTCGTCGAGGATCAGCAGAATGCCGTGTTCCTGGGTCACTTTGCGGATGCGCTGCAGCCACTCAGCTGGCGCCGGGTTCACGCCGCCTTCACCCTGTACCGCTTCGAGGATCACGGCCGCAGGCTTACGCACGCCGCTTTCAACGTCGTTGATCAGGTTTTCGAAGTAGTAGGTCAGGGCTTTCACGCCAGCTTCGCCGCCGAGGCCCAGCGGGCAACGGTACAGGTGCGGGTAAGGCATGAACTGCACTTCTGGCATCATGCCGTCAACCGCTTCTTTCGGCGACAGGTTGCCGGTCACGGACAGCGCGCCGTGCGTCATCCCGTGGTAACCGCCAGAGAAGCTGATTACGCCGCTGCGGCCGGTGACTTTTTTCGCCAGCTTCAGCGCCGCTTCAACGGCATCAGCACCGGATGGACCGGTGAACTGCAGGCAGTACTCTTTACCCTGACCTGGCAGCAGCGAGAGCAGAGATTCGGAGAACTGATCTTTCAGAGGCGTCGTCAGATCAAGAGTATGTAACGGCAAGCCGCTGGTAATGACATTTTGGATGCTCTGCAGAACATCAGGATGGTTATGACCAAGTGCCAGCGTCCCTGCGCCAGCCAGACAGTCAAGATATTGTTTGTTTTCAACATCCGTAATCCACACGCCATTGGCTTTGGCAATCGCTAAAGGCAACTTGCGCGGGTAACTCCTGACGTTTGATTCAAACTCAGCCTGACGGGCTAAGAATGCGTCGTTGTTTCCGTTGAATGAGTTGGCACCAAAAGTATCAATACGGACTTTATCCGTCATCATATCTCTCCTTCAACCGGGGCTCGAACAGGCTGGCCGATTGACTAGTTGAACAAAAAAGTATCAGTGGCTCAAAAAACGCGGCCAATATAGAGCCTTTTGACGCACATCACAATGATTAATTTTGTTTAGAATTGTTTATTCTTTTCATATAGGAATCAGGACGTTGGACAGAAACTGGCCACTTATTTTAGCGCCGCGATATGAACAGGCGATTAAATAATCGTGTGAATAAAAAGACTTATGCCCGCCAGTGCCAGCCACGGACCAAAGGGCAGCACGTGATACAGCTCGCGTTGCCAGCCTAATCGGGCCAGCAGAACAAACAAAATTGCGCCTGTGCAAGCCAGTAACAGCACAAAGGGTAAAAGCACCCAGCCGAGCCAGGCACCCAGCGCAGCCAGCAGTTTGGCGTCTCCGCCACCGAGGCCGGGGCGCTTGTTTATCAGCTGATAGAGTCCACCCACTAGCCACAGCGCGCTGTATCCCGCAACTGCGCCGAACACCGCGTCATGCAGCGTTCCGGGCAGCCAGTGCAGCGCTTTGAACAGCAGGCCAAGCCACAGCAGTGAAAGGGTGAGAGCGTCCGGCAACAGCAGATGCTCAATGTCGATGAGGGTCAGCGCCAGCAGAATCCAGGCGAGCAGCAGGGCGGCAGGCAGGCGGCTATCGGGCGGCAGCAACCAGGCCAGCGCCAGGCTGATCGCGGCGGTGAGCAGCTCCGTCAGCGGGTAGCGCAGGCTCACCGGGTGGTGGCAGTAGCGACAGCGTCCGCGTAACAACAGCCAGCTGAGCAGCGGCAGCATGTCGATCGCGCGCAGCGTGGTCTGGCAGTGTGGACAGTGCGAGCGCGGCAGCAGCAGGGTAAGGCCGGGTTGCGGGTTCATTACCTGCTGCGGCAGGCGATAAATGACCACGTTGAGAAAGCTACCGACACATAGCGCCAGCAGTGTACCGATCAACCAGTAGGCAATTTCCATGAGGTTTTCTCCTGCTGTCCATGCAGCGTTGGGTTTTTCTGACGCCATTAATGGCGACCGTGCAGGTCATGGCACGGTTGCCGTGGGGACGCATTTATGCGTACCGGTGTAAGCGGGGCGATTTTATGCCAGGTTGCACGACAGGTTGGCATAAAGGTGCCGCGTAACCTGTTTGCGCGATAAATCGCGCCGCTACCAGTTCTGTGCGGTTTGACGAAAGGTCGCCATAAATGGCGACCCTACAGGTTTCACAGGGTACGCATTTATGCGCACCGCGAAATCGCGCCGCTACCAGTTCTGTGCGGTTTGGCGACAGGTCGCCATAAATGGCGACCCTACAGGTTTCGCAGGGTGCACATTGATGCGCACCGCGATCTGTCGCCAACCATGGCCGGTTTGCGAGAGGCACAATACGCCGGTGGAGACGGCGTGGCGAGCAGCAAAGCGGCGTTGCAGCGATTTGCAGCAGGATTTACGAGCGGGTTCCAGAGAACAGAAGAGATATAAGCAGGGATGCGTGAATTTCACGGGCAGGCAATGCCCTAATCGATGCTAAGACAGGCAAAAATCCTATTGATGCGCCAGCTGAGGCTGGCAACATTCTAACCAATACGCCAGTGGAGACAGATAATAATCCAATCAATGCGTCAGCGAGTTTACTGGCTCTGTTTGAACTGCTGCATGGCTTCCAGCACATTGCTGGTGGCGAGCGACATCACCCATTCGCTGTTGCGAAAGACGTCGTAATGGCCGGCGTTATAACGAAACACATACAGCTCACCGCGGAAACGCAATCCTTTTGTTTTCACGCCAATGTGATGCCGGCGTAGTGCTGCCTGTGAAAGTCTGTCAGTCGCGGTTCTCATCATCATTCTCCTGTCCAGCCTCTGGCGTCACTATCCCAGGGAAGAATAAGCAGCCAACCTTAGGATAACCTTAAGAACAGTATAGTCTCTTCGTTAATCCATTGAAAAATGGCGATTTTAATTGTCGTGGGTCGACAAGCCGACCCATGATGTCTGATCCGATGCTGATTTCCGGCCCCGGCGCGCAATCTTCTACCAATCTTCAACATCACGTAAAAAAGTCAGCTTGCCGCTTTGCCATTTAATGTTCAGTTAAGTTTTCCCCCGTATTTTGGTTTCTTATAGCGATAAAACAGACCTGCTTAAGTTTTATTGCGCGCAGATGACAGCAGCCCTGCGAACGCACTCGTTTAAGTAACGTTTAAACAATAGGTTACAGGGTGTTTCATCAGGTTGTCATGCGCAGCAATAACGCTTGTTTTATTTTTCAGCATGTTTTCAGGCACAACAGTAAGGTTATCTTATGAGTTTCCTTCCGTTTTCGCGCCCGGCATTGGGTGAGGAAGAACTGGCCGCGGTGCAGGCGGTATTTGCATCGGGCTGGATTACCACCGGACCGCAGAATGCTGCGCTGGAGCAGGCGTTTTGTCAGCTCACCGGCAACCAGCACGCTATTGCTGTCAGCTCCGCCACAGCAGGCATGCACGTCACGTTGATGGCGCTGGATATCCAGCCCGGTGACGAGGTGATCACCCCGTCGCTGACCTGGGTTTCCACGCTCAATATCATTACGCTGTTGGGCGCCACGCCGGTGATGATAGATGTGGACCGCGATAACCTGATGGTGAGCGCAGAACAGATCGAAGCGGCCATTACGCCGCGCACCCGCGCCATCGTGCCGGTTCACTATGCCGGTGCGCCGGCGGATATCGACGCCCTTCGCGCCGTCAGCGCGCGCCACAATATCCCGCTCATTGAAGATGCGGCCCACGCGGTAGGTTGCTATTACAAAGGCCGGCACGTCGGGCAGCAGGGCACCGCAATCTTCTCGCTGCACGCCATCAAAAACATCACCTGCGCCGAAGGCGGCATTGTGGTGACCGATGACGCGCAGCTGGCCGACCGCCTGCGCAGCCTGAAATTCCACGGCCTCGGCGTCGATGCCTACGATCGTCATACCCATGGCCGCAAACCGCAGGCCGAAGTGATCATGCCCGGTTTTAAATACAACCTGCCAGACATCAACGCCGCGATTGCGCTGGTGCAGCTGCAAAAGTTGCCGGCCATCAATGCACGTCGCCAGGCCATCTCCGCGCGCTATTTGCGTGAGCTGGCAGATACGCCGTTGCTGCCGCTGGTGCAGCCGGCGTGGCCGCATCAGCATGCGTGGCATCTGTTTATCATTCGCGTGGACGAAGCGCGCTGCGGTATCAGCCGCGATGCGCTGATGGAGCAGTTGAAAATCCATGACATCGGCACCGGCCTGCATTTCCGCGCCGCGCATACGCACAAGTATTACCGTGAACGCTATCCGCAGCTCTCGCTGCCGGCCACCGAATGGAACAGTGATCGTATCTGCTCGCTGCCCCTGTTCCCCGACATGCACGATGACGATGTAACGCGTGTGATTGCTGCCTTACGCCACCTTGCGGGAGCCTGAGATGCTGGAAGAAAAACCGATTCGCAAAGTCTCCGTGGTGATCCCGGTGTACAACGAAGAACAGAGCCTGCCGGAGCTGGTGCGCCGTACCGACGCTGCCTGCCGCACGCTCGGACTTGACTATGAAATCTTACTGGTGGATGACGGCAGCGCCGACCGCTCCGCGCAGATGATCGCCGATGCGGCGGATATGCCGGGCAGTCACGTGGTCGGCGTGCTGCTGAATCGCAACTACGGGCAACACTCGGCGATTATGGCCGGTTTCAGCCATGTTTCCGGTGATGTGATCATTACGCTGGATGCCGATCTGCAAAACCCGCCGGAGGAGATCCCCAACCTGGTCAAAGCCGCGCAGCAGGGCTACGACGTGGTCGGCACCGTGCGTCAGAACCGTCAGGACAGCTGGTTCCGTCGCCGCGCTTCACGCACCATCAACCACCTGATTCAGCGTGTGACCGGCAAAGCGATGGGCGATTATGGCTGCATGCTGCGCGCCTATCGCCGTCACATTGTCGATGCGATGCTCAACTGCCACGAACGCAGCACCTTTATCCCGATTCTGGCGAACACTTTCGCGCGCCGCACCATTGAACTGCCGGTTACGCATGCCGAGCGTGAGTTTGGCGACTCCAAATACAGCTTCATGAAGCTGATCAACCTGATGTATGACCTGGTGACCTGCCTGACCACCACGCCGCTGCGTCTGCTGAGTATCGTCGGCAGCTTAATCGCGCTGGCCGGTTTCGCCTTTTCTCTGATCCTGATTGTGCTGCGCCTGTTCCTCGGTGCCAGCTGGGCCGGTGACGGTGTGTTCATGCTGTTTGCCGTGCTGTTTATTTTTGTCGGCGCGCAGTTTGTCGGCATGGGCCTGCTGGGCGAATACATCGGTCGTATTTATAACGACGTACGCGCCCGTCCGCGCTACTTCATTCAACGTGTTATCCATCCGCAACAAGATGCCCCGTCTGTACAGGAAATTAAGCAATGAAAACTATCGTCTTCGCCTATGCCGAAATGGGCTGTGCAGGCATCACTGCGCTGCTGAACGCAGGCTATGAAATCAGTGCCATCTTTACCCATGCGGACACCTCGCCGGAGAGCCATGCGTTTCCTTCGGTGGCACGCCTCGCGGCTGAGCAGGGCATTCCGGTTTATGCGCCGGAAGATGCTAATCATCCGCTGTGGGTGGATCGCATCCGCACCATGCAGCCGGACTTTATCTTCTCGTTTTACTATCGCGCACTGCTGAGCGACACGATCCTGAACTGCGCGCGGGTCGGCGCGTTTAACCTGCACGGTTCGCTGCTGCCTAAATACCGTGGTCGTGCGCCGCTTAACTGGGTGCTGGTCAACGGCGAGACGGAGACTGGCGTAACGCTGCACCGCATGGTGAAACGTGCCGATGCCGGCGACATTGTGGCGCAGCAGCGCGTGGCGATTGACCCGCAGGATAATGCGCTGACGCTGCACCGTAAGCTGGTGGCCTGCGCCGGCCAACTGCTGGAAGGCGCGCTGCCGCCGATGAAGCGCGGTGAGATTGCCGCCACGCCGCAGAACGACGCGGAAGCGACCGTGGTTGGTCGCCGCACGCCGGAGGATGGCCGCATCAACTGGGAGCTGCCGGCGGCTAAAGTGAATAACCTGGTGCGTGCAGTCACCGATCCCTGGCCTGGTGCGTTTGCGTATGCCGGCACGGTGAAATTCGTGGTGTGGAAAGGGCGGGTTCACCAGGATGCGCCCAGCGCCAAACCGGGCACGGTGCTGTCAGTTGAGCCGTTCCTGATTGCCTGCGGCGAGGGCGCGCTCGAAGTGGTCACCGGGCAGAGCGACAACGGTGTTTACATGAACGGCAGCCAGCTGGCGCAGAGTCTGGGCATGGTGCCGGGTGCGCTGCTTTATTCGCAGCCGGTTGCTGCGGTGAAACGCCGCACGCGGGTGCTGATCCTCGGCGTAAACGGCTTTATCGGCAACCATCTCACCGAACGCCTGCTGCAGGATGATAACTTTGAGGTTTATGGCCTGGACATCGGTTCCGATGCCATCAGCCGCTTCCTGGATGAACCGCGCTTCCACTTCGTTGAAGGGGATATCAGCATCCACTCTGAATGGATTGAGTATCACATCAAGAAATGTGACGTGGTGCTGCCGCTGGTGGCGATCGCCACGCCGATCGAATATACCCGTAATCCGCTGCGCGTATTCGAGCTGGATTTCGAAGAGAACCTGAAGATTATTCGTGACTGCGTGAAGTATAAAAAGCGCATCATTTTCCCGTCTACCTCCGAAGTGTACGGTATGTGCACCGATCAGCATTTCGACGAGGATCACTCCAACCTGGTGGTCGGACCGATCAATAAACAGCGCTGGATCTATTCGGTGTCGAAACAGCTGCTGGACCGGGTGCTGTGGGCCTATGGCGAAAAAGAGGGGCTGCGCTTTACGCTGTTCCGTCCGTTTAACTGGATGGGCCCGCGGCTGGATAACCTCAACGCCGCGCGTATCGGCAGTTCTCGCGCCATCACCCAGTTGATCCTTAATCTGGTGGAAGGCTCGCCGATCAAGCTGATCGACGGTGGCGCGCAGAAGCGCTGTTTCACCGATATTCGCGACGGCATCGAAGCGCTGTTCCGCATTATCGAGAACAAGCACAACAACTGCGATGGCCAGATCGTTAACATTGGTAACCCGGAGAACGAAGCCAGTATTAAAGAGCTGGCGGAACACCTGCTGGCCAGCTTTGAGCGCCACCCGCTGCGCGATCGCTTCCCGCCGTTTGCCGGTTTCCGTGAGGTAGAGAGCAGTAGCTATTACGGCAAAGGCTATCAGGACGTGGAGCATCGCAAGCCGTCGATTAAAAACGCCCGCCGGCTGCTCGACTGGACGCCAACCGTGGCGATGGATACCACCATCGACAATACGCTGGACTTCTTCCTGCGCACCGTTGAGCTACAGGAAAAGCCATGAAGCGAGTGGGTTTGCGTGTTGATGTCGATACCTGGCGCGGCACGCAACTGGGCGTACCGGCGCTGCTGCAGCAGTTCAGCCTGCATCAGCTGCAGGCCAGCTTCTTCTTCAGCGTTGGGCCGGACAACATGGGGCGCCACCTGTGGCGCCTGATGAAGCCGCGCTTTCTGTGGAAAATGCTGCGTTCGCGCGCGGCCTCGCTGTACGGCTGGGATATTTTACTGGCCGGTACCGCCTGGCCGGGCCGCGAAATAGGCAAAGGGCTGGCGTCGATTATTCGCGCCACGGCAGATCACCATGAAGTGGGGTTACACGCGTGGGATCACTTTGCCTGGCAGACCTGGGCTGGCGTCTGGTCGCCACAGCAGCTGAATGCGCAGATTGCGCGCGGTAAAGCGGCGCTGGAAACCATTTTGGGTGACAGTGTCACCTGCTCTGCAGTGGCAGGCTGGCGCGCCGACAGCCGGGTACTGGATGCCAAGCAGCCGTTTGGCTTTCGCTATAACAGCGACTGTCGTGGCAGCGGGCCGTTCATTCCGCGCCTTAACGATGGCAGCTTCGGCACGGTGCAAATTCCGGTAACCCTGCCAACGTGGGATGAAGTGGTGGGCCAGCAGGTCAGCGCGGAAGGGTTTAACGACTTTATTCTCGCGCAGATACATGCCGCCAGCGGTACGCCGGTCTATACCATTCACGCAGAGGTCGAAGGCATCATCGGATTGCCCGCCTTTGCCGATCTGCTGACGCGCGCGCAGCAGCAGGGCATCCGGTTTTGCCCGCTGAGCGAGCTGCTGCCGGACGATCTCAGTACGCTGCCGCAGGGCCATGTGGTGCGCGGGCACATTGCCGGCCGGGAAGGCTGGCTGGGTTGCCAGAGTTAACATTTTACAGGACCCAAGTATGGAAACACCGATGCGCAGCCGCACCCGTATAGTGCTGCTGATAGCGCTTTTTGCTCTCTATTATCTGATCCCGGTGCCATTCCGTGATCTCTGGCAGCCGGATGAAACCCGCTATGCCGAAATCAGCCGCGAGATGCTGCTGAGCGGTAACTGGGTGGTGCCGCATTTTTTTGATTTGCGCTACTTCGAGAAGCCGATTGCCGGTTACTGGATCAATAATTTTGGCCAGCTGATATTTGGGCATAATAACTTTGGCGTGCGCGCCGGTGCGATTATCTGTACCACGCTGAGTGCGCTGCTGATCTACTGGCTGGGCAAACGGATGTTCGCCAGCCGCAAAATAGCGCTCACCGCCAGCGTGATCTTTCTTACCTCGCTGCTGGTTTACGGCATCGGCACTTACGCCGTGCTCGATCCGATTCTGCTGCTGTGGCTGGTGGCGGCAATGTGCAGCTTTTGGTTTGCTGCGCAGGCGCACAGTACCTCACAGCGGCTGACGGGGTATGTGCTGCTCGGCGCGGCCTGTGCCATGGGTTTCATGACCAAGGGCTTTCTGGCGCTGGCGGTGCCGGTGCTGGCGATTGTGCCCTGGGTGCTCTGGCAGCGACGTTTTGGCGAACTGCTGCGCTGGGGCCCGCTTACTGTGCTGGTGGCGGCCGCGATCAGCGCGCCCTGGGCGCTGTCCATTCAGCATAAGGAAGGCGATTTCTGGCACTACTTCTTCTGGGTCGAACATATTCAGCGCTTCGCCGAGAGCGACGCGCAGCATAAAGCGCCGTTCTGGTATTACCTGCCGGTGCTGCTGGCAGGCTGTCTGCCGTGGCTCGGCCTGTTGCCAGGCGCGCTGAGCGGCGCATGGCGTCAGCGTCAGCAGCACGCTGCCGCGATCTATTTGCTTAGCTGGGTTGTACTGCCGCTGCTGTTCTTTAGCATCGCCAAAGGCAAACTGCCAACCTATATCCTGCCGTGCTTTGCGCCGCTGGCGTTGTTGATGGCGCACTATGCGCACGGTAACACCGCGCGCCTGAAACAGGCGTTGGCGGTAAATGGCTGGATCAACCTGCTGTTTGGTCTGGTTGCCACGCTGCTGGTCGTGGTGGTGCTGGCACCCTGGGGGCTGGCGCACCATCCGGTGTACGCGCGCGATGAGTTGCTGCGGGTAGTGTGCGCTGCGCTGGCATTTGCCGGCTGGGCGGTGATGGGCTGGTTAAGCCTGAAAACAGGCCGCTGGCAACTGGCTGCGCTTTGCCCGCTGGCATTGGCGCTGCTGGTCGGGTTTGCTATCCCGCAAAAGGTGCGTGATAGCAAACAGCCGCAGAGTTTCGTCAGCGCCGTTCGGCCTCAGCTGGCGCAGAGCCGCTATCTGGTGGTGGACAATTCCGGCATCGCTTCTGCGGTCGCATGGGAATTGCGCCGCAGCGATATCACTTTCTTCGATGAAAAAGGTGAGCTGGAGTACGGACTGGGTTATCCCGATGCAAAAACGCGCTACGTCGACGGGGAAGCCTTCGCTGACTGGCTGCGCCTGCATCGCCGACAGGGTCCGGTGGCACTGGTGCTGCTGCTGAATTCTGACGAAAAGCAAGCGGATGCGCATCTGCCGGTGCCGGATGATGTGTATCAGCAGGGACGGCTGGTCTACTACGGCTACAACGCGACACCATGAATCTGCTACTGATCCTGCTGGTAAGCCTGCTCAGTTGTGCCGCCCAGCTGTGCCAGAAACAGGCGGCCCACTGCGGCGGGCAACGCCTGTTCGGCTGGCTGGTGCTCAGCCTGCTGCTGCTGGGGACGGCGATGCTGCTGTGGCTGGTGGTGCTGCGCACCGTGCCGGTCAGCGTGGCTTACCCGATGCTGAGCCTGAATTTTGTGCTGGTGGCGGTGGCGGCGCGCGTCATCTGGCGTGAGAACTACACGCGGCGGCAGTGGCTGGGTACGTTGGCGATCGTTACCGGGGTTGCGCTGATGGGGAGCCATCTGTGAAGGGCTGGCTGCTGGCGCTGGCCAGCGTGCTGCTGGTGTCGCTGGCGCAGCTGCTGCTGCGCACGGCAATGCTCGCGCTGCCACCGCTGGATACATGGACCGCGCTACCGTGGCAGCACGGCCTGATACCGTTAATCGGCGGACTGGCCGCCTACGGCTGCTCAATGCTGTGCTGGCTGCTGGCGCTGCGGCTGTTGCCGCTCAACCGGCTCTATCCGCTGCTCAGTCTGAGCTATGTGCTGGTGTGGCTGGCCGCCATTTCTCTGCCGGCCTTGCATGAAACTTTCCGCTGGAGCAGTCTCGCTGGCGTCATATTGATCGTCTGCGGCCTGCTGTGCGTGGCGCTGCCGCGCCGTTAACCGTTAATGCTGCTGCCACGGGTGATATTCTCCCTGGCGGCGGCCTGGCGCCGTTTCCGGCAGACGCAGCAGGCCGAACAATGAAATCACCCCCAGCACTGCAACATACAGCGCCAGACCATACCAGTGGCCGTGGGTCACCTGCAGAATCTTCACTGCCACCAGTCCGAGTACGCCGCTGCCGATCAGCGAACCGATCTGCCAGATCACCGCGATACCGCTGCAGCGAATATGCGTGGGAAACAATTCGGGGAACCATGACGCCTGCGGGGCATAACACATGCTGTGGCCCAGCGTCAGCGCCACGATCATCGCCAGCTGCGTGAGCCAGTAGCTGTTGTGCGCCAGCGCGAGAAAAAATGGCACGATCGAGAGCATGATCAGCAGCGTGCCGATCAGGTAAACCGGCTTGCGACCGATGCGGTCGGAAAGGGCACCCATCAGCGGGATCGCCAGTACTTCGAGGATCACCGCGACGATCATACTGTTCATCAAAATGCCGGCATCAAGCTGATTAGCTTTACCCCAGGCAAGGATGATGACGGTAAACAGGGCAAAGGCGCAGGCTTCGATCAGTTTCGCTGCTACGCCGTTGACCACCAGCCGTGGATTACCACGCAGCACCTCTTTTAACGGCCTGGATTCTGCCGCTTTGGTTTCACGAATGGCGGCGAAGACCGGCGATTCATCAATGCGCAGGCGAATAAACAGGCCGACAATCACCAGCAGCGCGCTGAGCAGAAAAGGCACGCGCCAGCCCCAGTCCATCATCTGCTCCGCGCTCAGCGCGGCATTAAGCACAGCGAACAGCGCCAGCGGCAGCAGAAACCCGACCGGAGCACCAATCTGCACCCAGCTGGCAAAGAAACCGCGCCGGGAAGGCTGCGCATATTCGGCCGTCATTAATACCGCGCCCGCCTGTTCACCGCCGACGCCAAACCCCTGCAGCAAGCGGATGGCAATCAGTAATACCGGGGCCCAGACGCCAATTTTTTCGTAGGTTGGCAGCAGACCAATGCAGAACGTGCCAAGGCCCACGATCAGGATGGTCGCCACCAGCGCTTTTTTGCGTCCCACTTTGTCGCCGATGTGCCCAAACACCATGCCGCCAATAGGACGTGCGAGGAAGCCAACCGCATAAGTGGCGAAGGCAGCGAGTGTGCTGACCAGCGGATCGTGGCTGGGAAAGAACAGATGGCCAAAGAATAGTACCGCTGCCGTACCGTAAGCGAAAAAGTCGTAATACTCTGCCGCCGTGCCTATCGCCGAGGCGCTGGCGACGCGGCGAATCAATGATTTAGGGTGAGCTTCAGCGGTATCAGATTGAGCAACAGTTGAAGAGGCCATGACAAATCCTGAAGAGGTGAAAGAGCGACTACCATACAAGAAGGTTTGTGCAGTTGTTGCGCGATTGATCACAAAGCGTGGCGACTCTCGGCGTAAAGGGGCCGATCTGCTGTGCTTCCATAACCACCTCGCCCAATCTCCATTCTCCTTATTTCGGCTGATGTAAATCCATCAAAATAAACCGGTCAAAAGGCTTGAACTCACAATTTGAAAAGCAGGTTTCAAATATAAATTAACATGAAATAAAAATGCCGATAGCCTGGACGCGCTGCTCTGTTCTGATGCTTTTCCTAACGCATTTTTTACCAGGAGGTATTATGGAAAAAGAACTTTATCTCTCCACCAACACCGCATCCGGCCCCAACAGCACAACAAAAACCGAACCCTTCGTAAAAGTCATCGCGCTGGTGGCGACACTCGGCGGGCTGCTGTTTGGTTACGATACCGGCGTGGTATCCGGTGCGCTGCTATTCATGCGGAGTGATTTGCATCTCACGCCGTTCACTACCGGGCTGGTGACCAGTTCACTGTTGTTCGGCGCTGCCTTTGGCGCGCTGCTGGCAGGGCACTTCGCGGATGCCCTCGGGCGCCGCAAAATCATCATCACGCTGGCCTTTATTTTTGCCCTCGGCGCGGTCGGCTCTGCCTTCGCACCTGATGTGGTGACGATGATTGCGTCACGCCTGTTTCTTGGTATTGCCGTTGGCGGGGCGGCTGCCACCGTGCCGGTGTATATCGCGGAAATTGCCCCGGCGAATAAACGCGGTCAACTGGTGACGCTGCAGGAGCTGATGATTGTCTCTGGCCAGCTGCTGGCCTATGTCTCCAATGCGACCTTCAATGAAATCTGGGGTGGCGAACATACCTGGCGCTGGATGCTGGCCATCTCCACCGTACCCGCCGTGCTGTTGTGGATCGGGATGATCTTTATGCCGGAAAGTCCACGCTGGCACGTCATGCGCGGCAACACCGCTGGCGCGCGCAGGGTGCTGGAGAAAACCCGGGCGGCGGAGGACGTAGAGTGGGAACTGGAGGAGATCGAAGAGACCATCGAAGAGCATCGCCAGCAAGGCAAAGGTCGCCTGCGTGACCTGCGCACGCCATGGTTGCGCAAAGTGTTTTTACTGGGAATTGGCATTGCCGCCATCCAGCAGCTGACCGGTGTGAACACCATCATGTACTACGCGCCAACCATGCTCACTGCTACCGGCCTGAGCAACGATGCGGCGTTGTTCGCCACCATCGCCAACGGCGTGATCTCGGTAATCATGACGCTGGTGGGGATCGTGATAATCGGTAAGGTTGGTCGTCGTCCGCTGGTGCTGATAGGGCAGATGGGCTGTACCGCCTGCCTGTTCTTTATCGCCGCAGTATGCCTGCTAATGCCGGAGTATCACGCCGGTGGTGCGGTTAATCTGCTGCGGGCCTATCTGGTACTGGCCGGAATGCTGATGTTTTTATGTTTTCAGCAGGGCGCGCTGTCACCGGTCACCTGGTTGCTGCTGTCGGAAATCTTTCCGGCGCGCATGCGCGGCATTTGCATGGGCGGTGCCGTTTTTGCCTTGTGGATTGCCAACTTCGCCATTTCCATGGCCTTCCCGCTGTTGCTGGCCGCCTTTGGCCTGGCTGGCGCTTTCCTGACTTTCGCTGTGATCGGAATCGGCGGCGCCCTTTTTGTGCTGCGCGCTATCCCGGAAACCAAAGGGCGCAGCCTGGAACAGGTCGAACACTATTTCTATGAACTGTATGACGGCAAAGGCTAAATGTGAGGGCGATCAGATTGCGCTCAGGCTGATGTAAATCACTCAAAGAAGCCGCAGAGCGGGCAAAAAAGATAACTTACTATCAGGGCATGTCAGTAGCTTGCAGCAAACAGAACCTTACCCAGTGATTATTATCCAGGAAAGATCATGACCTACAAAATAAGCAGTGACCGATTCTGTGTTAACCGTAAAATTGCCCCTCATCTCAGCATGGCGGAATTCTTCGCGCTGGTGGAACAGCTGGGATTAAATAAAGTTGAAATACGCAACGATATGAAAAGCGGCAGCGTGACCGACGGCGCAGGCGGTGAGGAAGTGCGTCGCCTGGCAGCGCAGCATCAACTTGAGATCGAAACCATCAACGCGCTATATCCCTTCAACCAGTTAGATGATGCGGTGCTGAAAAAAACGCGCGCGCTGTTAGCCGATGCGCGCGCCACCGGGGCGAAAGCGCTGGTGCTTTGTCCGCTCAATAATGGGACGCCGGTGAGTAATGAGCAAACCGTACAGGCGCTGCAAACCCTGGCGCCGCTGTTTGCCGAATATGGTGTTGCCGGGCTGGTTGAACCGCTCGGTTTTCCGCAGAGTTCACTGCGCTCCGCCGCGCTGGCGCAGCAGCTTATCGCTCAGGCCGGCGTGCCGTTTAACATCGTACTGGATACCTTCCATCATCACCTGTACGAAGGCGCCGAACAGGATTTCGCCGGTGGCGTAGACGTGAATCACATCGGCCTGGTGCATCTCTCTGGCGTAACGGATGCGCGCCCGACTCATCAACTCACCGACGAAGAGCGCATCATGCTGAGCGCGGATGACCTGCTGAAATCCCGCGAGCAGGTGCAGCGCCTGGAAGAGATGGGCTATCGCGGTGTTTATGCTTTCGAGCCGTTTTCTTCGGTGATGGAGAGCTGGAGCGCTGAGGATATTGCGCGCGAAATCCGCAGCAGCATTGATTATCTCAACCACTAACCAATCCGGCATTTTGCTGAAGGAACCTCGCATGACACTCAATATTGGTGTAATCGGCACTGGCGCTATCGGCCGTGAACACATTCGTCGCTGCAGCCAGGTGCTGCAGCATGCGCGCGTGGTCGCGCTTAATGATATCAATCGCAACAACTGTGAGCAGGTGATTAGCGAGCTCGGCTTGCAGGCGGAGATTTACGACAACGCGCACGATTTAATCGCCGCGCCGGAGGTGCAGGCCATTCTGGTTACCTCATGGGGCCCGACGCATGAAGAGTTTGTGCTGGCAGCCATCAAAGCCGGCAAAGCGGTATTCTGCGAGAAGCCACTGGCGGTGACCGCGCAGGGCTGTATGAATATCGTCGAAGCGGAAATTGCCGCGGGCAAAAAACTGGTGCAGGTGGGTTTTATGCGACCGTACGACAGCGGCTATCGCGCGCTGAAAGCGGTTATCGACGGCGGCACCCTGGGTGAGCCGCTAATGCTGCACTGCGCGCACCGCAATCCGGCGGTCGGCGATGCTTATACCACCGATATGGCGATCACCGATACGCTGATCCATGAACTTGACGTGCTGCGCTGGCTGCTGAACGATGATTATGTCAGCGCGCAGGTGATTTACCCACGAAAGACCCGCCACGCGTCATCGCACCTGAAAGATCCGCAGATTGTGCTGCTGGAAACCGCGAAGGGTATCCGCATTGATGTCGAGATCTTCGTTAACTGCGCCTATGGTTACGACATACAATGTGAGGTGGTTGGCGAGAGCGGCATTGCCCGCCTGCCTGAACCGATGTCGGTGCAAACCCGTCATGCGGCGCAGCTCTCCACCGGCATTCTGACCGACTGGAAAAAGCGTTTTATCGCTGCGTATGACGTTGAGCTGCAGGATTTCATTAACAACGTGCTGTCGGGCAATATGACAGGCCCGTCGGCGTGGGACGGCTATGCCGCCGCCGTGGCGGCCGATGCCTGTGTCGCGGCACAGAACAACGGTGACATTGTCCCGATTACCATGCCACCACGTCCGGCTTTCTATCGTTAATCCCGCAAAATCACGGCTGGCGCACCCTAACCGGTGCGCTTTTATGTGACATTGTCACCTGTTGACAGCCATCTTCCCGTCAGTCACCGCCCGCGCCTCACATTTGTTAGCGATCCCGTGTATCATCGCCGCCTTTATGTTGTGCAAGGAAAAGTGTGATGACGGAGAGCGTAATGGCGCGCCGCCAGCCCTCGGTATGGTGGGGCGCCATGATCATCTGTGGGACGGTAGTGGGCGCCGGTATGTTTACGTTGCCGATCGTGATGGCCGGGGCGTGGTTTGGCTGGGCGCTGCTGCTGCTGGGCATAAGCTGGGGCGCAATGCTGCTCTCCGGGCTGCTGTTTATGCGTGTCAGCCTGCATTATCCGCCAGGCGCGGGCTACGATACGCTGACGCGCGATTTGCTTGGGCGCGGCTGGGCCAGCATCAATGGCCTTAGCATCCTGTTTGTGCTGGGCATTCTCACCTACGCTTATATTTCAGCCAGCGGTCCGGTTTACCAGCACTCGCTGAATCAGCTTGGCGTGCCGCTCTCAACCGCCGGGGCCAAAATCGCGCTGACGTTGTGTGTCGCCGCCGTGGTGTGGCTCGGCACCACCGGCGTCAGTCGTTTGATGACGTTCTGCGTGCTGGCAAAAATCCTGCTATTGATTTTGCTGTTCGGCGGACTGTTAACCCAGGTCGATGTGCCCTCACTGTTCGCTGCCGCCGCGCCGGGAGATAGCTACTGGCCTTACGCGCTGGGCGTGCTGCCGTTCTGTCTGGCCTCTTTTGGCTATCACGGTAACATCACCGGACTGGTGAGTTATTATCAGCGCCGCGAGTCGCCGGTGACACGCGCGCTGGTGCTGGGCACGCTGATGTCGCTGGCGCTGTACCTGTTCTGGATTGCCTGCACCATGGGGAATTTGCCGCGCGCCGCGTTTCCTGACATCGTGCAGCAGGGCGGAGATATTGCCGCGCTGATGGCCGCGCTGCGCGATCATCTGCATGTGCGCGCGTTATCGCTGATGATGTCGGTGTTCTCACATTTTGCGGTAATTGCCTCGTTTCTCGGCGTGACGGCAGGTCTGTTTGATTTCATCGCCGACCGCCTCGGCTGGGGGCATTCCCCGCGCGCGCGGCTGCAAACCGCCTGCCTGACATTTTTGCCGCCGCTGCTCGCTTCGCTGTGGTGGCCACATGGCTTCGTCGCCGCCATCGGTTTTGCCGGTCTGTTTGCCACGCTGTGGGCGGTGATTATTCCGGCGCTGCTGGCGCGGCGTGCGCAACAGCGTTTCGCCGATCGGCCGCGTACGTCACTGGCGATTGGTCTGGTACTGCTTTTCGGCGCGCTGAATGTGCTGGCATGGACGCTGAGCTGGCTGGGTGTGTTACCGCAATTTGCTGCGGTCTGAGTGGCGAGAGCCATGGGGTTCAGAGGTATTCGTAGCGGCGCGATTTATCGCGCGAATCTGGCCACCGCGCCGTTGTAAATTGTGCGATAAATTGCACCGCTTACGGTCACAGCACCAGCTCGTAGCGGCGCGATTTATTGCGCTAATCCACCCGCCGCAGCGTTGAAATTGCGCAATGAATTGCGCCGCTACCCGGCGCTGGGGCTACGACTGGGTTGAATAATTCACTCTGCTTAAATCAGCGATAAGACCCGGTCCGTTGGGCTGCCAGTTGAGCTGCTGGCGCGTCCAGGCACCGCTGGCACGCAGATCCAGCCTGGCGAAAGCGGCGAACCAGCCGAAATGCTCCGCGGCCTGATCGGGTTTCAGCGAAACGGCAGGAATACCCAGCCCTGCTGCCACGGTTTCAGCAATCAGCCGTGAGGCAATGCTTTCCTCAGCTACCGCATGATACCGTTTGCCGCGTTCGCCTTGCTCAAGCACTTTTACGTACAGCCCGGCGACGTCATCAACGTGTGCCGCGCACCAGGCGTTTTCACCTCCGCCGATATAAGCTGCCGCGCCTTTCTCCCTGGCAAGAGCGATGTAATAGCTGATTAATCCCTGACGTTCGGTGTTGTGAACCTGAGGTAAACGCACCACACGTAGATCGATCCCCGATTCAAGGAGCTTAGTACCTTCCAGCTCCGAGGCGACGCGTGGGTTAGGGTGTGCCGGGTTGAAATTCTGCTCAAGAGCGGGCTGGCCGCTGCCGTCATCACCCATTCCGGTACCAGAAGTGATGAGCAGCGGACGCTGACTGCCCTGCAACACAGAGCCAATCGCGCGAATAACGCGGCGGTCTTTTTCGCAATTTTCGACAAAACGGCTGAAATCATGATCGAAAGCGGTATGGATCACCGCATCACATTGGTCAATGCCGGCAATCCATGCCTGGGGATCTTCCAGCGTACCGCGCTGGGCTGTGGCGCCCATATCTTTTAACCGCTGAGCTGCTTCTTCTGAACGTACAAGACCGGTCACCTGATGGCCGCGAGCCAGCAGGGCCGATACAACGCGTGAGCCGATAAAGCCCGTCGCACCCGTTATAAAAATACGCATAGCCTGTCTCCTGAGTGATTTAGTGCGACAGCGTAAGCGCGGATCTTTTACTATTAAAGTAGTGAAGTTATCAGGGTATAAACATTAACAGGGTGATTTATGACGCTGCTTTCTGAAAATCCGCTGGGTGAGTTTTTAAGGGCACGCCGTCTGGCAATTGACCCGGCTTCGTTTGGTTTTTTGCCCGGCCGCCGACGTACGCCGGGCCTGCGCCGCGAAGAAGTTGCCCAGCTCGCGAATATCAGCCCGACCTGGTACACCTGGCTTGAGCAGGGCCGCGGGGGAGCGCCCTCGCGTGAGGTACTGAACCGCATTGCTGCCGGGCTGCGGCTTACGTCTCCCGAGCGCGATCATCTGTTTATCCTCGCGTTTGGGCATCCGCCAGAAAACCGGGTAAGTCGGTCCGATAGCATAACCCCACGGCTGCAACGCGTACTGGAAAGCCTGACGATTCCGGCGATTATTAAAACCGCCACCTGGGATGTGGTGGCATGGAATCACCCGGCGACGGTTGTGCTGAAGGATTATGGGCAACTCCCGCCCGCGCGGCGCAATATTCTGCGCCTGCTGTTTACCGATCAGGAAGCGCGGGGGATGCAAGACGACTGGGAGGGCGTGGCCCGTCTCATCGTCAACGCCTTTCGGGCGGATGCCGCGCGCCTGGGTGCTTCAGAGGAAATTGATCGACTGGTTGAGGAGCTATCCGCTCAAAGCGCTGACTTCGCCCGCCTGTGGCGTAACAACGATGTGGCCGGGCATGGCGAAGGGTTTAAGGTGCTGCATCATCCGCAAATGGGGACGATTGCCCTGGAGTTCTCGACCTTTTCTGTTGAAGGCCGGCCGGATTTGACGATGATGCTCTTTAACCCGGCAACCGATGAAAGCAGAGTGAAAACAGAGCGCTGGATTTCACAGAACCCAGCTCAGCAGTCAGGCAGTTTTTAATGCGTCAGCCAGCACGCTATAGCAATCACACCAGCCGAAAAAAACAGGCTTACCTTGTAATGGGCAGGAGCAACGAAATAGAGATTCTCCTGCCTGATTCAATCGCTTAACGAGGCAACGGTTCAACAAAACGTACTGGTATAAATATACCGTCCGCAGCGCCTTTTTTGCTTAGTTGCCGCGATAGGTGGAGTAGCCGTACTGACTGAGCAGCAGTGGAATATGGTAGTGCTGATCGGCATTATCCAGGTTGAACATCACCGGGATTTCCGGGAAGAAGGTCGGCTGACTGTTTTTTTTGTAATAGTCACCGGTTTTAAAAATTACGCGGTAAATCCCGGTCTGCGCCTTCTGGCCCGCCGGGTAAAGCGCCGGAATACGTCCCTGTTCGTTGGTAGTGCCCTGCGCCAGTTTCACCCACTCTTCACCCTGTTGCTTATCCAGCTCGACCTCAATACCTGCGGTCGGTACACCGGTTTGCAGATTCAGCACGTGCACGCTCAGGGGATTTTTCATCTCGGCGGCCAGGCCGCTCACGCTGAAAGCGCAGAGCGCGCCGCCCAGTAAATAATGCTGCAATTTCATTTTATCTTCCTTTTGGTTGATTGGCAGAAGAAGCATAAAACGAAAAGCGTGCAGATGCGCACAACGGGCTGAAATCTGTGAAATTTCCCAGAGCAGAACCGGCAACCGGGCGGCTGCCGGTCAGTCGGATTACTGGTTACTGATCAATGTGCCTTTCAGGCCGTGCGGTTCGGAACGCAGATACTGTGGCGGCGCTTTGGCCTGCGCACCCAGTTCGGTGGCGGCGTGCCATGGCCAGCGTGGGTCATACAGCACCGCGCGTGCCAGCGCGATCAAATCGGCATCTTGCTCCTGCAGTGCCTGCTCGGCCTGTTTCGGTTCGGTAATCAGCCCCACGCCAATCACCGGAATCGAGACCTGCTGGCGAATCTCGCGGGCGAATGGCAACTGATAACCTGGACCGACGCTGATTTGCTGCTGCGGTGCCAGCCCCCCGCTGGAGACGTGAATATAGGCGCAGCCTGCGGCTTCGAGCTGCTGGCTGAAAACAATCGATTGCTGATTATCCCAGCCGCCCTCGATCCAGTCGGTGGCGGACAGCCGCACGCCAACCGGGATTTCCGCCGGCAGCGCAGCGCGCAGCGCCTTAAACACCTCAAGCGGAAAACGCAGACGGTTCTCTAATGAGCCGCCATATTCATCGTCACGCTGGTTGCTGAGCGGCGACAGAAACTGGTGCAGCAAATAGCCGTGCGCAGCATGCAGTTCGACCAGCTCAATGCCGATGCGTACCGCGCGCAGGGCGCTATCGACAAAGGCCTGTTTCAGCTGCGCCAGATCCTGTTTGCTGAGTGCGGCCGGCGGACGCTCATCCTGTCCAAACGGCTGCGCAGACGGCGCGACGGTCTGCCAGCCGCCGTTTTCCTCAGAGAGCTGCGCACCGCCTTGCCATGGCGCAGCACAGGACGCTTTGCGCCCGGCGTGACCCAACTGAATGCCAATCGGCAGGGTAGCGTAGCGCCGCACGTCCTGCAGCACGCTGGCCAGCGCGGCTTCAGTGGCGTCGTCCCATAACCCCAGGTCGCCCGGCGTGATACGGCCAATAGCTTCCACCGCCGTTGCCTCGATAATCAGCAGTCCCGCGCCGGAGAGCGCCAGCTGGCCCAGATGAATGCGGTGCCAGGCCGTTGCCTGACCTTCTTCCGCTGAGTATTGGCACATCGGTGCAATCACAATACGATTTTCCAGCGACAACTCGCCAAGCTGCGTCGCGCTAAACAGTAAACTCATGCATACCTCATATCCGCACGTTAATGACTCACTACAGCATAGGAGCTGCAGCCGGATTTGCAGCAATGCCAGATGTAAGCGGCAATGACACCCATTAATTACAACATACTATTAGTGATTAATGTAATGGTGCCGGGTTCGGCTAACGTGCCGTTAAGGCTAACTAGCGCCATTTATTCAAACCAGGGGCTGAGGTTTAACAGAACGCAAGCTAACGCTAATGAATTCTGGACGGGCGTAAACCTGGCGGTCCAAAATAACTTCTCATGTTAAGAGGGATCTGATTAAGTATTATCGAATCATCGGCTAATCAAAGGAACTGTGAAATGGATGAAGCACTACTCGCAATGATGCGTTCAAATGGGCGCAACAGGGCCTGGGCAGAATCGATGGTCAATCTTGAAGCCCGTAAGCTGATTGAAACGGCTAACCGTGAAGCCGGGTTTCACATCAGGGATGGACTTACACGACTCCAGTTTGTGCAGGAAATAAGGGATGTGATTGAAGAGCAGTTCTCGATCGCCCGGCGCGCAAAGTCTGATGAAGAGTGCATGGCCTGCGTAGAAAACCTCAGGGCAGAGACCGAAAATCTTGCAGAGCAGGGGCAAATGCTGCGCAGGAATACTGCGAAACTTTACGCCAAAGTGGAGTTCGTCCGGGAAAATAACAAAATTGTCGGTTATGTGATTTCTGCTGTTCATATTGTGGTATCAGGTGCAGCGCTGTTTGGCGGAATGATCATGATGTCGACAATGACTCCTTTGGGAATACTTGCCGGGGCGATACTTTTTGTTGATGGTATCAATGGGATCACAAAAGAGGCCAGCCATCTTCGTTACGGCGATCAATCCAAATCAGAGGGAATATTCGCAGACAGTTCTATGGAGGCTGCTAAGTATCTGGGTTTTAAACCTGAATCAGGGCTGGCATTTTATAATGCAGTAACCTTAAGTGCTAGTGTCTATAGTATTTTTGGTCTTGCAAGAAAGCCTGGTGCGTGGCGATTATTCAGATGGCTTCCTCGGGATTATTACCGAAAAGTTGAAACCATGAGCAAACCAAAATTAACGATGAAAATTGTTGGTTATGGTGTAAAAGCAAAAGTCATTTTTGACCTTTTGACCCCCGAGAATAACTGAACCTAACTCCGATTTATTCTTTTATAACGCCAGGATTTATAGGCAAGCACCGGCGGCTGTACAAATATTGCAACCGCGATACCGCAAAGTAGCCCGACAGAGCCAGCGAAAAGGTTTTCAGCTGAACCAAAGAGAACCAGCAAAACAAAAACGGCAAGGCAACCCGTTACAACACAAATCGCTATGATAAAGCGATTTGCCAAATCCTGGATGGTATCACCCATTGAACCACCGTAATTTTCGGTATTATTTTTAATTTTCTGGATATCTTTATGACTGAAGCCGGACTCCAGCAGTGATTCTTCGCTAATTTTCATGGATTTCATCCTTAAAATTCACCATAACATCACCAGTGAGTTTACCCGAAAACAGGCGATAAATCGCCATCTGTGAATCATGTTTCGATGTTAGTTAATTTAACTTTGAAACAGCAGCTTACGTCATTAGTCTGACTTGCTGGTTACTGGTAATCGATTTACCAGAGAAGCAGCACAAAACCGGCAGCGATGACCGGCGGCAGCAACACGTACGGCAGTACGGACAATTCTTCACTGAACGCATAGCCGGCTTTGTTGATACCTGTCCACATGTTGATGAATGCGATTATCACCCAGACGGCGATGAAACTTTTCGTGGTTAACTCACTGGGAAAGGGGCCTAAATGCCAGAGCCATCCAAAAGTCAGGAAGATGCCAAATAGCGCAAAACCACAGATAAGGGTGACAACGGTGTGCATTTCCGGCGCTCCTGTTTGGTAAAGCGACCGGCGAGCGATCCCGCCGGTCACGCCTGTTACCCTTCACACGACGGTGCTTTCGCTGGCGTCAGAAGATCGGACAATCCAACCCGATGTAGCATTTCGGCGCGCAAACGGTCGATGACCGCAAAGCCAATATTTGCGCCGTCTTCGGACGGATCGTTATGGACACGAAATGGACGCGTACCAAACGGCATACCGACTACATCGGCAATCTGTGCTGCAACGCGCGCGGGATCGGCATCTTCCGGCACTATCTCCGCAAAGGCCTTTTGCACATCATCGCCGAAACCGGCATAAGGACCTGCTTCATACTCCGCGACACGCCCGGTGTCGGCAGGACTTCCTGAATGGGCAAAATGGTTCGTCCCTTTGGTAAAGGCTCCCGGCACGATGATTGTCGTCTCAATGCCGAATCGGCTGAGCTCGCGCGCATACTGAACGGCAAGCGTATCCATCGCCGCTTTGGCGGCAAAATAAGGGGCCAGATAGGGCGGTGTGCCGCCGGTCACGCTGGAACTGGAAATCCAGACCAGCAGGCCTTCACGGCGGGAGCGCATATGCGGCAGTATGGCCCGGTTGACGCGCTGCGTTCCCAGCACGTTAACGTCATATTGCTGGGCGAACTGCTCTGGAGTGAAGGCTTCGGCCGGGCCGAACATCATGTGGCCAGCATTGTGTACCACCACATCAAGCTTCCCGGCGTCGGATATTACCGTTTCAATGGCAGCATCAACCGATATGTCGATCTGAACATCAAGTTCCAGCGGCCGCAGGTCAATTCCCTCCCGCGTGGAAAGTTCGCTTAACTGGCGGACATTTGCGGCATTACGGCCCGCAATATCCCGCATTGATGCATAAACGGTATGACCAGCACGAGCCAGCGCTTCGGCGGTCAGGCGACCGAAGCCGCTTGACGATCCGGTCACAAGGATAATCTTCTGAGACATAACAGTACTCCTTTGACTAATTCTGCAGTTTGCGGCTCAGACCATTCCGCCATTGGCGCGCAGGATCTGTCCGTTCATCCAGCTGCCCTGTGGTCCGGCGAGGAAAGAAACAACACTGGCGATATCCTCAGGCGTGCCGAGGCGTTCCAGCGGATT
Organism: gamma proteobacterium symbiont of Lampromicra miyakona; assembly: GCF_059730895.1. Classification (NCBI taxonomy): domain Bacteria; kingdom Pseudomonadati; phylum Pseudomonadota; class Gammaproteobacteria; species gamma proteobacterium symbiont of Lampromicra miyakona. Next base: position 357,531 of record NZ_AP035933.1, on the reverse strand, counting down.
CATTTTGGACATGCGCGCGATCAGTTCATCGCTTTTCCCGTTGAGGAAGAGGTCGGTCGCAGTCGGACCGGGCGCGACGGCATTGACGGTGATGCTGCGTCCGCGCATCTCTTTGGACATGATGGTTGTCAGTGTTTCGACGGCCGCTTTGGTCGCGGCATAGACGCCATAATTCTCAAGCTTAAGCCCGACAACCGACGTGGAGAAGTTGATGATGCGCCCACCAGAACGCAGGCGGTTTGCCGCTTCGCGCAGGGTGTTAAACGTCCCCTTCAGATTGATGTCAATCTGCTTGGTAAAACTCTGATCGTCGGCGCTGGCCAGCGGAGACAACATCATTACGCCGGCATTATTGACGAGCACATCAATACCACCAAACGCAGATTCGGCTAAATCGAACATGCGTTTGACCTGGCTGGCATCAGCAACGTCCGCCTGCGCGGTGATAGCTCTGCCACCGGCGGCTTCGATCTCCTCAACCACGGCGGCAGCAGCCTCTGCGTTGCCGGCATAGTTCACTACGAGGGCAAAGCCGTCCGCAGCAAGCTGCCTGGCAATGGCGGCACCAATTCCGCGGGATGCACCGGTTACGATTGCAACTTTCTCTGAAACAGACATAGATATTCTCCCATTTTCGCGCGGTATCGCGCCTGAACACGGAGAAAATCTAGCACTGTATCCTTTCCGGATAATCAGTCATTATCAGGTATCAGAATCCGATAATGACGAACAATGCCATGGACAGAATTGATACGATGCGCGTTTTCACGCGTGTGGTAGCGCGCCGCAGCTTCACAAGGGCGGCGGAAGACCTCGGCCTGCCACGCTCGACCGTAACGGACGCGATTAAGCAACTTGAGTCGCGCCTGGGCATTAAGCTACTGGAACGCACCACGCGTCACGTCAGCCCGACGCTGGACGGTGAAGCCTACTACAAGCGCTGCGTTTCTATACTGGACGATATCGAGGATGCCGAGGGCGCGTTTGCCGGCGCCCGGCCGAAGGGATTGCTGCGTGTCGATGTTCATGGCACGCTGGCAAGACATTTTGTTCTGCCGCACCTACCTTGTTTCATCGAAGCTTATCCTGATATCGAAATCTATCTGAGCGAGGGTGACCGGCTGGTCGATCTGGTGCGTGAGGGAATTGATTGTGTCCTGCGTGTCGGAACGCCGCAGGACAGCGATATGATCGCGCGGTGCGTCGCCACGCTGGAAGAGGTCACGGTCGCTTCGCCCGGTTACGTCTCCCGGTTCGGACTTCCGTCGGATCCGGATGAACTGCATTGCGGCCACAGGATGATCGGATTTCGCACCACGGGCAGCAGCGGCATCCTGCCGCTGGCATTCAGGGTGGACGGCAAGCGCATCACCACGACGATCAAAACTTCAATTACGGTTAATGCGGCTGATACCTTTGTATCCGTGGCGCGCATGGGACTCGGCATCATCCAGGTGCCGCGTTATCACGTGGAAGATGATTTGAAGACGGGGACGCTCGTCGAATTGCTCAAAGCCTTTCCACCTGAACCGTCTCCCGTCTCTGTCCTGTATCCGCATAACCGACAGCTATCACCCAGAGTCAGGGTCTTCATCGAATGGCTAAAAGAACTCTTCCTGCAGCACGACGTGGATAGCAATGCCGGCAAGTAATCTGTGTGAAAATCGAAAACGGTGCAGAGGAGGCTGGCGCCGTCACAGATTACACAGATATTGATAGAGCTCCGCGTCCCGCTGATCTGGCGTAAAGCGCGGACAGCTGTGGCACTGCTGGCTCAGCGTGCGGTAGTGCTGCAGTAAACCAAGTTCACGCAGCATGCGCAGCCAGCCCATCGGGCCATAACACTGCTGCTCATAAATTTTGTCGCGGATACTTTTCACGTCCACGCGCAGCAGCGTGGCGTTAAGGTCACTGTAATCCGGGTGCTTTTTGGTGCCGCCGACCTGTTTGAACAGGAAATTGCGCTCGTAAAACGCAGCAACCTTCTCTTTGACCTGAATAAAGATGTCATCCACCTGTTCAATGAAAATGGTGTAGATCATGATTTTCAGGTACAGCATAAACACAATATTTTCACTGTCTGCCTGATAGCGTACCGACAGCGTGCCAAGCTCTACCACTTTGCGCTTTTCCAGCTGCAGGGCGGCCATCTCTTCACGAAAAAGTTTGCTGCATGGCAGACGGTTATTGTGATTGGCGATGACACTTAGCGTGCCGAGGATATCCTGGCCTTTGCGGGCGAGAAACAGCGTGCTTTCCGGATTCAGCAGCCCTTCGTTATAGAGAAAAATTGAGCGTTTTTCCTTAACGATTCCACTGCGCCGGTACTGTTCGTTGGTCACCTCCATCCCTTTAAGGAAGTCAATCAATCCGCTTGCCGGTGTAATGCTAATGCGCTGATCGATACCATTAAGTATCCTGCACATTCTGTGGGTTCTTTTTGTCAGTACGCCATCAGAGATAGCGCTGCTAATCACTGATTTCCTTGTTAAATGCACTGTAATCCTCAACCAGTCCACATTAAAGTTTCGCTAATATAATAAATATAATTTAATGATTGAATAAATTTTTGCTGCAAATTTAGATCTTCAGAAAAGCGTGGCGGCAGGGGATAAGGCGCGTTACAGGGGAGAAAATACCGGCGGTAACAACCGGAACGACAGCAGGGTTAATGATTAGCGTGATTTAATATTCGTGGCGGGACCAGCAGCATGGCGCTGGCTGATTTCAACGCCTCGTCGCGACAAAGGATTTTAACTGGTCAATAAACGCTCTCAGCGAGGCCGACATATGGGGATTGTTAACGTAATAGAGATTAAGACCTGAAAACACTGCAGACCACTCGCCCAGTACCTGCCTGAGTTCGCCGCGTTCAATCCAGGGTTGGGCGAACTGATCGCTGGCGATTTATGCAGCATTCACCCGTCGTCCAGTGGCCATCGCCACGCCTGACATCATTACCGTCTTTAATCCTGAAAATCCCGTCGCTGATTATGTGCTTAACTTAGCGTTAACACGGCAACAGGGTGAAACATGACGTTTAAAAGGAAAAATGAAGCGGCAATCATTTCAGGTTCCTCGCTGCTGCGCAGTATTTTGCTGTCCGGCGGATTGCTGATATGCGCGATCATTGCGCTCACCCTGTGGACGCTGCGCGAAGACTGGCACGGCGCGGTGCGCCAGACGGAAGAGATGGCGGTCAATCTTTCCCTGTCACAGTCACGTCAGGCGGAAGATACCGTGCTCCAGACCGAACTGGCTCTGCGTGAAGTGCAGCGTGACCTGCAGGCGCAGCCGCTGGAAAAGCTCAACGCCGCCAATCTGAGCCAGATTATGCGCGATCTGCAAAGCCGTCTGCCGCAGCTGCATGGGCTGTTTTACTATGATGAGCAGGGACGCTGGATCGCCACCTCCACGCGCAGCGTGCCGGTGGGCACCAACAACTCTGACCGTGAATATTTCCGCTATCACCGTACCAACAGCCGTGACAGTTTGCACATTGGCCCGGTGATTCGCAGCCGCAGCACTGGCGATCTGGTTATTCCGGTTTCCCTGCGCGTCAGCGATGCCGCGCGTGATTTCAAAGGCATCCTGTTAGCCACCATTAAAGTGGATTATTTCCGCCGTTTTTACAGTTACTACGAACTGGGGCCGCGCGACGTGCTGGTACTGATGCTGGCAGACAGCACGGTGCTTTATGCCCGTCCGATGCCCGACAGCTATATCGGCAAGAGTCTCTCCGCCAGCCATCTGTTCCAGCAGATGCTGGTAAAAGCCGATCGCGGCAGCGGCGAGTGGAACGCGGCGCTGGATGGCCAGGTGCGCATCTTCGGCTTCGCCAGCTCAGAACGCTATCCGCTGGTCGTCGCGGCGGGTTATGACAAGCGCAATCTGTATCTGCGCTGGGTGAAAGGGCGACTACAGGATATTTCCCTGAACGTGGCGCTGCTGGTCGCGATTATCCTGCTTGGACTGTTTGTCATTCGTCAGGCTCGGCATAGCCAGCATTATCAGGAAGCACTGCTCAAACTAAAAAACGACCTCGCCGATGCCAATCACCATCTGGATCAGCTGGCGTTTTTCGATGGGCTGACCGGTCTGGCTAACCGCAGACAGTTTGACCGCTTTTTGCAGAATGCTTTGCATAATCTGCGGGAAAAATCAGCGCCGGTGTCGCTGATTTTGATGGATATTGACTACTTCAAACACTACAACGATCGCTACGGGCACGTCGCAGGCGATCACTGTTTACGCCAGGTGGCCGACGCGCTTAAACGCCTCAAGCTACGGCAGAGCGACATGGTCGCGCGCTATGGCGGCGAGGAGTTTGCCATCATCCTCGCCGGTGCCGATCAGCATGCGGCGCTGAATATTGCGCGTCAGGCAGTACAGGCGATTGCTGACCTGCATCTGCCTCACGCCGCTTCCGCACTGCCCGACGCGCAGGTGACGCTCAGCGCGGGCTGTGCGACCACCTGGCATGACGATCAGGCCGGCAACCTGATCGAACATGCTGATGCGGCGTTGTACCAGGCCAAGCATAGCGGACGCAATCAGGCGCAGGCCTGGCGGGCAGTGAGTGATTAACGGTTAAAACCAGGAATGAAGCGTGAAACATCGACTTCCATAAACTGCGAGCGCTGGAAGTTGTGTTTCAGGTCATACGGCACCGTACAGTCAAAAATGGTTTTACAGGTAATGCCATGGGCGCGAATCGAGTTGCTGAAGGCCGGATCCTGTGAGGGATCGAGCGGGTGACAGCGCACGCCCGGAATAAAGATGGTATCCGCGTCGCCCTGATAACGCGTGGTCATCGCCCAAATCACGTCATTTAAGTCGAACACATCAACATCTTCATCGACCAGGAACACGTGCTTCAGCTCTGAAAAGGCCGAGAAAGCCAGCAGGGCGGCCTGACGCTGGCGTCCCTCATCCTGCGGGCCGCGCTTATTGATTTGCAGCACCGCAACATATTTCCCGGTGCCTGGCGAAGGGCAATGTACATTCTTCACCAGACCCGGTAACGCACGCTCAACCATATCGAGAATGCTGGCTTCGGTCGGGATTCCGGCCAGATTGGTGTGCTCGTCGCTCGGTCCGATGCAGGTTTGCAGGATGGGGTTTTTGCGGTGCGTCACGGCTTTGACTTTAATCACCGGCACTGCCGCCTGCGCTTCACCGGTATAACCCGGGAATTCCGGCATCGCTTTACCGCTATGGGTATGCTGATCTTCCTGTACGCGATAATCCGGCACCAGTTCACCCTCAATCACGATCTCTGCATGGGCAATGGCGCGGGCATCAACGGCGACACCCTTAACCAGCTCAACCGCCCGACCGCGCAAGCCCCCGGCTATCGCCAGCTCATCAAAACCGAGCGGTGTGGTCGGCGGCTCGAAACAGGCACCAATTTCGATGGCCGGATCGACGCCAATACTGATGGTAATCGGCAACGCTTTGCCCGCCTGCTCAGCCTTGATGCGGAACTGATCAAGATGGCGGCCCGGTACAAAGTACATCGAGATCTCATCTTTGCCCTGCACACACAAGCGGTGAATAGTGACGTCATGTTCGCCGGTTTCCGGATCGGCGGCATAACACATCCCCATGGTGAAATAGGGGCCGGCATCTTCAGGCGTGTTGGTTGGCGCGGGCAGCAGGCGGCGGATATCAAAACCGTCGTCCGTGGCGAGGTGCACCACTTCCTGACAAACCGCCTGCTGCTGGCTTATTTCCACCGGCGCAATGGCGTTGTGTACCGATGAACGCAGCAGATGCGCCAGCTTTTCTTTCGGCACTCCTAGCAGGCGCGCCACGCGCTGCCGTGAAGCCAGCAAACCAATTAGTACGCGAAAGTTGTCGTAACCTTTGATGTGATTAAACACCATCGCCGGTCCGGTCTGCGTGGGACGCATCACGGTACCGCCCGCGCCAACGTAACGATAGACACCGGACAGTTCCGCTTCGGGATTCACCGGTTCATCAGTCTCAATATACTCACCATCAAATTGTTTCAGCAGTTCGATGGCAGAGCGCAGATCGTAAACCTCACTGCTGTGCGAAGAGGGAGATGTGTTTGACATAGGCTGTTCCTTAGTTTGAGAGTGTCTGGTCATCACTGGCGGGATGCAAACCCTGCCAGCGCGTGGCGCCAGCAGTGTCGATACCAAGCTGATCCAGCACGCGACCCACGATATGATTTTCCACATCGGCGATTGTGGCCGGATGGTTGTACCAGGCCGGCACAGGCGGAATCAGGCTGACGCCCATGCGTGACAGCGCCAGCATGTTTTCCAGATGAATGGTGTTAAGCGGGGTTTCGCGCGGTACCAGAATCAGTTTGCGCTGCTCTTTCAGGACGACATCAGCGGCGCGGCCAATCAGCCCTTCCGCATACCCGCTGCGGATACCGGCCAGCGTTTTCATGCTGCAGGGAATAATCACCATCCCGTCGGTGACAAATGAGCCCGAAGAGATAGTCGCGGCCTGGTCACCGGCCGGATGAAACACATTGGCCAGCTGTTTGATGTCGTTGAGAGAACAGTTGGTTTCATGTTCCAGCGTCACTTTTCCCCAGCGTGACAAAATGAGATGCGTTTCGATGTGCGGAATGTCCGCCAGCTGCCGCAGTAATCGCAGCGCGAGTGGGGCACCGGTGGCACCGGTTACGCCGACAATAATGCGCATAAGGCCTCCTGTGAAAGGCAAAAATTTTCCGGCGCGTTCCTGCCGTCGCCGTCCTGCTGGCAAAGATAATGCGCTCGCTAATCATGGTCTAATTGGTATTATGGTTTTATTAATAACGAATCCTTATCAGGTGTGGCATGGATTACCGTAAGCTGCGTTCTTTTCTGGCACTCGCCGATACGCTGCATTTCGCGCGGGCGGCGGCAGTGGTCAACCTCACGCAACCGGCATTGTCTCAGCATATTCAGGCACTGGAGCAGCAGTGGGGCGTGAAGTTATTTGCGCGCGACAAGCGTAAGGTGAGTCTGACGCGCGAAGGCGTATTGCTGCTCGGGGAAGTCCAGCAGACGGTGCAGCGTGTGGAGCATCTGCAGGACACGATTAAGCAGGTGGCCGCCGGGCGACGCGGCATGTTACGCATTGGCTATGTGGGCACGTCCATGCTGGAGCCGGCGCTGGTCAAAATTATCCGTGCCTTCAGACGTGATTTTCCCCAGATCGCGCTGCAACCCGTGGAGTACAGCGTCAACCAACAGCTAAGCCTGCTGGAGAGCGGCGATTTGGATATCGGCATCCTGCGCGGGCCGCTGCCGGAACGTCGCCAGATTAGCCGGCAAATTCTGCATCAAACCTCGCTGTGTGCGGTGCTGGCCGACGACCATCCGCTGGCGCAGCAGGCCTGCGTCTCGCTGGCTGATTTGGTAGCGGAGCCGCTGATTTTGCAGGAAGATCCGGAAGGTATCGGGCTGGGTGGCGCGGTGCTTAATCTCTATACCGCCGCCAGGCAGATTCCCGCCAGCGTGCTCCGCGCGCGCGATGTGGCCACAGCCGTTGACCTCGCTGCGCTGGGTCTGGGCGTGACCTTCATCCCCCACGCACCGGAGAGATTTTTGCGGCAGGATGTGGCACTGCTGCCGCTGGCGCAGCAGGATGTCACGACGGCACTCTACCTGTGCTGGAAAACCGGCGCGGCCAACCCGGAGATCCGGCGCTTTGCCGGGTACGCGCAGTCACACTATGGTGATGAACCCGCTGCGTAATCAGCCGGCCATTCCAGCCTCAGCGGCGTTATGGGGATCAATATGGCGAATTGCTATGCCATATCGGCTAAGTTGTGATTCACTGACGTCATCTATTGTCAGATTATGCGTGAGAAGCGCAGTCATGAAGCCAACACTGAATCAGCTAATGAGTTTTTGTACCGTGGCAGAAGTGGGGAATATAGGCCGGGCAGCAGAAAAGCTGAATATTTCGCAGCCACCGCTAAGCAGACAAATAGCCCAGCTCGAACGTGATGTGGGTGCGAAACTTTTTACCCGTAATGCCAAAGGCATGAAACTTACCTTTGCCGGCGAGCAATTTTTAAAAGATGCTTACGCCGTATTAAGAATGATGCAGCAGGCGTGTAATAATGTGCAGGCTGTTTCAGAAGGGCAAATGGGATTGATTAAGCTGGGCGCAACCATGTACGCATCGTACAGTGTGGTGCCGCAACTGGTCATGAAACACAGAATGAATTACCCCAGTATTGATCTGCAATTTCAGGAAATGATCCCGACCGGGTTAAACGCTGCGCTGGAGGATGGGCGGCTGGACGTTGCGATCAGCTTTTCGGAAGTCACCAGCTCCGCGATTAATTCGCTGGTGTTATTGCGTGAACCGTTAATTGTCGCGCTACCTGCGGATCATCCCCAGGCCAATGTTGAAAATTTCACCCTGGAAACGCTGGCCAATGACCCGTTTATCATTGTGCCTCGCCCTATGTCGCCGCTGCTTTATGACAGGATTTTTAATCAGTGCCTGAAAGCCGGTTTTAGTCCCCATATTGGCGTTGAGGTTTCGGTCCAGCAAACCATCGTTAATTTCGTCGCTCATGGATTAGGGGTGGCCATCATTCCGGCAAGTATGGCGACGGCGCAGATAAGAGGCATTAATTATCGGAAAATTGCGGACGCAAATACTATCGAAAATATCCTGATGTGGTCTTCTGGTAATAAAAATCCAGCGCTGGAACACTTTGTTAACCAATGCCGTGCCCTCGCAGAGGAGTTAAGCACGGCATCGGACACCCGCATCAGTTCTTAGCAATCACGATTTCGATCAGGCTGGGTTTACCGCTGGCGATAGCCTCCTCGACAGCCGCAGCGATCTGTGAAGCCACCTCAATCTTACGCGTTTTCAGCCCCAGCGCGGTGCCAAGTGCCTGATAATCAATCACCGGATCTACCAAATCCATGGCGATAAAGCGATTGGTTTGCGCCGACGTATAATCTTCTTTAGACCGCATAAAGTTCTTAAGAACATTATATTCAGTATTGTTCATCACAATAAAGGTTACCGGCAATTGCTCATGGGCGGCGGTCCACAGCGACTGAGGCGAATACATTGCCGCACCATCCCCCACAAAACAGACAACAGGGGCTTTGCCCAGTCCGAGGGAATACCCCACTGCAGCGGGCATGCCCCAGCCCAGACCGCCACCGCGCATAAAAGCATATTGATCTGCTCTGTGACTCGACAGCGAGCTACGCAGCGATTTTGAGGTCGCAATGGCCTCGTCAACAATTGTTATATCCGGACCAATAGCGCGCGCGGCCTCAAATGCGGCGATCAATGGCGTGATCTTCGTGGCCGACTGCTGCTCTTGTACCGACTGTAATAAGTTCTCTTTAGTTTGTTCGAACTGTGCTGCCGCAGCCGCGAAACGACGCTGATAATCCGGGCGATTATGCGCGGTAGCCTCTTTCAGCTCAGGTAGCAGCACCGCCAGCGATAATTTAATATCGCCGAGAGTTGAGAGCTCGCTACGATAAGTTCGTCCCAAATCGCCGGCATCAGCTGAGAGCTGGAACACTTTACAATGCTCCGGCACGGCACGCCCCTCGGTGTAGAGGATGGTGATGAGCGATTTACCGCCGAGCGCAAAGATTGCATCGTATTGATCAAGCGCTTTGGCAATGTCCGTCGCCTGAGTAGAGAGATTGCCTCGCCACAGAGGATGCGCGGTGGGATACGGAATCCGATTCGGCCAGGTTGAGCCATAAACGTCAGCGGCCAGCAACTCAGCCAGTGCGACAACTTCCGCAGCCGCGCCGCTTTGATGAATCTCATCGCCGGCAATAATCGCGACCTTGCCAGGGGTGAAGGCGGCTAACTTTTTGGCTAACAGCGGCAGTGAACCTGCGACCGCTTTACGATCAACGTTAGACGGCGCGCCGATGTCAACGGAGCTCATGGCTTCCATCACATCCATCGGTAAAGAGAGGAAAACCGGGCCTTTAGGCGCAGCGTCCGCATCATGAAAAGCACGGCGAACCAGGATTGGCAGCTGGTCAACGCTGGTGACTTCCTTCGACCATTTGGAAAAAATCTTACCCATACTCACTAAATCCCCCAACAGCAGGGGATCGGTGATGCTGTGGCGTAAATCCTGCTGGCCAGCCGTCACCACTAATGGCGTTTGCGAGCAAACCGCATTGTGCAGATTCCCCATGCCGTGTCCCAGACCGCCGGCCGTGTGCAGATTGAGAAAACCAGGCTTCCCGGCAGCCTGCGCGTAACCATCGGCCATCGCAACCGCACTGGCTTCCTGCAAGGCAAGCACATAGTTGATGTTGGGATTTCTGAGCAGGGCGTCCATGAACGGTAATTCAGTCGTGCCTGGGTTACCGAACACATACTCAACGCCTTCGCTCTCTAACACTTCCAGCAGGACATCACCACCGCGGCGTACCGGGGTGTCGTTTAATTTTGCAATGGGTTTATTCATCGTTGTTCACCTCTGACTATCGATTAATAATCCGCCAGTTTCCGGGCTGAATTTATCTTAGAAGCAGGGTGAGCGTTGATTCCAATACTAAGATTAGCCTGTTTGATACCCTAAAAGGTATGACTATAAGGCAAAGCCGCGTGATTAAAGATGCCCATTCATCAGATCCACCATCGCCCCGGCATGCGCATCAACGTGGCGAATATAGCGCATCACCGTTTCCGGCTTCTTCCAGGTGCCTTCCTGCATGATCTGCGCGGTGCTGTACTTATTGCTGGCCATGTCGATGGCGGCACCGACCCGGGTGCTATGTCCCGACCAGCCGCGATAGCGATTTTTATTGGGTTGCAAGCCGGTGCCCGGTCCCGCTTCACGCCACGCACGGACGAAAATATCCTCCAGCGCGCGGGTCGAGAGCGGTTTATCGCAGACAATCTGCGCCTGGTTGGCGCGGTGCACCGGGCCAAAAATGAACGCGTCGGGTTCAGCGATCAGCCCGGATGCCACCAGCCATTCGGTCAGACGTTGTGATGAGAGATCGCCGAGTGCCTTAATCAGTCCCCCGGTCATCACAATGGTTTTGGTCCAGGCGACATCAAGAATGATACGGCCATCGGCCGAACGCGAAATGTCACGCACCCGCAGGCGGCTCAGTTCACTGATGCGTAACAGCGTGGCGTAAGCCACATGCAAAAATGCCAGATCGCGCTGCTGTTGCAGGCGGTCAGAGCCCGCCCAGCGTTGGTCCAGCTTAAGCAAATCGCGAATGCGAAAGGGGATGGCCTGACCGGCACGTTCACCGGCTATCACTGCGCTGCGATTGATTTTTTTCACCGCGCGAAACACCAGCGGCGAAACATTGGGCGGCACCAGACCGGCGTTACGGTGTAACATGGAAATTAATGCCGCATGAGTCGCGATGGTAGAAGAGGCGCGTCCCGATGCCTGAAGCCACAGCAGGTAATCACGCAGATCGGCAGGATCCATCGGAAAAAATTGCCGGCCATGTTCCGTCGCCCAGCGGCTGCCGATCCGCATAACGCTCAGCAACTGTCGCCACGTGTTATCAGAAAACGCCTCTTTATCACTGACAAATTCTCTCAGGCGTTCAGCAATATCCTCATCAATACTGTGCATCAGGGCCGGGCTGGCGGTAATCCCGGGCAGGGTGTCCGTTTTACTCATTAATTTATGACGTCGCTACGTGAATTCTATGCATGTAGCAGGGTCATCACCCGCCAGATTTAACGTAGCGGTGCCGGTTTTTTATGCACGGCGTGGCACTGACACACTGCGTCATGTTAACCAAAGGTAATGATCCTGCGGATCCTGACTTCATATAATGCCAATTATATGAAGTCAGCTATTCTAACCGCTGAAAATCTGGATGGACAGCGCTAAAGGGGATGAAAAACGGCGATGGTGAAGTTTTTTCACCTGACAAACGCCCCGTCAGCTGTCAGGCTAAGGATGGGCAGTGTGATAGCGCAGATTAGCGCCTGATTTTGCAGGTTTTTTGCCCAACCTTTGCTTACTTACCCTCAGCGCGAGCCTGGCGCAGGCAACATGAAGTTAGCTCATCTTGCTTTGAAATTTAATCACTTTTCCTCTCGCAGGGACTCTGGCATAACTAAGGTCATGTTAAATATTTTCGACAATATGACCACTGCTGAATTTGCAAACCTGTAAACGTTTTGAGAACTCCGGTAAAGGAGAGAAAAGCGTCAGGTTGCAAGCAGAAATCAGGATGCCCGCTCGCGATGAAAAATGATTTTACCTTTAGTATAAAAAGCACGCGCTTCGATGAGAATTACAATCCCTCCAAAGATACGCGCATTACCACCAATTTTGCCAACCTGGCGCGCGGCAGCAATCGTGAAGAGAATCTGCGCAACGCGCTGATCATGATGAACAACCGTTTCAATTCGCTGGCGAACTGGGACAACCCGAAAGGCGATCGCTATGCGGTTGAACTGGATATCATCTCTGTGGAGATGAATCTGGGTGCAGGCGGTGAGGGTAAAAGCTTTCCGGCGATTGAGATCCTGAAGACCAACATCGTTGATAAAAAAACCAGTGAGCGCATTGAAGGGATCACCGGCAACAATTTCTCTTCATACGTGCGTGATTATGATTTCAGCGTTCTGCTGTCCGAGCATAATAAAGGCCGTTCCGGTTTCAGTATTCCGGATGACTTCGGCGTGCTGCACGGCAATATTTTCCGCCATTTTGTCAACTCAGAAACCTATAAATCCAACTTCCGCAAAGCGCCGGTAATTTGCCTCAGCGTCTCCAGCAAAAATATTTACCGTCGTACCGGTAACCAGCATCCGGTGCTGGGCATTGAGTATCAGCAAAATGAATCTTCATTGACCGATCTCTATTTCGCCAAAATGGGACTCAGGGCGCGTTATTTCATGCCGGCCAACAGCGTGGCGCCGTTCGCCTTCTATTTCGCCGGTGATTTGCTCAGTGATTACAGTAATCTGGAGCTGATCAGCACCATCAGTACCATGGAAACCTTCCAGAAGATTTACCGCCCGGAGATTTACAATGCGAATTCACCGGCGGGCATTGAATATCAGCCAGACCTGCATCATCAGGATCACTCGCTGACCAAAATTGTTTACGATCGCGAAGAGCGTACCCGCCTGGCGATTGAGCAGGGCAAATTTACCGAAGAGCAGTTTATTAAGCCTTACCACAGCATTCTGAAACAGTGGTCTGATCATTTCGCTCTTTGATTAACGAATAAATAAGGTTATTGATTAATGAAAACATTATTACCAACGTCAACGGCTGGCAGCTTACCAAAACCTTCCTGGCTGGCGCAGCCAGAGACATTATGGTCGCCGTGGAAATTGCAGGGCGATGAGCTGATTCAGGGCAAGCAGGACGCACTGCGTTTATGTCTGGACGACCAGCAGCAGGCCGGTATTGATATCGTCAGCGACGGTGAGCAAACGCGCCAGCACTTCGTCACCACCTTTATCGAACACCTTAACGGCGTTGACTTTGAAAACCGTAAAACGGTGCGCATCCGTAATCGCTATGATGCCAGCGTACCCGGCGTCGTGGGCGAAGTGAGCCGGCAGAAACCGGTCTTTGTCGATGATGCTAAATACCTGCGTCAGCTGACGCAGCGTCCAATCAAATGGGCGTTGCCTGGCCCGATGACCATGATCGACACGCTGTATGACGATCACTATAAAAGCCGTGAGAAGCTGGCCTGGGAATTCGCTAAAATTCTCAACCAGGAAGCGCGCGAATTAGAAGCCGCTGGCGTTGATATTATTCAGTTCGACGAGCCCGCGTTTAACGTCTTTTTCGACGAGGTGAATGACTGGGGCATTGCCGCTCTGGAAAGAGCCATTGAAGGCCTTAAATGTGAAACCGCAGTGCACATTTGCTACGGCTACGGCATCAAAGCCAACACCGACTGGAAAAAAACGCTGGGCACTGAATGGCGTCAGTATGAAGAGATCTTCCCGAAACTGCAGAGTTCCGGCATTGATATTGTATCGCTTGAGTGTCAGAACTCACGCGTGCCGATGGATTTGATTGAACTGATTCGTGGTAAAAAAGTCATGGTTGGCGCGATTGATGTCGCCACCAACACCATCGAAACACCGGAAGAAGTGGCTGCCACGCTGCGTAAAGCGCTGCAGTTTGTGGATGCCGATAAGCTTTATCCAAGCACCAACTGTGGCATGACGCCACTGTCGCGTCATGTGGCTTACGGTAAGCTGCAGGCATTAAGTGCCGGCGCAGAAATTGTGCGGAAAGAACTGCAGGGCTAACGCGTAACGCCTTATTTGTCTCTTACTCAGTCCGCAGGGTTTAAATATCCTGCGGCCTGAGCGTCGGTAATCAACATCCTTGCCGTGCCGCCTGTCTGGCCTCGCTAAATTATCCTTTATAAATACACGCTCCGACCATTACAAATTCCCCATTTTTATCTGATTCCTGCTCTGCATCTACTCCGGCGGGCAGCCTGAATATCATCGTCTATACTCAGCAACGCGAAGTGATATATGCCGCTGCTTTTCACGCTGCGCTGGCGTTAATTTGATTAGCCCGCGCGAACAACAGCCGCATTGACTCATCAGTACACGCTTTTTTCTGTGCTTTCATCCTTTAGGGACTTCCTGGTATGTTGCAATCTCAATCCTCCCGTTTGGGCAGTTTACTGCTGCTGCTGGCGGCACTCATCGGCTTTGCTGTCGCGTTGTATGCCTGGCTCACGCCACTCACCGGTGTTACCGGCACCATTGGCGCGCTGGGCGTCGCCATTGCCAGCGTCGTCCTGGCGGTGCTGACCTTTCTGCTGCGCGCGGCCACCGGCCGTGCCGGGCGCATTTTCCTGATCGTCATCACGCTGCTGCTGCTATGCGCGATCGGTTTTGCTGCCGCGCTGCTGCATCAGGGGATCATTACGCTGGCGATGGTCATCGGGCTGATGGGTCTGATTATGCTGGCGCGCAATCCGGCGCATCGCGTTCGCCACGCCACTGCACAAGGAGCTAACCGTGCATAATGAAAAATACATTCCGCTGCTCAAAGTCGGCATGACCGCCCTGGCGCTGCTGATGGCACCTGCCACGCTACGCGCCGAGGATAAAGCCGCTGAGGCGTCGATGGGTACGCAGGAGAAACTCAACGTGGATGCGGCCGATCAGCAGGCGCCCGGCACCACGCACGCCACTGATGATGTCTCCAGCGGCAAGCGCGACGGCGAGAAAGTGGCCTCTGCCAGCCAGCCGGCCACGCCGCTGGTGCCCTCCACGGCGACGTGGGACAGTTTTCACGGCCAGCTCAACGCGCAGAAATACAGCCCGCTGAAACAAATCACCGCTGACAACGTCAGCAAGCTGAAAAAAATCTGGGAGTTTCACACCGGTGACGTTTCGGATGGCAAGGGCGACACGCCGGCGACCGTCTGGTCCGCCACGCCAATTTTTGCCAACGATACGCTGTACATCGGCACGCCATTTGATCGGCTGATTGCGCTGGATCCGGGCACCGGCAAGGAGAAGTGGCACTACGATACTAAAGCGCCACGCCAGGCGCTGACGCAGCCGGTGCTGAAAAATCGTGGCGTCTCCTACTGGCAGGCGAAAAATCCGCAGGCAGGTCAGGCCTGCCAGAAAATCGTTTATATGGGCACCGTTGACGGCAAGCTGTATGCCCTGGATGCTGATTCCGGCAAGCCGTGCGAAAACTTTGCGGATAAAGGCGTGCTCAACGTCAACCAGTGGAATACGGTTAACGCTAAATTCCCGCTGTCTCTGCTCCAGCCGCCGACGGTGGTGGGTGAACACCTGATCGTTGGCTGGGCGGGCAAAGACTGGGCTTACGCAGAAGCGCCGCCGGGCACGGTGTTTTCAATCAACGCGCAGACCGGGGCACGCGAATGGACCTTTGACGCCATCCCGGCCAGCATTCGCCCGCGCACCGGCACGGCTAACGTCTGGACCCACATGTCGGCCGATGAAGCGCATGGCCTGGTTTATCTGCCGGTGTCATCACCTTCGCCAAACTACTGGGGCGGCAACCGCGTCGATCCAATTCCGCTCGGCACCTCCACGACTGCGCTGGATGTAAATACCGGCAAAGTGGTGTGGTCGCGACAGTGGGTGCATCATGATGTGTGGGATTACGACATCAACTCAGCACCGACGCTGATGGACATTACCGTGAACGGCAAGCAGATTCCGGCGCTGATTCAGGCCACCAAGCAGGGTTTCCTGTTTGTGGTCAATCGCCTGACCGGTGAAGATGTCTGGCCGATTGAGGAGCGTCCGGTGCCGCAGGGCGATGGTTCGGTGCAGGGCGAGAAACTGTCGCCGACCCAGCCGTTTCCGACCAAACCGGCACCGCTGCTGGATCAATCCAAAAAACCGGCGATCTGGAAACTGGCCGATATTGTTGGTGCCGGTCAGTGCTCACGCCTGTGGGATAAACTGAGCTATGACGGCATGTACACGCCGCCGACCACCAAAGGCGAAGGCGCACTGACCTATCCGGACAGCGCGGGCGGCGTGCAGTGGGGCGGCGTGGCGTTCGATCCGCAAAAACAGATCGCCATCGTGAATACCTCTCACATCGTGCAATACGTGAAGTTGTACAGCCGCGCCGATTACGACAAGGCCGATAACGGCTCGGGTAACGAGAGTGGTTTCGCCCCGCAGGAAGGTGCGCCTTACGGCCTGCGCCTGATGGTGGCGAATAACTGGCTCGGCATGCCGTGCTGGCAGCCGCCGTTTGGCGAGATCGTGGCGCTGGATATGCACACCGGTGATGTGAAATGGCGTCGTCCGGTCGGCGCGTCGCAGCAGTACGGCTTCTTCATGCCGGAAAGCTGGGGCTCGCCAACCATTGGCGGTCCGGCAGTCACCGCCGGCGGCGTGATCTTTATCGGTGCCTCAATGGATGCCAAAGTACGCGCCTATTCACTGGATAGCGGCGAAGAGCTGTGGTCCGATCAGGTCGAAGCGCCCGCGGTTGCCAACCCCTCGGTGTATGAATACAAAGGCCGGCAGTATGTTGCCTTTGTCGCCGGTGGTAACACCATCCTGAAGGATCAGGTGGGCGATCAGGTGGTGGTTTACGCACTGCCGGAATAACCCAGCGCAGTAAACCAACAAAGTGGGGCCACGGTGCCCCACTTTTTTTATGCCCGCAATAAAAACGGCGGCCATTGGCCGCCAAAACCTCAACAGGTGGTTGCCGTTGAGGAAGCAGTGGTACTGATGAATCTTTAACCTTTTACACCGCCTGCCGTCAGGCCGCTCACCAGCCAGCGCTGCGCCAGTAAAAACACCAGCGTGATGGGAATGGCGGACAGCACGGCCGCCGCGGCGAAATCGCCCCACAGATAGTTCTGCGGATTAAGATACTGCTGCATCCCGACCGCGAGGGTATAGCTGTTGACGTCGCGCAGCAGCAGCGAGGCGACCGGTACTTCGGTGACCGCAGCGATAAACGCCAGGATAAACACCACCGCGAGGATCGGCACCGAAAGCGGCAGCAACACCAGACGAAACGCCTGCCACGGCGTGGCACCATCCAGCGCCGCCGCTTCCTCCAGCGAACCATCAATGGTTTCGAAATAGCCCTTAATGGTCCAGACGTGCAGCGCGATGCCGCCCAGATAGGCGAAGATCACGCCGCCGTGGGTATTGAGGCCGAGAAACGGCAGATATTGCCCCAGCCGGTCAAACAGCGCATAGAGCGCCACCAGCGATAGTACCGCCGGGAACATCTGAAAAATCAGCATGCCCTTAAGCAAACTGGCGCGACCGGCGAAGCGCATGCGGGCAAACGCGTAGGCGCAGGTGGTCGAGAGCGCCACAATCCCCAGTGCAGTAATGGCGGCGATCTTCACCGAATTCCACAGCCACAGCAGCACCGGGAAGGGCGGCGGCGTCACGCGACCATCGGCATGGGTGACGCTGAACCCGAGCGCCAGCCGCCAGTGTTCCCATGAAATCTGTTCCGGGATCAGACTGCCGGTGGCGAAATTGCCGCTGCGTAGCGAGATGGCAATCACCATCAGCAGCGGGAACAGAATTGCCGCGATAAACAGCAGCAGCAGCAGATGCGTCAGTAGCAGACGCAGCTTCTGCGATTTCGGTTGTACCATGGCCATAACGCCTCCTTAATCAAACTTCATGCGTAGCGCTTTCAGGTTAATCACCGCCAGCGCACCGACCAGCAGGAAGATCAGCGTGGCGATGGCTGCCGCCAGGCCGAAGTCCTGACCGCCGCCGCCCTCAAAGGCGATGCGCCAGGTGTAGTTGACCAGCAGATCGGTGTAGCCCGCCGGCGTAGTGGTGCCGAGTCGATCGGGGCCACCATTAGTCAGCAGCTGCACCAGCACGAAGTTATTAAAGTTAAAAGCAAAGCTGGCGATCATCAGCGGCAGTAGCGGTTTCAGCAGCAGCGGCAGCGTAATCAAAAAGAAATTCTGCAGCGGCCCGGCGCCATCCATCGCGGACGCTTCATAAAGATCGTCCGGGATCGCCTTGAGCAAGCCCATGCACAGGATCATCATGTAGGGATAACCCAGCCAGGTATTGACGATCACCAGCATGGCGCGCGCCAGTGTCGGATCGCTGAACCACGCTGGCTTGAAGCCAAACAGCGCATTGAGCATGACGTTGATTTCGCCAAAACTCTGGTTAAACAGCCCCTTGAAAATCAGTATCGAAATGAATGCCGGTACCGCGTAGGGAAGAATCAGCAGCACACGATAGATGGCCTTGCCCCGCAGCGCTTCCCACTGCACCAGACACGCCAGCACCATACCCACCGCGACCGTCAGCAGCACGGTCAACAGCGAAAACAGCAGCGTCCAGCCAAATATCGCCAGGAACGGTTTCTGAATGCCTTCGTCGGTGAACACGCGGGCAAAGTTTTTCCAGCCCGCGCCAACGGTAAAGCCGGGGCTGAGCTGTTCGCTGGCCCAGCTGCCATCGGCGTTGATCTGCTGATAGAACCCCGTGTCCCGGTTGGCCTGATAGCGGGCGCCGTTTTGCTGATTTCTCAGCTGTCCCGGTGCGTCCAGCACATACAGCGGCCGCGTGCCGGAAAACTGGCGCAGCGAACTCATCACCAGCTCGCGACCGTCCGGCAGTCGGGCAGTTAACTGACTCAGCGCCTGACGGTTTTGGGTAATGATTTTTAAGCTGGCGCGCGCGGTGGTGGGCAGCGCGGCTGGCGTGAGGCTGAGCTGCTGTTCACCACCCAGCGTAAACGGCGCAGACAGGAAGCTGTTTTCGCCCGCGCTGAGCGCCAGCTGCCAGCGTTCGCCCTGCGGATAAAGCGCGAAGTTCATCGCGTTCCCGGCCTGATACTGGCGACTCAGCAGCACCTGCTGCGCGCGCGCCTCACTGAGCTGATTGGTGCTGCTGTAGTTAGTGAAGGCAATGGCGACGGTACAGGCCAGTGGAAACAGGACGAACAGCGTCATGCCGGCCAGTCCCGGATACACATAGCGCCAGGCATAGGCGCGCCGGTTGGTGTAAATCCACAGGCCTGCGGCGCTGACTACCAGCGTGACCAGCGCAAACAGGTATTCACCCTGAGCATACATCAGCACCAGAAGGTAGCCGACCAGCAGACAGCCGATCCCGACCAGCAGGCTGCGCAGCACCAGGCTGTGCCGTCTCTTTTGCGGTATTCCTGACATGATACTGTGTTCCTTAACAGCCAGTGGCGAGCCGACAGCCGTCGGCTCCGTAACAGCATTACTTATTGAGACGCGCCTGCGCATCCTTCAGCGCCGCATCGACGTTTTGACGACCACTCAGCGCATTCAGCGTCGCGGTGCGCATCGCATACCAGAAGGCCGCCATCTGCGGGATGTTAGGCATGATGTCGCCATTACGCGCATTGCTCATGGTGGCGGCGATGCGCGCGTCTTTCTCCAGCGTTTGCTGGAATGACTTCAGGGTGACCGCGCCCAGCGGCTTGTCCTTGTTAACCGCGTTGAGACCGGCGTCGGTCAGCAGATAATTTTCCAGAAACTCTTTGGCCAGCTCTTTATTAGGACTGGCCGCGTTGATGCCCGCACTCAGTACGCCGACAAAAGTTTTGGTTGGCTTGCCGTTCAGCGTCGGCAATAGCGTGACGCCGTAGTTGATGCCGCTTTTGTCGATATTGCTCCACGCCCACGGACCGTTAATGGTCATCGCGGTTTGTCCCTTATTGAAGGCCGCTTCGGCAATTGAATAGTCGGTATCGGCGATGAGGATTTTGGCTTTCACCTGATCGACGAGGAACTGCATGCCTGCTTTCGCGCCGGCGTTGTCGACGCCGGTATCTTTCACGTCATAGCCGCTATCGGTCTTTTTGAAAGCATAGGCGCCACCGGCGGCCAGCAGCGGCCAGGTGAAATAGGGTTCCTGCAGGTTAAACATGATGGCGCTCTTGCCTTTGGCGCGCAGCTGCTTATCCAGCGCCGCCATCTCTTCCCAGCTTTTCGGTGGGGTGGGCAGCAGATCTTTGTTGTAAATCAGCGACAGCGACTCCACAGAAACCGGATAGCCAATCAGCTTGCCGTTGAAGCGCACTGCATCCCAGGTAAACGGAAACAGTTTTTGCTGGAAGTTTTGATCCGGTGTGACTTCGGCCAGCAGTCCTGACTGGGCATAGCCGCCAAAGCGATCGTGCGCCCAGAAGATGATGTCCGGCCCGTCACCCGTCGCGGCGACCTGCGGATATTTCTCTTCCATTTTGTCAGGATGTTCAACCGTCACGCTGATACCGGTGTCCTGCTCGAATTTTTTGCCTACCTCGGCGAGGCCGTTATAGCCCTTATCACCGTTGATCCAGATGACCAGTTTACCTTCTTCAATTTTGGCCACGGCCGAAGCCGAAAACAGTACGGCCGTAAGGGCGGAAAGGGCCAGAACGCGTGCGCCGGTTTTCATTGTCATAACTCCATCCTGTTAGCGGAAGCGGAAATCATCAGTGGCATCATTGTGCGGCGTTATGCCATTTCCTCATCCTCCTGCGCTCTACGCCCAACAGCACTAAGCCGTGATCGCGCTTGCAAAACAGCGCCTTAATACGCGCTGGCGCACACTATTGATGCGTCAGCTCTGCGTGACAGCTCACAAAATTGCCGTGAACGTCGCACCGGCGCGGCTAGGGGGCGCGTACTCCTCCTCCCGCCTCATCCCCCAGTAAAAACCCACACGGTGGAGGATGTTGCGCCGTCTGCGCCTGCCCATAGTGGTCGCCGGAGTCTGCCTGCGGTGCTGCAGGCAAGCATGAGCCTGCGAAGAGGAAAGCATCATGGCGAGCGTTGCGTTACACCATGTCACCAAGGCCTGGGGTGATACCGAGGTATCAAAAGACATCAATCTGGAGATCGGCGAAGGGGAATTTGTGGTGTTCGTCGGTCCATCCGGCTGCGGCAAATCAACGCTGTTACGCATGATCGCCGGCCTGGACACCATCACTCGCGGCGATCTGCTGATTGGCGGTCAGCGTATGAACGATGTTCCGCCCGCTGAGCGCGGTATCGGCATGGTGTTTCAGTCTTACGCCCTTTATCCGCACCTTTCGGTGGCCGAAAACATGTCGTTTGGCCTGAAGCTGGCTGGCGTAAAGCGTGCTGAGATCCAGCAGCGCGTCAATCAGGTGGCGGAGGTGTTACAGCTGGCGCACCTGCTGGAACGGCGACCCAAAGCGCTATCGGGCGGACAGCGGCAGCGCGTGGCCATCGGGCGCACGCTGGTGGCCGAACCGCGTGTGTTTCTGCTCGACGAGCCATTGTCCAATCTTGATGCCGCGCTGCGCGTACAGATGCGCATTGAAATCTCACGCCTACATAAACGCCTGAAGCGCACCATGATTTACGTTACGCACGATCAAATCGAAGCGATGACGCTGGCCGACAAGATCGTGGTGCTGGACGCCGGTCGCATCGCCCAGGTCGGTAAGCCGCTCGAACTCTATCACTATCCCGCTAACCGCTTCGTTGCCGGCTTTATCGGCTCGCCGCGCATGAATTTTCTGCCCGTCAAAGTGACCGCCACCGCCATCGATCAGGTGCAGGTGCGCTTGCCCAACGATCAGCTTGTATGGCTGCCGGTGGAGAGCGCCGGCGTCCAGATCGGCAGCAACATGTCGCTGGGTATTCGTCCGGAACATCTGCTCTCCAGCGACATCGCCGATGTCACGCTGGAGGGCGAAGTGCAGGTGGTTGAGCAACTCGGCCACGAGACGCAGATCCATATCCAGATCCCCGCCATTCGTCAGAACCTGGTGTACCGCCAGGAGGACGTGGTGCTGGTAGAAGAGGGCGCCCTGATGGGTATTGGCCTGCCGCCGGAGCGTTGTCACCTGTTCCGCGAGGACGGGAGCGCCTGCCGCAGGCTGCATCAGGAACCCGGTGTTTAGCCCTGCAAAACAATAAAAGCAATGACCTCAGGAGATAGAAAATGTTAACTCTGCGCAAACTTCCCGTCGCGATTGCCATCGCAGCGGGTACGCTCTCCGCTCAAGCCATGGCGGTCGATTTTACGGGTTACGCCCGTTCGGGTATCGGCTGGACCGGCAGCGGCGGTGAGCAACAGTGCTTTCAGGCTACCGGCGCGCAAAGCAAATACCGTCTGGGCAACGAATGTGAAACCTATGCTGAACTGAAACTGGGTCAGGAAGTGTGGAAAGAGGGCGATAAAAGTTTCTATTTCGATACCAACGTCGCCTATTCCGTTTCCCAGCAGAATGACTGGGAAGCGACCTCACCGGCCTTCCGTGAAGCCAACGTTAAAGGTAAAAACCTGATCGATGCGCTGCCGGGTTCCACCATCTGGGCCGGTAAACGCTTTTATCAGCGTCATGATGTTCACATGATCGACTTCTACTACTGGGATATCTCCGGTCCGGGCGCCGGTCTGGAAGATGTCGATCTCGGGTTTGGTAAGCTCTCGTTCGCCGCGACACGCTCTTCCGAAGCGGGCGGCTCTTACACCTTCTCCAGTGACCAGATCCGTGATTACGCCACCAGTACCGCCAATGACGTTTTTGATGTGCGTCTCGCCGGCCTGGAAACTAACCCCAATGGCGTGCTGGAACTGGGTGTCGACTATGGCCGCGCCAACGCGCGTGACGGCTATCGCTTAGACGACGGCGCGTCGAAAGATGGCTGGATGTTCACCGCGGAACACACGCAGAGCATGCTGAAAGGCTACAACAAGTTTGTGCTGCAGTACGCCACTGATGCGCTGACCTCGCAGGGCAAAGGCCTGCCGCAGGGCAGCAACATCAATAACAACGGTAATATGTACCGCATCCTCGATCACGGTGCGATCTCGCTGGCCGATCGCTGGGATCTGATGTACGTGGCGATGTACCAGAACGTCGATCTGGATAACAACCGCGGAACCGAGTGGTACACCGTCGGCGTACGTCCTATGTACAAATGGACGCCGATCATGAGCACCCTGCTGGAAGTAGGCTATGACAACGTTAAGTCACAGCAGGTCAGCGAACGCAACGGCCAGTACAAAATTACCCTGGCGCAACAGTGGCAGGCTGGCGACAGCATCTGGTCACGTCCGGCGCTGCGCCTGTTCGCCACCTACGCCAAATGGGATGAGAAGTGGGGCTACAGCAAAGACGCCTCCGGCGATATCACGTCGCTGGCCGCGGCGGACAGCAGCGGCAACGGTCTGTTCACCAACAGCCGTGGCGACAACGATGAGTGGACCTTTGGCGCACAGATGGAAATCTGGTGGTAAGGCGCTACGCAGGTTAAGCAAACATCCGCCGTGCGCCAGACGCACGGCGTTTTCGGACAGCGGCGGCCATTGCCTGGCCTACGCCGCTGCCTGACAACTTGTTGGGATAACACAATGAAAAAACATCTTATCGCCTTCTGCCTGAGCAGCGCGCTGCTGACCGGCGTCATTATGCCAGTTCAGGCCGACATCAATCTGGTACCGCAGGATCTTTCCGCGGCACCCGCCATTCCCACCGCCCGGCTGCAGCAGCTCAGCTGGCAGCCGGTGGATGCAACGCGTGCACAAACCACCACGCTGACACAAAGCGCAACGCCGCTGGATGTACGTGGCTTAACAGGGGCCATCGCGGCTTACAGCCTGCCTGCCAATCAGGGCGAGCTGACGGTTACGCTAAGCAGCGAGGTGGTACACAATCAGGTCTTTGCGCCCAATGTGCTGGTACTGGATGAAAACCTGCAGCCGGCCGCGTGGTTTCCGAGCCGCTTCTTTAGCTATCAGCAGCCCGGCGTGATGAGCGCCGACCGGCTGGAAGGGGTGATGAAGCTGACGCCGGTGCCGGGCCAGCAGAAGATCTATTTGCTGGTGTTCACCACCGACCAGGATTTAACCCAGACCACGACGCTGCTGGATCCGGCCAAAGCTTATGCCAAAGGCACCGGCCATGCGGTACCGGATATTCCCGATCCGGTGGCGCGTCACAGTCGCGACGGCAAAATCAAACTGAAAGTAGCAACCAGTTCCGGCTCGTCGATTCTGGTTGGCCCGCTGTTTGGCTCAGCCGCGCCTGCCGCTGTCACCGTTGGCAGCACCCGGCCGGCCATGGCCGCCACGACGGCGCGCGCGCCAGCGCCTGAACCGGCACCGCTGGTGAATGAGACGGAAAGCTATTTCAATCAGAGCATTCGTCAGGCGGTGCAACAGGGCAATATCGATAAAGCGCTGAAGCTGCTGGATGAAGCAGAGCGTCTGGGATCGACATCGGCGCGGCAAACCTTTATCAGCAGTGTTAAAGGCAAGGGGTGAAACTGCCCCGACAGTGCTGAGTTGCCCCACCTGGTGCGCTTCGGCGCACCTTTTTTATGGCACTCCGACCTGCACGCAGCAGGTCGGTTTCGTGCTACTTACGCTGACGCTGACGTGATTGTACCGCCGTGAGCAACGCATCGATCCTGTCATCCTCCGCCATCGCTTCCAGCGTTACACTCAGTTTACGTCGCCAGTTGGGATACTGATCGACGGTGCCCGGCACGTTGACCGGCAGTGCCATATCCAGCCACTCTTCCGGCTGCAAACCGAGCAGCGCACATTGGCTGCGGGCCAGATAGCGATGGATCGCCTGACTAAGCTGATGACTCATGCGGACGCTGGCCCGCCGGAAGCGGCGGCGCGGCGGCAGGTCACCGCTGCGCAACAGCGTACGCAGCAACGCCTGTTTAGCCAGGCGCCGATCGCGATACAGGCCAGCGAGAATCGCCCGATCGGGGTAAAGCCCCAGCGCACTGCCCAGCCGCAAATCGTCACTTTGCCACCAGCCGCGCAGCGTCGGCATATCATGGGTGGTGGTAACGGCCATCGCCTGACGCGGCCACGTCGCTGGCGCGCGGAAGTGGCGCTGCGATTCCTGCTCAAAGTAGAGCACTTTGTAGGAGTACACCCCGGCGTCGCGCAGTTTATCAACGATGGCTTCCGGCACGGTGCCCAGATCCTCGCCAATCACCATGCAACGATGGCGCTGGCTCTCCAGTGCCAGAATCGCCAGCAAATCATCCACCGGATAGTGCACATAGGCACCGTGCGCCGCGCTTTCGTCCTTCGGTATCCACCATAAACGCAGCAGCGCCATCACATGGTCAATGCGCAGCGCGCCGCAGTCGCGCATGCTGGCGCGCAGCAGGGCGATCCACGGCTCGTAGCCGCGCGCGGCCATCACCTGCGGGTCCATCGGCGGCAATCCCCAGTTCTGACCGAGCGGACCGAGGATATCCGGCGGCGCGCCAATGCTGGCGTCCAGGCAGTAAAGCTGCCGATCGCGCCAGGTTTCCGCGCCATCCGCCGCCACGCCCACCGCCAGGTCGCGATACAGCCCGATCGCCATCTGCTGCTGCTGACACAGCTGCCAGCAGGCGGCGAATTGCTCTGCCGCCAGCCACTGCAGCCACATGTAGAAACGCACCTCGTCGCTGTGCTCGATGCGGAACGCCAGCACTGCCGCACTGTTCGCCTGCTGCCATTCGCCCGGCCAGTGTTGCCAGCCATAACCCGTGCCATCCTGGGCGCTGCGCGCCGCGTGCAGCGCATCAAACAGCCCCTGATGCAGCAGGCTGTCGCCCCCGGCACGCACAAACTCCGCAAACGCCTGCGCCTGTCCATCATCTGCCGTGCGCCGGCGAAACTGCTGCCAGGCAAGCCGTAGTCCCTGCAACTTAAGCCCGGTGACGGCAGTGTAATCCACCCACGCGGCGTCTCGCGCTGACCGGAGCGCCTGCTGCGTCTTCTCAGCTTGCCACCAGGCCTGCGCCGCGTCGCTGAGGCCAAAATCTGCCACGGCGCTTACGTCGATATAGAGGATGTTGAGCCAGCGCCGGGAAGAGGGACTGTAAGGGCTGGCGCTCTCCGGTGCGGCAGGAAACAGCGCGTGCAGCGGATTGAGCCCGACAAACGCGCCGCCGCGCCGCGCGGTTTCAGCGATCATCTGCCGCAGATCGCCGAAATCCCCGATGCCCCAGTTAGCCGCAGAGCGCAGCGTATACAGCTGAATACAGCTGCCCCACAGCGATTCGCCCGCCAGCAGTTCCGCAGGTTCGTAGCAGCGGCGGGGTGCCACTATAATCGGGCAATAGTGACACTGTAACTCCTGGGTCAATGTCAGCTGGTGATAACCGGCGGGCAACGCGGGCAACACCAACGCTTCACCCGGCTGGCAGCGCCCGGACCAGTTTTCGCCGCTTTCGCTCGTCAGCTGCCATTCCGCATCGGCGCTGAGCACCGGTGCCAGACTCAGTGGCTGTCCAACATAAAAAATCACCACCGGCGGCAGCGGTGCGGAGCCGTTCGCAGGGGCCTGCATCAGCGCAGCGAGACGCTGATGGGTAAGAGCAGAAATCTGCTGCGGTTTTCCGTGCGCATCAATATATTCCGCAGCAATAAGCGCGTCAGCACGGCGATCAAGAGCATCTTTGGGTTTCATGGCGTTCCTTAGCGGCTGGCCTGCCAGATACGTTGCTGATAGTCACGAATGGCGCGATCGGCACTGAACATGCCGCAACGCGCGGTATTGAGGATTGCGGCGCGCGTCCAGGCCTCAGGATCGGCCCACAGCGCTTCAACCTGCTGCTGCGCGTTGAGATAGTGGCGAAAATCAGCCAGTACCAGATAAGGATCGCCGCCTTGCGCGCCCAGGCTGTTGACCAGATCGCTGAACGCCGTGCGGTCGCCGTTACTGAAGGTGCCATCTTCCAGCGCGGTCAGCGCGCGATCCAGCTGCGCGTCCTTACTGCGCCAGTTCAATGGCGAGTAACCGGCCTGTTTCAGCGCGCTGACCTGCTCTACGGTATGGCCAAAGATGAAGATATTCTCTTCACCGACCTGCTGCGCGATTTCAACGTTGGCCCCATCCAGCGTACCGATGGTGAGTGCACCGTTCAGCGCCAGCTTCATATTGCCGGTACCGGATGCTTCTTTGCCCGCAGTAGAGATCTGTTCCGAGAGATCGGCGGCCGGGATCAGGCGCTCGGCAACCGACACGTTGTAATCAGGGATAAAGACAATTTTCAGCCGGTCGCCGACGCGCGCATCGTGGTTAATGGTCTCTGCTACTTTATTGATGGCGTAGATGATGTTTTTCGCCAGCGCATAACCCGGCGCCGCTTTGGCACCAAACAGCATCACGCGCGGAGCCAGATTGGCCTGCGGATCGCTGACCAGCGTTTGCCACAGCGCAATCATGTGCAGCAGCATCAGGTGCTGCCGTTTGTATTCGTGCAGCCGCTTGATTTGGACGTCAAACAGCGCATCAGGCTGCACCGCAATGCCGGTTCGGGCGGCGATCCACTCTGTCAGTGCCTGCTTGTTGTGCTGCTTAATGGCGCGATATTCGGCGCGGAAGGCGGCGTCATCGGCGAATGGCGTCAGATCCTGCAGCGCATCGAGATCGTTAAGCCACGGACGCTGCAGCGTTTTGTTGATCAGCGCCGCCAGCGCCGGATTGCACTGGTTGATCCAGCGACGCGGCGTGATGCCGTTGGTGACATTGTGAAACTTCTCCGGCCACAGCGCGTGATACTCGGGGAACAGGTCCTGTACCACCAGCCGCGAGTGCAGCGCCGCCACGCCGTTGACTGCAAAGCTGCCGACCACGCACAGATTTGCCATGCGCAGTTGCTGATCGTGCACCAGCGCCAGTTTTGACCAGATCGCCTGATTACCCGGCCAGCGCGCCTCAACCTGCTGTTTTAGCTGCGCATTGAGCGTATTGATGATCATCAGATGGCGCGGCAGCAGGCTGCGCACCAGGCGCAGGTTCCAGCACTCCAGCGCTTCCGGCATCAGCGTGTGGTTGGTATAGGCGAAGGTGCGCTGGGTAATGCGCCATGCGTCCTGCCAGCTGAGCCGGTGCTCATCCAGCAGCAGGCGCAACAGCTCCGGGATGGCCAGCGTCGGATGCGTATCGTTCAGCTGGATCACTTCATAATCCGCTAACGTTTCGATGGATCGTCCCGCCGCATGATGACGGCGCAGAATATCCGCCAGCGTACAGGCACACTGGAAATACTGCTGCATCAGACGCAGCTTTTTGCCTGCCTGATGGTTGTCATTCGGGTAGAGCACTTTGGTCAGTTTTTCCGCCTCAATGCCTTGCTGTTCTGCACGCAGAAAATCGCCGTTATTGAAACGCTGGAGATCAAACGGTCGGGCATGCTTTGCCTGCCACAGACGCAAGGGCTGCGTGATGCCGTTGCGGAAACCGACCACCGGCAGATCCCAGGCTTCACCCTGCACAACAAAAGCAGGCTGCCAGTGCGCCACGCCGTCAATGGTGGTCACGCTGCCGCCCAGTCCGACCTGCACGTCAAGCGCCGCGTTGTGGCGAAACCAGGGATAACGATCGCGCTGCCAGTCATCCGGCTGTTCGTGCTGCGCGCCCCCGACAAAATGCTGGCGAAACAGACCGTACTGGTAGTTCAGGCCATAGCCGAGCGCAGGCTGGCCGGTGGTCGCCATCGCATCGAGAAAACAGGCGGCCAGCCGTCCCAGACCGCCGTTGCCCAGTGCCGGATCGGTTTCACGCTCCAGCACGTCACTCAGCGTCACGCCTGCTGCGGCCAGCGTCGCTTTAACGCCGTCGTACCAGCCGAGATTCAGCAGATTGTTGCCGGTCAGCCTGCCCAGCAGAAACTCCATTGACAGATAATTAACGTGGCGCTGTCCGCCAGCGGCCGGCTGCACCGGTATATCCGCCAGCAGTTCGGCCAGCGCGCCGCTCAGCGCGTGCCACCACTGGTCGGGGCTCATTTCCTGCGCATCCGGCAGGCCAAAACGTTGCCACTGGCGCACCAGCGCGGCAGAAAAACGGTCAGGGTCAAATGTGGGCAGTGCCATAGGGAAACTCCAGTCGAATAAATAGGGTTACAGGCAGTGTGACGCTGCCGCCAGGCGGCTACCTCCTCCTGTAAAAAATTCCACGGGGAGGACAGGGAGGGTGGAGAGGCTGAGGTAAATCTGAAAGCGCGGCAGGAGTGTGATAACACTCGCTTTTGTAAAGCGTAACTAATCAGTTCGCTTGCATTCAGTAACCGAATCTCCGAACGTGTATGACTATTAATTACGAAGCGTAAAAAAATGATGCGCTGAACGTTAACGGAGAAGCGTGCGCCCATGTTGATACCCTCAAAACTGAGTCGTCCCGTTCGTCCTGAAAGCACGGTTACCCGCGATCGTCTGCTGCAAAAGCTCAGCGCAGCGGCGAATTACCGGCTGGTGCTGATTGCCAGCCCGGCGGGCTACGGCAAAACCACGCTGGTATCGCAGTGGGCGGCTGATAAAAGCGAGCTGGGCTGGTATTCATTAGACGAGGGCGACAATCAGCCGGAGCGCTTCGCCGATTACCTGATCGCCGCGCTGCAGCAGGCTACCCGCGGCGCATGCAGCCGCAGCGAGACGCTGGCGCAAAAGCGTCAGTACGTGAACCTCAATGCGCTGTTCGCCCAGCTGTTTAATGAGCTGGCCGCGTGGCAGCAGCCGCTGTGGCTGATCATCGATGATTATCATCACATCACCAATCCTGCCGTGCATGAAGCGATGCGCTTTTTCCTGCGCCATCAGCCGGATAACCTGACGCTGGTAGTGCTGTCCCGCAATCTGCCGCAGTTGGGTATTGCTAATCTGCGCGTGCGTGAACAACTGCTGGAGCTGGGCAGCCAGCAGCTGGCCTTCACCCATCAGGAGGCGAAACAGTTCTTCGACTGCCGCCTGAGTGCGCCGCTCGCGCCGGATGAGAGCAACCGTCTGTGTGATGATGTAGCAGGTTGGGCGACCGCGTTACAGCTGATCGCACTGTCCACCCGTCAGGGCGCGGCATCGGCGCAGGACTCCGCTCGCCGGCTCTCCGGTATTAATGCCAGCCACCTTTCCGATTATCTGGTCGAGGAAGTGCTGGATAACGTCGATGCCGCCACGCGCCATTTTTTGCTGAAAAGCGCGTTATTGCAGTCGATGAATGATGCGCTGGTCGCCTGCGTGACCGGTGAAGACAACGGGCGCATGCGGCTGGAAGAAATTGAACGTCAGGGGCTGTTTATTCAGCGCATGGATGATTCAGGGCAGTGGTTCAGCTATCACCCGCTGTTCGGCAGCTTTTTGCGTCAGCGCTGCGAATGGGAGCTGGCCAGCGAGCTACCGGCCATTCACCGCGCGGCCGCGCAAAGCTGGATGGCGCAAGGTTTTCCCGGCGAGGCGATTCATCATGCGCTGGCGTCCGGCGATACCGATATGCTGCGCGACGTGCTGCTGCAGCATGCGTGGACGCTGTTCAACCGCAGCGAACTGGCACTGCTGGAGCAGTCGCTGAATGCGCTGCCGTGGCGCACGCTGCTGGCCAGTCCGAAACTGGTACTGCTGCAGGCCTGGTTGATGCAGAGCCAGCATCGCTTTTCTGAAGTTAACCGGCTGCTGGCGCGCTTTGAGGAAGGCTGCGACTGCGAAATTGACGCCGCGCTGCAGGGCGAATTCAATGCGGTGCGCGCACAGGTGGCCATCAATCACGGCAACGCCGACGAAGCAGAGCGGCTGGCACGGCTGGCGCTGGAAACGCTGCCGGAAACGCGTCGCTACAGCCGCATTGTGGCCACCTCAGTGCACGGCGAAGTGATGCATTGCAAAGGTGACCTGACCAACTCGCTGGCGCTGATGCGGCAAACCGAACAGATGGCGCGCCGCGATGAAGCCTGGCACTACGCGCTGTGGAGTTTGATTCAGCAGAGCGAAATCCTGTTCGCGCAGGGCTTTTTACAGTCAGCGTGGGAGATTCAGGAAAAAGCGTTTGTGCTGGTGAGTGAACAGCATCTGGCGAACATCCCGCTGCACGAGTTTTTACTGCGCATCCGTGCGCAGCTGATGTGGGCGTGGGGCCGGCTGGATGAGGCCGAACACGCCGCGCGCGCAGGCATCAAAGTCCTGAAAGGCTATCCGCCCCAGCAGCAAATCCAGTGCCTTGGGCTATTGATTCAGTGCTCGCTGGCACGCGGCAATCTGGATAATGCGCGCAGCTATCTCAGCCGGCTGGAAAACCTGATGAATAACGGCGTGCTGCACAGCGACTGGATTGCCAACGCCGACAAAGTGCGGCTGATCTACTGGCAGATGACGGGCGATGCGCAGAGCGCCAGCCACTGGATGCGCCATACCGATAAACCCGCCTTTGCCAACAATCATTTTTTGCAGGGCCAGTGGCGCAATGTGGCGCGGGCGCAGATCCTGCTGGGCAACCTCAGCCAGGCCGAAGTGATCCTCGATGAGCTGAATGAGAATGCGCATGCGCTGCGGCTGATGAGTGATTTAAACCGTAACCTGCTGCTGCTTAATCAAATCTACTGGCAAACCGCGCGCAAAGCGGAGGCGCAGCAGGCGCTGCTCGAAGCGCTGAAGCTGGCACGCAGCACCGGCTTCGTCAGCCACTTCGTGATTGAGGGCGAAATGATGGCGCAGCAGCTGCGCCAGTTAATTCAGCTCAATACGCTGAGCGAACTCGATCAGCATCGGGCCCGGCGCATTCTCAGTGAGATCAACAAGTATCACCGGCATAAGTTTGCCCATTTCGATGAGGGCTTCGTCAGCCGGCTGTTGAACCACCCGGATGTGCCGGAGCTGATTCGCACCAGTCCGCTGACCCAGCGCGAATGGCAGGTGCTGGGGCTGATCTATTCCGGCTACAGCAACGATCAGATCGCCGGCGAGCTGGACGTCGCGGCAACCACCATCAAAACCCATATCCGTAATCTGTACCAGAAGCTGGGCGTCACCCATCGCGCCGAAGCGATGCACCAGGCGCAGTCAATGCTGAAACTGATGGGCTACGTTTAAGGCAGAAGTCGTGTGGCGGTGGATCTCATTACCTCGCAGAGCGCGTATAACGCTGGGCATGACTTGATATATGCATGAGGGAGTGAAATACTTGTAATGACATTTGTATGTACAAGAGGTGTAGGACATGGGCAGCATCAACCTGCGTATTGATGATGAACTCAAAGCACGTTCTTACGCTGCGCTTGAAAAAATGGGGGTGACTCCCTCTGAAGCGCTTCGTCTCATGCTTGAGTATATCGCCGAAAATGAACGTTTACCGTTCAAACAGACACTGCTGAGCGACGAAGATGCTGAGCTGGTCGAAATAGTGAAAGAGCGGCTTCGCAATCCTAAGCCAGTTCGTGTGACGCTGGATGACCTTTGATGGCCTATTTTCTGGATTTTGACGAGCGGGCACTAAAGGAATGGCGAAAGCTGGGCTCGACGGTACGTGAACAATTAAAAAAAAAGCTGGCTGAAGTACTTGAGGCACCCCGTATTGAAGCGAACAAGCTTCGCGGTATGCCTGACTGCTACAAAATAAAGCTCAGGTCTTCAGGTTATCGCCTTGTCTATCAGGTGATAGACGAGAAGGTGGTGGTTTTCGTGATTTCGGTTGGTAAAAGAGAACGCGCGGAGGTTTATAACGAGGCCGTGAAGCGCATTCTCTAAAACTAAGCCGGGTATTTCTGTTTCACCTTTAAAGTATCATTCTGCTTTAAGCTAACAGAGTCATCGTATTGCCACTGAATCTGCTCCAGACGCTCCCCGGCGTGCACTGAACCACAACTCAGCTTTGTGCCGCGAGCTGGCGCGTAAGCCACGCATCCAGCTCGCTTTCCGGCAGCGGGCGCGCATAGAAGTAACCCTGCGCCTGATCGCAGCCGTACTCCGCCAGCGCAGCAACGGTGTCGACATTCTCTACGCCTTCAGCCAGTACGGTGTAATCCAGCTGTTTCAGCATGGTAATGATGCTGCGCGCGATAATCCGCGACGCGGTATCTGAGGCGATTTCGCTGATCAGCGCGCGATCAAGCTTGATCACATCCAGCGGCATCCGTCGCAGGTAGCCGATATTGCTGTAGCCGGTGCCAAAGTCATCCAGCGAGATGCCAAACCCACGCAGCTTGAGCATCTCCAGCCCCTGTAGCGCGGCGGGACTGTTAATAATCTGCTCGGTCTCCAGACATTCAATGCCCAGCAGCGAGGTCGGCAGGCGGGCCTGCAGCATCTTCGTTTCCAGCGCATCGGCAAAACCGGGATCTGAGAAGTCGCGACTGCTGATATTGATGGTCACCGGCAGCTGGAGGGGGCTGTGCTGCAGGCGTTTTAACCTGGCGATCGCCTTGTCGGTCACCCAGCTGGTTAAGGTGCTGAGCAGCTCGGTCTGTTCCGCCAGCGGGATAAACAGATCGGGAGCGAGTTCGCCGCGCTGCGGATGCCGCCAGCGCACCAGTGCCTCCAGTCCAATGGGCCGGCCACTGTTCAGGCAGATCTTCGGCTGGAACGCCAGCCACAGGCCCTGATCCTGTTGCAATGCCGCAGCCAGATCGTTCATCAACAGAAAGTCCTGAGTGCGGCGCTGATCGGCTACCAGGCTGAAGCTCATGGCGGGCACCCGGTTGCCAATCGCCTCATGCAGGGCACTTACCGCCCGGCGCAGCACTTCCTGCGCGCGAAGTTCTGCTGGAATGAAAATGACTTCGCCGGTAAAGCAGGTGAGGGCGACAGAGATGCCCGCGTCCAAATCCGCGCTGATCCCTGCCAGGTTTTCTGCCACCGATGAGGCGGTCAGCGGGCTGTTGTCCATGGTGAGAATCGCAAAACGCCCGGTGGCGACGGTATAAATGATGTCGTCCGCACCGGGCTGCAGGCGCAAAGGCAGTAACGTGGTGACGTGCTTCAGCAGGCTTTCCACCGGCCCCATGCCCATGGAGCGCGCCAGCTCATAGGCACGCGGCATATCAATGCAGTCGATCAGGATCAGCCGCTGCGGCGTACGGTCCCCGATGGAGGCCAGCCGCTGCAGGTCGCGAATCAGGCGCTGGCGGTTAGGCAGTGCCGTGACCGGATCGGTGAAGCCGGCACAGTGCCACGCTTCGAGGAATGACATCACCAGATCGGCCAGCAGCTGTAATACCTTCACCTGATCAGCGCTGAACGGGTGTGGCGCGACGTCCGTGACGCACAGCGTGCCCAGCACATAGCCATCGCGATGTCTGAGCGGTACACCGGCGTAAAAGCGGATAAAAGGGGCACCGATGATCAGCGGATGGCGGGCAAAACGCGCATCCAGCAGGGTGTCGGGGATGACTACCGCGCCGTCACTGTCCACGGCGTGTCGGCACAGCGAATCCTCGCGGGACGAATGCTCCAGCGCAAAATTGTGGGCGGCGCAGATATGCTGATGTTCATCATCCAGAACGGAGACAAAGCTACCCGGAATACCCAGTGCCTGACTGGTCAGCCGGACAAAGTTTTGTAATACGTCGTCACGGCTTTCGTCGCGACTGCGCAGCGCCTTCAATGCCCGTGCGCGGCGATCGTCGTCACCGTTGAAATTCATCAGCATAATTTCCTCCGCGCCGGCCTGGTTCCGGTGCGAAATTTAACAGCAAAAAGTACAGTATGCGGCCTGCAACACACTGCCGCTGGCGTGGTTAATAAGCGTAAATATTATAATGGTCTTTCTCATGGTAGGCTTAACACTGGCATCTGTCATTTTTATTTTCTTTAACGAAATTTTTAAGCAGAGACGATTCTGATAATTTATCGTAATATATTTATCAGTCTGATTGATAACAGGTTACGCGTCCTTACTGCTAACTCTAATTAAGTAGAAGGTGCAGGCATTTGACATTGCCAATGAAGACGTTATTAATTTCTGGCAGGGATGAATCGGGTAATAATGCTGGTTTTTAGTGGTTGATGAGCAAAATAATAGTATCGCTGCGTATTATTATCCTGATAAAAAACGCACCTGTCGGTATATTTATCATACTGGCTAATGTTATATAAACGTATTGTTCAGTCTGCACTGTCACCGCAAACAGCAGATTTCCCTCTCAAATTATTCCCCGTTAATCAAACTCAGCAGGTGTAACACCGTTTTGGCCGGATGATTACGCCGCCAGGCGAAGGCAATGTCGGTGAACAGCGTATTATTTTCAATGTCACGAAATACCAGCTGTGGATTATTGACGCAGCACAGTGAAGCCGGCACCAGCGCAATCCCGCAGCCTGCGCCCACCATGCCGAGCGAGGAGGTAATCTGCGGAGCCTGCTGAAAGCGTGTTGCATCAAAGCCGGCGCGCAGACAGGCACTGACGATTAATTCGTACAGGCTGGGCGCAACCTCGCGCGGGAAAATAATCAGTGATTCTTCGGCCAGCTGCGTTAGCGCAACACTTTGCTGCTGGCTGAGCGCATGGCTGGCCGGCAGCGCCACTTTCATCTCCTCCGTGGCGATCACTTTCAGGTTAAACGCCTTACTGCTCTCACACGGCAGACGAATGAACGCCGCATCCAGCAAACCTTCCCCTAAGTCCTGCATCAGCAGCGCCATGTTCTCTTCCCGGGTGATGAGCTCCATCGCCGGGTAGCGCGTTTTGAAGGCGCGAATCAGATCAAACACCGGCGCGCCAAACGCCACCGAGCTGGCAAAACCCAGTGACATCTGGCCGCTCATGCCGCGCGCCACGCCGCGCGCCTTTTCCAGCGCCATATCGGCCAGCTGCACAATCGCTATCGCATCGGGCAGAAACGCGCGGCCCGCATCGGTCAGTTCCACGCCGCGCGTCAGGCGCTTCAGCAGCGGCGTGCCAATCTCGTGCTCCAGCCGCTGGATTTGCTGGCTGAGCGGTGGCTGCGACATGCCCAGCAACTCGGCGGCGCGGGTAAAGTGCTGCGTTTCAGCAACGGCAACGAAATAACGCAGGTGGCGAAGTTCCATATCAAAAACGTCTCGAAATTGGCAGTTTTCACTATTGGATTCTGTGAGCTATGTAGCCCACCATGATATTAACACGGCTTAACTATCTGATTGTGAGGCAGCAAATGTGTAACTTTGTATCTGATTGTTCATGCGAAGATCAGCTAAAGGCATCCGTCACTCAACTGGGACAGCAATCACCAGAAAAGGTTATCTATCAGACCTCCCTGATGAGTGCGCTGCTCAACGGCGTTTATGACGGTTCAACCACCGTCGCGCAGCTGTTACAGAAGGGCGATTTTGGCCTCGGCACGTTCAATCAGCTGGATGGAGAACTGGTGGCATTTGACCGGCAGGTTTATCAGCTGCGCGCCGATGGCAGCGCCAGCCCGGCACGGCCTGAACAACAAACCCCGTTCGCCGTGATGACCTTCTTCAAACCGGAACATCAGCACCGCTTTGCGCATACCGCCACGCGCGATGACGTCCATCAGGTGATTGATCGCATCATCACCTCCGATAACCATTTCTGCGCGCTGCGCCTGAGCGGTCGCTTTGCCTCGGTACAGACGCGCACCGTGCCCTGCCAGTGCCGCCCGTATCGCTCGATGCCGGAAGTGCTCGGCAATCAGCCCACCTTCGATTTTCGCCAGCGCGACGGTGAGCTGATTGGATTCCGCACGCCGCAATATATGCAGGGTATTAACGTCGCCGGCTATCACGAGCACTTCATCACCGACGATCGTCAGGGCGGCGGGCATATCCTCGATTATGTGCTGGAGCAGGGCACGCTGACGTTTGGTGCCATCAGCAAGCTGGTGGTCGACCTGCCGCAGGATCGCGAGTTTTTACAGGCCGATCTTAATCCTCAGGATCTGGATGCCGCGATCCGTTCCGTCGAAAGTTAATCGCAGAGGTGATCATGAAACAGCTTAAAACCCAGACGCTGTGGAACAGTGGCGCAGACCTGGTTGTCGCTCAGCTGGAAGCGCAGGGCGTAAACCATATTTTTGGCATTCCCGGTGCCAAAATCGACAAGGTGTTTGATTCGCTGGTGGATTCTTCCATTCAGCTGATTCCGGTGCGTCATGAGGCTAACGCGGCGTTTATGGCCGCGGCAATGGGCCGCCTGACCGGCCACGCTGGCGTAGCGCTGGTGACTTCCGGGCCCGGCTGCTCAAACCTGGTGACCGGCATGGCCACCGCCACCAGCGAAGGCGATCCGGTGGTGGCGATCGGCGGGGCGGTTAAGCGCTCCGACAGTGCCAAACAGGTGCATCAAAGCATGGACACGGTGGCGATGTTTCGCCCGGTGACCAAATTTGCCGTGGAAGTCACTGATGCCTCGGCGCTCGCGGAGTGCGTATCGAACGCGTTTCGCCATGCCGAAAACGGGCGCGGCGGCGCATCGTTCCTCAGTCTGCCACAGGACATTGTTGACCAGCCGGTGTCAGGCAGCCTGTTACAGCGTTCAGGACACATCACGCTGGGCGCTGCGCCCGACGCGCTGGTGAATGCCGTAAGCCGCGAGATTGCACGGGCGAAAAATCCGGTGATTCTGCTGGGCCTGATGGCCAGCCAGCCGGAGAACAGCGCGGCGATTCATGAACTGCTGAGCAAAAGCCGTATTCCGGTGACCAGCACCTATCAGGCGGCGGGCGCGGTGCGGCAGGAGCACTTCTCACGCTTTGCCGGCCGGGTTGGCCTGTTTAACAATCAGGCCGGTGACCGCCTGCTTCAGCAGGCGGATTTGATTATCACCATTGGTTACAGCCCGGTCGAGTATGAACCGGCTATGTGGAACAGCAGCAACGCCTTGCTGGTGCACATCGACGTGCTGCCCGCCGAGACCGATAACCACTATCAACCCGACGCCGAGCTGGTAGGCGATATCGCCGGGACGGTGCGCAAAATCGCCGCGCAAATCACGTCGCCGCTGCAGCTCAGCGACGCTGCCGCCACCATTCTGCAGGATCGGCAGCAACAGCGTCAGCTGCTAGCGATGCAGGGTGCCAGCCTCGATCAGTTCGCCCTGCATCCACTGCGTATCGTCCGGGCGATGCAGGATATCATTAACAGTGACGTCAGCCTGACGGTCGACATGGGCAGTTTTCATATCTGGATTGCCCGTTATCTTTACAGCTTCCGGGCACGGCAAATCATGATTTCCAACGGGCAGCAAACCATGGGCGTGGCGCTGCCGTGGGCGATTGGCGCCTGGCTGGTCGATCCGTCCCGTAAAGTGGTTTCGGTGTCGGGCGACGGCGGCTTTCTGCAATCCAGCATGGAGCTGGAAACTGCCGTCAGGTTAAAGGCCAATATTCTGCACATCATCTGGGTCGACAATGGCTATAACATGGTGGCGATTCAGGAAGAGAAGAAATACCAGCGTGTCTCCGGTGTGAACTTCGGGCCGGTGGATTTCAAAGCTTACGCGCAGGCGTTTGGTGCCGCTGGATTTTCGGTGAACAGCGCCGCTGAGCTGGAACCCACGTTGCGGCGGGCGATGGAGGTGGAAGGACCGGCTGTGGTGGCCATCCCGGTAGATTACAGCGATAACCCGCTGCTGATGGGGCAGCTGCACCTCAGCCAGCTGCTTTGATCGGCTCCAGTCCGGACCGGCCGTCATCGTCACGGCGGTCCGGAATAATGCGCTATTTAGCACCTGGCTTGCCGGATGGGGTTAAAAGCTCTGCCAGTCCGCGTCCATGCCGTGCCCGGCGGCCACGGGTACAGCTGCCGGACGTTTCAGCGCGGAGACCGTTTTCGGGCGCTCAGCAGGTCGCGCGGATGCGGCCAGTGAAAACTGATTCACCAGGCCGGACAGGGTTTGCGCCTGATCCTGCAATGACGCCGATGCGGCAGAGGCCTCCTCTACCAGCGCCGCATTCTGCTGCGTCACATCATCCATCTGATTGATCGCCAGGTGCACCTGCGAGATGCCGGTGTTTTGCTCTTCCGCAGCCGCCGCAATTTCGCTGACTAAATCATTCACCTGGCGGAACGCGGTTTTCAGTCCGGCCATGTTCTCTTCCACTGCTTCGGCCTGTACCGCACCCGATTCCACCAGGCTGTAAGAGGTATCGATCAGCTGTTTGATCTCTCTGGCCGCCTGGGTCGAACGCTGTGAGAGGTTGCGCACTTCACCCGCGACGACCGCAAAGCCCTTACCGTGTTCACCGGCGCGTGCCGCTTCGACAGCAGCGTTAAGCGCCAGGATATTGGTCTGGAAGGCAATGCCTTCGATCAGCGTGACAATTTCGGTGATTTTTTTCGAGCTGGAGCGGATCTCCGCCATGG
Source organism: gamma proteobacterium symbiont of Lampromicra miyakona (assembly GCF_059730895.1). Lineage (NCBI taxonomy): Bacteria > Pseudomonadati > Pseudomonadota > Gammaproteobacteria > gamma proteobacterium symbiont of Lampromicra miyakona. The sequence continues at coordinate 318,026 of NZ_AP035933.1, read as the reverse complement.
TGCTGAGCATATTGCCCAGCGACACCGCGCTGGCGTCTGAAAGTTCTGTCGCGTTACCGGCCAGACGATTGGCCTGGCGGGTATTGTCGGCCGTCTGACGCACGGTTTCGCTCAGTTCCGCCATACTGGCCGCCGTCTGTTCCAGCGAGGCGGCCTGCTGTTCCGTCCGCGAGGAGAGATCCTCGTTGCCGGCGGCGATTTGTGCCGACGCCGAACTGACGGCGTGAGAAGCGGTACTGACCTGCGCCAGCGCGCTGCCAACCCGGTCAAGCAGCTGGTTAAAGGCGCGGGCCATGTTGCCGACTTCGTCTTTTTTGCTGTCATCGGCGGTGACGCTCAGGTCAAGGCTGCTGCCAACGTGATCCATCACCTGACCAATCGCTTTCAGGCTCTGACGAATGCGCACCAGAGTTAACGCGGTGAGCGTACCCAGTAACAGCAGTGTCACCGCGACGCCGGCACTCAAACCCCAGAATGTGCGGTGATAGATCTCCTGGTTGACCACACGCAAGCCGTCACCCAGCGACAAATTAAGCGCCATCTGCTGGCGATAATCATTTTTTAACTGGCTGATGGCGCCGCCAATACCGCTTTCGGCTTCCAGCATGCCGAGTGTGACGTCATCCTGATGAGCATGTGAAGCAGCAAGAAACGCCGGCAACCGCGACTCCACCAGCCGCAGCGTCGCCAGGCCTTTAATGGTGATCTGCTTGTCTTCGTCGCTGGAGATATCATTGGCTAAATAATATTCTGCCAGCGTTTTAATATCGGCCAGGCGCTGGGCGATCTCTTTCTCGACCGGCGGCATGCGCGCATTGTCAGTCTGGCTTTGATGCTTATACAGCGACAGAGAGAGTTTATTGCTGCGATCGATCAGCTCGGATAAATCGCGAATAGAAGGAATTGCGTTAGCCTGTACGTATTCAAAACGGTCCTGAAAACCGCCCAGCAGTCGCACAGAAATAATACCCGTCACCACCAGTGAAGCTGAGAGCAAAATGAAAGCCAGGGTAAGTCTTTGAGTAATATTCATCATCTGTTTACCTGGAAAAAAGTTTAAAAGGAAGAACACAACAACTCAGCGTTAATCGGCATCACATCACAAAAGGTTATTTCAAAAATTATGAATAAATTAACTTCTCAGGATCATTAATTTTGAAGTAATTAAATAACTTTCAAAATGCGTTGCGTATTATTTTGCGCTAATTACCTGCTTCTTACGGTGGGCTATCCACTCACGATACTGGGCCGGCGTCATCGCCATCACCTGATGGAAGGCTTTACGAAAGGCGGTGTCTTCGCTGTAACCGCACTGCAAGGCGGTCTGACGCACGCTGACGTCGGTGCTGGCCAGGATGGTACAGGCCAGTTCAATGCGGATGCGGGTAATAAACTCTTTTGGCGTTTCCTGCGACAGGGCTTTCATTCTGCGCTGCAGGGTGCGCCCGGTAACGTTCAGTGCGACTGCCAGCTGCGCGGCATTGATGGCGGGATTTTCCAGGCGGATGATCTCCTGCGCCCGCACCAGAAACGGCGTGCTGCTTTTCCCCGTACCCGGCGAGCCGGGAAGGTGGGTGTGCAGCACAGGGTTATCGGCCAGCGACATCTCCCGGGTAAGGTCCGCCACCGCCTTGCCGGCGCTTTTTTCAATGATATACAGGGCCAGCGATATCCACGAAAAACAGCCACCGCTGGTAATGACGCGATCGTCTTCCTCCAGCGTCTTGCCTTTCGCCAGTCGCGCCTGTGGATAGCGCGCCTGCAGCATATGGCTGACCCACCAGGTGGTGGTAAAGGAACGGTCATTCAGCAAACCCGCCTCGCCGAGGATCACGCCACCGGTGCCCGCAGCAGCCACCCAGACACCCTGCTGATAGAGTTTGTTAAACCAGCCAGCAGCCTGACGGATACTGTCGAGGTTGATCGGTTGCAGGTCGGGCCCCAGCAACATGCCGGGCGCAATCACCACATCAACCGCACCGGCCCCCTGAAATGAGCTGTCGATGTGAATCAGGCGGCCTTCCGTATCCCACACCGGATCCCCGTTGGCGCTGACAATCAGCGTTTCAAAAGCTTTATCGGGAAAGCGTGCGGCGTGCACGGGGGAAGAGGCAATCGCTTTATTGGTTATCCAGAAAAGGTCGGTCATTCCGGCAACGGCGGACAGTACGCTGCCTTCCAGGGCGAGTATGGCGATACGCATAAGGTTTTTCCTGTGTTCAGATTGTCGTGATTTGCGTGAAAAATGTGACATTTTCCGCCGCTGAAGCTTTGTGGCCTCAATAGCGGACTCTTAGTTTATCTGGCCCTGGCGGTTGTCATCGGAAAAGAAACCGGCAATGTGCGGATATCAGACCAGCAGGGAGGCGAAAAGGGCGCAGGGATGAGGCGATGGGATTGGGCAAAGTCGCGGTGTGTGACAGGCAACAGGGCGCATAGCCAGCGCCACCACCATCGTGGCGCTGGTCCTGACGTTAGCTGAATCTTTCCGGGCGGAAGGTCGCCAGCATCGGGTGTTTGACGCCGGTGAGCATCTCCTGCGTCAGTATCTCACCGAGGATCAACGCCAGCGTGGCGCCGGAATGGGTGAAGACAACAAAACAGCCGGGAACCTGCTGCAACTCACCGACCACCGGTTCGCCATCGCCGGGAATCGGCTTGAGACCGATTTTCCAGCTGCTGGCTTTCAGCGGCGCGCCGTCAGCGATCAGGTTACCCGCTTCCGCCATCAGCTGGTTAATGACTGCGGTATCAATGCTGTACTGCCCGTCGGCCTGCGCGACGATGTGCTCTTCATACCAGTCATGATCGATGGCGATGGTGTTGCCGGGATTAGGCCGGACCGCCGCGCGCGGCGTATTCATTACCACCTGCAGCCGGTGATCGCCGGGCTGGCTGGTTACCAGCATCGAGACCGGAGAACCGTTGGGGATGTGCACGCCGAGCGGGGCAACCACTTCCGGCGTCCACGGGCCACACGCTACCAGTACGCGATCGGCCAGCAGCTCACCGCGTTTTTCGCTGCGAATGCCGCTGGCCCGGCCGTCTTTGGTGATCACGCTGGCTTTACCGGCGTTCTCAACGATCTCTCCGCCCAGCGCGCGCAATGCCTGAACCAGATGCTCAACCAGATGCGGCAGGCTGACCCAGCCTTCACCGGGGTTGGCAATCGCCACCTGACTCAGACTGGCCGGATTCACCTGTGCATCGACATCACCGACCGTGGCGCGATTGATCAGCTTTGAGTCGTAGCCCTGCGCTTTTTCATAGTGATGACGCGCTTTGGTGCCCGCTTCATCGTCTGCGGCCCAGTAAATCGCGCCGTCGAAGCGCAGCCAGTCGAGCTGCGGATGACGGGCAAACAGCGTGCGATAGCGGTCAATGCCCGCCATGCGCAGCGCATGGTAAGGCTGCGAACGCTCGCCCGCGGAGTTGAGCCAGGAGAGGGATCGGCCGGTGGCGCCGGAGCAGAGTGCCGCTTCCGTCACCAGCGTGACCTGCGCGCCCGCCTGCGCCAGCTGCCAGGCGGTTGAGACGCCGAGGATGCCGCCACCCAGCACGATGACGGTTTTTGCCACGGTTTTGTCAGACATCATTCATTCCTTCTGTTAAAAAATGTTCGCCCTTCAGGCAATACGTACGCGATGCTGCCGATGGAGCTGCTCAATAAGCTGTAAAACGCCGAGCGCTTCACGCGCATCAACCGGCGGCGGCCCGCCATGTATCAGGGCGTTGGCTAACAGCTGATAGAAAGCGGGGTAATGACCACGTTCAATCGGCACCGTTGTGGTTGCCCCGACCGTGCCGGCCCGGGCAACGTTTTCTGCTGGCGTCACGCCGTACTGGCTGTCGCCGGGCGACATGCCAGCCGCCAGCTGCGGCTCCTGATTGTCCAGCCCCCAGTGGGTGAAGGCGCCTTTACTGCCCAGCAGGTGAAAGCGCGGCGCATTCAGTGCCGCCTGGCCATTCATCCACAACCGCGAGCGCACGCCGTTGTGGTGCAGCAATGAGACAAAACAGTCCTCGTCGCTGTCCGATTGCGGGCCGGAATGGCGCGCCAGCTCTGCCGTGGCATTGGCGACCGGGCCAAAGAGCTGGATGGCCTGGTCAATCAGATGGCTGCCGAGATCCAGCAGCAAACCACCGCCCTGCGCCAGCGTGACGCTGTCACGCCAATTGCCGAATCCCTGCGGTCGCCACCATTCGAAACGCGACTCAAAACTCCTTACGGTGCCGAAGGCTTCCTTGTGCACCAGGCGCTGTAATGTCAGAAAGTCACCGTCCCAGCGTCGGTTATGAAACACGGTGAGCAAGGTATTGGCCTGCTGCGCGGCAGCGATCATCATTTCTGCCGCCTGCACGTCTGGTGCGAACGGTTTATCCACCACCAGATGGATCGCGCGCTGGCTGGCCTGCACAGCCTGCTCCGCGTGTTGCGCCGGCGGCGTGGCCAGCACGATGAGATCGATGCCGATCTCGCCGCCATCAATGGCCTTAAGCAGCGCAGGCCAGTCCGGCAGCACGCGCGCCTGGGGGTAACGTTGCTGCGCGGTCGCTACGCGTTGGGCATCGCCTGTGACGATAACGTCGAGACGATAGTCGGAGTTATGGGCAAGCAGCGGTGCATGAAACACGCTGCCGGCGACGCCAAATCCCACCAGCGCCGTGCGGACTGGGCCGCTAACCTGAAGATGTGTCATTACAGCACCTCCGACAGAAAACGCTGCAGGCGCGCGGACTGCGGACGGTCAAAGATTTGTTCCGGCGTGCCGGCTTCCACGATTTCACCTTCATCCATAAACACCACCTGGTCGGCCACGCGCCGGGCGAAGCCCATCTCATGGGTCACGACCACCATGGTCATGCCGCGCTGGCACAAATCGGCCATTAACGTCAGAACGCCTTTCACCAGCTCAGGGTCGAGTGCCGAGGTGGCTTCATCGAACAGCATCACTTCCGGTTCCATCGCCAGCGCGCGCGCTATTGCCACGCGCTGCTGCTGGCCACCGGAGAGATCGCGCGGCCGGTGATCGGCTCGCTGAGCAAGTCCCACTTCGGCCAGCCGCTGACGGGCAATCTCCAGCGCTTCGGCTTTCGGGCGGCCTTTCACTTTCCACGGTGCCAGCGCCACGTTTTCCAGCGCGCTGTGATCGGGAAACAGGTTGAAATGCTGAAACACCATGCCAATTCTCAGCCGCAGCGCATCGGGCTTGTCCTTCAGCACAGAACGCCCGGCAAGTAAGACATCGCCGTTCTTCGGCTCATGCAGGCGATTGATGCCGCGCAGTAGGGTGGATTTTCCCGATCCCGAGGGACCGATGATGCAGGTGGTAGTGCCCGGTTCGATGCTCAGCGACACATTGCGCAGCACCTCAATCGGGCCGTACGCCAGCGTCAGATTGCGCAGCTCGAGGCTGGCGCCGTGAAATGCAGATGGCATGGCCATATTAATGTCCTCGCTCGCTGGTAAGGGAGACCGCCGGAACCACGTTGCGCTTTTGCTGCACTTCATCGAGCTCCTTCAGGCCGCTTTGTGGCGCGGTGGCGCGGCGACGTCCGGTACGGTAGCGGACGTCAATGTAGTTCACGGCGTGGGTGAGCGGCACGGTGATCACCAGATAGAACAGCCCGGCCAGCATCAGGGGTGACAGGTTGCCGCTCAGCACGGCGGCATCCTGGCCGACGCGGAACAGCTCACGCTGACCGGTCATCAGGCCCAGCAGATAAACCAGCGACGAGTCTTTGATGATGGCGATGAACTGATTGACTATCGCCGGCAACACGCGGCGGATGCCCTGCGGAATGATCACCAGGCGCATCGCCCGGCCATAGCTCATTCCCAGCGCCCGGCAGGCTTCCATCTGCCCCTGTTCCACGCTCTGGATACCGGAGCGGAAAATCTCGCCCATGTAAGCGCTGGCAATCAGGCTCAGGGCAAAAATGCCGAGCGGATACGGCGTCGGACCAAATAGCTGATAGCTAAAACGCGCCAGACCCTGACCAATCAACAGAATGGTGAGGATGGAAGGCAAGCCGCGAAACAGATCGGTATACAGCCGCGCGGGCACGCGCAGCCAGCGCGAGGGCGAGATGCCCATCAGCGCCAGTATCAGGCCGAATAACGTGCCCAGCACGGTGGCCGCCACGGAGATAATGATGGTGTTAACCAGTCCGGTTGCCAGCAGCTGTGGCAGGACGTCCATCATCGATGGAATATCAAAAAACGTACGGGAAAGAATAGTGATCAGATCCATAGCCGATTCTCGGTTGCGGGTGACGGACATGCGCCGTCACCGGATGCAGTCTCACGCATAACGATGCGCAGGGTTATTGGCCACCGGGCAGATACTGTTGCGGCATTGGCGAACCCGGGAACCACTTCTGGTACAGCTGTTTCCAGGTCCCATCCTGCATCGCCGCTTTGATGGCTTTATCCAGCGCCGCTTTGAACTCGGGCTTGCCTTTGGCGATGGCGACACCCGCAGGTGCGTCAAATGAAGGGATGTTCGCCGCCGTGACCAGCTTAAAGCGGGTGGCATAATCTTTGGCGGCTTCGTAGTCGAGGAACATGGCATCAAGCGTGCCGTTATTCAGCGCGGACACCGCTGCGTTGTTATCGGGGAAACGCACCAGATCGGTCTGTTTGAAGTGCTGCAGCGCATAGTTCTCCTGCAGCGTGCCCTGAATCACTCCGAGCCGTTTATGCGCCAGGGTTTCTACGTTTTTCACCCCGGAATCGCTGCGGGTCAGCACTGTCAGATAGCCCGCAAGATAGCCGGTGGAGAAATCGACGGTTTTTTCGCGCAGCGGCGTGATGCCAATCGCGGCGACGCCGGCATCATACTGGCCATTTGCCACCGCCGGCAAAATGGCGGAGAAGTCCTGACCGATAAAATCCACCTGATCGATGCCCATGCGATGCGCCACATTTTTGAAGAATTCGACGTCAAAGCCGGTGAAGTTGCCGTTTTTATCGGTGAAGGTGTAGGGCTTCGCGTCGCCGAGGCTGGCAACGCGGAGATGACCGGGTTCGATCAAACCCCAGGGATTACTGTCGCTGGCGGCATGGGCGCTCCAGCTGGCGGAAACCAGCATTGCCGTGCCGAACAGGGCGGCGGTCAGGTGATTGAAACGTTTGTGCGATGTCATAAGGCTCTTCCGTCTGTGCAGGTGAAACTTCAGAGTTCGCCAAGCCGGTTTATTGTTATTGAGACCGGTCTCAACGCGGGGCAAAATGAAACCGGCTCTGGTTGTGAGACCGGTCTCATTCGGATATACTGATATTAAGCACACGCTATCAGCAGCGTCAATTATGTTGTTATCAACTTGTGATTCGAAATAATTATGACCAATGAAAATGCTCGTTCACGCGGTCCGACCGTTGCCGACGTCGCCCGCGCCGCCAATGTTTCCAAAGCCCAGGCGGCACGCGCGCTGGGCGGGTATGGTTCCGTCAGTGAAGATGTGCAGACGCGGGTGAATCAGGCTGCTGAAGCGCTGGGATACCGACCGAACGAGCTGGCGCGCAGCATGAACACTGGCCGCTCCAATACTATCGGGGTGATTGTCGGCGACATTGAAAACCCGCACTTTGGCCTGGCGCTGCGCGGTATGGCGGATGTTGCGCGCCAGGCGGGCTTTCACCTGCTGCTGAGTAACAGCGATGAAACGCTGGAGGAGGAACGGGAAGCAGTGCGCGTGATGCTGGATAAGCGCGTCGATGGCATCATCGTCGCGCCGTGCAGCTCATTGTTTGAGGATAACGAGCATCTTCGCCAGGTGCTGGCAGAAGGGCGTTCATTAATGATGTTCGACCGGGCAGTGCAGGGGATGGAGGTGGAGACCATCCAGGCGAACTTTGTCGCAGTGGCCAAACAGGCGACGGAGTTATTACTGGCGGCCGGGCATCAGCGAATTGCTTATCTCTCCAGCATGCGCAGCGCTGCACCGTATTCGCCGGCAATCACGCTGGGCCCCACGCCGGTGGCGCAACGTGTTAGTGGAATGATTGATGCCTACCGGGCCGCAGGTAAGGAACTGGATCCGGCGCTGATTCGGCTTAATGCGCTCAGCGAAGCCATCATCGAGCAGATCCTGACTGAACTGCTGGCGCTCGCCGAACCACCCAGCGCGCTGATTGCCTCCGATAACCTGATTGCGATGGGCATCCTGCGCGGTCTGGCCAAACGCGGCCTGCGCGTACCCGAAGATATCTCTTTTGTGATGTACGACGATTTTCCCTGGACCGAGCTGATGTCACCGCCGCTAACCGTGGTCGCTCAGCCGGTGTATGAAATGGGTCGCGAAGCCGCGCGCCGGTTAATTTGCCACATCCGCCAGCAATCCGCCGGCGCCTTACCCGCGTTTGACAGCTGGATGGTGGTGCGCGGCTCAGTGGGGGCAAACCCGTCGGCCCGGTGATACAATGTGCCGCGGCGGGCTTGTGCTAATTACTGCCTGCTGTTTTTTTTGGTCGCCATAAATGGCGACCCTACAGAAAACGGCGCAGTTTTGTCCCTTCTTACGCACCAGTGAAGCATTGGTTTTACTGGTTACACCACTACTTCTCATGATGAAAAAATAGATCTGAAGGTGACTCTACTAAGGAAAAAATACCATTATGATTTCAAATGATAATGTTCTTAATGCATCATCCTTCATGTTGCTATTTTTGTTGTTGCTGTTGGATGTCTGTTTTTTTATCTTTGTTTATAAAAATCTTGGCAGCGCTAAGGTAGGTAAGGATTCTTTTCTTTATTTCAATTATATGTTTTTTAAACGTGATGCTTTATCAGACAGTGCATTGATTTTTCTTGTTCTTGGGTATGTGGCGGCGGCGATAGCTGAATATCGAAGAGGGTTTGATGATTTATCTTTAATATCTAATTTGTCTGGAGGAATGTCATTTCTTCTTTTCGCACTCTATGGGAAGTATTTTTACCAGGGGTTAATTGAAGATAAAAAGCCATTTTTCTTTATCAGGGTTTTCCTGACAAAATCAGACCTGTCTTTTGGTGCGATTTTTCTTTGGCTATCAAGGCTTGCGTATATAACATGGTTAACAATATTCATTAGCCATTAAATAACGGTTAAGAATATAACCGCAACTGCCACCTTATACAGTAATAATAAAGATCCATAAAAAGGGGTAACATGAGAGACTCAATTTCAAAGCTATTGTCAATTTGCAGCAATGAGTTAGCAAAGCCTTTCGATGATATTTATGGCACTCTTAAGCTCGAACCTTCATCAAAGTTTCCTGATTATGTTGCTCTGTTGAAAATGCGCAATGGGTTTTATGGTTTTGAATCAGCGCTACATGTCTTTCCAGGAACACACGAACAAGATGATTTTAATGTCTTTTCCTGGAATGAAGAAAAATTATGGCGCGAAAGCTATGGTGGTATGACAGATGGTCATTTCTTTTTTGCAGAAGATGCATTTGGTGGGCAATTTTCTTTAAAGGAGGATGGAATATACTCATTTGATCCCGAGACCGGTGAAAGCCAAAAAATGTGTGAAAATTTATCTCAGTGGTGCGATGCTATTCTAAATGATTATGACTTTCTGACAGGTCATTCGTTGATGCATCAATGGCAGATCACGCACGGAAAAATTAAGCAGAATCAGCGGTTAGTGCCTGTTATTCCTTTTGTTTTGGGTGGTGAGTTTTCAGTTAAGAATTTGCGTGCTCAGCAATCTGTAACAGCAATGCGAGCAAGGGGAAGTATTGCAGTTCAGATTAGAGATGTGCCAGATGGTGGAACTATAAAACTGAATGTTGATGACTGAGAAACGCTTAGATGCTTCTGAATGAATCCTGTGTAGTGGAAAGAAGAATTTCCCTAAGCGATGCTATTTTTTATTCAATGCCGTAAGCGATAGATGCAAGCATTGTTGAGCAGATGACAGCAACGCACATCGTCAGTATAAATATAACACCGTGGTGACAAACGGACCGGTGGGATAAGTTTTCACATAGGGTAGCCGTGGTGGAAGACGTTGTGAGCCTGGTAAGAGGCGTGAAGGGCGAAACTGAAGGATTGAAATACGCGATTAGATATCTGATTTAACATAATCATGATTATGCGCACTTAGGCCCGAAAGGTAAATCATTAGCATCCATACACAACTCCATTAGTTTAAGGCTGCCAGTTATGGCGCACTCACCATATTTAAACCCTCCGCGGCAATAATGGAAAACACTTCGTCCAGTTGTAGTTAGTCTTCGCCAGAATCAGTTCTCCCGCCACCTCAGCAAAATTGATATCCTGACGTTCATAAAAGAATTGACGCAAAACTGCGGGTAAAAACTCAGCGCTGTAGCGCAGTAACGTGCTGTGCCAGAATGGTGCCGGCAACGGGCTGTTGCCATGCCGCATCAGCAATTCATTTTTCCAGTCTGAATCCAGAATCTTGTCGCAGAATGACTGGCGCATGGCAATCGCAGGCGTATCAGGTATACCCGCAAGCAATAACTGACTGGGCAACGCCACTAAGCGCAGATCCCGGATAACGATTTTTTTCGCAACAAATTCCTGCCAGATTGTGGTCAGTTGCGCCACTTTCGCTGGTAAACGCTCATTGATGTTGTAAAGCGGCAAGGTCAGAGGCAAAAAAGTAAAATGAAGACCTTGCGCTGGCAAGGTATCGGCAAGCGGATCAGCCTGTGTGAGTCGTTGCAATTCATCAATCAGACGTAACACCGGTAAGGAAACTGACGGCTTTATCCCTGCGGCAAGCGCCAGTTTTACCGGATCGTAATAGTTCTCTTCACGGATGTTCCCGATGCCTGCATTTTTCGCCCACAGCGCAATGGTGTTCTCGTTTGCAGAACGGTACCGGGTTTGCAGACTGATTGGTTGCATGTCAGACCTTAGGGTATTTGGATGAGCGCAGATAATTAATTATGAAACGTTTTTTAGCAGATACTCCAGCCTGATTGTGGTGAAAACGCGTGATTATCTCATGCCTATTCAACCCCGCTTAAACGATGCGCGATTTGTCTTCGCTCTGACGGAGCAAAGCGTCTACAATGCCGGCGAAATTTTTACTGATGAGGATACACAATTGGACACCTGTCCCACACGATTACAATCGGTGCCGATGCTGAGATAGCCTCATCGCTGTCTTAGCCCTGCGTTAAGACGGTGGATTTCCCTCCCCCCTTTTTCCTGCGTTCTGTCTGGCCCCGCTGTAATCCATTCTTATAACCCTGAATATCCATTGCCCGGCGGTGATGGAGTGAGGTCTGACATGGACTGGAAAATCTTTTTATTGCGCGTCACGGTCGCGCTGATTCTGGGCGCGCTGATTGGCAGCGAGCGCCAGCTGCGTCAGCGCCTGACCGGGCTGCGCACCAATGCGCTGGTCAGCACCGGTGCCTGTTTGTTTGTGCTGATGACGCAAAGCGTACCGGGAATTGCCGCAGATGCCTCGCGCGTGGCGGCCTATGTGGTTTCCGGCATTGGCTTCCTCGGCGGTGGCGTCATCATGCGCGATGGCCTGAATGTGCGCGGCCTTAACACCGCCGCCACGCTGTGGTGTACCGCGGCGATTGGCGTGTTATGCAGCATGGGCTTGTTGCTGGAGGCAGGCATCGGTTGTGTGGTTATTCTGTGCGCCAACATCCTGCTACGCGAGATGGCACAGGGCATCAATCGGCAGAGCATCATTACTGCGGAAGACGCCAGCCAGTATTACAAAGTACAAATCATTTGCCTGGCGGCCGATGAGGTGCAAGTGCGCAGCCTGATGCTGCATAGCCTCGGAGGCAGCGGCCTGCGGCTGCAATCTCTGCACAGTGAAGATCTGGAACCGTCACACCGCATGGCGGTGAATGCGGAAGTGCTGGGTAAACCCAGCCTGACCGATCAGCTGGAAAATCTGGTCAGCCGTATCAGTCTGGAAAAAGGCGTCAGCTCGGTCAGATGGCAGGTATGTGAGCCAGAGAGCGATTGAGTCGGGGCTGCGCTACCTGCCAAAGCGCAGCCGCAGCGTTGCCGGCAGCACGGTGTGCAGGCTGCCGGGTTCATCGCCGTTAATCATGGTAGTCAGCAGCGTAAAACACTCCTGCGCCAGGCGCGGCACATCCTGCTCGACGGTATCAATCGGCAAAGTCAGCGAGTCATACAGATAGTGATCGTCAAAGCTGGCGACGCGGATATCGCTGTGCAGCAGGTGGTGCTGGCTCATGTAACGTAACACCCCTTCCAGCAGTCCGCAGGCAGCGGTAAAAATCGCTTTCGGCGGACGCCCCAGCCGGGCGCACAGCGCGGCGAACATCTCATAACCGCTGCTGGGATGATAATTGCCGTGAATAATCCACTCCGGGCGCGGCGTGATGCCCGCCCGCTCCAGCCCCTGCATAAAACCGGCCAGACGGTCTTTGGTGGGTGACAGACGCGGCTGACCGCCGAGAAAGTAAATTTCATCCGGATTGGCGCGCGCCAGCCGTTCCACCAGCTCGGCGGTCGGCGTGACCGAATCGGTCATCACCAGCGGCAGCTGCGTGTCATTAACGTAGCGGTCAAACAGCACAACTGGCAGTTGGTCACTCAGCTTCACGTAGTCACTATCGCTTAACATGCTGGACGCCACAATCAGTCCGTCCACCTGACGCGCCACCAGGTTATCTACTACCACCCGCTCCTGCCCGGCGTTTTCGTCAGTGCAGGAGATCAGCAGCTGCAAGCCAGCCTCGCGACACAGATTTTCCAGCGCGTGTGAGAACACCGCAAAGCCATAGTTGGTGATCTCCGGCACCACTAAACCCAGCGTATGGCTGCGATTATCACGCAGCGAGCGCGCGTGAATACTGGCCTGATAGTGATGCTCGCGCGCCAGCGTTAACACGCGTTCGCGCGTCTCTTTCGCCACGCGCAACTCTTTGCCACGGCCATTCAGCACCAGACTGGCGGTGGCTTTGGACACCCCCGCCAGCGCAGCAATATCCGCTATGGTAACGCGTTTGGTTTTTCTCACGTCAGTGCATCGGTTAAGGAAACAATGACTTATTCTACCATGCACGGGCGCAACGACCAGTAGCGCGCCGTCACTTCTGCGTGTCCGGTCAGGGTTAATTGCGCCGGATGCGCCGGGAAGTAGCGGCTGCTCATCACCCCTTCGCCTTCATTAATGAAAATCTCAACGCTGGAGTGATCGCACAGCAGCTGGAGCTGACTCACCGCGCCGCGCCAGTAACGGAACTGCCACTCGCCGTTTGCCAGACTGCGGCGTGCGAGCCGCAGCCCGTCAGCGCGCCATTCCAGCCGTAACTGGTCAGCAAAGTTCAGGGTGATGTCGCCCTGCCCGCTCAGCAGCAATTCCAGCCGCTGCGCATCGATTACCGGCGCATCGCCGGCTGGCCCCTGATAATGCTGTTCAGCGTTGCGCAGTGCCTGCAGTTCAGTGACCGGCCGCTGGAACAGCCGGCCATCACGCGTGCCCAGTTCGCGCACGCAGGTCATCTGATGGATCCAGCCATTGGCCACCGTAGGCTGCAGCATCTCCTCGCCATCCGGCACGCCCAACCAGCCCACCAGCAGCCGGCGTCCGTCGGCGGTTAGCGTGGTTTGCGGTGCGTAAAACTCGAAACCGGCGTCAAGCTCATGCAATTCGCCATGGCTAAAGCGGGCGTTAGCGTAATCAAGATCGCCGGACAGCCACGCGCTGGGATGCGCATTGAGAAAACGGTGCTGTTCCCGGGCAAGCCCCTGCGGGCAGCAAATCAGGAAGGTGGTATCGCCGAGGGTAAACATGTCGGGGCATTCCCACATATAACTGGCTGCCGCCAGCCCGTTCAGGCCGCTGCCGGCAATCTCGCCCAGATTGTGCCACTCACGCAGGTCCGCCGAGCGCAGCAGCAACACTTTGCCCTGCTTTTGTTGATCCTGCGCACCCAGCACCATGAACCAGTGTTCGCCATGCCGCCACACTTTCGGATCGCGCACGTGTCCGGTGTAGCCGTCGGGCAGCGCGATCACCGGCCCGAGCTTGTCAAAGCCGCCCTGAGGGTTTTGCACCGCCAGACATTGCCACGCGGTGCGCGCGCCATCGGCAAACTTCACGTTGCCGGTATAGATCAACGTCAGCGCGCCGTTATCATCGACGGCACTGCCCGAATAGCAGCCGCTGCGGTCATACTCTTCATCCGGCATTAGCGCTATGGGTTCATGCTGCCAGTGCAGCAGATCGGCGGAACTCCAGTGGCCCCAGCATTTATGCTGATGCTTACAGCCCAGCGCATTCCACTGATAAAACAGATGGTAACGCCCGGCGAAGTGGATAAAACCGTTCGGATCGTTAAGCAATCCGGTTACGGGTGCCAGATGCCAGCCCGGATAATGCGGGTCGCTCAGCGCGCGCGGCTGACCGCGCATCACCGCCTGCAAAATATCGGGTAACAATGTAGAAGCCGTCATTATTCCGCGTCCGTTTTGTATTTGAGCAGATAAGAGATCATAAATGCACTGCTGAACGCGATCACCATGCCAATCGCATAGTTAAGCAACGAACTGGCCTGCACAATCGCCATGCCAGGCAGACCGGTCAAACCGACAGCCGTCATATACACATGCACCGACACCACCCAGGCCCCGCCCAGCGCGCCGCCGATCAGGCCGGCGATAAAGGGTTTCATAAAGCGCAGGTTGATACCGAAAATCGCCGCCTCGGTAATACCCAGCAGCGCTGAAAAGCCGGACGGCAGCGAAATGGCTTTGATTTTTACATCTTTAGTTTTAAACCACACCGCCAGACAGGCACCGCCCTGCGCCACGTTAGCCATCGCCCAAATCGGCAGCAGAAAGTTGACGCCAATCGCCGGATTGCCCAGCAGCCCGGCTTCAATCGCATGGAAGCTATGGTGCACGCCGGTGATCACGATAACCGAGTAAAGCCCGCCAAACACCAGTCCGGCCAGCCAGCCGGCATGGGTAATCAGCGTGCTGAGGACGAATGAAATACCGTCGCCCAGCATCCGCCCTGCCGGACCAATCACCAGCAGCGCAACGAAGCCGGCGATAATCACCGTCAGGAACGGCGTCAGGATCAGATCCAGCGCGTCCGGAATTACCCGGCGCAGCTGCTTCTCCAGCACACTCATAAACCACACCGCCAGCAGCACCGGAAACACCGTGCCCTGGTAGCCGATCATCGCCACTTCGATACCGAAAAAGTTCATGGTATGGAAGCCGGCCGCCACCCCCCAGGCGTTGGTGAGCGCCGGATGCGTCAGGATGCCGCCGAGCGTGGCACCGAGGAACGGGTTACCGCCAAACTCACGTGCCGCAGTAAAGCCAATCAGGATTGGCAGGATGATAAAGGCCGCCGAGCTGCACATATCCAGCATGATATACAGCGCGTTGTCGGGGTTAACCCAGCCGTAGGTTTTAACCATGCCGAGCAGTCCCATCAGCAGGCCAGAGGCCACAATCGCCGGGATGATCGGTACAAAAATGTTCGACAGCAGACGCGCAATGCGCTGGAACGGATTGAGCTTGCGCGCAGCGATATCCGCCGCTTCCGACTTGCTGGTTTCACTGATGCCAGCTTCGCGGATAAACGCGGCATACACTTTATTCACCACGCCAGTACCAAAAATCACCTGCAGCTGTCCGGCATTGCGAAAACAGCCCTTCACGCCCTCCAGTTTGCCAATCGCTGCGGTGTCGGCTTTGGCGTCATCCACCAGCACCAGGCGCAAACGTGTGGCACAGTGCGCCGCACTGGCGATATTTTCCCGGCCTCCCAGCAGCGGCAGCAGCGACCGGGAAAGAGTAATAAAATCCATAGTAACCTCTGTTTTTGGTTGTTATGCCATCATGCGCTAAGCGGCCCGCACGCGGGCCGTTTCATCAGAACCAGGTTTCCATTTGCACGCCAAAGTTCCACTCGCCACCGGATTTAAAGCCGGTGCTGCCAAAGGCGTCATCGCTGGCGTAGTTATCCAGACGATGATCCCAGTCCATCCAGCTGGCGAACAGGCGGATTTCCGGACGCTTGAGGAATTCGCCCACATCGCTGGCTTTGAGCGTGGGGGCGACGGTGAGCTTGTAGAAATTGCCGCTGACGGCCTGGCGATTGTTATAGCCTTCAGGCCGCAGATCCATGTACTGATATGAGCCTTCATACTGCATCTCAAAGTTCTGCGTAAATTCCTGAATCAGGCGCAGGTTCACGGTGGCCCACTCATAGCTGTCGCCTTTGACATAGCGGTCTTTGCTGCTCTGCGCCAGCAGCGCCGGCGCGATGTGCCAGCCAGCGCCCAGCGGCGTCATCCCGTAGCTGGCGAGCCGCCAGGTATTCGCCTGCGGCAACAGCGCGCCGTCGGAACCGATGCTCTTCACTTCTGCGCCGAGGCCATGACCGTACAGCAGCGCGGTTTTCGCTGAACCTTCACCCAGGCCGTAGAAGCTGTCGTTGTGCAATCCGACCAGGGCGTGCACACCGTCACTGGCGGCATCACTTTTCACGCGATTGCCGTCAATATCGGTGCGCTGATCGTTATCTTTCGCGCGCATGCCGCTCACCATCAGCTGCAGTGGCCCGACGAAGTTATTCAGCGACAGAATGTAGTTTTGCGCGGTGTTGTCGTTATTTTCGATGTCCCCGAAGGTGCGGCCATAAATCGACAGGTTGCTGCGGGCGTCATCGCCCCACCTCATGTCGTAAATACCGGCCCCGGTTCCGGCAAGGAACACCACATCGGAATCGATCCAGTGGATGTCGAAGTTATCGCGGTCGAAACGCTTACCGGCCCACACCGTGGAGTCTTTGAACGCACCGGTGAAGGTCGGTAGCTGCCCCAGTTCGACAAACGCCTGACGCAGGTTGAGATCGCTGCTGGCGGCAGTCCAGTCGTTGTAGGTGCGCTGTCCGTCGGCCAGCATCGCCTTGAAGCGCGTGGTGGCACCGTTGGCCAGCGTTTGTTTATGTTCGAGGTTAAGTTCAACGTAGGTATCCGGCTCATTGCCGAGCCGCCCGACGTGACCGCCGGTCTCACCGGCTGGCGTGACGGTGGGCCCGCCCTGAGTTTTCGCAGCGGAGCTGTTCATCAACAGGCCGGAACGCGCGTAGCCATGAAACTCAAAGCCCTCTGACTCGCTGCTGGCGGCGGGCGCAACAGGCTGAGCGGCGCGCGGTTCGGTCTGTGCGACGGCAACTGGCGTCGGGTTCTGCTGCTGCACCGCAGCCAGCTTTTGCGCCTGCTGTTCCGCCGCCTGCGCGCGCTGCTCCGCCACGCTGGCACGCTGTTCAGCCGCGGCCAGCCGTTTTTCCATCGCCGCCAGACGCGCTTCAATACTGCTCATGTCGTCTGCCGCCCAGACTGAGCCTGAGCCTAATACGGTACTAAGGGTTATAGCGATTATGCTTTTTTTCACTGTTTTGCGTCCCTGAGGCAAGGCTATCATCAGATGTATTTTTTTGCTAAACCGGTTTAGGCACCGCATCATAGCGGTGCCATTTTTTAAAGCGCAATGGATTTTGCTAAACCGATTTAGTGGATGTGAGATACATCGCAAAACAGGGAAAACGGCGGGGTCAGATACTGTGCTGCTGTAGCTGTTGATGGTTGGGTAACGCGGTCATCGCGCCTTTGGCGGTAGTGGCCAGCGCCCCGCACGCCTGCGCCGTGCGCAGGCAGGCCGCCAGCTGCGCTTCATCCGCCGGCAAACCCCGCTGCGCCAGTTCCCACAGCAGTCCCGCCACGAAGGCATCGCCGGCACCGGTGGTATCCACGCTGATCACCGCGCGCGCGGGATAGTGAGTTTGCCGGCCATCAAAATAAGCACGCACGCCAGCGCTGCCCTGCGTGACTAATAACAATTTAAGAGAGAAGCGCTGCGCCAGTTGCACGATGCCGCTGTCAATGTTGGCGGTGTCCGTCATAAAGGCCAGTTCTTCCATAGAGAGCTTCACCACATCCGCCCGTTGCAGGGCCGCACTGAGGCATTGCAGCAACTCCGCCGCATCGGACCACAAATCGAGACGGATATTGGGATCGAAGCTGACAAAACCGCCCGCCTCGCGCACGCGCTGCATGGCGGTTAACGCCGCCGTGCGCGACGGCTCGGCGAGTAACGCAATCGAACAGCAGTGCAGCCACTCGCCACACTGAAACCGCGGCAAATCGTCTGGCGTGAGAAACAAGTCGGCGCTGGGGCGCACCATGAAGGTAAAGGTGCGCTCGCCCTGCTCATCCAGGGCCACGACCACCGTGGAGGTGCGCTGCTGCACATCTTTGCGCATATGGGAAACATCCACCTTTTCCTGCGCCAGCGTGCGACACAAAAACTGGCCAAAAGGATCGTCACCCACCCGTCCGATAAATCCGCTGTTACCCGCCAGCCGGGCGATACCCACTGCCACGTTGGCGGGCGCGCCGCCGGGACACTGCAACAAACGGCCCGCGTCATCAGGCAGCAAATCCACTACGGCATCACCCAGACACCAGATACGTTTCATCATAATTCAGTCTCATTTAATCGCTAAAACGGTTTAGCAAAGCATGCATATTAATCATGAACGCGGGTATTTGTCACCGTGAACAGTCCGGCAGGCTTCAGACTTGTCCGTTGCTGGGATCGGTTTCGCCCTGCCGCATGGTCGTCTGCGTATTGACGTCTATGCTTAAAGTTTTCCAAAACCTTATAAAAATCGGTGTCATTGAGATTTCATTTCGCCAATTGTCCGGAGGCAACGGCATGAGCAACCCACGCGATGAGAAGACGCAGCGGTATTCACCGCAGCAGGAAGAGACAGAGCGAGCCCGGCTGACAGCCGGTGCCGGTTCCGCCGCGCCGGCCCCCGTCACGGTGCCGGTCACGCTGCAGGTGAACGGCGAACCTCAGCAGCTTAACGTGGATACCCGTACCACGCTGCTGGACGCGCTGCGCGAACATTTACATCTGACCGGCACCAAAAAAGGCTGCGATCACGGTCAGTGCGGTGCCTGTACCGTGCTGGTCAATGGCCGGCGCATCAACGCCTGCCTCACTCTCGCGGTGATGCAGCAGGATGCCGAAGTGACCACCATCGAAGGCGTCGGCACGCCGGATGATCTGCATCCGCTGCAGTCCGCGTTTATCCGCCACGACGGCTATCAGTGCGGCTACTGCACGCCGGGGCAAATCTGCTCCTCGCTGGCGGTGCTGCAGGAAATTGCGGCGGGCATTCCCAGCCATGTCACGGGCGATCTGACCGCCGCGCCAGCGCTGAGCGATGAAGAAATTCGTGAGCGCATGAGCGGCAACATCTGCCGCTGCGGCGCTTATGCCAACATCCTTGCCGCCATTGAAGAGTACGCCGGAGGCCAGAAAGCATGAGAGCCTTTACCTTTGAACGGGCAGCGACGCCCGCACAGGCTGCCAGCAGCGCGATGCAGCATCCGGGCGCACGCTTTATTGCCGGCGGTACCAATCTGCTCGATTTGATGAAGCTGGAAATCGAAACCCCGTCGCACCTGATTGATGTTAACGGACTGGCGCTGGACAGCATTGAACCCACCGCCGGGGGCGGCTTACGTATCGGTGCGCTGGTGCGCAATACCGATCTGGCGGCAGATGCGCGCATCCGGCGCGATTATGCCGTGCTGACGCGCGCGCTGGTGGCAGGCGCTTCTGGCCAGCTGCGCAATCAGGCCACCACCGCCGGCAACCTGCTGCAGCGCACGCGCTGTCCCTATTTTTACGATGTTAATCAACCCTGTAACAAGCGTCAGCCGGGTACGGGCTGTGCCGCACGCGAGGGATTCAGCCGCCAGCATGCGGTGGTGGGTCTCAGCGAAGCCTGTATTGCCACCCATCCCAGCGATATGGCGGTGGCGATGCGACTGCTGGATGCGGTGATTGAAACCGTCAGCCCTGATGGCAGCCAGCGCGCCATTCCCATCGCTGAATTCTACTGCGCACCGGGCAACACGCCGCATATCGAAACCGTGCTGCAGCCGGGTGAGCTGATCGTCGCGGTCACCCTGCCTGCACCGCTGGGTGGCACGCACATTTACCATAAGGTGCGCGATCGCGCTTCGTACGCCTTTGCGCTGGTCTCGGTGGCAACGGTTATCCTGCCTGAGGGTAGCGGCCGGGTGGCCGTCGGCGGGGTGGCCCATCAGCCGTGGCGCAGCGCGGCGGCGGATGCTGAACTTCCTCACGGGGCGCAGGCGGTCTGCGATGTGCTGTTTGCTGATGCGCGTCCCACTGAAGCCAACCGATACAAACTGTTGCTGGCGCAGCGCACGCTCGCCTCAGCGATCGCGGAAGCGAGGAGCAACGCATGAAATTTGACACACCAGCAACCGCCAATCCTATCGACCAGCAGCGCGTCGTCGGCCAGCCGCTGGCACGCATCGACGGGCCGTTAAAAACCACCGGCTCGGCGCATTACGCCTATGAATGGCACGCTGAAGCACCGGATGCAGCCTACGGTTATGTGGTCGGCGCGCCAGTTGCCAAAGGCAATATTCTCTCGATTGACACCCACGCCGCAGCACAGGCACCGGGCGTGCTCGGCATCGTCACCGGAGCAACCGCCGGTAAGCTCAACAAGGCAGAGCGCAACACCGCGACGCTGCTGGCAAATAATAAAATCGAACACTACCACCAGGCCGTGGCGCTGGTGGTGGCGGAGACCTTTGAGCAGGCACGTGCAGCCGCGCAGCTGGTTAAGGTTAACTGCCAGGCTGAAACGGGAGCTTACGATCTTGAAGCGGCCCAGCCAGAGGTGACAACGTCACCCGAAGGTGAGCCGGATAAAACACTGGGCGATGTCGATGCTGCCCTGCACAACGCAGCCTTTACGCTGGACGCCACCTACACCACGCCCGATCAAAGCCATATGGCAATGGAACCGCACGCTTCCATGGCGCTGTGGCAGGATGATCACCTGACGGTCTGGACCTCGAATCAGATGATTAACTGGTGCCACACCGACCTGGCGCACACGCTCGACATGCCGATGGAAAAGGTGCGCGTGCTCTCTCCTTACGTCGGCGGTGGCTTCGGCAGCAAACTGTTTTTACGTAGCGATGCGCTGCTGGCGGCTCTGGGTGCGCGCGCCGTGGGACGCGCGGTGAAAGTGATGGTGCCGCGCCCGATGATCCCCAACAACACCACGCACCGGCCAGCAACGCGGCAGCGCATCCGATTAGCTACCGATGCACATGGCCATCTCACCGCCATTGCCCATGAAAGCTGGTCCGGTAACCTGCCGGGCGGAACGCCGGAAACTGCGGTGCAGCAGACTGAATTACTCTACGCCGCCGCCAATCGGCTTACCGGACTGCGCCTCGCCGAACTCGATCTGCCCGAGGGCAACGCAATGCGTGCGCCAGGTGAAGCGCCCGGTCTGATGGCGCTGGAGATTGCCATGGATGAAATGGCCGCCATCGCCGGTATCGACCCGGTTGAGTTTCGCATCATCAATGATACACAGGTCGATCCGCTGCATCCGGAGCGCTTCTTTTCACGCCGCCAGCTGGTGCAATGCCTGCGCACCGGCGCCAGCAAATTTGGCTGGGCGGAGCGCTGTGCTAAACCCGGGCAGCGGCGCGAGGGGCGCTGGCTGGTGGGCATGGGCGTGGCAGCCGGTTTCCGTAACAACCTGCTGGCACCCTCTGCCGCGCGCGTGCAGCTGGATGCGCAAGGCACAATCACTGTCGAAACCGACATGACCGATATCGGCACCGGCAGCTACACCATCATTGCCCAGACGGCAGCCGAGATGATGGGCGTGCCGATTGAGCAGGTCAGCGTACGGCTCGGCGATTCGGCGTTTCCTGTCTCGGCGGGTTCGGGTGGCCAGTGGGGAGCCAATACTTCCACGGCCGGGGTTTATGCGGCCTGCGTCCGGCTACGCGAGAAGGTTGCCGCACAGTTGGGTCTGGATGCGGAAAGCGCAGAGTTTGCCGATGGGCACATTCACGCCAACGGGCAGCGCCTGCCGCTCACTGCGGCGGGTCCGCTGATGGCGGAAGAGACCATGGAATTCGGCGATCTGGACAAAACCTTCCAGCAATCCACCTTTGCCGGTCATTTTGTCGAAGTGGCGGTCGATAGCGCCACCGGCGAAGTGCGCGTGCGGCGCATGCTGGCGGTATGTGCCGCGGGGCGCATTCTCAACCTTAAAACCGCGCGCAGTCAGGTGATCGGCGCGATGACCATGGGCCTCGGCGCCGCGCTGATGGAGGAGCTGGCGGTGGACACCCGGCTCGGCTACTTCGTCAATCACGACATGGCAGGCTATGAAGTGCCGGTACACGCCGATGTGCCTGAGCAGGAGGTGATTTTCCTCGATGACACCGATCCGGTCTCTTCGCCGATGAAAGCCAAAGGCGTCGGTGAACTGGGGCTGTGTGGCGTCGGTGCTGCGCTGGTTAATGCGGTCTACAATGCCACCGGCGTTCGGGTGAGAGACTATCCGGTGACGCTGGATAAGTTACTTGCCGCGCTGCCCGATCAGCCGTAATGCAGGTCCCCTCCGCCAGGGCATGCTGGCTGGCGGAGGGTGGAAAAGCGTAAGTGGCTGAGCCGTCAGGACTGGTTAACAGGTCATCAATCTGATAATATTGAGACCTGTTAACCAGTCTGGAGAGACGTATGCCAAACATCATTCTCAGCGATATGAGCGCCAGCGTCAGTGAATTAAAAAAGAATCCTATGGCGACCGTCAATGCGGGAGAAGGCTTGCCGGTGGCGATTCTCAATCGTAATCAGCCCGCCTTTTATTGTGTTCCCGCACAACTTTACGAGCAAATGCTGGAAGCGCTGGACGATCAGGAACTGGTTAAAAAGGTAACTGAACGCCACCAGCAGCCGCTGATTGAAGTGGATTTGGACAGCTTTCTGTGACATGGACAGTTAAGTTCAGGGAAGAAGCCCTGAAGGAGTGGCATAAGCTGGATAAAGCCATTCAGCAGCAGTTTGCCAAAAAGCTCAAAAAATGTTGTGAAAATCCTCATATCCCCTCAGCCAAATTGCGTGGCATTAAAGACTGCTACAAAATTAAACTCAGGGCTTCCGGGTTTCGCCTGGTTTATCAGGTGATTGATGACCAGTTGATCATCGCCGTGGTCGCGGTGGGTAAACGCGAGCGCAGCGACGTTTATCATCTTGCCAGTGACAGAATGCGCTAACGCGTGACGCCGGCCATCTGCGGCCAGCGTCACTGCGGTGGTTAATGCTCTCAGCGCCCCGCTTCCTGAGCGACTCCGCACCAGTGCACCAGCGTTAGCGCAATGGCTTTGGTACAGGCCACCAGATCGGCAATCGGCACATGTTCGTTAGGCTGATGCGACAGCGCCGGATCGCCGGGACCAAAGTTGACCGTCGGCGTCTGGCCCAGCGTGCTGGGCAGGCCAATGTCGCTGTGGGCACCAAAGCCGGCCAGCTGCGGGCTCAGTGCCGCGTCACTCACGCCCTGCTGAAAAGCGCTGACAAAAGGATGATCGGCCGGGATCTCGGCGCAGTCGGCGTCCAGTATCCACTCCACCCGCGCCGGATGCTTTGCCAGATAGGGATCCAGCGCGCACACCTTCGCCACGTGCGCCTCAATCTCCTGTTTTACCTTACCGCCCAGCCCCATCTCATCCTTTTCTGCCGGCAGATACTGCACGTCTATGACGATCTCGGCGCGGCCGGCAATCGACGCCGGATGCTCGCCCACTTTTAGCTGCGTCACGATAATCTGGTTGGGCAGATTCATGAGTGGATGGTTTTTGTCGGGCTGCGTCTGCCAGCGGCGGTTCAGCACATCGAGCCCGTCCAGCATCTGGCGACACAACATCACGGCATCAACCGGACCGCTGCTGTCCCAGCTGTTCGGCGTTAATTCCGCATGGCCGCCGATGCCATCCAGAATGATGCGCGCCCACAAAATGCCGTGGCAAATCGGCGCGATGCGGTTGGCAGTGGGCTCCGTCATGATACCGGCATCGGCTTTGAAGCCGCGATCCACCATTGCCAGCGAGCCCATGCCGCCGATCTCTTCATCCACTACCGTGGTGAACACCACGTCGCCGGCCAGCTGCACGTTGAGATCCTGCAGCAGCTCCACCGCCATCAGCATGCAGGCCACGCCACCTTTCATGTCCACCGCGCCGCGACCATACACTGCCTCGTTGCGGATCTCCGGCACAAAAGGATCGCTGTGCCAGTGCTCAGCCGGACCCGGTGGTACCACGTCAATATGGCCGGTAAGCATCAGCGACCTGCCGCCACCGGATCCGCTCAGGGTGCCGCCCAGATTCGGCCGGCCTTCGAAGGTGCGGCCTTTATTGGCGCCCGGGCGGCCCTGATACTTCTGGTATAGCGCCGGGCCATCCGGATCCCACAGATCGGTGTCCATGCCCAGCGCCATCAGCCGCTGCTGCAGATAGCGCTGGCAGTCGCGCTCGCCTGGCCCGGCCTCGCGCGGATCGACCTTTACCACCGAGGGAAACGCCAGCAGGTCGCATAATGTCTGCGCGATACGCTGCGCGCTGGCATCGACGTGTGCGCTAATTTTTTCAGTCAGACTCATGTGTTATCTCCGATAGATAAAAAGTCGTTGTGCCATTAACACCATGATTAACAGCATGCCCACCACGCCCAGTTGCCACACGCTGTTCAGCCCCAGCTGCAACATGCAGGTTTTGAGGGCGACCAGCATCAGCGCGGCGGCGAGAACGCCGATGACGCTGCCGCGCCCGCCAAAGATCGCCACGCCACCCAGCAGCGCGGCAGTCAGCGATTCCAGCTCAAGATTGACGCCAATTTCCGGGCGGGCGCTGCCGAGCCAGCACAGCGAAATAAAGCCGGCGCAGCCCGCCAGCGCGCCGCTCAGGCAGTAAACCAGCAGCCGCAGGCGATCGACTGGAATGCCCACCAGCCGCGTGGCGTGCTCGTTGAAGCCGCAGGCGTAGATCCATTTGCCCCACGCGCTATTGCTGAGGATCAGCCACGCCAGCAGAAACGCCGGGATGACACTGGTTAAGAAAGGCAACGGAACGGACAGCATGGCCGCCCGGCCCCACTGCGTCAGCAGCGGCGGCACGCCGGCCAGCGCCGCACCGCCGGTTAATGCCAGCGCCAAACCGGAGAACAGATAAAAACTGCCCAGCGTAACGATCAGCGGCCAGAGGCGTAAGCGCGCCACCAGCAGGCCGTTCAGCGCGCCAGCCAGGCTACCGCTCAGCAGGCAAATCAGCGGCAGCCAGCCGGGCGCAATGCCCTGATCGAGTGCCAGCATGCCGATGACCGCCGAGAGCGAAACGTTACCGCCAACCGACAAATCAATGCCGCCGCCGCCAGTCATCACCACCAGCGACTGCCCAAGCGCCACCAGCGACAGCAGCGTGGCAAACTGCAGGATGGAGGTCAGCGACCATGCCGCCAGCATCTGCGGCAGCACAATCGCGATGGCGCCCAGCAGCAACAGCCACAGCGCCAGCAGCAGCGTCAGGTCGGGGGCTTTGCGCCACAGTTTCATGCCAGCCTCCTTAGCGATAACAGCCGCCCACTGGCTGCTTCACTGCTCAGCACCAGCAACAGCACCGCCCCGGTGACCACGGTTTGCCACAGCGAGGGCACGCCAATCAGCAGCAGGCCATTTTGCAGAATGCGCAACAGCAGCACGCCGAGCAGCGTGCCGAGCAGACTGCAGGAGCCGCCGGTAATGCGCGTGCCGCCCAGCACCACCGCGGCAATCGCCTCCAGTGCCAGCGTGCCGCCGACGGTCATCTCCACGTTACGATAGGTGGCGATGTAGCAGGTGGCGGCCAGGCCGCACAGCACGCCGCTGAGGGCAAAGGTCGCAACACGCACCCGGGTCACCGGAATGCCCGCCAGCCGCGCTTTTTCTTCGGAGTTGCCGGCGGCCAGCAGCCATAACCCGTACGGCGTATGGCGCAGCGCCAGCCACACCAGCGCCCAGGCCGCGACAATCAGCCAGGCCATCAGCGGCAGTCCCAGCAGCGGCCGCATCAGCGCATGCGTCAGATCGCCTGGCAGACCGGAAAGCCACTGCCCGCCCAGCAGCACAAACAGCGCCGTGCGCCAGACGCCGAACAGCCCCAGCGTGCCAACAATCGCCGGAATGCGGCCAATCACCACTACCAGCGCGGTGATCAGCCCTGCCAGCAGGCCAATAAGCGGTCCGGCCAGCGCCGCCAGCAGCGGGGATTGCAGCATCAGCAGTTGTCCGACGCCCCACGCGGCCACGCCCATCACCACGCCCACCGACACATCGACGCCGCCCATGGCGATCACCAGCGTCATACCCAGCGCGATCAACAGCAGTTCGCTGCTGTTGCGCAGAATGGTTAGCAGGTTGTCAGCGGTAGCAAACCACGGCGAAAACAACGTAAAGCAGGCGCCAGCCAGCACGGCGATCGCCAGCAGGACGATTTCCCGCGAAGTCATATGCATCACAGGCCTCGTCAGAATTTGAACTGGTCGACGTTATCTTTGGTGAACACCGCCGGCTTGCCGAGCAGCAGCACACCGGTTTTGCTGTCAAAGGTCACCGGTTGGGCAAAGCCGGGAACGTGATTTTCGGCGGCAAACGCTTTCCCGTCGATCAGCTGTTTGCCCGCCCACACCGTCAGATAGCCAAGCTTTTCCGGGTCCCACAGCACGGTGTAGCCAAACGCCCCGCTTTTCAGGTAGGCGCGCGCGGTGTTCGGGCTGCAGAAACCGCTGCCAATCACCTTGCCGTTTTTGCCGGCGGTTTCGATGGCCTGCGCCACGCCCGGACAGGTTGTGGAGGCCATGGCAATCACCCCTTTCAGATCGGGGTTAGCGGACATCAAATCGGTGGTGATTTGCGCCGCGCGGCTGGCGGAGCCGCCGGCGTACTGGGGTTTGAGCAGCGTAATGTGCGGGTATTTGCTTTTCACCCGCTGCTGCATAAAGCCAATCCAGCTGTTGAGGTTGGACGCGGTAGCTTCGCCGGAGACGATGCCAATTTTGCCGCGCTCGCCGACGCGTTTGACCATCTCATCGATCACCGTATCGCCCAGTCCCTCATCGGTGGCCTGCGCCACATAGACCGGCCGCCCGCTGTCGGGTGCATCGCTGTCGCTGGTGAACAGATGCACATTACTCGCCTGCGCCTGCGCCATCACCGGCGCAATACTGGAGGCATCCAGCACGCTGATGCCAATCGCATTGACCTTCTGCGCAATCAGGTTCTGCACGATCTGCAGCTGATCCATCGGGTTGGTATCTACCGGACCGCTGTAGACAAACTCCACGCCGAGATCGTGCGCGGCGCGCTTGCCGCCCGCCTCCATCGCCTGAAAATAGGGAATACCGATGATTTGCGGCACGAAGGCCACCTTTTGTGCCGCGAAGGCGTAACCCGATACCAGCAACGACAGCGAACAAACAGCAGTAGCAATGCGATGCATGATGATTTCCCCTGGTGTGAGTGCTTAGGTGTTTTCGAAAATGCGCGCATCAGGATGCGCACCGGTAATGAGTGCAACGATTTCGTCTGGCGTGGTGTCCGCGTGACGGCGCTCGGCGATTTTGCGGCCGCGACGAAACACCACCATGCGATCGGCCACGGCAAACACATCGCTGATGTTGTGGCTGATCAGCACCACGGCGCAGCCGCGTTCCGCCAGGCGGCGCGTCAGCTGCAGGACTTTCTGCGTCTCCGCGACCGCCAGCGCGGCGGTGGGTTCATCCATGATCACCAGCTGCGCGTTGAGATTGAGTGCGCGGCAGATCGCCACCGCCTGGCGCTGGCCACCGGACAGACTGCCGACCGCCGCTTCGGCATCGGAAATGTGCGCATCGAGTTCGGTCAGCAGTTGATCCACCGTTTCGCGCATCGCGCGGCGGCGCAGAAAAGGAATGCCGAGCACGCGGCGCTTCAGCTCGCGGCCAAGAAACACGTTCTCGGCAATCGACAGATTCTCTGCCAGCGCCAGCTCCTGATAGATGGTGGCAATACCGTGCTCGGCGGCCTGGCGCGGCGAGGTGAATTTCACCGCCCTGCCGTCTACCCACAGCTCGCCGTCGCTGGCGCTGTACGCGCCGGATAACACTTTGGTAAAGGTCGATTTGCCCGCGCCGTTGTCACCCAGCAGCGCCAGCACTTCGCCGCGATGGATCGACAGATTGACCTGGCTGAGCGCCGTTAGCGCGCCGAAGCGTTTACCGATGTTGCGCGCTTCGATGAAACAACTAGTCATGGGCGCTCTCCGGGTAAGCCGCGCTGTGGAAATCGATCTCCCACTGCAGCACGCGGGCGTAAAGCTGCGACAGCTGCGCCTGTTGCGCCGCGCTGAGCGTCAGTGCGCACTGGTCCAGCTCGGTTTTCAGCCACTGCGCCTGCTGATGGAACTCGTCTTCGGCATGCATCTCTACCCAGCGGCGTACGTCAGCGTCCTGCTGCGATTGCGCGCTGACGCGCAGGCACCAGTGGTAATACATCCACTCGGCACCGAACATCAGGGTGATGATTTCCGCATAGCTGCCCTGCTGCGCGACTTTCAGCATGCCATCGCGGAATGCGCTGACGCCGGGCAGATCGTCCGGATAATCCGCTGGCCGAATGCCGCGCCGCGCCAGCACCGCCTCAAACCAGGCGATTTGCGTATCCACCAGCGCATTGAGCACGCCAATCAGCCAGCGCTGCTGACGAATGCCGGGCGCCTTGCTCACCGCCAGCGCAAAAATAGCGATGGCGGTGGCGACGAAGTTACCCTCAAACACCAGATAACGATTAAACACGCTGGCCGGCAGCCGATCGTGCTCAATGTCGACGACAAAGCGGTGCTGCTGCATCGCCTGCCACAGCGCCTGATGCTGCGTCAGCAGCCGATCGCTGAAGCTTTCCATCACGCCTCCTCCAGCGCAGCCTGCGCCACCGCCATGAAGTGCTTCACGCGCGCCAGTTCCACCGGGTTCCACCACACGCCATCGACTTTCAGCGTGCTGGCGACAATCACCCCCTGTGTGCGGCCAAGGATCTGGCAGACGTTGTCCGGCGTTACGCCTGAGCCCACCAGCAGCGGCAAGGCAGTTGCGGCGCGGATTTCGTCGATTTCACTCAGCGTGGCGCTGTCGCCGGTGCGCTGGCCGGTGGCGATCACCGCATCGGCTTCGAAGAAGTCGACGTCACGCGTTAGCTCCTGAATCGAGCGGTCGGCGACAATGGCGTGGCTGCCGTGTTTAACATGGCTATCGGCAAATACGCGGATATGATCGGCCCGCAGCTGATTGCGATAGCGCAGCGCTTTAGCGGCTGCCCCTTCGATAAAACCTTCATTGGCGATATAGGCATTGGCCCACTGGTTAACGCGCACAAAATCCGCCCCGCCGGCTAATGCCGTGGCAATCGCCGGGATTGCCGCATTGGCCAGCACGTTAATTCCCAGCGGTGCAGCAAAACGCTCGCGAATTTTATCGGTGATCACCGCCATAAATGCCGCCGTTTCCGGACCAATATCGTCGGGCTTGGCAAAGGGAATATCGCCATGATTCTCAACGATTAAACCGTGCACGCCGCCAGCCAGATAATTATCCGCATCGCGCAGGGCGCAATCGATAATTTCACTCACCGGTTTTCCGCGATATTTAGGCGAGCCGGGAAAAGCATCGCAGTGAATAACCCCAATCACCGCTTTACTGCGTGAAAAAATATCTTGTATCGCGTTACTTTTTTCTGCTGATATAGAAGCCATCTCTTTCACCTTATTAACGAGAAAACTATGCGTGTCTATGTTGCAGGCAATATTGTGGTGGATGAAACCTGGTCCATCGATCAACTCCCTGAAAAAGGCGCCTCAATTCATGGTAAAAAAATTGCGCAGGATATCGGTGGCAAAGGCGCCAATCAGGCAATCATACTTTCGCGTTGCGGCATCGACACGCGCTTAATTAGCGCCACTGGCGATGATATTAACGGCCAGTGGATCCGCGAACGCATCCGGCACGAGAAATTAACCCTACTGCCGTCTCAGTTTTTGTCTGCTCACAGTGACACCTCAATTATTTTTAATAGCAGCGATGGCGATAATGCCATTATTACTACCACCGCCGCGGCCGACGCGCTGGCAGCGGATATTATCCTGGCTCACTTAGCCGATGCCGCTGCCGGCGATATTCTGCTGCAGCAGGGCAATTTTTCTGCAGATAAAACCCGCCGGTTATTTAGCTGGGCAAAAGCGCACGGCTTAACCACGGTATTTAATCCTTCACCGGTCAATCCGGACTTCGCCGATCTCTGGCCACTGATTGACATCGCGGTGGTCAATCAACCGGAAGCCGATCTGCTGCAACCCGCCGGCGTTAACACGCTGGTGATTACCCAGGGTGCTGCCGGTGCGCTGCTGATACGCGGCAATCAGCGCGTGTTCTGCCCGGCGATTAACGTCGCGGCCGTCGATACCACCGGCGCCGGTGACACCTTCCTCGCCGTGCTGCTGGCATCTGCCCTGCTGCGCGGCGTCGCGCCCGACCTGCTGGCGCTGCAGCATGCCAGCGCGGCGGCGGCGATCACCGTCAGTCGCACTGGCACGCTGAACGCGTTTCCCTATGCTGATGAATTACAACGTATTCTGGCGCAGCGCTAAGCCTGGGCGCAGACGTTCGCGTCTGCGCCTGGCGGTTACTTAAACAGCGAACGGTAGCTGTCGACGTTGGCTTTGGTCACCACCGTGGCCGGAACCAGAATGGTTTTGCTCACGGTTTTGCCGGCCGTCAGGCTATTCAGCGCTTTCAGCGCTTCTTCACCCATTTTCTTTGGATCCTGCTGCAGCACGGCGGTAACGTAGCCACCGTCAATGCCGCTGATGGCTTTTGCCGTCAGATCCCAGCCGAATACTTTGATGTCCTTCTGCCGCCCCTGATTTTCCACTGCGGCAATGGCACCCAGCAGCGCCGGCTCGCCGGTGGCATAGATCGCGGTGAGATCCGGGTTGCCGGTAATCAGGTTTTCGGCGGCGGTCATGGCGTTGTCCTGAATATTCTGGCCATCGACCACATCGGCGACCGTTATCTGGCTGTTGCTTTTAATCGTCTCTTCAAAGCCTTTCTGGCGCTGGTTTTGGATGGCCGAATTGAGCGCGCCGACAATTCCCAGTCGCGCTTTGCCGCCCATCTCTTTCGCAACATAATCGACAAAGTATTTACCGAGGATTTTTCCACCTTCGAGGTTATCTACGCCCACCTGCGCTGCCTGCGGACCGGCAGGCAATACGGCATCAATCGCAATCACCGGAATATTCGCCGCTGCGGCTTCTTTTATCGCTGGCATAATACCGTTGACATCGATTGCATCCACCAGAATGCCTTTCACTCCCTGCTGAATATAGTTTTCAATCGCATCGTTTTGCGCCACGGGATTATCGTTGGCGTTATAAATCACCAGCTGTTTACCGCTGGCTTTGGCTGCTTCCTGCGCGCCCTGATTCATCAGATTGAAAAACAGCGCCTGCTGATTAATCTGGACTAACGCATAAGTGGGTGCGGCGTGAGCCTGAACGCATAATGAACCTGCGGCGAGTAAACCACTCGCAATGAACAGTGAACGCAGTTTTCCGCTGAAAGATGACATCATTGAGTTCCTCGTCGGGAATAATAATAACCAGCGCTTCTCAGCGACGTACCGCTGAGCGTTTTTTTTGGCAGGTAAATATCAGTTCAATGATTCTGAGCACGGCGATAATGCCGTGTTTTGATGCCGCCGGCGTTGTCTTTTTCGGCATCCCATCCACTGGGAGTGCGGGGTGAAAAAAACAATGTCGGGTTGGGAAGTTAATCCCGGTACTGCGGTAAACGCTTTATACAATTCGCCCGACGAATTTTTTTGTCAAGTGTTTATTTCTCCAGCAACGCAATCGGGAAAGCGCTGTATTAGTCGCGCTTAACTGTGTTACAGATAAGCCACCCCGGCAAACATGGCGAAATGGATGAGTACAAAACGCGTGTTGTTATCTGACGTGGCAAAGCTGGCTGGCCTGTCAAAAGCCACGGTGTCACGCTATCTGAATCACAGTATTGTGCTGCCGCAGGACACCGTTGACCGCATTGAAAGCGCGATCCGCACGCTGGACTATCGCGGTAATTCTCTTGCGCGGCGTTTAAGCAAAGGCGGCAGCGAAACCCTGGGCCTGGTGCTGCCGGATATCACTAACCCGTTTTTTGCCGAACTGGCGGATGCCGCCGAAGAAGCGGCGTCGGCACACGGTTACAGTCTGGTGCTGTGCATCACGCGCAACAACCCGGACAAAGAGGCGCAGTTTATCCGCTGGCTGGATACGCGCCAGGTAGATGGCCTGCTGTTCACCACCAACCGGCCGGACAACGGCCTGCTGCGCGACGAGATCCAGCGCCAGCGCCATGTGGTACTGCTGGATGAAGACATTCCCGGCAGTAACGTGCCGAAGGTCTTTGCAGATAACGTGCAGGGTGGCCGCATGGCCACCGAGCAGCTGATCGCCGCCGGGCACACGCAGATTGCTTTTATCGGCGGCCCGGAGCAGCTGATGAGCGTGCGCGAACGCTATCTTGGCTTTTGCACCGCGATGCAGCAGGCCGGTTTAACCGTACCGCCGCAATGGGTGATGTATGGCAACTACGAACGCGAATTTGGTCAGCAGGCGTTGCAGCACCTGTTCCGCTGCACGCCGCGCCCTAGCGCCGTGTTCGCCGCCAGTGACTATCTGGTGCTGGGACTGCTCGACGGTTTGCGCGCCATCGGCCTGCAGGCACCGGCGGCGCTGTCGCTGGTCGGCTTCGATGACGCCAACTACAGCGATCTGACCCAGCCGCGTATCTCCACCATCCGCCAGCCAGCGCGCCAGCTGGGCCACACGGCGGTAAGCATTATGCTGCGCCTGCTCAACAACGACAGCAGCATCCCGATGGAGACACGTTTACCGGTGGAATGGATTGGTCGCGATTCGGTGGGATTTGTTAGCGATGTCCCAAAATGAGGCAAAACTGCACAATCATGGCGCAAAAAGTGAGCGATTTTTTCCGTTAGCGGTATAGTGAGTAAACCGGTTTACTTGCTGATTACATAACATACGATGTATTACAACAAGTTAGCCGCGAGTGCAGTGCCTGTTATTCAGGCTGGCATGGATGCTGCAATGTCATACCTGGCGAGTAAATATCATTGTAGCGTTTACCCTGTTGCTGTGAATTAAGGTTTTATCTGACAGGTAAACCGGTTTACTAGATTGTAAATCGTGTCAGATAGCCTCTTTTCGCGACCGGCTAAACATTTCCCACAGGCGTTGATGGGAGTGATCCAATGCAGCAATTACCAGCTCTTCCGGCCCGGGTGGAGATGATTAACATCACCAAAACCTACGGCTCAATTCGTTCTCTGCGCGGCGTCAATCTGCAACTGGCCCCCGGTGAAGTGCTCGGTCTGGTGGGCGACAACGGCGCCGGCAAATCGACGCTGACCAAAGTGCTGTCCGGCGCGGTGATCCCTACCAGCGGCGCGATCCGCATTGATGGCGAGCAGCAGCACTTCAGCAATCCGGCGGATTCGCGCCGTTGCCATATCGAAATGGTTTATCAGGATCTGTCGCTGTGCGACACGGTCGACGTGGCCGGTAACCTGTTCATGGGCCGCGAACCGACCAGACGCATCCTCGGCGTGCCGTTTCTCGATCAGGCCACAATGCATGCGCAGGCGCGTGAGATGCTGAAAGGCCTCGGCATCTCGATTCCCGATACCCGTCTGCTGGTGCGTAACCTCTCCGGCGGGCAGCGTCAGGCCATTGCTATCGCCCGTGCCGCCGCGTTCGATCCTAAAGTGCTGATTATGGATGAACCCACTGCCGCGCTGGCGGTAGCGGAAGTCGAAGCGGTGCTGGAACTGATTCGCCGCGTGTCGGCGCGCGGCGTCAGCGTGATCCTCATCACCCATCGGCTGCAGGATCTGTTCCTGGTGTGCGATCGCATCATGGTGATGTACGAGGGCACCAACGTGGCCGACCGCCGTGTGGCGGACACCAGCCTGAGCGATATCGTCAACCTGATCGTAGGTGAGAAATTTACCGCGCAGTCCGCGGCAGCACACTGAGGTAACAGGATGAGCATCATGAATTTAGGCAGTTCACGCATGATCCAGCACTCTCTGCCGCGCCGCTTGTTGCATAACCATTCGGGTGTGGTGAGCATCGCGCTGTTTTTTGTCTTTTGCTGCGTGGTGTTTTCGCTGATCACCAGCAACTTTCTTACCAGTACCAACTGGCTGAATATCATCCGGCAAAGCGCGCCGCTGCTGATCGTCGCCACCGCGATGACGCTGGTGATTACTACCGGCGGCATCGATTTGTCAGTCGGCTCAACACTGGCGCTGGTGGGCGCGCTGTCGGCGATTGCGCTCAATAACTGGGGCCTGCCGTGGCCGGTGGTGCTGATTGGCGGGCTGCTGCTCGGCGCGCTGGTGGGCGCCATCAACGGCTTCTTTATCGCCTGGGAAGGGATACCGGCATTTATCGTCACGCTGGCCACGCTGGCAGTGGTGCGCGGCATCGCGCTGCTGGTGACGCAGGGCTATTCGATTCCGGTGCCGGCTGACAGCCTGTTCACCTTTATGGGGCGCGCCTGGGTGCTGGGGATTCCCATGCCGGCGCTGATCGGCATCGTGGTGTTGCTGGCCGGTCACATTGTGCTTAATCACCTGCGCTTTGGCCGCTACGTCACCGCCATCGGTGCCAACGCGGAAGGCGCACGCCGCAGCGGTATCAATACCAAAGCGGTGACCATGAAAGTGTACATTCTCAGCGGTATGGCGGCGGCGCTGGCTGGCATGATCATCACCGCGCGCCTCGGCAGCGGCTCCTCTAACCAGGGCGAAGGTTTTGAACTGCAGGTGATTGCCGCCGTGGTGCTGGGCAGCACCAGCCTGTTTGGCGGCTTTGGAACCGTGATCGGTACGCTGCTCGGCGCGCTGTCGATTGCCATTATCCAGAACGGCCTGATTTTATCGCATATCTCACCGTTTTATACCCAGATCGCCACTGGCACCATCATCCTGCTCGCCATCTGGCTCAACACCCGCATTCTCAACCCGAGCCGCGCGCCCGCCAAAGGATAGCCCATGAAAGGATCAATTTTTCGCCATGCGGATCCGTTGCCGCTCGGCGTCAGCAGCGGTCAGGTAATGACGGTACTCGGTCCGCTGCCGGTGGCGGAGATGGGCGTCACGCTGATGCACGAGCACATTTTACTGGATGCCTCCGGTAAATGGGTGCCGCCCTGCTGCTGTAGCGACCGCCACATTGCTGAAATGCCGGTGCGCATCGAGAACCTCGGCGAGCTGTCGCTTAACCCGCTGATGAGTCGCGACAACTGCCAGCTGTTTGACGTCGACACCGCAATTGACGAGCTGATGAAATACCGCGCGCTGGGCGGCGAAACGGTGATCGATCCGACCAATATCGGCATCGGCCGCGATGGTAAAGCGCTGCAGCGCATTGCTCGTCTCACCGGCCTGAATATTGTGATGGGTACCGGCCTGTATCTGGAGCCGTCGCATCCGGAGTGGGTAAAAACCATTAGCGTGGAACAGCTGACCGACAAGCTGATTTACGACCTCGGCGGACTGCCGGAGAAGCCGGAGGTGCTGGCCGGGCTGATCGGTGAAATCGGCATATCCAGCCGCTTCACGCCCGATGAAGAAAAATCGCTGCGTGCCGCCGGGCGCGCCAGCGCGGCCACCGGCGTGCCGATTCAGGTGCATCTGCCGGGCTGGGAGCGGCTCGGCCATAAGGTGCTGGATATTCTGGCGCAGGAAGGTGCCGATCTGCGCCACACCGTGCTGTGTCACATGAACCCCAGCTTTGCCGACAAAACCTACCAGCGCGAGCTGGCGGATCGCGGCGTGTTCCTCGAATACGACATGATCGGCATGAGCTACTACTACGCCGATGAATCGGCGCAGTCGCCGTCCGATGAGGAAAACGCGCGCGCCATTTGCGAGCTGATCGACGACGGTTATTTGCAGCAGATTTTGCTGTCCCAGGACGTATTCCTGAAGACCATGCTGACGCGCTACGGCGGTCACGGCTATGGCTACATCCTCAAACATTTTGTGCCGCGCCTGAAACGTCATGGCGTCAGCGGCGAACAACTCGAAACCCTGATGATCACTAATCCGCAGCGGGTGTTTGGCGGATAAACGGAGAAGTTGGCATGCAAAAGAACGTCTTGCTGGTCGGTGAATCCTGGACCAGTACCGCAACGCACGTAAAAGGCTTTGATCAGTTTGCTACCGCCACCTGGCACAGCGGTGCGGCGGATTTTCTTGCCGCGCTGCAGGAGAGCGCCTATGCCGTCACGCATATGCCGGCCCACGCCGCCGCCACTGATTTTCCGCAGACGCTGGAGGATTTGCAGCGCTGGGACGTGATTATTCTGTCCGATATCGGTGCCAATACCCTGCTGCTGCATCCGGACACCTGGCTGAAAAGCCGGCGCACGCCCAATCGCCTGACGCTGATACACGACTATGTTGCCGCGGGTGGCGCATTAATGATGGTGGGCGGCTATTACAGTTTTCAGGGGATTAACGGCGGCGCACGCTATCGCAATACGCTGGTGGAGAAAGTGCTGCCGGTGCGCTGTCTGGCCTGGGATGACCGTATCGAAACGCCGGAAGGCAGTTACGCTGAGGTGACAACGTCACATAAAGTGGTTGCCGGTCTTCCCGGCGACTGGCCGTGGCTGCTCGGTTACAACGAAGTGGAGATGCAGCCGGAAGGCACACTGCTAGCCACCGTGGCGGGCACCGGTCATCCGCTGCTGGCGGTGCGCGAATATCAGCAAGGCCGCTCGCTGGTGTGGACCAGTGACATGTCAGCCCACTGGCTGCCGGAAGAGTTCAGCCGCTGGTCGGGCTATCGCCAGCTGTGGATCAACTGTCTCGACTGGCTGACGGAGCGTGACTGATGGCACCGCGCTCACTGCCTCTGGCGCAGCAGCTGCTGAGCTTTGACACCATCAATCCGCCGGGCAATGAGCTGGCCTGTGTGCAATTCCTCGCCGCGTGGCTACAAGAGCAGGGCTTCGTTGTCGAACTGACGGGGTTTGGCGAGCAGCGCGCCAACCTGATCGCCCGCCTGCCGGGCCAGATGCCGGGCAAACCGCTGGCCTTTACCGGCCATCTGGACACCGTGCCGCTGGGTAATCAGCCGTGGCAGTTTGATCCCTTTGGTCACGATATTGATGGCGACCGGCTGTACGGGCGCGGCGCCAGCGATATGAAAGCGGCGGTAGCGGCGTTTGTGCTGGCCTGCGTGCAGCACAAAGCTGCGATTATGGCCGGGCGCGGCGTGGTGCTGCTGCTGACCGGCGGTGAAGAGACCGGCTGTCACGGTGCCCAGGCGCTGATCGCGGCCGGGCAGTTGCCCGAGGTCGGCGCACTGATCGTGGGCGAGCCGACTGCTAACCAGCCGGTGATCGGCCACAAAGGCGCGCTGTGGCTGCGCTGCGAAACGCGTGGCAAAACCGCGCACGGTGCCATGCCGGAGCTGGGCATCAACGCCATCTACCTGGCGGGTGATGCGCTGGGTAAGATTCGGCACTTTTCACCGGGCGCGCCGCATCCGCTGATGAAACAGCCGACGCTGAACGTCGGGCGCATTGAGGGCGGTCTTAACATTAATTCGGTGCCGGACCGCGCCGCGTTTGATGTGGATATCCGTAGCGCGCCCAACCTGCAACACGCGGTGATTCGCCAGCAGCTGGCGACCTTTCTCGGTGACAGTGTGCACATCAGCACGCTGGTCGATCTGCCGGCGGTGCTGAGCCCGGAGCGGCACCAGTGGATTCAGTCGGTGTACCGTGCCTGCGAAGCCGTGACGCAGCAACCTGCGGAAGCGCGCATCGTGCCCTATTTTACCGATGCCTCGCTGCTGCTGCCGGCGCTCGGCGATCCGCCCTGCATTATTCTCGGTCCCGGTGATCCGACGCAGGCGCA
The DNA here is from genome assembly GCF_059730895.1 of gamma proteobacterium symbiont of Lampromicra miyakona. Classification (NCBI taxonomy): domain Bacteria; kingdom Pseudomonadati; phylum Pseudomonadota; class Gammaproteobacteria; species gamma proteobacterium symbiont of Lampromicra miyakona. Next base: position 280,088 of record NZ_AP035933.1, on the reverse strand, counting down.
CCAGACTGATGAATACTGTCTGGTGAGCCGTCTGAGCGAGGCAGAGCAGATTTACGGGCAGCTCATCGCTGACTGGATGCGCTGAGTGCCGGCTAAAAACGGATTTTTTCCCGCTGCGCCGCCGGAAACGCGCAGCAGCCTGTTACACTCGTCGGCTATAACAACTTTTTAACGTTAGCGGCGCATTGTGCTGGCGTTATTACGCAGGATAGTCGCGGTTATGCCCGTCAATTTTGACCTCAACGATCTCTACGCCTTCCGCGCGCTGGTGGAGTACGGCAACTTTCGTCTGGCGGCGGAGTCGATCTGCCTGTCGCAGTCAGCGCTCAGCCGCAGAATTGAGAAGCTGGAAGCGGCGCTCGGCACCCGGCTGTTTGACCGCACCACGCGGCGCGTCACGCTAACGCTGTATGGCCAGAACTTTGCTCAGCGCTCGGAGCAGTTGCTGGATAATGTCGAATCGATGCTGGCCGACGTCGAGCGCGCCAGCCAGGATCGCACCGGCCTGATCACCGTCGCTACCGTGCCTTCGGGCGCTTACTATTTTATGCCGGAGGTGATCCGCCGCTTTCAGGCGCGTTACCCGCGCGTGCGCATCAAGCTGATAGACAGCAGCGTCGGCAACGTGATGGATGCAGTCAGCAGCGGACAGGCCGATTTCGGTATCTGCTTTGCGCGCAATCTTCCGTCGGAGCTCACCTTCACGCCGCTGGTGGAAGATGTTTACGTCGCCGCCTGTCGCCACGATCATCCGCTGGCGACGCGCCAGCAGCTCAGCTGGCAGGAGTATTTTGCGCAGGATTATGTGGCGCTGGATAAGGTGTCAGGTAACCGCAATCTGCTGGACAACGCGCTGGCGCACATTACGCCCGCCCGGCAAAGCATCTGCGAAACGCGCCATGTCACGACGCTGCTGGGGATGGTAGAAGCGGGCATCGGCATTGCTGCCGTGCCCGCGATGTCGATGCCGGCGAACGGGCATCCGCTGCTGCGCCAGCTGGCGCTGACCGATCCGCAGGTCACCCGTTCGGTGGGATTAATTCGCCGCAGCGGACGTATGCAATCTTACGTCGCTGCGGAACTGGAAAAGCTGATTATCGAACAGTCTCATCACGCTTAACGCGCGGTTTGCAACGTCAGCGCGCGGCGGCGATACAGGTACAGCGTCGCCAGCAGCGCACAAATCGCCGCAAAGCTCATCCAGTAACCCGGTGACGCTTTGTCGCCGGTGTATTCGATCAGCGCGGTAGACACCACCGGCGTGAAGCCGCCAAACAGCGCCGTTGCCAGGCTGTAGGCCAGCGAGAAACCGGCGACGCGCACTTCTGCCGGCATCACTTCGGTCAGCGCCGGGATCATCGCACCGTTATACAGGCCGTAAATAAACGACAGCCACAGCAGCACGCTCAGCATCATGCTGAAGGTCGGCGTCTGCGCCAGCAGCGTCAGTGCCGGATAGGCGGTCGCCAGCGCCAGCAGCGTCATCGCCAGCAGCACCGGTTTACGCCCAAAGCGGTCCGACAGCGCACCGCCAATTGGCAGCCAGATAAAGTTGGAGATCGCCACCAGCAGCGTCACCAGCAGGCTGTCCGAGGCGCTCAGCATCAGCACTTTTTTGCCGAAGGTAGGTGCATAGACGGTAATGAGGTAGAACGCGGTGGTGGTCATCGCCACCATCAGCATCCCGGCAATCACCACCGGCCAGTTTTGTAACAGCGTGCTAAATACCTGACGCATATCCAGATGATGACGGCGCGCGCTGAACTCCTGCGTTTCCTCCAGACGGCGACGCAGAATAAAGATAAACGGCACGATCAGGCAGCCAAACAGGAATGGAATACGCCAGCCCCAGGCGCTGATGGCGCTCTGCTCCAGCGCAGCATTGAGCGCGAAGCCCATTGCGGCCGCGACCATGATGGCAACCTGCTGACTGCCGGATTGCCAGCTGGTGTAGAAACCTTTGCGCCCTGGCGTGGCAATCTCTGCCAGATAAACCGACACGCCACCCAGTTCTGCCCCGGCCGAGAAGCCCTGCAGCAAACGGCCAATCAGCACCAGCAGCGGCGCCCACAGGCCAATCGACTGGTACGACGGGATCAGCACGATCAGGAAGGTGCCCGCCGCCATGATCGACAGCGTGACGATCAGCCCTTTGCGCCGGCCAACCTTATCGATATAAGCGCCCAGCACAATCGCGCCAATCGGCCGCATCAGGAAGCCGGCACCGAACACCGCAAAGGTCATCATCAGCGACGCGAATTCGCTGCTGGCGGGGAAAAAGGTGTGCGCGATATAGGTGGCATAGAAACCGAACAGGAAGAAATCGAACTGTTCGAGGAAGTTGCCGGAGGTGACGCGGAAAATAGCGCCAACCCGGGCTCGGGTGGTCATCGGTAAGGCAGAGGAATGCATAAGTATCTCCAGTTTGTCCCTGGCGCTGTTATCAATCGCGCCTGCTTCGGAAGACTGGATCAGAACGTTAAGGTTAATAAGCGCAATAAACGCATGGCGTGATGCATCTGACGCATTAATCACTGCCGGCAATGGGCTGTCCTCAATATTAACAATGAGTTAACAAAGCCAGACCCGTTTTTACTTCGCTCAGGCCCGCCGGCACTACAATACAGATTTGTGACCAGCTTCAAGCCGCCCACCGTGCGCCTGGCGCATCACAGGATTAACACATCTCTTTTTTCGCATATGTAGTTGACTTCATCACGTCGCCGCACCACACTATCGGCTTTCCATCCAGGAGGTATTATGTCGCCGCTAACGCCACTGCAGCTGTTTAAAAACCTTTCCGACGAGACGCGTCTGACGCTGGTGCTGCTGCTGAAAGAACGCCAGGAGCTGTGCGTGTGCGAGCTGTCTGCCATCCTGCAACTACCGCAGCCGAAGATTTCCCGCCATCTGGCGCTGTTACGCAACAGCGGTTTGCTGAGCGATCGTCGTGACGGCAAGTGGATCCACTATCGCCTTTCGCCGCATATGCCGGTGTGGGCAGCGACGGTGATCGAACAGGCATGGCAATGTCAGCGCGATGCGATCCATGCCCTGCTGCTGCCGGTGCAGCGCGACCAGCTGACCACCGATGGCCGGGCGGTGTGTCTGTAAAAAATTTTACCCTTACATATTCGATTTACCATATATGATACGAACACAACCTGACTTTCCGGAGGAAACATGTTACTGGCAGGGACTATTTTCGCCATTACTTTACTGCTGGTGATCTGGCAACCGCGCGGGCTGGGCATTGGCTGGAGCGCCAGCGCCGGCGCGCTTCTGGCGCTGCTGACGGGCGTGGTGCATCCCGGCGATATCCCGGCGGTGTGGCAGATTGTCTGGAACGCCACCGCCACCTTTATTGCGGTGATCATCATTAGCCTACTGCTTGATGAGGCCGGCTTTTTTGCCTGGGCGGCGCTGCACGTGGCGCGCTGGGGCGGTGGCAGCGGTAAAAAATTGTTCTCCTTTATTATCCTGCTGGGTGCCGCAGTCGCCGCGCTGTTTGCCAATGACGGCGCCGCACTGATTCTGACGCCTATCGTGATCGCGATGCTGCTGGCGCTGGGTTTCAGCCGGGGGGCCACGCTGGCGTTTGTCATGGCGGCCGGGTTTATCGCCGATACCGCCAGTCTGCCGCTGGTGGTATCCAATCTGGTTAACATCGCCTCGGCCGACTATTTCCGGCTCGGCTTTGGCGATTACGCCTCAGTGATGGTGCCGGTCACGCTCGCGGCAGTACTGGCGACATTGCTGATGCTGCATCTGTTTTTCCGCAAAGAGCTACCGCTCAGCTATGATCGCGTCCGGCTGACGTCGCCTGCAGCGGCGATTCGGGATCGAGCTACTTTCCGCGCGGGATGGCTGGTGCTGCTCTTGTTGCTGGTCGGCTTTTTTGCCCTTGAGCCGCTGGGCGTGCCGGTGAGTGCCGTGGCCGCCGCAGGCGCACTGATACTGTGGCTGGTGGCGCGGCGGGGTCAGGTGATTGACACGCGTAAAGTGCTGCGCAGCGCTCCGTGGCAGATTGTGGTGTTTTCGCTCGGCATGTACCTGGTGGTGTATGGTTTGCGCAACGCCGGGCTGACCGTCTGGCTCACCGGCTTGCTCAACGATTTTTCTTCCACTGGCCTGTGGGGCGCAACGTTTGCCACCGGCTTCTTCAGCGCCCTGCTCTCCTCCATCATGAATAATATGCCGACGGTGCTGGTGGGCGCCCTGGCGATTGATGCCAGCACGGCGCAGGGCGTAGTGCGCGAGGCGATGATTTACGCCAACATTATCGGCTGCGATCTGGGTCCGAAAATCACTCCGATTGGCAGTCTGGCAACGCTGCTATGGCTGCACGTACTGGCGCAAAAAGAGATTCGCATCAGCTGGGGCTACTATTTTCGCGTCGGCATCACCCTGACGTTACCGGTGCTGGCCGTGACGCTGGCAGCTCTGGCGCTGCGCCTTTCCCTCTGACCGTGAAGAGACTGACAATGACTAATATTACGATCTATCACAACCCGGACTGCGGCACCTCGCGCAATACGCTGGCACTGATTCGCGACAGCGGCGTCGAGCCCACCATTGTGCTTTATCTGGTTACGCCACCCACGCGTGAAACGCTGCAGCAATTGATCGACGCCATGGGGATTGGTCTGCGCGCGCTGGTGCGTCAAAACACCGACGCCTGGCAGGCGCTGGGGCCCGTACGTGAAACGCTGAGCGATGAGCAACTGCTGGATGCCATGCTGGCGCAGCCGATTCTCATCAACCGCCCGATTGTGGTGACGCCACTGGGAACGCGTCTGTGCCGTCCTTCTGAGCAGGTGCTGGATATCCTGCCCGATGCGCAGCGCGGTCCGTTTACTAAAGAGGATGGTGAGGTGGTGATTGATGCGCAGGGCCGGCGCGTCAGTCTTTAGTCGGTCAGAAATCGTCCGGGATAATCTGCTTCAATCGCGTGTACCTGGTCATAACGGCCAAACAGGCGATAGCGATTGCGGGCAATCAGGTTGTAGATCAGGTTAGTGAGCCCGTCCGGCAGATAACGCAGAACGCCACAGGCGCGCCACGGCCAGGGCAGCGAGTACATAATGCGACAGATGGCCTGCGCGCGCAGCCAGTGCTGCCCATCGCGCAGTAACACGATAGTGCGGATGTTATCGTGCGGTAATCCGGCGCGCTGCAGCAGCTGTTTGCCGCGCTCGCTCTGGATCGCCGCAAAGTGATAATCGCGCGGCAAGCGGTGGCGCAGCAGAAAAATCACCCAGGCATTACACAGCTTGCATTGTCCATCATAAAGAATGATCGGCTGGCCGGACTCGGGTTGTACGGATGATGACACCTTACCTCCGCATTGCAGATACAAAAAAACCGGTGAGGCGACACGCCCCACCGGTTCTATTATATGTCACTTATCAGAAGCTGACTTTAACGCCCGCCACCGCGCTGGTGTCGCTGTAGCTGTGATTGCCCAGCTGCTGCGCCACGCCGCCCCACAGATTGACGTTCGCGTTCAGCCGCGCGTCCACGCCCAGCTTCACCTCGGCGGCGTTACGCGTGCCCGCCTGCTGGATGTTCACGCCGTTCAGCGCGGTGCCGAACGCCCTGCTGTTGTGCAGCCAGTTGGCCTCGGCGTACGGCTCGATGGCGCTCTGCGCCTGCGGGTCCAGCAGCGTGCGCAGCGAGGCGCGCACGCCGAGGCGGCTCTGCAGGTTGTCCTGGCCGGTGGCCTGCACGCGGCTGCCGTTCTGCTCTTTCACGTCGTCCGCCTTCACGCCCTGCCAGTTCAGCTGCGCCTGCGGACGCAGCCACAGGCTGGTGCTGTCGCTCAGCGTTGCCACTTCGGCGCGGTAGCCGCCGGCCAGCGACGCGCTGATGCCTTTGGATTTATACGACTGCTGGCCGATGTCGTCGCCCTTCACGCTGTTGTTAAACCAGCCGTAGCTCAGTGAGCTGTCGACGAACGCGCCGCTCTGCTCCGCTGCGTTCTGTAGCCAGCTGCCGTAAACGCCCAGGCTGTAGCCGTTCACCTGGCCTCTGGACTGGTAGCCGCTTACCGCCGAGCGCGATTTGCTCTGCGCGTTGCCGTAGCCGGCCATCGCGCCGAGGCGCAGGCTGTCGCTGCCGGTCAGCGTGCCACTCGCCACGTCGCCGCCCAGCTGGATGGCGTAGCGGTTGGTGTCGGACTTCAGCTGACCGCTGCTGTCTTTCACCCGGCTGTGGCCGGCGCTGTTGTGCAGCCACAGGCGCGTGCTCTGCCGCTGGCCGTTCACGTCGGTGTAGAAGGTTTCCGCCGGACGGTCGTCCATGCTGGTGGTAAACAGCGTGTTGGCCGCCGCCAGGTTGGCGCTGTAGCTCGCCGCTTCCGGACGCACGATCATGTTGTGCTGATTTACCGGTGGCTCGACGATCTGGCCGCCTTCGCCCTCGCCCGGCGTCACCACCGGATCGGGCTCGCTGCCGTTTTTGTCACTCACCAGATACCAGCCGTGCTGATCCGCGCCCTTCACCAGGTTGTAGTCATAGGCACCGGCGACAATACGCCCTTTCTGACGGAACTCGCCGTTGTTAGCGCCGTCCACCTGAATGATGTTCAGGCCCTGGATAGTCTGCGCGCCGCTGCCGCCGGCGTTGTTGACCACCACGTCGGTGCTGCCGCTGCTGTCGCCGAGGATGTGCAGTTTATCGCTGGCGGAGTGGTCGTCGCCCAGCGCCGCGTTCATCACCAGCGTGCTGTTGTCGCCGCTGTAGTTACCGTTGACCGTCAGGGTGCTGAAGCCGGCGCCGTCGTGGGTGAAGTTCAGCGTACTGTTGCTGGCGCTCAGCGCGTCGACGCTGCTGTTGCCGGTGATGTTCCACTGGCTGTTGTCGCTGAGCGTCAGCGTGTGCAGGCCGGATGACGCACCGGTCCACGCCGAGCTGCCGCTCAGGTTGATCTGGCTGTCGGTGGTCTGGCTGCGGTCAATGTCTACGTTGCCTTCAAACAGCGAGCGGTTGCTGCCGTTCAGTACCACCGAGCCGGCGGTTGAACCTTGTGCGGTGTTATAGCCGGTTTTCAGCAGCGTGCTGCCGCTCAGCACCGAGTTGTCGGCGTCGATGTTCATGCTGGTGCCGGTCAGCACGTTGACGGCGGTGCCGCCGGTGGCGGTGATAGCGGTATTCGCCAGTTTAATATCCGCCAGCGTGGCCTGCGTCGGGGAGAGAATACCTGTAGCATTCTCGCCGGAAACCCTGATATTTGAATTAGTTAATGACAAGGCATTGGTTAAATCAAAAATATAATTATTCTGCAAGCTGATAGCGGCGTTATACCTTTCGGCATCGATACCGCTTTTATTAATAGTGATGTTATTTCCCGTGAATGTGCTGCCATCCTGTACAAGGATGCCATAGCCACCGCCGCGAGCCACTACGGAAACATCGCTCGCATTGGTCGTGGCAGAAAATGCGGTAAGCAGCGCTGATTTACTAGCATCAGTAACAATCTCAACATTCCTGAGATTAGCAATGCTGCCGTACGTGACATAAGCTACATATCCGGCTTCATGCCCCATCTCAATGCGGCTGTCTGTCAGGTTCAGTTCTGTACCGTCTGCGGACGCAGAGATACCTGAGCCGCTGCCAGTGACTGTAATATTAGTGTTAGCGGCAGTAAGCGTTGATTTCCCATCAGCTTTAAGACCATTGGCTCCGCCACCACTGGCAGCTATGGTCGTGTTATCGATATTTAACTGCGAACCCTCACCGCTTACATAGACAGCATCAGCATTTTGGCCGGAGGTCGTGATTTCTGCTCCTGAAACATCAAGATGTGCGCCGCTCGCGGTATATACACCATAAGCATGGTCGCCATTGGTGCTAACCTGCACATTGCTGGCGTTTAAAGCTGAAGCGCTGCCGGCATACAGACCAATCGCGCTGGCTCCGGCGGTTGTGAACGTACTGTTCTCCAGGTTCACTTTAGTACCGGTATTGTTAGCGGTCACGCCATTCGACTGGTCACCGCTGGTTCTCACCCGTACGCCGCTGGCACTGAGCTTGCTGCCGGAACCCGCGGCCAGGCCGTAGGCTTTCATCCCGGTCGTGGTCACGTTGCCGCCCGTCATCGTCAGTTCACTACCTTTGTCAGCGACCATCACAGCATAAGACTGGTCGCCGCTGGTGTTCACCTGCACATCACTGGCATTGAGTAGGCCGCCAGATCCCGCCACCAGACCGTAGGCCCTGGTACCGTCGGTAGTAACGCTGCCGCCGGTTAAATCGATCAGCGAACCCGCCGCGCGCGAATAAGCACCATACGCGCCGTCGCCGTGAGTGACATAGTCGGTGTCAGTGCTGTTGATGATACCTGCTGAAGAGGCATACGCGGCGTGGGCGGTCTGGCCGGAAGTTTCCACCTTTGTGCCGTTGGTCTTCACAGCGCCGGTCAGGCTGGCCACGACGCCGTAGCCGCCGGTACCGGTAGTGGTCACGTTGCCGCGCGTCATCTCCGCAGAGGCAGCGCCGACGGTGGAAAACACACCGTAGCCGCTGGTGCCGGCATTCAGCACCGTCACGTCGGTGGCGCTTGCCTTGCCGCCATTCTGCACCAGTAGTCCATAAGCTTTGTCACCGGTCGCCTGCAGCGTCTGATTATTCAGTTCAACCGGCTGCGCCGGATCGCTGATGGTGGCACCGTTGGCCGCCAGCGCCGCCGGTGAACCGGCCAGCAGCAGCGCCGAGCCCAGCGCGCCGCCGATCAGTGCTGATTTATTCGCCGCTTTACCGGAGCAGGATGATTTGACTTTGCCGCGCGCCAGTTCCGAGGTGACGACATAACATTGCAGGGCATAATTCCAGATAACGCGATAGCTCTTGTTCATATTCTTTTCCTGATTCAGGTTAAAGCAATCCCTTCCGGCAATAAGCGGAATAAGCGGTTATTAACGGGCAGGCGCGGAATACACAGCCATCACGCTATTTACGGTGATGCGCTGTCTTACCGGCCTTAATTAATCTCTGCCAGAGCGGCTGATGGGAAAATATTCGCAAAATCGCGGAAGGGTGAATATGAGAGCACCGGCATACGGCTGTAGTCGCAGGACTACAAAAAGTAAGTCGCCGCGCTATGTTCCAGATCAATTAATTCTGTGTTAACACGTCAGGTGAGCAGTAAACAAAAGCGGAGAACGCGGGCGGGCATAAAAAAACGGCCCCCGTTGCGGGAGCCGTTGAGCATCAGAAGCTGACCTTCACGCCGGCGATGGCGCTGGTGTCGCTGTAGCTGTGGCTGCTCAGCTGCTGCGCTACGCCGCCCCACAGGTTGACGTTGGCATTCAGCGTGGCATCGACGCCCAGCTTCAGCTCACCGGCGTTGCGCGTGCCGGCCTGATGGATGGTAACGCCGTTCATTGAGGTGCCCAGCGCGCGGGTGTTGTGCACCCAGCTGGCCTCGACGTACGGCTCCACGCTGCGCCCCTGCTCCAGCCCGGAGCGCAGTGAGGCGCGCACGCCGACGTGGCTCTGCAGGTTATTTTCACCGGTGCCGCGTACGCGGGTGCCATTGCCTTCCGTCAGGTCATCGCCCTTCACGCCCTGCCAGTTCAGCATCGCCTGCGGACGCAGCCAGAAGCCGGTCGACTCGGAGAGCGTCGCCACTTCGGCGCTGTAGCCGCCGGCGAGCGACGCCAGGATGCCCTTCGACTTGTAGGACTCCTCGCCGATGTCCTCGCCCTTGATGCTGTTGTCGAACCAGCCGTAGCTCAGCGTGCTGTCGATAAACGCGCCGCTGCGCGCCGCCGCGTTCTGCTGCCAGGTGCCGTAAATGCCCAGGTTGTAGCCGTGCACCTGACCGCGCGACTGATAGCCGCTCACCGCCGAGCGCGATTTGCTCTGCGCGTTGCCGTAGCCGGCCATCGCGCCGAGGCGCAGGCTGTCCGCGCCGTGCAGCGTGCCGGTTGCCAGGTCACCGCCCAGCTGGATAGCGTAGCGGTTGGTGTCGGTTTTCAGCTGGCCGCTGCTGTCTTTCTGATGGTTGTGACCGCCGCTGTTGCGCAGCCACAGGCGGGTGTGCTGCTGCCGGCCGTTCGCGTCCGTGTACTGCGTGACGCCCGGGCGATCGTCCATGCTGGTGGCGAACAGCGTGTTGGCCGCCGCGAGGTTGGCGCTGTAGCTCGCCGCTTCCGGGCGCACGATCATATTGTGCAGCTCCGCCGGCGGCGCGATGATGTCACCGCCGGTGCCTTCGCCCGGTGCGGTCACCGGATCGGTGTTAACCGGATCGGTTTCGCTGCCGTTTTTGTCGCTCACCAGATACCAGCCGTGCTGATCCGCGCCTTTTACCAGGTTGTAGTCATAGGCACCGGCGACAATACGCCCTTTCTGACGGAATTCGCCGTTGGTCGCGCCGTCCACCTGAATCAGTTGCAGGCCCTGAATGGTCTGCGCGCCGCTGCCGCCGGCGTTGTTCACCACCACGTCGGTGTTGCCATTGACGTCGCCCAGCACGTGCAGCCGGTCGGTGGCCGAGGTGTCGCCGCCCAGCGCCGCGTTCATCACCAGCGTGGCATTGTCCGCCGTGTAGTTGCCGTTGACGGTCAGCACCGTGAAGTTCGCGGTATTGTGCGCCACGTTGATCACGCTGTTGTTCGCGGTCAGCGCATCCACGCTGCTGTTGTCCATGATGTTCCACTGGCTGTTGTCGTTCAGCGTCAGCGTATTGAGGCCGGATGACGCACCGGTCCACACCGAGCTGCCGCTCAGGTTGGTCTGGCTGTCCTGCGTCTGGCTGCGGTCGATGTCCACGTCACCGATGAACAGCGAGTGGTTGCTGCCGTTCAGTACCACTGACCCGGCGGTTGAACCTTCTGCTGTGTTATAGCCGGTTTTCAGCAGCGTGCTGCCGCTCAGCACCGAATTATTAGCGTCGATGTTCATGCTGGTGCCGGTCAGCACATTGACGGCGGTGCCGCCGGTGGCGGTGACGCGGGTATTGGCGAGTTTAGTGTCCGCCAGCATGGCCTGGCTCTGAGAAAGAATGCCGGTGGCATTTTCGCCTGTAATATTAATATTCGAATCAGCCAGATTAAGGTAATTGATTAGGTCCGGGTTATACACATTCTGGATGTTGAGCGCGGCGTTAAAGCCATCTTTATCGATACCACTTTTATCAATGGTGATATTCTGCCCGGTGAATGTACTTCCATCCTGCACCAGAATTCCGAAACCACCGCTGCGTGCCTGTACAGAAACATTTTCGGCATTGATATCGCCTGAAAATGCTGATAACAGCGCTGAATTGTTTGCATCAGTGACAATATCTACGTTCTTCAGATTTATAGTACTGTTGTCATAGCTAAACGCTGCATATCCGCCCTGCTGACCGACTTTTATCCGGCTGTCAGAGAGACTCAGCACCGTTCCGGAACCATTGGCGGCCACGCCTGAACCACTGCCGGTAACTTCTATTTCAGAGTTCGACGCATTCAGCGTCGATTTTGGATCTGCAAGCAGGCCATTAGCACCGGCGCCAGTAACCACAAATGTACTATTGTCCACGTTGAGCACAGAGCCCTCGCCGCTGGCGTAGCCGCCATGTGCATTCCGGCCAGAGGTGCTGACGTGGGCATCTGAGGCGGTCATCGTCCCCGAGCCAGCGACGTACAGACCGTGGGCATCCTGCCCGCTGGTCGCAACCTGCACGCCGCTGGCGTTGAGTTTGCCACCGGAAATCGCTGCCAGACCGTAGGCGTTGGTACCGCTGGTCGTCACTGCTCCACCTGCCAGCGTAACTTCTGTCCCGGCCAGGTTAGCAAAAACACCAAAGGACTGGTCGCCATGGGTGACCACATTTACGCCATCCGCAGTCAGGCTGCCGCCGGAACCCGCCACCAAACCATAAGCCTTGGTGCCACTGGTGGTGACGCTGCCGCCTGTGATATCGATCAGCGAACCCGCAGCGCGCGAATAAACACCATAGGCACTGTCGCCGTGCGTTATATAGTCTGCGTTCTGGCTGTTAATGATACCGGCCGAAGAAGCGTAGGCGCCGTAGGCGGTTTTTCCGGTGGTTTCCACGCGGGTGCCATCGAGTTTTAAAGTGCCAGTCCGGCTGGCGACCACACCGTAGCCGCCATCGCCCGTGGTTTGCACGCTGCCGCGTGTCATCTCAATCGCAGAAGACGCAAGGGTGGAGAATACACCGTAGCCGTTATTGCCACCATTGAGCACGATGACATCCGTGGCGCTGGCCTGCCCGCCATTCTGCACCAGCAGCCCATAACGATCGTTACCGGTCGCCTGCAGCGTCTGGTTGCTCAGTTCCAGCTTATCCTCAGGGCCGTTTACCATTGCGCCATGAGAAGAGGCCAGCGCCGCCGGTGAACCGGCCAGCAGCAGCGCCGAGCCCAGCGCGCCAATAATCAGTGATGATTTATTTGTCGCTGCACCAGAGCAGGAAGACTTCACTTTGCCGCGCGCCAGTTCCGAGGCCACGACATAACATTGCTGGGCATAATTCCAGATAACACGATAATTTTTGTTCATGCTTTTTCCTGATTCTGATTATGTCGAACCCGGACGGATACGACCTAACGGTTTAAACGGCGGCGATGCGATAAGAATTTTCTCCTCCACCTGATACCGCAAAATAATTAAAGCTACGGGATTGGGCTGAATTCTAACGTTGAGACAGGTCTTGACCTCTTTAAGACCTGTCTCAAAACCAATCGCCAGACAAATAAAAACCATCAGGTTACGCTGTAGGCTGAGGACTACAGGTTTGCTCACCTTGAAATTTAAATAACTCAAAAACAATGCTTCCGCGCAACCTGAGTGCGCAGAGAATAAACGCCACATCTCCCATTGCAACCCGCAATGCAGCATGGTTAATTCAGCGTTCATTCATTTACCCGAATTACTGCATGTCTGGTTTATCACCTAAATACAACAACAACGACTAATTTATTTATCAAATAATTCACCTGGCGCAGATCTCATAACTTACCCATAACATCAACCATTCAAAGAGTTACGGTAAACCACTGTTATTTAATAACTAATTTTTTTCGCCCTCAGATGCTATGTTAACTTTTTAAAAACTTACGAACCTTTAATCTTCAGCACTTAAGTTTAATAAACTCGCGCCGTTTATCCTTAGTGAATAATCTTTATGCTAAGCAGAAAAGTCGCAGGCGAGATTTTAATATTGTAAATAAGACAGTCAGTAATCAGCTGTAAGTTATGGACTACATTTAAAAATAAACACCTGCAAACAGAATGGTCTTGAGTTGATTAAGATGCCGTTATATAAGTGTGCTTTTGAACGAGCGTGCTCAGATTAATTAAGAGAAAGGCAGTGCGTATGGCTAACTTTGTTATTGTTGATGATCATCCTATTGTGCGCGTGGCGATACGGCTGGTGCTGGAAAATGCCGGACATCGTGTTTCAGCAGAGGCTGGCGACGGCGACAATATATTTAGCCTGGTCAAAGAACAGAGCGCTGATGCGGCAATTATTGATATTGATCTGCCCGGCATTGGCGGTATTGAAGCGGTTAAGAACCTTCGCACCGCCGGATCGTTAATCCCGGTGATTGTGATGAGCGGGAAAAACGCTGAGTTTTATGCTTATGAGAGCAAAAAAGCCGGTGCCAATGGCTTTATCAGTAAAAAGAACAATCTCAATGATCTGGCCCACGCCGTCGACGCGGTGCTTTCCGGCTACGGCTATTTTCCGCTGCGCCTGAGTCATCAGGCGGAGGGCGATCAGCTGGTCCAGGACAGCGACAAGCTGCTGCTGCTGTCGCACCGTGAATACGAAGTGCTGCGCTACCTCGGTGAAGGCACCGAGATCGTCAAAATCGCCAACCGCATGAAGCTCAGCAATAAAACGGTCAGCACCTATAAAGCCAGACTGATGGAGAAGTTATCGCTGAAAAATCAAAAGGATTTACTCGATTTCACCCGCCGGAACCAGATTAACTGATGCGACTTTTTTTCCTGTATGCGCTGTGCTGCGCGCTGCTGCTGGTCGCCCCACTGCGCGCGGCGGTGCAGCAGCTTAATTATCAGCCTAACGATTTGCCGACGATGCCCGCGCCGATGCTCAATGACAGCGACTGGCACTGGCTGGGGCAAAAGCGCGACAGCGTGATTGGCATCTATGGGCCGGATCGGCCACCGATGCTGCGCACCAATCCTGAAGGAAGAGTGTTTGGCTACATTCCCGATGCGGCTTACGCTGCGCTGCACAGCCTGGGTATCAGTTTTCGCGTCAAACATTACGACACCGCGCCCGAAGCCTTTGCCGCGCTGGCGCGCGAAGAGCTGGATATGATATTTGTGCCGGCCGGTGAGGCGGTGCCGGCGCATGTTAACGACACCATCAGCGTAACCGCGCTGAAAGCCAGTCCGGTTCGGGTGGTGCGCAGCAGCAGTAACCCGCTGGCCGGTCAGGAGTTTTTACCCGGCCCGGCGATAACATCTCCTTACAGCCAGCTGCCGCAGGTCGCGATGGGCACCCTGCCCTATGCCGATGTGCCGGCGGTGGAAGCCTATTACCTGATTGAACGCAACTATCTGAATACGCTAACCATCGATCACATTCTGCCCGATCTCAGTTCGCCGTATCGCTTTGTGGTCAACAGCAAAGAACACGTGCTGGCGCGGGCGATGCGCATTGCATTTGACGCCCTGCAGCGCCACGCGGCCGGTGAGATCATTGCCGCACGCTGGGATATCGCTAATATCACGCGTTTTGTCACCACGCCGCTGGCACTGACGCCCACCGAGCAGGCCTGGCTGCAGACGCACAACCAAATCAACATGGCGGTCACGGACCTGGTCGCACCATTCTTTATTAAAAACGCGCAGGGCGAAATCACCGGCATCGTGCCGGAGTTGCTCAACCTGATTGAAATGCGCACCGGACTGAGCTTCAACTTTGTTGAAATCAGCGACAGTCGCGATCTTACCGCGCGGATGAAACGCGGCGATGTCACGATTGCTGCACCGCTGATCTGGAGTCAGCAGCGCAGTCGTGAGTTTTTGATGACCACACCATTTATGTTCACGCCGGAAGTGCTGGTGACCAACACGGCCGCGCAGGATGCGCCGCCAAAACGCGCCGCGCTGGTGCGCGAGCAGGATGCCTCCCACTGGTTTCTGAGAAAATATCCTGATGTGTCAGTGGATTATGTTGGCAATCCCAGCCTGGCGATGCAGTGGGTGGCGGATGGGCAAACCGACGCCACCATTAATACGCTGGTGGGCGCGCGCTACCTCTCTGAAGGCCTGTATCCCGGCAAACTGCGCTTAACCGAGCTGAAACCGGCGCAGGAAGCAGCTATCGCTTTTGGCGTCAGCCGCAGCGAACCGGAACTGCAGGACATCATGAACAAAGCGCTGGCCGCGATTCCGGCCGGCATGATGACCGATGTATTAACCCACTGGCAGGCCACGCCCGCCGCGCATTTCGACACCTGGAAGCTGTACCGCAAAGAGTTTTATGTCGGCGCGCTGGGCGCAGCCACCATCATCGCCGTCACCTTTGTCTGGGCAGTGTTGCTGATGCGGCAGGTCAAACGCACGCGCCGCACCAAAGCGCTGCTGCGCCAGGAAATTCAGCTGCGCGATCGTCTGATCAATGGTCCGCCGCGGCCGTTTTATGTGGCGTCGCTGGATGGGATGATCGTGCACACCAATCCGGCGTTTACCCAGTTTTTCACCCCGGAAGAGCAAACCCATCTGGGTTATTCGCTGTATGACTGTCGCCATCCGCTGTATCACGTGTGGCAGCAGATCGACAAAAACATCCAGCCCGGCGACATTCCGGAAGAGGCGGAATTTGTTATTGATGACGGGCGGCAGAAGCGCCATATCCGCCACTGGATGACGTCGTACACCGGCGATGAAGTCGGCAGCGGCGGGCTGATTTGCGGCTGGCAGGATGTCACCGACTACCTGCAATTGCTGGAAGATCTTTCGCTGGCACGCGAAGCCACCGAGCTGGCCAGCCAGAGCAAAAGCGACTTCCTCGCCACCATGAGCCATGAAATTCGCACGCCGCTCAGCGCAGTGATTGGCCTGCTGGAACTGCAGACGCAGGAAGGCCGCGCCGATACCGAACTGATTCGCGTGGCGCACGAAGCGGCGGTCAGCCTGATGGATATCGTCGGCGACATTCTCGATATGGCGAAGATTGAGTCGGGACGCATGACGCTGCAGCCGCAGTGGGTTAGCCTGCATGCGCTGGTGCGCCCGGTGATCTGTGCCTTTGACGGCCTGGCGCGGCAGAAAGGCATCAACCTGAACCTGATGCTGCCGGTCGGCGATGACGATCTGTTTTGCGATGCCAGCCGCGTACGCCAGGTGCTGTCTAACCTGGTGGGTAACGCCGTCAAGTTCACCGATCAGGGTGAAGTGAAGGTTACGGTGGGTCTGACGCCGCTGGAGAGCCATACCGAGCTGCGAATTCAGGTGGCCGATACCGGACGCGGCATCGATAAAGCAGCGCAAAATGCGCTGTTCCGCCCGTTCGAACAGGCGGGCCTGTCGGATAACGCCGGCACCGGGCTAGGCCTGTTTATCTGCCAGGAGATCACCCGCCTGATGGGCGGCAGCATTTCTCTGGAGAGCGAACCCGGCGTCGGCACCGTGCTCAACGTCGCCGTGCCGGTCAGCGTGCGTGATATCGCTACCCCGCTGCCGTCTCCGGTCGCGGAACCGTTGCCCGCTGCGCCGCAGGTCGCGCTGAATGTGCTGATCATTGACGATCATCCGGCCAACCGCCTGCTGATTTCGCGTCAGCTGACGCTGTTAGGTCATAGTTTCCGCGAAGCGAACAACGGTGAAGAAGGCCTGGCGCAGTGGCGGCAGCAGAAGCCGGATGTGATCATTACCGATTGCAACATGCCGGTGATTAATGGCCTGGATATGACGCGCAACATCCGCCGGGAAGATAAGCACACCTACATCATCGGTATCACCGCCAACGCGCAGCAGTCGGAGCGTCAGCGCTGTCTCGAAGCGGGCATGAACGAATGCGTGTTCCGGCCGGTTAAGCTGGCGCAGTTAACCACGATTCTGAGCCAGATTCACAGCGCCAGCGCGTTGTCGGTCGGTGATGATTTTTCTGACTGGGTGGATATCGCCGAAATCGAGAAATATATGCCCAACAGCCCCGGCGCGATCGCGGATTTTCTCGACATCGTGATTAATGAAGCACGCACCGATCTGACGCAGGCGATTGACGTGGTGCAAAGCGGCGATCTCGCCACTGCCGCCAGCCTGTTTCATCGCATCACCGGATCGCTGCGCGTCACCGGCATCCGTCAGCTGACGGAGCAGTGCGAAATGCTGGAAGAGCTGGCGGAAATGCAGGAAGACAGGGAAATTATCCTGCTGCATTTGCGTGAAGCGCTAACGCTGGTGGACAGGATGGAAGCCTCGTTGCGTCAGCAAACCACACCCGCCCAGGCCGGCGCGCACTGATTGTGCGCCGTCAGGCGGTTTTGATCAGCTTATGCAGCAGCGGATGAGTAATCTGCTCAAACATCCCGGCATTATTAAATGCCCGCGCCGCCAGCATCGCGCCGTGCACGCTGGCCATCAGCGTTTTGGCTTCGTTTTCGGCGCTGTCGCTGAGCTGGAAAACGCCGCTGGCGACGCCTTTGCTCAGCTGGCGCGCTAACCAGCCGGAGAGATCGCTGAAGTGGCCGCTGACTTCCGTGGCAACATCCGGCGGCAGCGTGGGCATTTCCGCCGCCAGCATCGCGCAGATGCAGAAAGGTGAAGTTCCCTCTTTAATGCAGTGCGCCCAGTAATCGACGTAGGCTTTCACTTCGTTCAGCGGATCGTTGATCTGTTCATCCATCGCCTGCATGCCCGCCTGCGCCTCAGCACGATATTCCTCCACCACCGCTTTCACCAAATCGGCTTTGCCGGGAAAATGGTGGTGAATGCTGGCTTTGCGGATATCCACCTGGGCGGCAATATCGGCATAGCTAAAGCTTTTATAGCCGCCGGCGGTGAGCAACTGGCGGGTGCAGGCCATGATTTCGCGGGCTTTAGAGGAACGGGCAGTCATAACGCAATCCGGTAGAACAAAAGAGATCGGTCAACCTACTGGCAGGCAGAGAAGAAGTCAAGCCAGCGGCCTGGCGTGCAGCGCGCACTTTTTTTATTTTTTCAGCAATAATTTCATCGCTGATTCGTCTACCTCATCACCAACCCTGTTTGTCACCGTAATGAGGAACCCCAATGAGAGATTTTGACAGGCATCAGCATCCCCGTGGTCACCACTTTGGTCATCACCGCATGGCGAAACCGCTGCTGCTCGGCGTGGTGCTGTTTGCTGCCCTTGGCCTGCTGGTGATGTCGCTGTGGAATGCGCTGCTGCCGGAACTGACCGGCGTAAAAAGTATTGGCTTCTGGCAGGCGCTGGGACTGCTGGTGCTGTGTCGCATCCTGTTCGGCGGGCTGGGCTTCCATCCCGGTATGTTTGGCATGGCGCGTCGCCGCATGCATGAACGCTGGATGCAGATGACGCCGGAGCAGCGTGAAGCCTTTATGCAGCAGCGGCGCGAGCGGTTTGGCGGCCGTGGTCATCATGGCGGACGCTGTGACTGGCACGATCGCCGCAGCCAGCGTGACGATCCGCGCCCGCCCGCGGACGATGCGACCGCCAAATCCCCGGATGCAGAGTAAACGGCATGGCGCAGGATTCGCGGCTGCTGACGGCCCTCGCCGCCTGCCGCACTAAGCTCAGCGCCTTTATTCGCGGCCGCAGCGAGCGGCACGATGAGGCCGAAGATATTCTGCAGGAGATCAGCTGGAAACTGCTGCAGGTGGAACAGCCGGTGGAGAACGTCAGCGCCTGGCTGTTTCGCGCCGCGCGCAACGAGATCACCGATCGGTCACGAAAAAAACGCGAGCTCTCGCTGTTCAACGCCGCCGGAGACGAGGATTTTCCCGAGGATGAAATTGCCGAAACGCTGTTTGGCGTGGCGCAGACGCCGGAGGATGAGTATCTGAAGACGCTGCTGTGGGAAGAGCTGGACGATGCGCTCGCGGAACTGCCTGCTGCGCAGCGCGAGGTATTTGAAAAAACCGAGCTGCTCGGCTTCAGCTATCAGGATCTGGCCGCCGAAAGCGGCGACAGCGTACAGGCGCTGCTTTCGCGCAAACATAAAGCGGTTCTGTTTCTGCGCACCCGGCTGCGCAGCCTGTACGACGAACTCACGGCCTGACCTGCGCAACCCGATAGCCAAACGGCCATCGGGTTGCGTGCTTTACCACCAGGCCGCGGTGGGCTGCGGCTGTAACAGATCGACGCCCTCGCCCAGCATCGGCAGACACAGTGCAACCTGATGCTCCGCCGCCAGCTGGACGATTTGGGTAAACGGATCGTCCCAGCGGTGAAAAGCTAAATCAAAAGCCGCGTTGTGAATCGGAAACAGCCAGCGCGCGTTGAGGTCCTGAAACGCGCGCAGCGTGTCCTGCGGCAGCATATGAATGTCGGCCCAGCGCGCATCGTAAGCGCCGTTTTCCAGAAACGCCGCATCAAACGGACCGTATTTCCGGCCAATCGCTTTGAAACCGTCGAAGTAACCGGAGTCACCGCCAAAAAACAGGCGGAACTGGTCAGAAATCAGCGTCCACGAACACCACAACCGTTTGTTGCTGTCGAACAAGCCACGTCCGGAAAAGTGCTGCGACGGCGTCGCGACAAAATGGATGCCGCCGATATCCCGCGACTGCCACCAGTCGAGCTGGATGACTTTCTCTGGCGCAACGCCCCACTTAATCAGCAAATCGCCGACGCCGAGCGGCGTGAGGAAGTGCTTCACCCGATCTTTCAGCTGCATGATGGTGTGGTAATCGAGATGATCGTAATGGTCGTGCGACAAAATAATGCCTTCGATCGGCGGCAGATCGGCCACGGCAATCGGCGCTGGCTGAAAGCGCTTTGGTCCCAGTCGCTTAAAGGGCGAGGCGCGCTCGGCGAATACCGGATCGGTCAGCCAGAACTGGCCATTGAGCTTCAGCAACAGCGAAGAGTGGCCAAGGCGAAAGACGCTGTTGGGCGCGGCCTGTGCCAGCGCGGCGGCCGTGATGGGCTGCACCGGCAGCGCGGCAGGTGGCTGGGTGTCTTTCGGTTTATTGAACAGGAAATCCCACAGCATTTTGCGGTAGTCGCCAAAGCTTAGCGACTGACGCGGCTGGACATTGCGAAACTTTTTGCCATCAAACTGAGCGGAGTGCGGATACTCCCTGATTGCACCCCGGCAGAGGCTGGAACCCTTCAACATAGCGCGGATACCTCGAAAAAGAGAAAGCTGGCTGGCAGCAGCGGTAAACATCTGCGGCTACGTTAACCGTTTTAAGCCGCGCGCGTCCTCACATTACGAGCCATCGCACAGCCGGTAACGCAGAATTTCACTGCCGGTGTGGCCTTCCTTTGGCGGATGACAGGGCGGCAGCAGGCAGGTAAAGTAACGCTTTTGCATGATTTTACGAGGGAAAATGAACACGCTTTTCGTTTACGGCACGCTGCAGCCGGGCCAGTGCAATGCGCATATCCTGGAAAACATCGGCGGTGAGTGGCTGGCAGGGACGGTCGCCGGCACTTACTATGCTAACGGCTGGGGCGCGGCCGCCGATTTTCCCGGCATCGTACTTGATGAGCACGGCGCGCGCGTGCCAGGTTATCTGTTCATCTCGGAGCGGCTGGCGCTGCACTGGCCGATGCTGGATGAGTTTGAAGATGGCTACGACCGGGTGCCGGTTGAGGTCACCACGACCGACGGCCAGCAGCGGACGGCGTGGATTTATCAGCTGCAACCACAGCAGGACATCGCGCGCTAACCTCGTACCTTGCCTACACTGATCCTCACCAGACTGTGAGGAGAAGACATGATCACCATTTGTACCGCCTGCGGCACGTCTTATCAGCAGCAGCAACCTGCCCTTACGCAGTGTCGCATTTGTCAGGATGAACGCCAGTTTGTGCCGCACGGCGGGCAGCAGTGGATCGATCAGTCTGCGCTGCGCGCCTCGCATCAAAACCAGTGGCAACAGCTGGAGCCCGGGCTGCTCAGCCTGCAAACCGTACCGGATTTTGCCATCAACCAGCGCGCCTTTGTGCTGCAAACGCCGCACGGCAATATCCTGTGGGATTGCATCGCGCATCTGGATGACGCCACCGTCACGCTGCTGCGTGCGCTCGGCGGCCTGCACGCCATCGCCATCTCCCATCCCCACTATTACAGCACCATGCAGGACTGGGCCGACGCGTTCGACGCGCCGGTGTATTTGCACGCCAGCGACAGCGAGTGGATCATGCGCGCATCGCCCCGTCTGCAGCCCTGGCACGGCGACAGCTGTGATCTGCTGCCGGGCGTGCGGCTGTTACGTCTGGGCGGCCACTTTGCCGGCGGCACGGTGCTGCACTGGGAGCATGATGGCGGCGTGCTGCTGAGCGGCGATATTTTGCAGGTAACGCCCGGTGCCAGTGCAGTTTCGTTTATGTGGAGCTATCCCAATATGTTACCGCTGGCCGGCGCCACGGTGACGGCCATGCTGCAGCGGTTGCAGGGCGTGAAGTTTACGCGCCTGTACGGCGCGTTTGCCGGCCGCGAAATTCTCGCGCGTGCCGATGAGGCAGTACAGCAGTCGGGCCGTCGCTATCTGGCCTGTCTGCAACATCCACAGCCGTAGCGCTTACACAGCCGCGCTGGATAAATACCAGGCGATCGCACCGCGCACGGATGTACAGACGTCTGGACGTATACTATAGTCGGTTTCCTGCAAACATAAGGAAACCTGCAAACAATGAAAAAAACATGGCTTACCGCCCTGCTGGCGGCCTCTGTCACCCTGCTCAGCGCCTGTGACAACCACAACGACAACAAAATCAAAGTGGCGATCAATACCGGACCGGATGAGGCGCTGTGGCAGACCGTGAAGCAGGTGGCACACGATAAATATCAGCTCGATGTTGATGTGGTGGCGTTTAACGATTACGTACAGCCGAACGAAGCGCTGTTCAATAAAGATGTGGACGCCAATGCGTTCCAGAGCCTGCCTTATCTGGAGATGCAGTCCAAAGAGCGCGGATATAAATTTGCCGTCGTGACCAATACCTTCGTGTTCCCGATTGCCGGTTATTCACGCAAGATTAAATCACTGCAGGATCTGCCGGATGGCGCTACCGTGACCGTGTCTAACGAAGCGACCACTCTGGGGCGTAGCCTGCTGCTGTTGCAGGCGCAGGGCCTGCTGAAGGTGAAACCCGAAGCCGGTCTGCTGCCGACCACGCTGGACATTACCGATAACCCGAAAAAGCTGAAGATTGTGGAAGTGGATACGCCACAGCTGGCGCGCACGCTGGACGATCCGCAGGTTTATCTGTCGATCATTAATAATAACTTTGCCGCGCTGGTGAATTTATCCGCCTCGCGTGACGGGATGTTTATGGAAGGCAAAGCGTCGCCGTACGTGAATGCGATTGTGGCGCGCGAAGATAATAAAGACAGCCCGAACGTGCAGAAGCTGAAAGAAGCGTTCCAGTCCCAGCCGGTGCTGGATAAAGCCAACGAGATTTATAAAGGCGATATTATTAAGGGTTGGTAAGGATTACCTGCCTGTTGATGCAGGCAGGAACAGGATTACCGCACCCATCGTAGCGGCGCAATTTATTGCGCTACCTACAGCGGTGCGGTCATTTAAAACGCGCGATAAATCGCGCCGCTACTATGTGTGCAGGATGGTGGTGCCGAAATACAATGCCGCACGGATCGTAGCGGCGCAATTCATTGCGCATTCCGGCAACTGTGAAATGTTTAACTTAGCGCGATAAATCGCGCCGCTACATATTGTGCGGTCGGAGGGTACGGATATAATTTTTGGTACAAAGTCTTAGCATCGCTATTTCCTGCATTTTTAATCATCTCGCTATCTGCGCTCCCCCATCCCATTTTCTGCCAGCCAGCCCGCTTCTGCTGCTGTCTGAATCGTCTACACTTCAGGTTGAAAAAGCCGCAGCGGTGTAAAAATGGCGTAAAAATTTGGTCGATTGGTATAAAAATCGCGTACAAAAAAACGCCAACCCCTACCGATTACGCCGCTGAAACGCTATCTTCGCCAGCATAAAAGTGGGTGATTGCGACACGCCAGTGCGGTTGATGGCGCTCGCCCTTTCTCCCTGAAAAAACAGGAAATGTATGAGTCAATCAGAGAAACAGTCTCTGCCTGCTGGCATGCTGGCCGCCGCCGGCATCGTGTTTGGTGATATCGGTACCAGCCCGCTGTATACACTGAAAGAATGCCTGTCGATTTTGCCGGACGGCGCGCCGTCGGCGCTGGCGGTGATGGGCTTTCTGTCGCTGATCTTCTGGGCACTGACGCTCATCGTCACGCTGAAATATGTCTGCTTCGTGATGCGCGCCGACCACGACGGCGAAGGCGGTATTCTCACCCTGATGTCACTGGCACGCCGCAACGTTGGCCGCAAAGCCGGGCATATCATCGTGCTGGCCGGTCTGATTGGCGGCGCATTTTTCTACGGTGATGGCGTGATCACCCCGGCCATCTCGGTGCTGTCGGCCATTGAAGGGATTCAGGTCGTCTCGCCCGGGCTGGAAAAATATGTGGTGCCGCTGGCGCTCACCATTCTCGCGATGCTGTTCATTATTCAGAAACACGGCACGGAAAAGGTCAGCCGGGTGTTTGGCCCGGTGATGTTTGTCTGGTTTGTGGCCATCGGCGCACTTGGCATACGCGGTATTCTGCTCAACCCGGAAGTGCTGCACGCGCTCAGTCCGTCCTATGCGCTGACCTTCCTGCTCAGCCACAAAGCGCTCTCGCTCGCGGCGATGGGCATGGTGGTGCTGGCGGTGACCGGCGCGGAAGCGCTGTATGCGGATATGGGCCACCTGGGCAAAGCACCCATTCGTCTCGCCTGGCTGGTGATCGCCATGCCGGCGCTGATACTGAATTACTTCGGCCAGGGCGCGCTGGTGATCGCCGATGCGCAGGCGCTGAACAATCCGTTCTTTAATCTGGCTCCCGGCTGGGCGCAGATTCCACTCATTGTGCTGTCAACGCTGGCCACGGTCATCGCGGCGCAGGCGGTGATTTCCGGCGTCTATACCCTGACGCATCAGGCCATTCGCCAGGGCTTTTTACCGCCGATGCGCATCATTTTCACCTCGCATACCGAGTCCGGGCAGATTTACATTCCGGTGGTGAACTGGCTGCTGTTCACCGCCGTGATGCTGATTGTGCTGGCTTTCCGTCAGTCGTCCGCGTTGTCCTCGGCTTACGGCATTGTGGTGACCGGTACCATGGTAATCACCGCCTGCCTCGCGGGCGTGGTGGCACTGCGCAACTGGCGCTGGCCGCTGCCGCTGGCGCTGCTGTTCCTGCTGTGTATGCTGGTGGTCGACGTGCCGCTGTTCATCGCCAACCTGATGAAACTGCTGTCCGGCGGCTGGGTGCCGGTGCTGCTGGCGCTGACCATGATGGGATTGATGCTGATCTGGAGCAGCGAGCGTAACCGCCTGATTCGTCGTCTGAATAACGACCAGGATGGCCTGCTGGCACTGGTAAAATCGCTGGAGAGCAATCCGCCGAACCGCGTCGAGGGCACCGCCATCTTCCTCGCGCGTAAAGAGTTTGAAATTCCCCAGGCGCTGTTGCACAACCTCAAGCATAACCGCGTGCTGCACCGCCGCGTGGTGCTGTTGCATATCCGCACCACTGATACGCCGCGCGTCTATAACCAGCAGCGCATCAGCATTACGCAATTGTCGCCGTCGTTCTGGCAGGTCACTGCCGCTTACGGCTGGCGTGAAGTGCCGTCGATGGCCGAGATTCTGCATCTGTGTGGACTGGAAGGTTTTGGCTGCACGGTGAATGAAGCGTCATTTTTTACCGCGCACGATACGCTGGTGATGAAAAAACGCCGCGGTCTGGCGCGGGTGCGCGGCGGGATTTTTCACTTCTGCCAGCGCAACGCGCTGCGCGCCCATGAGCAATTTCATATTCCGCCCAACCGGGTGATCGAACTGGGCGGCCAGCGCGAATTTTAAGCTGCAGGGCCACGGATGGCTGGATTTGCCCGCATATGACGCACCGACTTTTTTGATGGCAAATGTAAGCAGATGAAAAAATATTAGCGAAACATTACCGGAGTTGTGGCGGAACTTTTCTTAACATCTGATTAGCAATTAAAGCTAAAACGCATAACCTCAAAAGGTGTTTATTAACCCTACCGGCATGATGATTCACCGTGCGCTTTGCCGGAATGTATAAACCAATAAACAACGATCTCAGGATCGGTTAATTCACTTCCGGCTCTGTTGTTATTTTTGAGGAGTAAGACCATGAAAGCGTTAATTAACGATGTGATTTCCATTTTTACGCCGCAAAATGTTAAACCGGTTTTAATTCGCGCCGATTTGACGCACCGCGAATTATCCTCAATCCATCCGGCGGGTGTCACCTCCGTAAGCTGGGCCACGTCAATGGAAGAGTTAACAGACGCCATTGTGAAAAAAGCCCAGGCGGCCGGCGCCGTCGGTTATCATATTACCGACGTTGAATCACATGAGCCGGGCCACGACGGCCAGCATGTGATGGCGGCCACTGCCACGCTGTATCACATCAATGACAAGGTGGCTTACGGCTGATGCCGGGATTAACGCGTTTTTCTGTTTATGGCCTGCCCGTCATTTCTGGCAGGCTTTTTTCATTAAAATAGGCGGCGAGAAAATCGAGAAAAACTTTAATACGCTGCGATTCTGCGGCGCGTTGCGTATACACCGCCCAGATATTGGCTTCCTGATACCACTGCGGTAATACCGCCACCAGCTCGCCCGTCGCCAGATACGGCGCCACATCCCACGCTGAACGCAGCGCAATACCATGCCCCTGCAACGCCCAGTGCAGAATCACCTTGCCGCTATTGGAAGAGTAATGGCTGTTCAGGCGACACAACACCTGCTGCTCGCCATTGGTCAGTGCCCAGTTACCAAATGAATTATCGCGCTCATTAATGATCAGACAGCTGTGATGAATTAACGCATCCAGCGAGGCTGGCATACCGGCGCGGGATAAATACGCCGGCGCGGCACATAAAATGCGCCGGTTAGCAATCAGCCGGCGGGCAATATAGGAAGGATTGAGATCATCGCCAACGCAGATTTCCACATCCGTGCCGCTCTGTAGCAGGTCGAATGCCCGATCGCTTAGCATCAGTTTAATATTCAGCGACGGATGCTGGTGAATAAATGCCGAAACCGCATCTGACAAATAGTCCTGACCGAAACCAAACGAGCAGCCGACGGTAATTTCCCCGGTCAGCTCGCCGCGCCACTGACGGAAATTATTGAGAAAGCCATCCATTTCCTGCACTACCTGCAGCGCGCCCTCAAGCGCTTTTTCACCTTCCGGCGTCAGGCGCATCACGCGGTTAGTGCGGAAAAACAGCCGCGTCTCCAGCTGTTTTTCCAGAATGGCGATGCGTTTACTGATGTAAGACGGTGACTGACCCAGCTCAATCGCCGCGCGGCCGAAACCGTCATGCCGCGCCACGCTGATAAACACGTACAGGTCTTCAATCGACGGCCAACCCTGTAACGGCTTCTGATAACTTTTTCCGGCAAGCAGTATTTTCATAACAGCACATGGTGAGTGAACGCCACGTGGTTATAACACAGATCCCAGGAAGCGCTGAAGCGAGTGCAGAAACCGCTCTGGCACCTCTTCCTGCGGTGAATGGCCGCACGGTAACGCCTCGCCCTGCACCTGCAGCGCCTTGTCCTGCCAGGTGTGCACCACATCATACAGCTGACCGACCGTGCCCTTTTCGCCCCACAGCAGTAACAGCGGGCAGGCAATGCGCCGGTCGCTGTCAGCGGCATCGTGTTGCAAATCAATGCTGGCGGCGGCGCGATAATCTTCACATACCGCGTGGATCATCGCCGGATCCTGATAGCAGCGCAGATAATCTTCGAATATCGCCGCTTCGGTCGCACCCGGCGTTTTCAGCTGGCCATCAATGTGTTTACGCAAAAAGAACGCCGGATCGTGACCAATCATGGTCTCCGGCAGCGGGTGCGGCTGAATCAGGAAGAACCACCAGAAATAGCGCGTGGCGAACGCCTGATCGGTCAGCGCGTACATGGTGGCAGTGGGTGCGATATCGACAAACACGCAGCAGCTGACTTTCTCCGGATGATCGAGCGCCAGCCGGTGCCCGACGCGCCCGCCGCGATCGTGGCCGACAAACGCCACGCGCTGCAGGCCAAGCGCGTCGATCAGCTGACTGATATCCTGTGCCATGCTGCGTTTGGCATACGGCAGATGTTCAGCATCGCTGGCGGGCTTGTTGCTGTCACCGTAGCCGCGCAAATCCGGCAGGATCACCTGATAATGCTGCGCCAGCTGTGGTGCGATTTTACGCCAGGCCAGATGATTTTGCGGATGGCCGTGCAGCATCAGCAAAGGCGTGCCCTTGCCGCCGCTGGCCACGCGCAGCGTAACGCCATTATCCAGCGTCACATCCTGCAGGGTAAAACCGGCGATAAACGGCGACGGGCCGCGATCGATAATCTTACTCATGGTTGCTCCCTGGTGCGCTGCAGCCACGGGCGCTGCGCAAAGTGCTGCGCTTCAAACTGGCGGATATCCGCTTCATATTGCAGCGTCCAGTCCACCGCGCTGCCGCCACCGATCAGCATTTCGCGCTTCAGGGCACTGACCGTAAAGTGAATCACTTCATCCGCGAACTGAATGGTTTGCTGCTCCAGCGACACGCTGATGGTGTTGCGCTGCGCATCGGCGGCCACCGCGCTCAGACGCTGATAATCCGCCTCGCTCAGGCTCAGCGTCAGCACGCCGTTACGCTGGCAGTTGTCGTCAAAAATGCCGGCGAAGCTGGTGCCGATAATCGCGCGGATGCCCAGCTGATTCAGCCCCCACACTGCATGTTCGCGGCTGGAGCCACAGCCAAAGTTGGCGCCGACCAGCAAAAACGTCGCGTTCTGCCAGCCCGGCTGATTGAGGATGAAATCAGGGTTTGGTGCACCGTCGGCCAGAAAGCGCAGGTCAAAGAACACGCCGCGGTCCAGCCCCTGCCGGTCAATGCCTTTGAGAAACTGCTTGGGCATAATCACATCGGTATCGATGTTAGCAGCCGGCAGCGGTGCCAGCTTGCCGGTGATGGTAGTGAAAGCTTGCATATTAAACCCCGGATTGCAGATAGTGACGAACATCAACCAGATGGCCCGCCAGCGCAGCGGCGGCGACCATCGCCGGACTCATTAAGTGAGTACGCGCGCCCGCGCCCTGACGGCCGGCAAAGTTACGATTGGTGCCCGATGCGCAGCGATCGCCCGGTGCCAGCACATCTTCGTTCATCGCCAGACACATCGAACAGCCCGACTGACGCCACTCGAAGCCAGCGTCGATAAAGATGGCCGCCAGCCCTTCCGCCTCCGCCTGCTGCCGCACCTGGGTTGAGCCCGGCACGATGATGCCGCGCACGTGCGGCGCGATTTTGCGGGTGCCAATCACCGCTGCCGCGGCGCGCAAATCTTCAATGCGCCCATTGGTACAGGAGCCGATAAACGCGTGGGTGATGGCAATGTTGGCCAGCGGCGTGCCGGCTTGCAGCCCCATGTAGTGCAACGCATTTTTCATCGCCTGCTGTTTCACCAGATCGGGTTCGTCAGCCGGATTAGGCACGTGGCCGCTGATGGCGCAGGCCTGATCCGGGCTGATGCCCCAGGTGACTTTCGGTTCCAGATCGCTGCAATCAATGGTCAGTTGCCGGTCAAATACCGCATCATCATCGCTGCGCAACGTGCGCCACTCGGCCAGCGCCTGCTGCCACAGTTCGCCCACCGGCATTTGCGGTTTGCCGGCAATGTAAGCGTAGACCTTGTCATCCGGCGCGATAATCGCCCCGCGCGCGCCGGCTTCCACTGCCATGTTACACAGCGTCATACGCCCTTCCATGCTCAGCGCATCGATCGCGCTGCCGGAAAACTCAATCGCATACCCCGTAGCGCCGGATGCGCCAATCTGTTCGATCAACGCCAGCACGATGTCTTTGGCGGCACAGCCAAACGGCAGCTCGCCGGTGACTTCAACGCGCATGGTTTTCAGCGTGCGATATATCAACGTCTGTGTCGCCAGCAGGTGCTCGATTTCCGAGGTGCCGATGCCGAACCCCAGCGCACCAAACGCCCCGTAAGTGGTGGTATGGCTGTCGCCGGCGGCAATCACCATGCCCGGCATCACCAGCCCCTGCTCGTGCGCCACCACATGTTCAATGCCCTGTCGCGGGTCAAGCACGTCAAACAGCTCGATGCCAAAGTGTTCAGCATTTTTGCGGAAGTAATCGACCTGCAGCTGACCGCCAGCGTCGGTCATCGCCGCATCGCGCACTGGCCGCGTCGGGTTCACGTGGTCAACGTTGAGTAGAATGGTGGCCGGATGGCGCACGCGCCGCGACCGGTCGCGCAGACCGCTAAACGCCTGCGGGCTGGTGTATTCATTGAGGATTGACCGGTCGATATAGAGCAGCACGTGCCCCTCATCGTCCAGGTGACGTACCACATGCTGTTCAATCAGCTTTTCATACAGGGTTTTGCCCGCCATGCTCA
Source organism: gamma proteobacterium symbiont of Lampromicra miyakona (assembly GCF_059730895.1). NCBI lineage: Bacteria > Pseudomonadati > Pseudomonadota > Gammaproteobacteria > gamma proteobacterium symbiont of Lampromicra miyakona. The sequence goes on along the minus strand of NZ_AP035933.1, from coordinate 250,443 downwards.
TGTCCACGCGAAAGTTAAACAAGTCATCAGAGACCTTAGGGTAAACCCATTCGGCGTCAGATCATCAACACGCTCCGTGCAGTGATAGTGCATGATTTGTCATCGCGGCAGCGGATTTAATTTGACCTAAGTCGTGCCCGTCGTTATAAATAATAACCGCGCTCCGTTAGCGGATATATTGTTGCTTTTTCCCGCATTTCTGCTGTATTCCTGCCGTTTATTTCGCCATCCCGCTTTTATGAAAGTTAATTAATTGCCATCAATAGTTAATTAACTAAAAACAAGTTAATCTTTTCGTAACAATCTTTTAATTTGCCAACCGAATTTTTAACGTTCATCTGCAAAGAATAAACAGGACTGGCATGACTCAGACCAAAAAACTTGTGTCCGCGCTTTCGCTGACGGCACTGCTTGTCTCTTCAGCGGTTCACGCTGAGAACGCACCAGAAAAAACCGACGTGCTGCTGATTGGCGGCGGTATCATGAGCGCCTCGCTCGGTACCTGGCTGCAGGAGCTGCAACCGGGCTGGAAACAACTGATGGTTGAGCGTCTCGACGGCGTCGCGCTGGAATCCTCCAACGGCTGGAATAACGCCGGTACTGGCCACTCTGCCAACATGGAGCTGAACTACACGCCAGAGCGTGCAGACGGTTCCATCGATGTGAGTAAGGCGCTGGAAATCAATGAATCGTTCATGATTACCCGCCAGTTCCTGACCAGCCAGGTACAGCGTGGCGTGCTGCACGATCCGCGTTCGTTCATCAACTCCACCCCGCACATGAGCTTTGTCTGGGGCGACAAAAATGTCGAATACCTGACCAAACGCTATGCGGCGCTGCAGAAAACTACCCTGTTCCAGGGCATGAAGTTCTCTACCGATCACAAGCAGATCGAGCAGTGGGCACCGCTGGTGATGGAAGGTCGCGATCCGAATCAGAAAGTAGCCGCCACCTGGACGCCGGTGGGTACCGATGTGAACTACGGTGAAATTACCCGTCAGCTGATCGGCAGCCTGCAGAAAGATCAGAACTTCAAGCTGGAAACTTCCTCTGAAGTCACCGATTTCAAACGCAACAGCGACAACTCCTGGCACGTCACCATCAAAGACGTGAAGAGCGGCGCAAACCGTGAAGTGGATGCGAAATACGTATTCATCGGCGCGGGCGGTGCGGCGATCAAGCTGCTGCAAAAAACCGGTATTCCTGAAGCCGATAACTACGGCGGTTTCCCGGTGGGCGGTTCGTTCCTGATGACCGAAAACCCTGAAATCACCAGCCGTCACCTGCAGAAAGTGTATGGTCAGGCTTCCGTAGGCGCACCGCCAATGTCGGTACCGCACATCGATGCCCGTAACCTCGACGGTAAGAAAGTGGTGCTGTTTGGGCCGTTTGCCACGTTCTCGACCAAATACCTGAAGAACGGTTCGCTGTTTGATCTGCTGAGTGCCACCACCACCAGCAACTTCATGCCGATGACGCACGTGGGCATCGATAACTTTGACCTGGTGAAATACCTGATTGGTCAGGTGATGCTAAACGATGACGACCGCTTTGCCGCGCTGAAAGAGTACTACCCGAACGCGCGTAAAGAGGACTGGAAACTGATTCAGGCCGGCCAGCGTGTGCAGATCATCAAGAAAGATGCTGAGAAAGGCGGCGTGCTGAAGCTGGGTACCGAAATCGTGACCGATCAGCAAAAAACCGTGGCGGCCCTGCTGGGTGCTTCACCGGGTGCATCTACTGCGGCACCGATCACCCTGAACGTGATGCAGAAGCTGTTCCCGCAGCAGTTCGCGTCACCGGAGTGGCAGCAGAAGATCCGCGCTATCGTGCCAAGCTTCGGCCAGAAGCTGAACGGCAACACCGCGCTGACCCAGCAGGTATGGGATAACACCGCATCCGTGCTGCAGCTGACCAAACCGCCAGTGATTAACATGGACGATCAGCAGTCGGCACCTGCGCAGGCCAAACCGCGCGAAGAGTCCGCCAAGCAGGATATGGCGCTGTAATACGCCATCGCTGAGTCAATCGAACCGATGCCGGTGCGCGAGCAGTCGCCCACCGGCATTTTTTTGTCTGGAATCTGATGATTGCTATGTCAGGTTGCGCAATAAATTGCGCCGCTACGGTTTGTGCGCGCTGTGTTTTCTACACCTTGCAACCGCACCTGGTGTAGCGGCACGATTTATCGTGCTGGTTGTCCATCGCACTGCTGCCTGTTGCGCAATAAATTGCGCCGCTACGGTTTGTGCGCGTTGTGATTACTGCATCTTGCAACCGCACCTGGTGTAGCGGCACGATTTATCGTGCTAGTTGTCCGCTGCGCTGCTGCCCGATGCGCAATAAATTGCGCCGCTACGGTTTGTGCGCGTTGTGATTACTGCACCTTCCAGCCGCACCTGTTGTAGCGGCACGATTTATCGTGCTGGTTGTCCATCGCACTGCTGCCTGTTGCGCAATAAATTGCGCCGCTACGGTTTGTGCGCGTTGTGATTACTGCATCTTGCAACCGCACCTGGTGTAGCGGCACGATTTATCGTGCTGGTTGTCCGCTGCGCTGCTGCCCAATGCGCAATGAATTGCGCCGCTACGGTTTGTGCGCGCTGTGATTACTGCACCTTCCAGCCGCACCTGGTGTAGCGGCACGATTTATCGTGCTAATTCAAAGGTTGCAAGACAACAGTACGTGCGGGCGTTGTAGATCTTCCGTAGGGTGCGCATTCATGCGCACCTGGAAAATAATTACGACTTTACGTAATCCGAATAGGCATTTTGCAGCGCGATGTGGTCGGCAATATATTTCGCATCGTGCCACACGCCGTAAATAAACGACGACGCCCGGTTGACCAGATTGGGCAGGCCAAGGAAATAAATACCGCGCTCGGCAGAAATACCGCGCTTGTGGAATGGCAGGCCCTGTTCATCAAATGCATCCACCTGCAGCCAGCTGAAATCAAATTTAAACCCGGTAGCCCAGATAATGGTGCTGATGCCCACCGCCTGCACGTCCAGCTGCATCAGCGGATTTAACAGGCAGTCCGGATCCGGCAACAGCTCCCACGCCTGCGGCTCGGCCGGTAAATCCAGCCCGTTGCGCTCAATGTACGCATCCGCATCGCGCAGCACCTCGAAATAGGCTCTGTCACCTTCGGCGATATTCTCTGCCAGCCCCGGCGCAAAGCGCAGCACGCCGTTATCCCAGCGCTCGGTGATGCCGACCAGCGTAATGCCCATATGGGCCAGCCGGCGGAAATCCACGGTTTTACCGCCTTCATAGCCGCTGACGGCAAAGGCCACGTGCTGTTTCTTCGGCTTGATTTTGACCTCGTCCCACAGCCCCAGCGCGCCAAGCCACCAGCAGTAATCGCGAGCGCGATAGGCGCGTGGCGGGCGGTAGTGCTCGCCGACCGACAGAAACACCTCGCGGCCGGCCTGACGCAGCTCCTCGGCAATCTGGGTGCCGGACGCACCCGCACCCACCACCAGCACCGCACCGGGCGCCAGCTGCTGTGGATTCTTGTACGCCGATGAGTGGATCTGCTGCGGCACCGCGTCTTCAGGCACGATGGCCGGGAACGCGGGTTTCTGAAACGGCCCGGTGGCAGCCACCACATTATCCGCGTCGAATTCTCCCGCCGACGTCACCACCCGGAAGCCGCTGCGTCCGGGCAGCCGCGTCACCTGCTGTACTTCAACCCCGGTGCGCACCGGCGCGTTGAGCATCTTTGCGTAATCCTCGAAATACTGCGCCATGCGCTCTTTCGGCGGAAACGCCTCCGGTGAAATATTATCAAACTTCAGCGAAGGAAAGCGGTCGTGCCACGCCGGGCCGTTAGCCACCAGCGAGTCCCAGCGTTCGGAGCGCCAGCGCTCGGCAATGCGGCTGCGCTCCAGCACCACGTGCGGGATCTGCATCTGCGCCAGATGTTCGCTCATGGCGATACCCGCCTGGCCCGCTCCGACGATCACGGTATTGATTTTTTCTACTGACATAGGTCATCCCCGAATAGTTGGCATGCCACCAGCGCGGCGCAAATATTGCGCCGCTGGCGATTAACACCAGGTTGTCATGTTTAACGGCAGCTTAATGGCACAGCGAAATTAATGCCCGGCCTCAACGTTTAATATTTTTCCCAGCCCGAAAAACTTATTGGCGATAATTAACATCACGGCGGTCACCACAATATAAATAACCGACAGCGCCGCCAGCGTCGGGTCGGCAAATTCACGCACGTAGTTGTACATCGCCACCGGCAGCGTCTGCGTCGCCTGGGTGGTAATAAACAGCGAGGCGGTGAATTCATTGAATGAGAGAATCGCCGCGAACAGCCAGCCACCAAACAGGCCCGGCAGAATCAGCGGCACGGTAATGGTCCATACCACGCGCAACGGCGATGCGCCTAGGCTGGCCGCCGCCAGTTCGATCCGCTGCTCGAGATTTTTCAGCGATACATAGACGCTGCGCAGCACGAACGGCAGCACTAATACCACGTGGCAGAAAATCACCAGCGCATAGCCGCGTCCCAGATTGAGCTGCGACACCAGCATCAGCAGGCCGAGGCCAATGGTGAAATGCGGAATAAACAGCGGCGACAGCAGAATGCTCTCCAGCACCTGTTTGCAGGGAAAGCGATAGCGCTCAATGGCAATCGCCAGCGTGGCACCGATGATCACCGCCAGCGTTGACGCCCATGCTGTGACAATCAGTCCGGACCAGAAGCCGTGACGAAAATCGTCGTAGCTCAGCGCCCGCTCAAACCAGCGCAGCGACCAGCCTTTCGGCGGGAAGAACAGCACGGAGGTGCTGCTGAACGACGAGATAAACACCACGACGGTGGGCAGCATGACAAACGCCAGAATGGCGATCACCAGCAGTTTACCCAGCAGCGCAATCAGTTTGTCGTTGTGAGAACGGGTCATATCAGTGCCCTCCCATGGCGTGCAGGAAGCGCGTCATGCGCTTCAGCGCCAGCAGCAGCAGAATGGTCAGCAGCAGGCCAGCAATGCTCAGCGCTGCGGCAAACGGGAAGTTCATCGAGGAGAAACCCAGCTGATACACCAGCGTAGCCACGGTACTGACGCGCCCGCCGCCAATCAGTTGTGGCGTCGCGAAAGCGCTGAAGGTCCAGGCAAACGCGGTGGTCAGGCTGGCGATGATGCCAGGAATGGACAGCGGAATGGTCACCGTCAGCAGCGCGCGTACCGGCCCGGCACCAAGGCTGGTGGCGGCTTTTTCGTAGTCCGGATTGATGTGTGACAGCGCCGTCGCCAGCATCAGCACCATGATCGGCATGGTGACATGCACCAGCGCGACCACCACGCCGGTCTGGGTAAACATAAACTGGATTGGCTGGCTGATGATGCCCAGCGCCAGCAGCAGGCTATTAAGAAAGCCGCTGTTACCCAGCACGATAATCCACGAATAGGTGCGCACCACTTCCCCCAGAAACAGCGGAGTAATCGCGATGATCAGAATGGTGGATTTGATCCATGCAGTGCGGGTGCGCACCAGCGCATAGGCCAGCGGGTAACTCATCAGCAAACCAAATAAAGCCGTTTTGGCGCTGAGCAGCACGGTATTGAGAAACGCGTCGCCGTAGATGCGTTTGAACAGGCCACTGAAATTGGCCAGCGTAAAGCCGCCGACATCCAGCGAGCCGGGGATGTATGCACGCACGCTGAACTGCATCACCGCAAACATCGCGACGACCAGCCCCATCGCGGTCAGCGTGGCGGGAAGAATGAACCAGGGTAAAAATGTCGGTTTTTTCGTCATGGACGTTACTGCCTGCATAGGTGTTACCGGCTACGGCGAGGCACCCGCCCCGCCGCAGCACCAGGACAATCAGTGAGACATGATGTTTTCAGAGAACCACTGACGCCACTCGGCGGTTTTCTCCGCACGCAGTTGGGGATCGGTATTGATGGTGGCATTCCACTGCGCCGGCGTGGTCAGCATGCCTGGCAGCTTCGCCAGCTCCGGATCGATATGCGCGTTGGTCACCGTCGGGCTACCGCGATAGATCTTCGCCACCTGCTGCTGAATTTCCGGTTTCAGTGCGATGTTGATGAACTTGTACGCCAGATCGGCATGTTTGCTGCCTTTATTAATGCCGACGGTATCCACGCCGAGGATCGCGCCCTCTTTCGGTATCGCCAGCTTAATGTTGACCCCTTCCGCAATCATGCTGTAGGCGTTCATTGACAGCATCACCTGCACCGGCGTTTCTCCGGTGGAGATCAGCTGCTGGCTGTTGGCATCATCGGTGTAGAACGATTTGATGTTAGGAATCAGCGCTTTCAGCTTCGCCTGGCCCTGCTGCCAGTGCGCCGCATCGCTGCCGGAGAGTTTGGCGGCCACGGCGATGATGTGGCTCGGATCCCAGTCGGGCAGCGCCAGCGTGCCTTTCAGCTCCGGCTTCCACAGGTCGTTCCAGCTGGTGAAGGTTTCCCCTTTCGGCACCAAATCCGGACGGTAGCCAATGGTGTAGACGTAGCCCCACACGCCAAGATGATACGGGCTGACTTTCGCCTGCTGCACCAGGTTGACCGCGTTAGGGATTTTGCTCATGTCGAGCTTCTCGAACAGGCCGCTGTTGGCATACAGATAGCCGACGTGCGCGGTGGTAAAGGTCACGTCAGTTTCCGGCGAACCGCCCGCCAGTTTGGCTTTGTTGAGGCGATCGATGGTGCCGCCGGTGACGAACTGCACTTCGACTCCGGTCTCTTTGGTGAACTCTTTAGCGATGGTTTGATCGATCAGATCTTTAAAGCTGCCGCCCCAGGTGCTGACAATCAGCTTGTCGGCGGCCATGGCATTCCCTGCGCTCAGAATTCCCGTGGTTAACAACGTTAAGGCACACATCTTACGCAACATATTTTTGTCCCCAGTGAATGAAAAGGCTGTTATCGCTGCTCTGAACCACCGTTGATTCGCCACGGCGCGCTGCGCCAAAACAGTGCGAAAGTGAAAAGCAGGTGTCACAGCGATTCTGCCGCTGGCCGCTGCTGCGGTAAAACAGCCTTTTCCTCGCCGTTGCATCGGAATTTCTGACGCTAAAAAAGTCGCTGCTTTGCAACGGATTTTCTTAAGCCTTAGTGAGGCAGAAGCGAATGGGCGTGAAGGGTCAGGCAGGGGATTATGCTGCTATTCGCTGTCCGGCATGATAAATGCATGGAAACAGGGGTAAATAGAAAAGCCGGCGCGACAAGATCGCGCTGGCGACACCAGGAGAATCTGCATGCTCAGTCGCATCACCCAGCGCCAGCTGGAATACTTCGTCGCGTCCGGCGAAGCCGGCAGCATTATTGGCGCATCCGAACGTATTCACGTGTCGTCACCGTCGATCTCGGCCGCCATTACCCACATCGAATCCGAGCTGGGGGTGCAGCTGTTTGTGCGCCACCACGCGCAGGGCGTGTCGCTCACCGCCATTGGCCATCAGGTATTAAAAGAGGCGAAGCTGATTCTGGAACAGATGTCGAATCTGTATACCATCGCCTCAGAGTCGCTGAACAACGTGCGCGGCCCGCTGCGCGTCGGCTGTCTCGACACGCTGGCGCCGATGCTGACGCCGGAGCTGGTGTTTGGCTTTGGTCGTGCCTTCCCCGGCGTGCGCATCACGCTGGTGGAGGGCAATCATGAACAGCTGCTGAAACAGCTGCGCGCCGCCGATATCGATATCGCGCTGACCTACGATCTGGTGCCGGCCAGCGACATCGCGTTTCAGTCGCTGGCGCAGCTGCCGCCGTATGTGATGGTCGGCGAACATCACCCGTTTGCCAGTCAGTCTGCGGTGACCATTCAGGATCTCGCTACGGTGCCGATGGTGCTGCTGGATATGCCGTGGAGCCGCGAATATTTTCTCAGCCTGTTTAGCGAAGCGGGCGTCACGCCCAACATTGTGATGCGCTCCGGCAATATGGAAGTGGTACGCGCGATGGTGGCCAACGGCGTGGGATTTGGCATCGCCAATGTGCGGCCCAAAGCCAATCTGTCGCAGGATGGCAAACGGGTGATCCGCGTGCGCCTTGCCGGCGTGAACCGGCCGATGTTGCTGGGATACGCCACGGTGGCCCATGTGCAGCAATCGATGGTGGTCAACGCCTTCGCCGAACGCTGCCGCATGTTCATCTCCGATCAATACATTCCCGGCATGGCCGCGCCAAGCTACTTCGACCCGCAGGTGGTGCGCGTCGCCTGACGCGCTCAGTAACCCCGCGCGGGAAACACCTGGTTGAGCACCGGCTCGCCGCGCATCACCCGCTGGATGTTATCAGCCACCTGACGCGCGGCGCTGGCCGGGATCGCTACCGACGCCAGATGCGGGGTGATCAGCACATTTTCCATGCCCCACAGCGCATCGTCGGGCGGCAGCGGCTCGCGATCAAACACGTCTAATGTGGCGTGCCCGATCTGTCCGCTCTGCAGCGCCGCGGTCAGCGCGGGCTGATCGACAATCGCGCCGCGCGACACGTTGATCAGCGCGCAGCCCGGCGGCAATCGCGCCAGGCGCTGCGCATCCAGCAATCCGTGGGTTTCCAGCGTGAGCGGCAGCATCACCACCAGAATGTCGCTGCTGGCCAGAAACGCATCCAGCGCCTGCGCACCGCTGACGCAGTGAATGCCGTCCAGCGCTTTGGGCGACCGCGACCAGCCGCGTACGTCAAAGCCCTGACGCGCCAGTTCGCGCGCCGCATACGCACCCAGTTCGCCCAGCCCCAGCACGCCCACGCGAATCGACGCCGGCTCGCGCGGATGCAGATAGTGCCAGCGATGTTCACGCTGCGCGCGCTCAAATGCCGGTATGTCACGCGCGTAACGCAGCACGGCAAACAGCACGTAACCGGCCATCATGCGCGCCATATCCGGGTCCGATAGCCGGACGATCGGGATGTCAGGCAGGTCGTCGCGCCCCACCAGCGAGTCGACGCCCGCGCCCAGATTCACCAGCAATTTCAGCTGGCGATACGGGGCAAAAAAGCCGCGCGGCGGCTTCCACGCCAGCGCAAACTGCACGCTATCGGCATCCGCAACCTGATCGGCACGGCAGATAGTGACATCCGGTAATTGTGGTGCCAGCAGCGCCGACCACGCCTCGAAGCTGTCGAACTCGCTATAAAACACCAGCGTCGTCATGCGCTGGGCTCCTGTAGCAGCGTCGCCAGCGCATCGATAGCCAGTTCATAACCCAGCGCGCCCAGCCCGGCGATCACGCCAGTGGCGGCTTTCGACACCAGCGACTGATGACGAAACGGCTCGCGCTGCCAGATATTGCTCATGTGCGCTTCGATGATCGGGCCATCGAACATCAGCAGCGCATCCAGAATCGGTACCGAGCGATACGACAACCCGGCGGCATTGATGATCAGCCCGTCCGCCTGCTGGCGCGCTTCCTGAATCCAGTCCACCAGCACGCCTTCATGGTTGCTCTGACGAAACTGCAGCCTGAGGCCGTGTGCGTCGGCGCGCCGCTGACAGCGCTCGCCGATGCTGGCGAAACTGTCGCTGCCGTAGGTACCGTGGCGATCCATGCCATACAGATTGGCATTCGGCCCATTGAGAAAGAAAATCTGAGACATTGCGGCTCCGTTACAGGTGCGGGCGCGTCGCGGCCATTGCCGGGTGCGCGTCAAAAAGGGCAAACCAGGCGGCGCTCTGCGGATGCGTGGCGCGCCAGTTGAGTTCAGCAAAACGGAAGTCGAGGTAGCCCAATCCGCAGCCGATGGCGATCAGCCCGAGATCGTCAGGCGTGCGGCTGAACGCCTCCGCCTGCTGCTCAATGGCCGCCAGCGCAGCCGCCACTTTGGTCAGCTGCGCATCGCGCCACGCTGACCACTGCTTTTCCAGCGGGCGGGCGCTGGTTTCGTAGCGCGCCAGCAGCGCGGCGTCCAGCAGCCCATCACCCAGCGCCTGGCGCGTAAGGCACAGCCAGCGCGCCTCGCCGTCTGCCGGCAGCAACTGGCCCGCGGCGCGGTGGTTAAGGTATTCGCAGATCACACGGCTGTCGTATAAACATAGCCCCTGTTCAGTGCGCAGCGCTGGCACTTTGGCCAGCGGATTAAACGCGGCAATGCGCGCATCGCGCTCGACGGGGTGCGCCGCCGACGCCAGCAGGGTGATCTCCGGCGCCAGACCCAGCAGCCGGGCGCACACCATCACTTTTCGCACGTAAGCCGAGGTAGAAGCGTAATAAAGTTCCATCATGGCATGGCCTCCGCATCTGGCAGCAGCAGCACTTTGCCGATATTCGCATTGGCTTCAAGGATGCGGTGCGCCTGCGCGGCGGCCGTCAGTGGCAATCGCTGATGCACCTGCGGTGTGATGCGCCCGGCGGCCAGTAAAGGCAGCAGATGGGCGCGCACGCACTGCGCCAGACGCGCTTTTTCCGCCGCGCTTTTCGGTCGCAACGTGGAAGAGGTCAGGCTTAGGCCTTTGCGCATGATCAACTGTAAATCGATCTCCACCGTGGCCCGCTGCATAAAGGCGAGGCTGACGTGCCGCCCGCCCGCTGCCAGCACGCTGAGGTTGCGCGCAATGTAGTCGCCGCCGACGTTATCCAGCACCACATCCACGCCGCGTTCCCGGGTCAGCGTCTGAATCACCGCCACAAAATCTTCGCTATGGCGATCGATGGCGCGCCACACGCCCAGCTGCTGCAGCGCGGCAATTTTTTCCGCACCGCCGGCGGTGGCAATCACCCGCGCGCCACAAGCCTGGGCGCACTGGATCGCCAGCGTGCCCACGCCACTGGCCGCGCCGTGAATCAGCACGCTGTCGCCCGGCATCAGACGGCCCAGCTCAAACAGGTTGTGCCAGACGGTAAACGCGGCTTCGGGAAAGCCCGCCGCGTGGCTGAGCGGCAGCGTGTCCGGCACCGGCAGGCACAGGTCGGCGCGCGCCACGCAGTATTGTGCATAACCGCCGCCGCTCAGCAGCGCCATCACCGCCATGCCCGGCTGCAATTCGCTGACGCCTGCGCCGAGCGCAACGATGACGCCCGCCGCTTCCAGCCCGAGAATATCGCTGCAGCCTGGCGGCGGTGGCATGCCGTTGCGCTGCAGAATATCAGGCCGGTTAACCCCTGCGCTGACGACGCGCAGCAGCACTTCGCCCGGTCCCGGCTGCGGCACCGGACGCTGCACCGCAGTCAGCACCTCTGCACCACCCGACTGCGCGGCGATGATCGCCGTCATGGTTTCCGTTGCCATGCGTTAACCCTGTGCCTCGCTGGCGAAGGCGCAAACGCCCTCGTCATCAAACGTCAGCCCCACCACGCTGCCGACCGGCCAGCGCGTCAGCGACTCCAGTCCGGACTGGCGGGCAAACAGCGACGCACTGCCGAGCGCCGGAATATCAAGATGCACGTCAACGTGGTCGCCCTGAAACACATGCGTCAGCACCGTGGCGCTGAGCAGCGCCTGCGGACCGAGCGGCGCCAGCTGCACATTTTCCGGACGCACATACACATCGAGCCGGTCGCCGACGCTGGCCTGCACCCGTTTGGCCGGCAGGCGCAGCGTGTTGCCGCCCAGTTCCAGCAGCGCGCTGGTGTCACGGCCGGCGTAGCGGCCCGGCAGAATATTCACGTCACCGACGAAGCTGGCGACAAACGGATCCTGCGGGCGGCGATAGATCTCATCAGGCGGACCGATCTGGCGCACGTGCCCGGCCGACATCACTACCACGCGGTCGCTCATGCTCAGCGCTTCGCCCTGATCGTGGGTAACAAAGACCGTGGTCACGCCGAGTTTGCGCTGAATCGCTTTCAGCTCGACCTGCATGGATAAACGCAAATTTTTGTCCAGCGCGGAGAATGGCTCATCCAGCAGCAACACTTTCGGGCGAATCACCAGCGCGCGTGCCAGCGCCACGCGCTGCTGCTGCCCGCCAGACAATTCACGCGGCTTGCGCTGGCCGTAACCCGCCAGCTTCACCAGCGCCAGCGCCTGCCCGACCCGCTCGGCGATTTCCGCTTTCGGCACGCCGCGCATACGCAAGCCGTAGCCGACGTTTTTCTCCACCGTCATGTGCGGAAACAGCGCGTAGTTCTGAAACACGATGCCAATCTCGCGCTGATAGGGCGGGATTTCCGTTACCAGGTCGCCATCGATAAAAATCTCACCGCCGTCGGCTTCGGCAAAGCCGGCCATCAGGTTCAGCAACGTGGTTTTGCCGCAGCCGGACGGGCCGAGCAGCGTAATAAACTCACCTTCGTGGATGGTGAGAGAAATTTTATGCAGCGCGATGGCATCACCAAAGCGCTTCAGGACGCCATCCAGCTGCACCGCCACGTTGGCCTTATGCGGTGCCGATGACAGCGGCTGCGGAAACGGGGTTACTTCTACACTGACCATACAATCTCCGGATTCGGACGGGGTGGCTCGTCGCGGGTTCATTCGCACATCCAGGTCGCCAGCCGGCGTAACAGGCTGTCACAGGCGTCCAGCTGTGCGAGGGTGATAAATTCGTCGGGCTTATGGCCCTGCTCCATACTGCCGGGACCGCACACCACACAGGGGATGCCGGCGGCGGCAAACAGTCCGCCTTCAGTGCCAAACGCTACGGTGCCGAAGCTGTCGCTGTCGCTCAACCGGGCAATCAGCTGTGCCGCGGCACTGTGCGCGGCGGTATCCAGCCCTGGATAGGCGCTGAGCGGCGAGAAGCGGATGGCGCTGGCGGGCTGCACCGCGCGCATCTGCGGCTCCAGCGTCTGCTGCGCATACGTCACCAGCTCGTCTGCCACCTGCTGCGCATCCTCTTGCGGCAGCGTGCGTACTTCGAAATCAAAACTGCAGGCGTCAGGCACGATGTTCAGCGCGCGTCCGCCGTGGATCACCCCGGTTTGCACGGTGGTAAATGGCGGATCGAAGCGCGCATCCTGTCGTTCAGGCGCCGCCAGACGTTCACCGATGACGGTTAAGCGCTGGATCAGCTTCGCGGCGTATTCAATCGCATTGACGCCCTGCGGCGCGTACGCCGAGTGGCAGGCCGCGCCCTGCACTTCGCAGCGCATCGCCAGCTTGCCTTTGTGGCCCAGCACCGGACGCAGTTCTGTCGGCTCACCAATCAGGCAGATCGCCGGTCGATCGCTGCGCTGCGCCAGCGAATCCACCAGCGAGCGCACACCGAGGCAACCCACCTCTTCGTCATAGGAGATAGCCAGGTGCAGCGGCTGACGCAGCGGCTGGGCGAGAAAATGCGGCACGGCGGCCAGCATACAGGCGAGGAAGCCTTTCATGTCTGCCGTGCCGCGTCCGTACAGCTTGCCGTCGCGTTCGGTCAACGCAAACGGCGGCACCGTCCACGTCTGGCCATCAACCGGCACCACATCGCTGTGGCCCGATAGCATCACCCCGCCGCTGCCGGCTGGCCCGAGCCGCGCATAGAGATTGGCCTTGCTGCGTTCTGCGTTGTGCATCAGTTCACAGGTCACGCCGAGCCCGCTGAGGTAGCGCCAGCAGAAATCGATCAGCGCGAGATTGGATTCGCGGCTGGTGGTGTCGAAAGCCACCAGATGTTCGAGCAGGTTACGGCTGGTCAACATCGCGTCTCCTCACGCTTATTCATCGCCCGGCACGCCGTAACGGGGTGCCAGCGTGGGATTGAGCGCGCGCGTCAGGTAATCCTGCATCTGCGGCTGATAGGCCAGCCACAGCTGATGAAGTTCCGCGATGGGATCGCCCTCCGTCCAGTCAACGCGCAGATCAACCAGCGGCCACGACGGTTCGCCCACCACTGCCAGCGCCGCCGAATGAACCGGCCCGGCTTCGCCTCCGGCGGCCATCCCGGCCTGCATGGCCGCGATTAACCGTGCGGCCAGTTCGCCCGGCTGCTGCGTAAACGCGCTGACCATCGCCGCAATCACCTCGGGATTCGCCAGCAAATTACCGGCCGCTACGCAGTCGCTGCCGCACAGCGCGTGATTCACCCCCAGCGTGTGCGTTCCACTGAAGCAGGCACTGCTGCCGTCGGCCGCCAGCACCGTAAGCTGGCGATAATCAAAAAAGTCATCGCTGGCAAGGCCGCTCTGCAGCGCCTGCTGCGCCGTCTCGCCCTGACTCAGCCGATCAAGGATGCGCGGGCCCAGCGCCGGCAGCGTGATGTTCTGCGTGGAGACCGCGCCGACGCCGGCGCGCAACCACGGACAGCGTGCGCCGACCGCAATACTCGACGAGCTGACCGCGATGCCCAGCTGGCCGGTTTGCGCGCAGCGTCCAACAATCGATAACGTCATGATGCGGCGCTCCTTATTGCGGCTGCCAGTCGTCGGGGATCACCGCAATCACGTCGATCTCCATCAGCCACTGCGGCTGGCCCAGTCCCGAGATCACCAGGCCGGTGGAGATGGGAAACACGCCTTTGAGCCACTTGCCCACCACCTGATACACCGGCTCGCGATAGCGCGGGTCGATGATGTAGGTGGTGGTTTTCACGATGTGCGACAGGTCGCTGCCCGCTTCTTCGAGCAGTTGCTTCACGTTTTTCATCGCCTGCTCGGCCTGCGCTGCCGGATCGCCCAGCCCCACCAGGTTGCCTTCGAAGTCGGTGCCAATCTGACCACGCACGTAAACGGTGTTGCCGGCGCGCACGGCCTGACACAGGTCGTTGTCCAGCGACTGATTAGGATAGGTATCTTTGGTGTTGAATTTGCGGATGCGGGTATGGGTGCTCATGGTGCCTGCCAGCGTTTAATTGGTTTCCGCAAGGTATACCGGGCTTAGCGCAGCAGGGAAAACAGCATTAACTGAGGTGTTGCTTTAAAAAATCCGAAGGAGTGCGGCAGGCCAGCTGGCCCGCCGGTGAGTGATTAATGCGCAGCCTTATTTAGCCGCATAAACCGCATCACAAAATGCTTTGCGCGCGCCCAGTTTGGCTGACAGGCGTGCAGCCGCTTCGCGCATCAACACGCCTAACTCTTCATCTTTGCGATTCAGCGTCAGACGCGAAACCGGGCCGGTCAGCGCAAGCGCAGCGGTCAGCCGGTCATTTTCGGCGAATACCGGTACGGCAAAGGCCGCGATGTGCGGATCGCGCGCGCCCGAGCTGAATATTGGCAGCGACGGCAGCGCATCGAAGAGATTTTCATTCATGCCCCAGAAACGCAGCACCTTACTGATGGCTGAGTTATCGAGCGGAAAAATTGTCCCCGGCAGGCGCGTATGACGCAGGCCATCAGACGATTCAGCACGAAACAGGCACAGACGCTGGCCGTTATCCAGTACGTACCAGCTGGCGCTCTCGTTGGTCGCCGTTGCCAGTGCCTGCAATTCCGGCTGCACCACGCTGGCCAGATGGAATGATTGCTCATAAAGCTTGCCGAGGTATAACAGACGCGGGCCGAGCGTGTAGACCCCGCTGTCACTGCGCACCACATAGCCCATCCTTTCCAGCGAGTTCATCAGACGATAGACAGTGGTTTTGTGATAGCCGGAAAGCTGCGACAGCGCAGTCAGCGACAGGCTCTCTTCGCCCGGCTTAAAACAATCCAGCAGCGACAACGCCTTCTCCACCGCATTAACGCCTTCATTTCCCATTTTTTCCTCCTGATTTGTGCCGTCCTGAGTGTACCTGAAAACTGTGAGTCACATCGTGTTTACATCACAAACACCTTCGTAACACTGGCATGCGGCGTCAGATCGTCGATATAGTTGTTTTATATTGTACAACATTGTTGTACCAGGTAAAACAAACCACGAGGTGAATTATGTCTGTCTCTGCAAATAACCTGATCAACCGCAACATCGAGCGCGTCAGCGCCCTGTCCGTCAGCCAGGCCGCCGCATTCCAGGCGGCGATTCTGGCCGATGTCGCCGGTCGTCGCGGCACTCTGCATGGCCGCGTTAAGCCGCTGTCGCCGCAGATGAAAGTCGCCGGGCCGGCCATCACGGTGGAAGTGCGTCCGGGCGATAACCTGGCGATTCACGCAGCGCTGGCTATCGCCCAGCCGGGTGATGTGCTGGTGGTGGACGGCAAAGGCGACATCAGTTGCGCGCTGCTGGGTGAAATCATGGCTACCCAGGCCGAAGCGTCCGGCATCGCCGGCATCATCATTGATGGCGCGGTGCGTGATGCTGACGCCCTCGCGCAGGGCAGCTATCCGGTGTTTGCTGCCGGCCTCAACCCGAGCGGCCCCACCAAAAGTATTCCCGGACGCGTTAACCATCCGGTGTCGGTGGCCGGTGCGTCGATTGAGCCGGGCGACCTGGTGGTCGGCGATGCCGATGGCGTGGTGGTGATCGCTAAACAGGATGTGGAACGCATCATTGCCCTGGCGGCGAAGAAGCTGGACGCCGAAACGCGCCGCATCGCGGGTATTAAGCAGGGTGATTTGCGTCCGGGCTGGCTGGAAGATGCCCTGCGTGCGGCCGGTATGTTAGCAGAAGGAGAATCTCTGTAATGAGCAACGTAAAAACTATCCTCATCACCGGCAGCGACCTGGCTGCTGAAGCCGTCGAGCTGCTGCAGGACTATCAGCTGATTTATGCCGGACGCCAGCCGCATGAAGCCGATTTGATCGCGCTGTGTGAGCGCCATAATCCTCAGGCGATCATTGTGCGCTACGGCAAAATCAACGGGCGCATCATGGACGCCGCGCCGGCGCTGCGCGTGATCTCCAAGCACGGCAGCGGTATTGACGTTATCGATCAGCAGGCAGCGGCGGAACGCCAGATTGCGGTCCGCGCGGCAGTGGGTGCCAATGCCGCTGCCGTGTCGGAGCATGCCTGGGCGCTGATCCTCGCCTGTGCTAAATCCGTGCCGCAGCTGGACCGCCGGATGCGCGATGGACACTGGGATAAAGCGCAGCATAAATCGCTGGAGCTGGAAGGACGCACGCTCGGCCTGGTCGGTCTGGGCGCCATCGGCAGCCGCGTGGCGCGCATCGGCCAGGCCTTCGGTATGCAGGTGCTGGCCTACGATCCTTATGCGCAAACCTTGCCGGCTGGCTGTGAAGCGGTTGAATCACTGGATGAGCTGTACAGCCGTGCCGATGTGGTGTCGCTGCACTGTCCGCTGACGGACAGCAATCACCAGATGATCAACGCGGCCGCCCTCGCCCGTTTTAAGCCTGGCGCGATTCTGGTCAACACCGCGCGCGGCGGACTGATTGACGATCAGGCGGTGGCGACCGCGCTGCAAAACGGCACGCTGCGTGCCGCCGGGCTGGACAGCTTCACCAGCGAGCCGCTGACTGCACCGCATCTGTGGCAGTCGCTTAACAACGTGATTATTACGCCGCACATTGGCGGCGTGAGCGACAATGCTTACGTGCGCATGGGCACCGGTGCCGCGCGCAACGCGTTGCAGGTTCTGCAGGAGCAGGAGGCGGTATCATGACCGTGCTTACCGTACCGGAGGTGCGCGAGTTAACGCTGTTTTCGCGCCTGCCGGAAGCGTTCCGCCGGCCGGACGCCGGCAATGTCTGGGCTGCCGCCAATCGCGGCGGCCAGCTTACCGACTCCTTTCTTGAAGGCCCGGTGTGGCATCCCTCCGGCTGTCTGTATGTCACCGATATTCCCTATGGCCGCATCTTTCGCGTTGATATGAGCGGCAACTGGGAGCTGGTGGTGCAGTATGAAGGTGAGCCCAACGGCATGAAGCTGACCGATCCGGACACGCTGATCATCACAGATTACCGTAACGGCCTGATGAAGCTGTCAATCAGCAGCGCCACTATCACGCCGTGGCTGACGCGGCGTAACAGCGAAAGCTTTCGCGGCGTCAACGATTTAACGCCTGACAGTCGCGGCAATCTCTATTTCACCGATCAGGGCCAGACCGGGCTGCACGATGCCAGCGGACGCGTCTATCGGCTCAGTCCGGATGGCCGGCTGGATCTGCTGCTGGATAACTGCCCGAGCCCGAACGGCCTGGTGCTGTCGCCGGATGAGAAAATCCTCTACGTGGCGATGACGCGCGGCAACTGCGTGTGGCGCGTGCCGTTGCTGGCGGATGGTTCGGTGAGCAAAGTTGGACTGTTCTTTACCTCGCACGGACCCAGCGGGCCGGACGGGCTGACCATCAATCAGCGCGGCGAACTGCTGATCGCCAATCCCGGCCTGGGGCGCGTCTGGCGTCTTAACGATCTGGCTGAACCGGAAGAGATTCTGCTCAGTCCGCTGGGTCGCTCCACCACCAACCTGTGCTTCGGCGGGGCCGACCTTAACCAGCTGTTTATCACCGAATCGGTCAGCGGCAGCATCCTGACCTGTACCCAGAACACGCCAGGCCGCGCGTTGCCGGCCATCGATACCTCGTTTCTCTGACTACAACTCTGCGTCATCCGAACGCACCGGAGATTACTATGACCCTGCACTCAACATCCAGCCCTGCGCCGGCTCAGCCGGCTGCGGTGCCACCCCGCCATGAAACGCTCAGTGAACAGGATTTCCAGGACAGTGAGCAGGCGGCCGCCAAAGCCTTTCGTCGCATTCTGCCGTTTATCTTTATCTGCTATGTGGTCAGCTACCTTGACCGCACCAACGTCAGCTTTGCTGCGCTGGGCATGAACGCCGATCTCGGCATCACCGCCGAACAGTTTGGCTTTGGCGCGGGCATGTTTTTTATCGGCTATTTCCTGTTTGAAATTCCCAGCAACCTGATCATGCAAAAAGTGGGCGCGCGCATCTGGATCGCGCGCATCATGATTTCGTGGGGGTTGATTTCGATGGCGACCGCGTTCATCAGCGGCCCCGTCAGCTTTGCCATTGCGCGCTTCTGTCTCGGCGTAGCAGAGGCCGGCTTTACCCCCGGCATCTATCTGTTCTTTACCTACTGGTTCCCTGGCAGCTGGCGCGCCAAAATCACCGCCGCGTTCCTGGTCGGCATTCCGGTGGCCAATATCATCGGCTCACCGATTTCCGGCGCGCTGATGCAGATCACCGGCCATGAGCATATCCGCAACTGGCAGTGGCTGCTGTTGATTGAAGGCTTACCGGCGGTAATCCTCGGCGTTATGTGCCTGTTTGTGCTGAGCGACCGGCCGGAGAAAGCGCGCTGGCTGGCGCCGCGTGAACAGCAGTTGCTGAGCCGCCGGCTGGCCGATGAGCAGCAGCAAATCGCGGCAACGCACGGTTCCCAGATGCGCGACGCGCTGCGCAATCCGCTGCTGTATCTGCTGGCGTTTATTAACTTTTGCGGCATTGTGGGTTCGATCGGCGTGGGACTGTGGATGCCGCAGATCATCAAACAGCTCGGTGTGAGCCATACGGCAACCGGCTTTCTTGCCGCGCTGCCCTATGTCTGCGGTGCCGTGAGCATGCTGTTGTGGGCGCGCCGCGCTAATGCATCAGCGCACCGTATTCGCTGGATCAGCGGCGCGCTGGTGATCGCCGCCTTAGCCCTGATGTGCAGCGCGCTGAGCGATGCGCCGGTGATCAAAATGCTGGCGCTGTGCTGCACCGTCAGCGGTATTCTGGCGTTTCAGGCCTCGTTCTGGGCGCTGCCTTCCGGCTTTTTAACCGGCAATGCCGCGGCAGGCGGCTTAGCCATGATTGTCTCGATTGGTAATCTCGGCGGCTTCTTCGGCCCGTCGCTGATCGGCTATGTGCGTCAGTCTACCGGCGGCTTTATGTGGGCGCTGTTGGCGGTGGCGGCAGTCCTGATGATTGGCGCACTGGCGGTTGCCATGGTGAAAGATCCGTGGCGCCAGCGCAGCGCTGAGCAGAGATAATAACGCCGCGTTTCCCGGTGTGCCTGTGGCGCATCGGGAAACGGATGTTTTAAAGGATGAAAGCAGGATAACGTCAGACGTGATGAGCCAGATGCGTGCCCTCCCTGGCACAGGCTCATGAGATTATTTCCCGGTGCTGGCCACCGGCTGTTCCGCTTCAACGTGCAGCTTTTTGCTGCGTCCCATCAGCAATACCGCAATGCCGCCCGCCGCACACAGCAGCGCCAGAGGAATCATCGCCATCGCATGGCTGCCGGTTTTCTCATTGATGATGCCGTAAACGTTCACCATCAGCCCGCCACCAATCAGGTTGGCCATCGCGCCGATAGCAGCCAGACCGGCCGCTGCGGTGGTTGAGGACATCCAGCCCGAGGCCAGCGCCCAGAACGGCCCTTTCATCGAGTAAGCACCAATCAGCACCAGTGACAGAATCACCACGCTGCCCGCCACCGTATCGGTCAGGAACGCCGCCAGCAGTCCACCGGCAATCAGGAACAGCGTCAGCGCAGTGTGCCAGCGACGCTCACCGCTACGGTCAGAGCTGCGGCCCCAGACAATCATCAGAATCGATGCCAGACCATACGGGATCGCATTCATCAAACCGGTGGTGAAGTTATCCAGGCCAAATGATTTCAGCAGCTGCGGTGACCAGACGCTCAGCGTCGAACCCGCTGCCGACGCGCCGGCGTAAATCAGCGCCATCACCCAGATATGCTTGTGGCGCAGCAGCTGCCACAGCGTGATATGACCAATCGCTTTACGCTGTGCATTCTCTTCAGCCAGTTTGCCGCTCAGCCAGTTGCGCTGTTCGCTGGTCAGCCAGTGGGCATTTTCCGGACGGTTGCTGAGCAGGAAGAAAGCCAGCACACCCAGCACAATCGCCGGGAACCCTTCGATGATAAACAGCCAGTGCCAGCCGCGCAGGCCGAACCAGCCGTCCATCGTCAGGATTGCGCCCGAGATCGGCGAGCCAATAAAGTTGGCTGCCGGGATCGCCACCATAAAGGTCGCAATCACGCGCGCGCGATATTTCGCCGGAATCCAGTAAGTCAGATAAAGGATCACGCCGGGAAAGAAGCCGGCTTCGGCGGCGCCCAACAGAAAGCGCAGCACGTACAGCATTTCCGCACTGCTGACGAACGCGGTGCACACCGAGACAATGCCCCAGGTCACCATGATGCGCGAAATCCAGATTTTGGCGCCAATCTTCTGCATCGCTAGGTTGCTTGGCACCTCAAACAGAAAATAGCCAACAAAAAACAGGCTGCTTGCCAGGCCAAACACCGCTTTGCTCAGCCCGAGGTCTTCATTCATTTGCAGGGACGCCATGCCGATGTTGCCGCGATCGATAATGGCGATCAGATAGCAGACGATCAGGAACGGCAGAATGCGCCAGATGACGCGTTTTACGGTCTGCTGCTCAATATCGGGCACAGCGGCCGCGCGGGTTATCTTGTCAGACATAGAGTTCCTCACAGAGTCATGGCTTAACGCAAATCGGCCAGTGTTGTTGTTTTACTCTGTACAACATGCGTGTACATAGTAAAACTATTATGTTTGGCCGCGCGACCCTGCGCAGAAAAATGTGTCCGGGCTGCGTGATTTGTCACAAAAAGGTAGCCAGTTGATTATGGATATGTGATGCAGCTTTCAGTTTCTGCTGCAGCACGGGAAAATACCAGCATTCATTCTGCCAGGCGACAGTGGAATTAATTTGCAACATCTTGCCGTTTACCCGCGGCGTCATTCTGCGGTATACCCATTGCCTCACCGCGTAACGCGCTTATCAGGATGCAAAAATGTTCGTAAAGCACTATGACGTAGATGAAAGCCATATCGATTTTCAGGGCGTGGTCGACGGGCTGTACTACCCGTTTTACATGGAGTGGACGCGCCACGCTTACATGCGCGAGGCGCTGGGTATCGACATTGAAGAAGAGTTCAGTCAGGGCAAGATTTACATGGTGCTGGAGTACACGCTGCGCTTCCGCAAGAGCCTGGTGAAAGGCGATAAGGTGGAAGTCACCTGCGCGCTGGAGCAGAACGAGAAGCGCAATCGCGTGAACTTCGTGCAGCAAATCAAGGTCGACGGCGTGGTGTATGCCGAGGCCACGTTTGTTGCCACCTGTCTCGCCAATGGGCGTCCTTCAATGCCGGAAGCGGTAACGCGCGCGCTCGGCCTGTAACGTTACACACTATGTGGCAGCAGCCTGCTCTATGCCTGCTGCCACTCTGCAACCAGCGTCTCCACCAGCTGTGCCGCCGGCAGCGCGCGCACCCGCGCCACCCCCTGACCCGCCCACTGCGCACCGAAGCCGTCCTCGCCGTGCGCTGCTGCCGCTGCCGCCAGGGCTTTTCCCAGCGCATAGGTCAGCGGATAGTCGGGAATCTCCTCCGGCGTTACGTCATAGCACAATTCACAAAATGCGTTGCGCACGCAGCGCGCCTGACGCCCGGAGATCGCCGCCGTCATTACCGTGCCACGCTCGCCAGCTGCCAGCAGCGCGCGACGATAGGCCGCACTGGCCGCCGATTCGGGACACAGCACAAACGCCGTACCGAGCTGTACACCGCTGGCACCCAGTTTCATCATCGTCGTGATGCCGGCACCGTCCATCACGCCGCCCGCTGCCACCACCGGCAGCGTGGTGTGCTGACGAATCGCCTGCACCAGTGCAACGGTCGAAAGCTGCTGGTCTGGCGCGCCCGGATCAAAATGGCCGCGATGGCCACCGGCTTCATAGCCCTGCGCCACAATGATATCGATACCGCTGCGTGCAATTGCCCGCGCTTCCTGCGGACTGGTGGCGGTCGCCAGCGTGACAATGTCACGTTGCTTTAGCCGGGCGATGGCCGTGGCATCGGGAATGCCGAAATGGAAACTGACCGCCGCCGGCCGCGCCTGCTCCAGCACCGTCAGCATCGCCTCATTGTGCAAAAAGCTTTGATAGATCTCCGTTAGCGCCGGCGGCAGCGCCGTCTGGTACTGCGCAAACTGCGGACTGAACCGGCTGATCCACGCCGCCTCGCGCGCGGCATCCCGCCTTGCCGGCGCGTGACAAAATACGTTGACGTTGATCGGGCCACGCGTCAGTGCCTGGGTGTGGGCAATCATTTCTGCCGCCTGCTGCGGCGTCACCGCGCCGACGCTAATCGATCCCAGCGCTCCGGCATTGGATACCGCTGCGGCCAGCTGCGGCGTGGCGACACCGGCCATCGGTGCCTGAATCAGCGGATACTGCAGTTTTAACAGCTGGCACAGCGCGGTCGTCATGGTGGTTTTTCTCCAACCCGTCATCAGGCGTTGATTGCGTCACGTCTCGGGTATTAACATACATTTAACATGCATCTTTTAACAAGCCTGCCGGGCACTTTTCTTACCCGCACGCGCGGCGTTGATCACTTTTTTCTCACATTTTTAACGCCACGGTCGATAATCAAAGTTGCATAGCAAAATCAGCTTTCAGCTTGCGCTGTAACAACATCAGGCAGGTAACACCATTACACACCCCACCTGCGCACATCGGTGCGCAGCGAGACAGCAGCCTGTGCCTGTGGCACGGCTGTAATGGACAACCGGGGAAATCATGCGGTGCCGTCCACTGGACGCGCCGAATGCGTTAGCACGCGCGCATCTGCGCCTGCATTTCGTTCAACAGCATACCAAGCGCCTGAGGTCTCTCATGTTCGGGGTGAAAAAATCGAGCCTTTCTCTGCCATTTGCCAAAAGTGGCGACGTTGCTAAGGATATTGAAGCGATAAAGCAGCATGTTGCGTGGATTGAGTTTTCACCGGCCGGTGAAATCCTCAGCGCCAATGCACAATTTTTACAGGTCACCGGCTATCAGCTGCATGAAATTCAGGGACAGCATCACCGGATTTTCTGCAGCCCTGCTTATAGCCAGTCTTCCGACTATTACGCCTTCTGGCAAACGCTGGCAGCCGGCGAATCGGTGAACGGCATTTTTGAGCGTTTCAACAAGCAGCATCAGCGCTTCTGGCTCAGCGCGACCTATTTTCCGGTGAGCGATGAGCGCGGCAAAGTGTACAAAGTGATCAAGGTTGCGAGCGACATCACCGCGCGTCATCAGGAGCTGGAGCATAAAGAGGCGGTGATAACGGCGCTGGATCGTTCGATGGCGGTGATTGAATTCACGCCGGACGGTCACATCATTACCGCCAACGCCAACTTCCTCACCCACATGGGCTATACCCTGCCAGCCATCGCCGGCCAGCATCATCGCCTGTTCTGCTTCGACAATTTCTACCGCGAGAATCCGGACTTCTGGCGCAAAATCGGCAACGGTCAGCATTTTGTCGGTCGTTTTGAACGTAAGACTGCCAGCGGCGAGCGCATCTGGCTGGAGGCGAGCTACAACCCGGTATTTGACGGCGACGGTAAGGTCTACAAAGTGATTAAGATCGCCTCGGATATCACCGCGCGCGTCGAGGCGGCGAAGCGCGTGGCGGATATCGCGCTAACCACCTCTGAGCAGACCTCACAAATTACCGATAACGCTAATGAAGTGCTGGATGAAACGGTGCGTAACTCCGGGCTGGTGGCGCAGCAGGTGAATGCCGCCGCCGAAATTGGCGCGCAGCTCACCGCCTCGGCCAGGAGCATCAGCGACGTGGTGGAAACCATCAACCTGATTGCCTCACAGACCAACATTCTGGCACTGAATGCCGCCATTGAATCGGCACGCGCTGGCGAGGCCGGACGTGGCTTCAGCGTGGTGGCAGGTGAAGTGCGCCGCCTGGCGGCCTCGACCGCCAGCGCCACCAAACAGATTTCCGTAGTCGTGGAGCAAAATGCCGACCTGATCCAGCAGATGTATCAGCAGCTGGATGAGGTCAGGCAATTTGTGGTGACCGAACAGGAGAAGATCAGCGTGCTGTCGCGCAGCCTGCGGGAAATCAACAGTGGCGTACACGAGTTTGTGAACGTCATTCACCGGCTGGATGTGTGATAGCTTACGCGGGAGCGCAGGCTCCCGCGCGATTACAGCCCGCTGCCCGCCTGCGGCGCGGGCTGCCGCTTCCACTTCAGCGCATTACGCAGCGCCGGTTCGGCATATTTGCTGATCAGCCAGGCAACGTAATACAGTACGCTGGCCACCACCACCGGCAGCATCGTCATCACCGCCTCATTTTTGATATAGCCATTAAGCTTAATCAATATCGCGATCATTAAATTTTCATGAATCAGATACAGGGCGTAACTGACAAATCCGATGGCGGTGAAAAAGCGCAGGGAAAGCCAGCGCTCAATCTGTCTGGAATAAAAGCTGGCGATAAAAAACAGCATCACCAGTAGCAGCGGTATCACGGCGACCACGCCGCTGTTTTTAACGTAGTAGCTGAAATTAATCAGCAAGGCCAGCGCAGTCAGCGCGTAGTGATAACGTTTATCGCGCCCGTGCAGACGTTCATAAACCAGACAGCCGACCATAAACCAGGCGTAGTGAATAAAACCGAATTTTGAAATTACATCGATTAATAACGGATGGCCGAGTGATTTCAATACCGATGAGGCGGAAAGTAATAACATCGGCACAATCAGCGCCGGCAGACAATATTTACGTCCGAAGGTGAAATAAACCGCGCCAATAATCAGATAAAACAGCGCTTCAACATAGAGAGACCAGAACGATCCGGCCATGGAGCGGAATTCGATGCCGGTCAGTTGCGTCAGCGTTTCAGGATTAACAAAGATCAGGCCGGGCAGCAGGTTGCGGCTTTCCGGTGTCATCAGCGACCACTCCGGAAAAAAGCCGCCGGCAAGGTACAGCAGCAGACTGGCTATCAGCATTGCCGGAAACAGGCGCAGCCAGCGTTTTTTGAGAAAGCTGAGGTAGCCGGACGGTTTATCCAGCGTCATAAATATGACAAAGCCGGAGATCATAAAAAACAACTGCACGCCAACCCAGCCAAAGGCGACCAGCGGAATATGCTGCGTGCTCGCGACGTAAGGTAACAGTTCAGGCCAGCGCGCATAGGCGTGATAAGCAATCACCAGCAGGATCGCTAATCCGCGCATGCCATCAAGATGCGTAATACGTGGTTGCATAAGTTCCCTCTGAAAAGAGGAGCAGATGAGTTTCAGCAAATTAGCACTGACAAAGATTTACACTCAACCAGAATAGTCCTAGATAGTGCAGCATTAATTAAAGATAAAACTCTGCCAGCCTGAACGTTTAATCACGCTCTGATAAATTATGGCTGTAATATATTCACAGTCATAATTCTTAAATAAACGCTAAGCTATTAGCGCAACGGGAAAAATTTACCGGCATTCGCCGAATTGCCCTGATGCAAACGCAGCGGCAGGGCCTGTTATTAACAGACCTTATGCAGATCTGATTGCGCCACGGCATCGTCGGGCTTCTGGCCGAATATGCGATCTGTTTTTGCCGCTCCGCTCACGCTTTTTTTACTTTTTCGCCCAGGTTCGGCGCAGTCATGCCGATACTCATAACGTACTTATGAAATATCATTTTACTGGTTTGTGATAAGTCTATGATGGCGAAACGTTCACTGATGGATTTCCCGACCGATGGTCGGATGCGCGGACTGATGCGCCAGCCGATGCTGCTGATGGTGCTGCTGATTTTTCTCTCCTTTATGGTGGCGCTGGTGACGCTGTGCTTTATCGCCAGCGATCTCAACCAGCAGGAGGCGCGGCAAAACCGCCTGCTGCTGGAGAAAGCGTTGCAGACGCGTCAGGAAGTGATGCAGTTTCACCTCTCCGATAATGCAGAATGGGGCGAAGCCTATCAAAACCTGCACCGCACGCTGAATACTGACTGGGCGTGGACGCGGCAGAATCTGGGTGAGTCGCTGTTCCAGACCTTTGCCTACGAGGGCGTGTTTGTCATCGCGCCGCGCGGCGATACGGTTTACAGCGTGATCGACGGTCAGCTGCAGCAACGCGATTTCACCGACTGGCTCGGTCGCCAGCAACTGCCCGCGCTGCGTCAGCAGTTACAGCACAATGACGGTAAGGCGCTGTCGCGCTTTGTGGTGGTAAACCAGCAACTGGTGCTGCTGTGCGCCGCATGGATCACTACCGGTGGCGATAACAGCGTGCCGCAGGTGCCCGGCCCGCCATCGCTGATGATCTTTGCCGATCGCCTGACGCCGCAAAAATTACAGCAGCTGGGGCACGAGTACGGCATCAACGCGCTGCGGGTGGAATTCGCTGCACCCCGCGCGCCAGTGGCGGAAAGCCTGCGCCTCGCCGCCGACGGCCATGACGCCACGCTGCGCTGGACCAGCAGCAACCCCGGCGGTAAATTGCTGACCGCCCTGCTGCCGCTGCTGGTGATCGCCATGCTGATCACGCTGTATGGCGCCATCATGCTGATGCGCAACGCGCTACGTAAGGCGCAGCTCAATGATGAAAATACGCTGCTGCTGGCGCAAAGCCAGCGGGCGCTCAGCGCCAGCGAACGCCGCTTTCGTGATATCGCCGAAATTACCACCGACTGGATTTGGGAGATGGACGACCAGCTGCGCTTCAGCTGGGTTTCCGGCCGCTTCCCGGTAGTGACCGGGTTTACCAGCGAGGAGTGGCTGCAGCGCACGCTACTGGATTTCCTGCTGTGCGATGAGCACCAGCGCGCCCGGCTTTTGCAGCTGGCAGACTCGGGCGGTCAGCTCACGCTGAACGGCTGCCGCTATCTCTCCGCCCAGCATCAGCCGCGCTACTGCAATCTGACCCTCAAGCGCGTTACCCTGGCGCATGGCGTCAGCGGCTTTCGCGGCAGCGCCAGCGACGTAACGCTGGAAGTTGAAGCGCAGGCGCGCGCGCACTATCTGTCGCACTTCGATGAACTGACCGGACTGGCCAACCGCGTGCAGATGCGCGAATTCCTCACGGGGCAGCTGAGCCTGCCGCTGCCGGCGCAGCCGCTGCTGGCGATGATTATGATTGACCTGGATAAATTCAAACCGGTCAATGATCTCTACGGTCATGCGGCGGGCGATCAGGTGCTGCATGCGGTATCAGATCGTATCCGGCGCACGCTCAACGGCAACGGCCTGGTGGCGCGGCTCGGCGGCGATGAGTTTGTGGTGATTCTGCCGGAGGCGGGCAGCCGCGAGCAGGTCGACGCGCTGTGTCAGCAGCTCATCGCCCAGCTCAATCTGCCGTTCCCGGTGTACGACAACGACATCCACATCGGCGGCAGTCTCGGCATCGCGCTGGCCCCGCAGGATGCCGACAACGCCAGCGATCTGCTGCGCTTCGCCGACATCGCCCTGTATAAAGCGAAAAACAGCGGCCGCAACCAGTGGATATTTTTCGACCGTGACATGGAAGAGAAAATTGTGCAGCGGCGCGAAATGGAGCATGAGCTGCGCGCAGCGCTGCAGGAGAACCAGCTGCGGCTGGTCTATCAGACGCGCTATGACCTGATCGCGCAGCGCATCAGCGCGGTCGAGGCGCTGGTACGCTGGCAGCATCCGCGGCTGGGCTTACTGATGCCCGATCAGTTTATTCCGCTGGCCGAAGAGACTGGCCTGATCAGCGCGCTGAGCGACTGGGTGCTGCTCAATGCCTGCGAGGATATCGCCCGTTACCGGCCGGAAATGGCGGTTTCAGTGAATATTTCCGCCAGCGAGTTGCAGGATAGCGCCTTAGCCGAACGCATCACCCGGGTGCTGCAGCTCAGCGGTCTGCCGAGCCAGCGGCTGGAAATTGAAGTCACGGAAAACGCGCTGCTGAGCGATCCGGATAAAACCCTGGCGGTGATGCAGGCGGTGAAAGCGCTGGGGGTGAGATTTCTGATTGATGATTTTGGCACCGGCTATGCGTCGCTGTGCTACCTGCGCGCCTTCCCGTTCGACGGCATCAAAATCGATAAATCCTTTATTTTTCCGCTGGCCGATTCGCCCCAGGCGCGCCAGGTGGTGGAAAACATGATCGGACTCGGCAAAGCCTATTCCCTGTCGGTAACCGCGGAAGGCGTGGAAACGCCGGTGCAGATGTCGCAGCTGCAGGAGCTGGCGTGCGATGCCATTCAGGGTTACTACATCGGACGACCGCTGCCGCTGCCGCAAATCTCGACCGAGCCGCCGCAGAGTGAACCGGCGCTGCACATGAATATTTAATAAAAGGTGGCGATCCCTCGCCAGAGGTGATTACAGCGACTGGTGCGCGGTTTCTTTGGCTTTCCATAAGGCAAACAAAGTAATCGCCAGCGCCAGCGTCACATACAGTGACACCCACAGCGTGCTGCCCAGCTCTTTGTACAGCGAGGTAATGATCAGCGGGGCAAAACCGCCGCCGATGATGCCGGCCAGCGTATAGGCCAGTGACGAACCGGCATAGCGCACGTGGCTCGGGAACTGCTCGGTGACAAACGCCGCCTGCGGACCGTACATCACGGCGTGAATCAGCAGGCCAATCACCACCGCCAGCACAATCAGCCACGGCTGGGTGCTGTCGAGCAGAACAAAAAACACAAACGACCAGACAATAGCCAGCAGCGCACCGGCAATGTACACCGGACGGCGGCCAAGGCGGTCGGACAGCGCGCCAAACAGCGGCACCGTCAACGCGTTGCCAATCGCGCCGACCATCGTTGCCATCAGCGCCAGCGGACGTGGCAGCTGTAATACGGTGGTGACGTATGTCAGGGTGAACACCACCACCAGCGCGTACAGCACATCAGAGCCGATGCGCGAGCCGCCGGCGATCAGCAGTTCACGTGGATAGCGCAGGAACACCTCTTTCAGCGGCGTGTGGCTGGTTTTCTCCGCCTGCTGCATCGCCACGAAAGTCGGGGTTTCTTCCACGCCGCGCCGCAGCCACAGGCCGAACATCACCAGCAGCAGACTGAGCAGGAACGGGATGCGCCAGCCCCACTCCTGAAACTGCTCGCCGCTGAGTGACAACGTCACTAAAGTGATAAACCCGGTGCCAATCAGCGTGCCGCAGGAAGGCCCGACCTGGGCGAACGAGGCGTTACGCCCGCGCTTACTGGCTTCGCCGTGCTCCATGGAGAGCAACACCGCGCCGGCCCATTCGCCGCCCAGCGCGATGCCCTGCACAAAGCGCAGCGCCACCAGCAGAATCGGGCTCCAGATGCCCCATAGCGCATAACCGGGCAGCATGCCCATCAACGCCGTGGTCACGCCCATGATCACCAGCGTGGTGATCAAGACCGCCTTGCGTCCGGCGACATCCCCGAGATGGCCAAAGATAAAACCACCCACCGGACGTGATACATAACCGACCGCGTAAGTTGAAAACGCCAGAATGGTCCCGACCAGCGGATCGAAGCTGGGGAAAAACACATGGTTAAACACCAGCGCCGCCATGATGTTGTAAACGGTAAAGTCGTACCACTCCAGCGCGGTGCCGATGGAGCTGGCCGCGGCAAGACGGCCGGTGTGGGTTTTCCCTGCTGCGGCACGCGCGGCGTGCGGCAGAGTAGAATCAGTATTCGCCATGAGCCATCTCCTGTTTAGTGAGCTGCCAGCTAAGCGCATAAAATTCAGCGCGGGCATTGAGCGCCTGTGACGCGGCGGCCGCCAGTGTCTGGCAGGCATCGGCGCACGAACAGCTGAGCAGCAGCATTGGCCGCATGGCGCGCTGCGCCCGATCTTCCTGCGGCAGCGGCGTGCTCAGCGTGGTGTCCGGCGTGAGTAAGCGCGAGGCGATATAGCCCGGCACCGTGGCAACCTGCTGCTGCCAGGCGTTGAGCGTTGCAGTTTCAATGCCAGCCTGTAGCGTTAGCACCGCGAGGTGGCTGCCGCTGCCCTGACCGTGCTGCTGAGTGATGGCGCACACGCGGCGCATCGGTTTGATCATCCGCTCCAGGTTTTTTACCGACCACGGCGTCTGGCGCGTGAAAGCGGCGTAGTAATCGGCGCTGGTAAAGGTTTCCAGCGAGCGGGTTTCATACAGTCCAAGGTACTTGCGTTCAGCATTCAGCGCCTGATAGCGCGTGCCGCTGAGAAAGCCGTCGATGGCGACGCGCTCGGCGACATGTTCATGGTCATACCATTGATTGAAATCAGCTTCGTTTTCAGCGGCGACGTTGGTGGCGACGAACAGCATGCCGTGAGGATGTGTCATTTTCAGAGACTCCGTTGCAGGATGGATTCAAGCACCAGCGCCCAGCTAAGCAGCGCGGCATCGTGGCCATGGGTGGCGGCCAGCATCAGACCCACCGGCGCACTGCCGGGCTGATGACAAGGCAGGGAGATGGCGCAGCCGTCCAGCATGTTGATCACGCTGGTGTTGCGCAGCATCAGCAGGTTGACCTGGCGATAGCGCTCCGGGTCGTCGAGTTCGGCGATGGTCGGCGCAATCAGCGGCACGGTGGGCAGCAGCAGGCCATCGAACGGTGCCACCGCCTGCTCCACCCGCTGCCGCCAGTCGGCGCGCTGCTGATACAACAGTTGTGCGTCAGCCTCATTCAGCAACGCGCCGCGCTCAATGCGCATCCGTACCTGCGGGTCATAATCCGCCGCGTGCGACTGCAGCAGCGACTGATGCCACTGCCAGGCTTCCCAGGCGGTGATGCCGCCTCGGGCGTTCATGGTTTCCAGTTCCGCCAGTTCAGGCAGCGGCAGCTCGGTGAGCGTGGCACCCTGCGCGCGCAGCTGTGCCAGCGCGTAGTGCCACGCCTGGCTGACCGCGAGATCCAGCCCGTCCAGCACCCGGGTCTGTGGAATCGCAAAGTGCGCCCGCGTGATATCACGCTCTGCCAGCTGCAAAGGCCGATCGGCGATGACGCTGTCGAGCAGCCAGCAGCTGCGCACGTCATGGGCAATTACGCCAATACTGTCGAGTGCCGCCGATAGCGGTAGCGTGCCAGCCTGATTGATGCGGCTGGCGCTGGGTTTGAAGCCGGTCAGCCCGCACAGCGCCGCCGGTATCCGCACCGAGCCGCCGGTGTCCGTGCCGACCGCCGCGAGGCACATGCCGTCGGCCACCGCCACCGCCGCGCCGGATGAAGAACCGCCGGGAATGCGTTTTTCGCCGCGCTGCCATGGGTTTGCCGGCGTGCCATAGTGCGGATTGATACCGAGCCCGGAAAAAGCGAACTCGGTCATGTTGGTTTTGCCGACGACAGCGGCACCGGCCTGTTTCAGCTGCTGCACGATATGCGCGTCGCGCGCGGCGGGCGGCGCATCCGCCAGTACGCGCGAGCCGGCGCAGGTGGGTTCGTCCGCCACATCAAACAGGTCTTTGATGCTGATCGGCAGTCCATCAATCGGGCTGCGCGGCTGCTGCTGTTGCCAGCGCGTATCAGCCTGCTGCGCCTGCTGAACGGCGCGGTCGGCGTAGGTCCGCGTAAACACGCGTGCGCCTTCGCCTGACGGCTGCTCAGCGGCGCGTAGTGCCTGTTGCGTCGCGGCGCTTGCGGTGAGGTCTCCGGCGCGCAGTTGCTGGCTCGCCTGCCATAAGGTGGTCATATGCGTCTCCTCAGGCAATCACCGGCAGCGCGCCGGTGACATAGTGATGTTCCAGCGTGCGATTCAGCAGCGGATCGTGCAGCGCCATGCGGAACTCACTGGCCGGACGGATGCCGCCAATCGCGCTCAACGTGCCGCATGACATCGCAAAGCCTTCGCTGACCGGGCGATCGCCAAAGTAGCGCGCCAGCAGATCCATCGGCGTGAGCAGAGAGTCGAGCGTGCCCTGCTGATAAGTCACCCAGTCGCCGTTGACTTTGATCCACGCGCGCAGCTCCAGCCGATCCCAGTGCGGCTCAACCTCTGCCATACGCCACGCATGACCGGCGACCGGCTTGACGCAGGCCTGCTTCGACAGTGCCACGCTGAAGGTTTCCAGGTGACGATCGGTGTGATCAGAAATCAGCGACACCCAGTATTCGCCGCGATGGAAAAACACAAACGGCTCGGCTTCGCCGGAGGTTTGCTCGCCCACCACTTCCAGCGGGCTGTGCTGCGCCAGCTGCTGGGTGGCTACGCGATAAAACAGCGGGACTGCACCAGGTGCGGGCACGCCCAGCGCCTCCAGCTCCCTGATATGGTGCAGCACTGCCGCCTGGTCGCGGCCAACCCATCCGGCAATGACCAGCTGCTTAATGTCGACATCCAGCACCGGGGCGGCTTGTGAGTCGGTTGTAAAGCGTAAATGCATGCGATGATCTCCTGATGAAAAATGCGTGTGAAATTTCACTGCAATTTCAAGATAGCCATTTTCATGCCAGGTTTTTGTGTAAGATGTCTCAGTACCCAAATAAGGATCTGCGTGATGAGTGATTCAGTTGCTGAAAATGTGAAGTCACAGGCCGGACAAAAAAGCGTTTCATTGAATGAACAGGCCTATCTGGCGTTCAGGCATCGCCTGATTACGCTGCGCTATAAGCCAGGTGAATATCTCAATACCGCGCAGGTGATGGAGGATCTGGCAATGGGCCGCACGCCGGTTAACCAGGCAGTACATCGGCTG
The DNA here is from genome assembly GCF_059730895.1 of gamma proteobacterium symbiont of Lampromicra miyakona. Taxonomy (NCBI): domain Bacteria; kingdom Pseudomonadati; phylum Pseudomonadota; class Gammaproteobacteria; species gamma proteobacterium symbiont of Lampromicra miyakona. Next base: position 217,335 of record NZ_AP035933.1, on the reverse strand, counting down.
GCGACCGAAGGGTTACTGCAGATTATCCCGCGTAAAGGGGTGATGGTGGCACCGCTGTCGATTGACGATGCGCTGGAGCTGATTGAAGTGCGGCTGGTAAATGAAGCGCTGTGCCTGCGGCTGGCGACGCAGCGCGTGAATCCGGCGCAGATTGCCCAGCTACAGGCGCTGAATCAGCGCATCGCCGCCGCCAGTGTGGCGCGCGACCGTGAGCAGATGATGCTGCTGGACCGCGAGTTTCATCAGGTGCTGGCTGACATCGCCGGCAACGGTCGTCTGTCAGATATCCTCAGCATCATTCACGCCCAGGCGCAGCGCTTCTGGGCAACCACCCTGTCGAGCGCGCAGCACATGCAGGAGGTGATTGCCGAGCATGACGCAATCATTGCGGCGCTGGCGCAGGGTGACGTAACACGGGCAGAAGACGCTGCGCGCGTGCACATCTATTCGTTCAAGCAGGCGCTGCTGAACGCCTGATTTTAGCCAGGGTAAAACGGGCCGGGACCAACGGATTCACGCATAATCAGCTCGCCGGCAAAGGTTTTGCGGTTACGCATTTCGCCGCCGTCGAGCATCGACACCAGGCGTTCAATGGTTTCCTCGATCATGCCGGTCACCGGCATGCGCACGCTGGCCAGCGCCGGAATGGTATAGGGCGCCAGCGGAATATCGTCGAAACCCAGCACCGACACCTGCTGCGGCACGCGGATGTTATGCGCCGCCAGCGCTTTCAGCGCGCCCACCGCCATCTCATCGTTACTGGCGACCAGCGCGCTGAACGGTTTACCACGCGCCAGCAGCGTTTCCACTGCCGCCGCCCCGTGCTGCGCCTGCCATTTGCCTTCCACTACCAGTGCGTCATCCGCCACCAGCTGATGCTGCGCCAGTGCCGCGTGATAACCGGCCAGGCGCTCGCGCCCGGTCGGCGAGTCGAGCGATCCGGTGATAAAAGCGATATCGCGATGGCCGAGCGCAATCAGCTGCGCCACCGCCTCGGCGCTGGTGCGCTGCTGATCGGAGTAGATGCAGTAACTGTCGTGCTGACGCAGCCGCCGGTTGATCACCAGAATCGGATGGCGGTGCTGGGCAATGATGCTGTCCATCTCATCGATGGTGAGAAAACGCGGATAGATGATCACGCCATCGCAGCGCAGATCGAGCAGAAACTGAATCGCCGCACGCTCCTCTTCGGCGCTGTGTTTGCCGTCCACCAGCAGTAGCTGACGGCCCTGCTGCTCAAGAATACGCGCCGAATGCTGCATCATTTCGCTGAAATAGCTGCCGGTATACAGCGTGTTGGTGATCACCAGGCCGATGGTCTGGCTGGATTTAGTCGCCAGATTGCGCGCCAGCAAATTCGGCCGGAAGCCGGTCTCGGCAATCGCCTGGTACACCCGATCGCGCTTCTCCTGGCTGACGTAGCCGTTGCCGGACAACACGCGCGACACCGTCGCTTTTGACACGCCGGCCTTTTTTGCCACCTCAAGTATGGTTGCCATGCTTCACTCTGCTTCGCTGCTCATCGCCTCAGTGTACCTAAGCGATGAATAAGACGGGGAATTTTCTTGTCACCCTGCGCCTGCGGGTGAAGATCCCGCCGCACGTCAGCCGATCAACATCACAAAATTAAAACGAAGATAGCGATTTTTCTTGTCTGAATGAATGCGCCTGTTCATGATTTTGTGAAACCGGTTTCTCATGAACACATAACAGCCAGACGAAACCGACGTTTCCTCTACCCTACAATCAGAGACAAACATTCATGGCGACCAACTACGCTGACGCCGCACGAGCCATTGTGGCCTCGCTCGGCGGATTAGAGAATATTGAAGCCGTTACCCACTGCATGACACGCCTGCGCTTCGTGGTGAAAGACAGCGCGCGCGTCGACAACGCTACGCTGAAAGCCATTCCCGGCGTAATGGGCGTGGTGCACACCGACAGTCAGTGTCAGGTGATCATCGGCAACAACGTCAATCTCGCCTTTCAGGAAGTGATGAAACTCGGCACGCCGGGCAACAGCGGCAGCGCGCCGGTGAAACGGAAAATCACGCTGCGCAGTATCGGCGCGGGCATTCTCGATGCGCTGGTCGGCACCATGTCACCGCTGATCCCGGCGATCATTGGCGGATCGATGGTGAAACTGCTGGCGATGATGCTGGAGATGAGCGGCGTGCTGCCCAAAGGCTCGTCGACGTTGATCATCCTGAATGTGATTGGTGACGGCGCCTTCTTCTTCCTGCCGGTGATGGTGGCGGCTTCGGCAGCGCTGAAATTTAAAACCAATATGTCGCTGGCGATTGCCATTGCCGGCGTGCTGGTGCATCCCAATTTTATCGATCTGATGGCCAAAGCGGCGCAGGGTCAGGTGGTGGAATTCGCCTCGGTGCCCGTCACTGCGGTGAAATACACCTACACGGTAATCCCCGCGCTGGTGATGACGTGGATTCTGGCGCACATCGAATACTGGGTCGATCGCTTTACCCCGGCGGTGACCAAAAACTTCCTTAAACCGATGCTGATTGTGCTGATTGCAGCCCCCATCGCCATCGTCTTTATTGGCCCACTCGGTATCTGGATCGGTAGCGGCATTTCGGCGCTGGTGTACACCATTCACGGTTATCTCGGCTGGCTGTCGGTGGCGATCATGGGCGGGCTGTGGCCGCTGCTGGTAATGACCGGCATGCATCGCGTGTTTACCCCGACCATTATTCAGACCATCGCTGAGACCGGCAAAGAAGGCATGGTAATGCCGTCGGAAATTGGCGCCAACCTGTCACTGGGCGGCTCATCGCTGGCGGTGGCGTTCAAAACCAAAAATCCGGAACTGCGGCAGACGGCGTTCGCGGCGGCAGCTTCCGCTATCGTCGCCGGCATTTCCGAACCGGCGCTGTACGGCGTGGCGGTGCGCCTGAAGCGTCCGCTGATTGCCAGCCTGATCAGCGGCTTTATCTGTGGCGCGGTGGCCGGCATTGGCGGCCTCGCCAGCCACTCGATGGCCTCACCGGGCCTGTTTACCAGCGTACAGTTTTTCGATCCCACCAACCCGATGAGCATCGTCTGGGTGGCTGGCGTGATGGTGCTGTCAGTGGTGCTGTCATTCATTCTGACGCTGATTCTTGGCTTTGAAGATATTCCGGTGACGGAGACCGCGCCGCGCCCCGGTAAGTCGGAAGCGGCAAAGCCGGTCAGCGCAAACTAATAATGGACTGTGATTGAGGTGAGTGATGTCTGAAGTGACATTTCCTGCGGGATTTTTATGGGGCGGCGCATTAGCCGCCAACCAGTCAGAGGGGAGTTATCGCGCCGGCGGTAAAGGCTTAACCACGGTGGACATGATTCCCCACGGCGAGCACCGTATGGCGGTTAAGCTGGGGCTGGAGCCGCGCTTTACGCTGCGCGACGATGAGTTCTATCCGAGCCACGACGCCATCGATTTTTATCACCGCTATAAAGAAGATATCGCCCTGATGGCGGAGATGGGCTTCACGGTGTTTCGCACCTCCATCGCCTGGAGTCGCATTTATCCCAACGGCGATGAGCTGACGCCGAACGCGGCAGGCATTGCCTTCTATCGCAGCGTATTTGAAGAGTGTCGCAAGTACGGCATCGAACCGCTGGTCACGCTGTGTCACTTCGATGTGCCGATGCATCTGGTCACCGAATACGGCTCGTGGCGCAACCGTAAAATGATCGATTTCTTCGCGCGCTACGCCCGCACCTGCTTCGAAGCGTTTGATGGTCTGGTGAAATACTGGCTGACCTTCAATGAGATCAATATCCTGTTGCACAGCCCGTTCTCCGGTGCCGGTCTGGTGTTCGCGCCGGATGAGCATCACGAACAAGTGAAATATCAGGCAGCACATCATGAACTGGTCGCCAGTGCGCTGGTAACCAAAATCGCCCATGAGATCAATCCGAAGAATCAGATTGGCTGCATGCTGGCCGGCGGCAACTTCTATCCGTGGTCCTGCAAGCCGGAAGATGTGTGGGCCGCGTTACAGAAAGATCGCGAGAACTTATTCTTTATCGATGTCCAGGCGCGCGGCGCTTATCCCGCTTATGCCGCCCGGGTATTTCGCGAGAAAGGCGTGGAGATTGTCATGGCGGAAGGCGATGACGAACTGCTGCGCCACACCGTCGATTTCATCTCCTTCAGCTATTACGCCTCGCGCTGCGCGTCGGCAGAGATGAATGAACAGAACAGCAGCGCCGCCAACGTGGTGAAGTCGCTGACCAATCCGCATCTGGCGCGCAGCGCCTGGGGCTGGGGCATTGATCCCCTTGGCCTGCGCATCACCATGAATATGATGTACGACCGCTATCAGAAGCCGCTGTTTCTGGTGGAAAACGGTCTCGGCGCGCACGATGAAATCAATGCCAGCGGGGAAATTGCAGACGATTACCGCATCAGCTACCTGCAACAGCACATTCGCGCTATGGGTGAAGCGATTGCTGACGGCGTGCCGGTGATGGGCTACACCACCTGGGGCTGCATCGATCTGGTCGCGGCGTCGACCGGTGAAATGAGTAAACGCTACGGATTTGTCTATGTCGATCGCGACGACCACGGCAACGGCACGCTCAACCGGCTGCGCAAAAAATCCTTCTGGTGGTATCAGCGGGTCATTGCCAGCAACGGCCGGGATTTGGATTTTAATTAAAAAAATGCGGTGAATGGCGCTGAATGATTGTTCAATTCAGGGCCATTGCGCCACAAAGGGAATATCCAGCGGCGCCAGGCAAATCTTTTTGCGAAAAATCGCGCCGCTGCGCTAATTTTGCTGCGGGAATATCCGGCAGAAGTCAGCCTTAATACGCTTATTCTGCTGCGTTTTTATTCATTCCTCTTTTAACTCTCTATTTAAATCCGGTCCTGACGAATTTATTCTACCCTGCCCGATCGCGGTATCAGCGCCTGTACGGCAATACTCTTTTGTACAGCGCGATGGTACTATTTCCCGGTTGCTGTTCAGAGATAGCGCTATGTTACAACTACAATTAAAGGTGAAGGGCGACAGCCAGCTGCTCTATTTATTGCAGGGCCTGCGCGCATTTCTTCCCGTATTTTCTCTCATTTATCTCCTCTGTTTTCCTGCTGCTCAGGCGGCAAACAGTGCGGTTCAGCGTGACGATCAGGCTAACCGCATCGTCAGCGGCATCATCAGTTTTAGCCACTGGCCACAGTTAACACAGCCGCCACAGCTGTGCGTATTCGCTTCAGCACAGCACCTTGCGCAGCCTCAGGGCCCGACGCCGTTCAGCGTGGTGTGGATTAACCAGACCAGCGAACTCAGCCGCCAGCGCTGCGATGCCATTTACTTCGGCGATCAGACGCCGCAGCAGCAAACTGAACTGCTGGCGATGCTACAGGGTAAATCCGTCCTGTCCATCGCGGAAAACAACCCGGACTGTGCGGTTGGCGCGGCCTTTTGTCTGATCTTTAACCGCGATCACACTGCATTTTCCGTCAACCTTGACTCGCTGGCGCGCAGCGGTGTCAGAGTGAGCCCGGACGTGTTGTTGCTGTCCCGCAAAGGAAGCAAATAAGATGAAGTTTGATAGCATAAAAAATGATAAATCATCGATTCGCAATAAGTTGCGTCGTATCAGCACCGTCAATGCCGCCGTGATATTACTGCTGTGCTGGCTGCTGCTGACATCGACGTCTTTACTGTTTATTAAACGCTATGAGAAAAGAAACCTCGAACTCATTGCCGCCACACTCAGCACCAGCCTGACCGCCGCGACGGTATTTGAAGACAGCTATGATGCCCGCAACAAAATAGCCCTGCTCGGCAATGAAGGGATGTTTGCCTCCGCGAAGCTGGTCACGGCGGGCAATACCGTACTGGTGGACTGGCACGATCGCCAGCAAGAGAGCGGCTGGTATGAAACGCTACTGCGTCGCTGGATTTATCAGCAGCCGCTGGCGGTGGAAATTAATCACGCTGAAACTCAGGTCGGCCATTTAATGCTGGCCGGCACCGTCAGCGGTGCAGCCGATTTTATTCGCTATTCGGTGATGATTTTATCCATCGGTATGCTGTGCGTGCTGGTGATTTCCTGCCTGCTGAGTGAATTTCTGCATCGTGGTATTCTGCGCTCGCTGCGCAATATCACCAGCGCCATCCATTACGTGATTCGCTCTGGCGATTTCTCGACGCGCGTACCGCAAAATCCGACCAAAGAGTTTCAGCTGTTTTCGGAAGATCTCAACTCGCTGCTGAGTGAAATGCAGACGCTAAAAGCCTCGCTGCTGCGCGATAACCGTTCACTGGCGGCCAAAGCGCTGGAGGATCCATTAACCGGACTGGCCAACCGCTCGGCGTTCGTTGGCCGCCTGTCGCAGTTGCTCGATCAGCAGCTGGCGCATGAGAATTTTGTGCTGCTGTTTCTCGACGGCGATCGCTTCAAGAGCATTAACGATAACTGGGGCCATGCCGCCGGTGATGAAGTGTTGAAGGCCATTGCGGCGCGCCTCAGCGCGCTGGCGTATCAGGACGATCTGGTGGCGCGGCTGGGCGGTGACGAGTTTGCCATGCTGATTACCAGCCGCACCTCAGAAGCCGATCTGCAGCAGCTGACGGAAGATATTCGTACCGCAATCGCGCAATCGATTGTGATTTCGGAAGGCACGCAGATCACCACATCGGTGACCATCGGCTACGCCTGGTCGCAGCATGGCGATTCGGTGGCGTCGATTCTGGAGCGCGCCGATATGCACATGTATAAAAACAAAGGAATGAGTAAGATACGCGTATGAAACTGAAATCATGTTTGCTTGTTATGGTGCTGGCCTGTGTCGGCTGTCAGTCAACCGGGCGTTTTAGCGACGCGCAGATTAAAGCGATGCGCGACGCCGGCTTCAGCGAAAACGCCGAAGGCTGGGGACTGGGGCTGTCCGATAAGATCCTGTTTGGCATCAATGAATCTGACCTGACGCCCGCCAGCAAAGCCAGCATTGCGCAGATGGCGAAAAGCCTGGCCGCTACCGGCATTGAACATCTGCGCGTTGACGGCCACACCGATAACTACGGCAAAGCAGATTACAACCAGCAGCTGTCGCTGAAACGCGCCAACGCGGTGGCCGATCAGTGGGCCTCCGGCGCGGCGATTCCACGGCAAAACATCGTGACGCGCGGGCTGGGCATGAGCGCGCCGGTCGCCAGCAATAACACTGCGCAGGGCCGGGCGCAAAATCGCCGCGTCGCCATTGTGATCACGGCGCCGTAAGCGGTTAATCAGCGCGTCTGCGCATAGTCATACAGGCGATCGCGTGCGAGGTTCTTCATTTTGACTTCGCACATGATGTCGAAGCGATCAAACGACAGCGCCCAGTCATTCAGCGTCTGGTTGAAATAGTAGTCAGAATGGGCGCGCAGCTTCGGCTTTGAGGCGGCGAGTTGCTCCTGATCGGGAAAGCCGCTCTCCGGGATCAACCCTTCCTGGGCGATCGAATAGTGCAGCACCGGCCGCACGCCGCGCCACGACTCCAGAATCAGCGCCACGCGCGCATCGCTGGCCTGAATAAACTGATTCTCTTTCACCCAGTGATGGTGAATATCCAGCACCACCGGACAGAGCGCGCGCGCCTGCAAGACGTCATCCAGCGAGCAGGAAATTTCGTCATTTTCCACCGTCAGCATATTGCGGGCTTCCGGGCTGAGGCGCATAAACGCCGCGCGAAAACCCTCTATACCGCGCTTGCCGTTCATGTGGATATTGATTTTGAAATCCTGAAACTGCCTGCCGTAGCCCATCAGCACCGCGCACAGCGTGTGGTACTCGACATCATCCAGCGCCCGATCCACCACGTCATCATTATCCGAAGCCAGCACCGTATACTGGCCGGGATGGAATGACAGGCGAATGTTGTGCGCGCGGGCCAATTCGCCGCAGCGGCTAAACAGCGGCTGCAATTCGGGCAGAATATCGCCATACAGTTCAGTGGCCAGCGGCACGGTGTACAGCGGCAGCAGATCGCTGCCGATGCGCATCATGCGTAATGCATCCGGCTGCTGCGCCAGCTGTTCCAGCGTCAGAGAGAGGTTCTGCAGGTTATTTTGTGCCAGTGCCAGCAGCAGCGTGGCCGCCGCGTTACGCTCCATAGCGAGAAAGCGTGTGCGGGTGGTGGTTTTAAATGGAAATGGCTGTTTAGCCTCAGAATCAAAGTACTTACACGCAAAACCCAATTTCATTATGTTCCCCTTCAGGTCAGCTAGTGAGTCTAGCTGCCGCTGGCAATTATGCGAGGAACGCCGCGTGATTAAACGGGCAGCCGCCTTGCACGGCTGCCCGCACTGTTACACGCTCGGGTAAGTGATATTGCTGCCCGGCGCTTCACGATGCAGATGGATAAAGTTCAGGTGACGCTCGTACTGATCGAGAATGTCGATAATCACCTGCTCCTTGTTGTAGTCCATCAGATCGTTGCCCTGGCTGCCCTCCAGCAGGAAGGTTTCCAGCCGGTAATAGTGCGACTTACCGCTGCGGGCGCGATAGGTGAAGCCCGGCACCGAGTACTGCTGCGGCCACACCTGATAGACGAAATCCTGCTCCTCGCCGAGGTGCACGCGCAGATCAAGGTAGCCCAGCGGCTGGCCCTCTTCCGGCGCAACGCTCTCCAGCGATACGCGACCGCCGCGCAGCTCCAGCTCTTTGGCGACATCCTGCATCGCCGGATAGATCACGGTTTCCATCATCTGCTGGGTATAGCGCGTGCCCGGGTAGTTCATCAGGCGCGACAGCCGCTTTTTCCAGCTCAGACGATCATTGCTCGCCGGAATATAGGGCGCGGTATCACGGCTGGCGCTGGCGCGGCGATGATCTTCCACTTTGAGTGATTTATACAGCCCGGCCATCACAAAGAAAATCACGAAGCTGAACGGCAGGCCCATGATCACCGTGGTGTTTTGCAGCGCAGAGATGCCGTTGGTCATCAGCATGCCCATGGTCAGCACGCCAATCGCCACCGACCAGAAAATGCGCAGCCAGTTTGGCGCATCGCTGTTGATATCCTTCAGCTTCGAGGTGAAGTTCCCCAGCACCAGCGAGCCGGAATCCGCCGAGGTAACATAAAACAGCATGCCAGTAATGGTGGCGACCGAGGCGCTGAACTTAAACGCCGGATACTGCGCCAGCAGGCTGTAGAACCCGCGCTCGGCATGCGCCATCACTTCCTGGGCAAAACCGGCATCGCCGTGGATGATCTCGTACAGCGCCGCGTTACCGAACACCGACAGCCACAGCAGCGTGAAGGTGAACGGGATAATCAGCGTGCCGAGCACAAACTCACGGATGGTGCGGCCACGGGAAATACGGGCGAGGAACAGGCCGACAAACGGCGACCACGCCACCCACCACGCCCAGAAAAACAGCGTCCAGCTGTTCATCCACTGCGTCGGACGATCAAACGCAAAGGTGTTGAGCGTCATGCCCATAAAGCGGTTGATGTAATCACCGACGTTCAGCACCAGCGCGTTGAGCAGGAAATCCGTCTTGCCCATAAACAGCACAAACAGAATCAGACCGAGCGCCAGCGCGACATTCAGCTCCGATAGAATGCGGATGCCTTTATCCACGCCCGAGGTCACCGAAATGGTGGCAATCACCACCGACAGTACAATCAGCGCCATCTGCGCCGTCAGCCCTTCCGGCACATCAAATAACACTTTCAGCCCGTAGTTGAGCTGTACCACGCCGATACCCAGCGTGGTGGCGATACCAAAAATGGTGCCGATCACCGCCGCGATATCCACCGTGTGGCCAATCGGGCCGTTAATGCGTTTGCCGAAGATCGGATAGAGCGCTGAGCGAATGGTGAGCGGCAGATTATAGCGGTAGCTGAAGTAGCCGAGCGCGATGCCCATCAGCGCATACATCGACCAGCCGGTCAGACCGTAGTGAAACAGCGTCCACACCATCGCCTGACGCGCCGCTTCCAGGGTCTGACCGGCCCCTTCCGGCGGCTGCATATACTGCGTGACCGGTTCCGCCACCGAGAAGAACATCAAATCGATGCCGATGCCGGCGGCAAACAACATCGCCGACCAGCTCAGCAGACTGAATTCGGGTTTGGACTGCTCCGGGCCCAGCTTGATGGCGCCGTAGCGTGAACAGGCCATATAGATGACGAAGACGATATACAGCGTGGCGGCCAGCATGTAGTACCAGCCAAAAGTGGACGATACCCAGTTGACGGCGCTCTGGATCCAGCCGGCAGCGAGATCGCTGTACAAAATGGTGACAAGTGAAAATGTCAGAATCAGTCCGGCAGAGGTGTAAAACACCACGGGATTGATTCTGTCTTTTTCACTGGCAGGTGGATTAATCATCGGTTACCTCTGGTTAATTTCCTGTAATTATTCAATGAAGTAGCAGGGCCGTAGCGATCGGCCTTATCGGTATCGTTCTCCTGTTTTCCCTCCTGATTGTTCGGCACGGTTCAGTATTCACCTTCCCGTTGCGCTTTCATAACAACCGAAGCACAGTATCCTAACAAGTTTCTTTTTTATATTGAACGTGCAATCAAAAAAAGTTTTAATAGGGGTCTTACATTGCGGTGGAGCTGGAGTCATGCCAAAGGTGGGAATGCAGCCGATACGTCGTCGGCAACTGATTGATGCGACCCTGAGTACCATTAACGAAGTCGGGATCAATGACGCGACCATTGCGCAGATTGCGCGGCGCGCCGGCGTCTCGACCGGCATCATCAGCCACTACTTCAAAGACAAAAACGGTTTGCTGGAAGCCACCATGCGCGACGTGACGCGTCAGCTGCGTGATGCGGTGGCGGCACGACTGAAACCGCTGGCGGGAGCCGGCACCGAAGCGCGCCTGCTGGCGATTGTCGAAGGTAACTTCGACGACACCCAGGTGCACAGCGCGGCGATGAAAGCGTGGCTGGACTTCTGGGCCAGCAGCATGCATCAGCCGCAGCTGGGTCGCCTGGAACGCGTCAGCAGCCGTCGCCTGTTTTCCGCGCTCGCTGCCGAGTTTCGCCGCGAGCTGCCGCGTGAGCAGGCGCGGCTGGCCGCGCACGGTCTGGCCTCGCTGATTGATGGCCTGTGGCTGCGCGCCGCGCTGAGCGGCAAACCGTTTGATCTGGCGATTGCCAGAACGCTCACCACCCAATTCATTCGCCAGCAGCTGGCTGGCGCCGCGAATCACTGAGGAAGGAGCAACCATGTCCCGATTCACCGAGCAGCATTTATACATTGATGGTCAATACGTTGCCGCAGCAGCGGGCGACACATTCCAGACCATCAACCCGGCCAATGGCGAAGTGCTGGCCGAGGTCCATGAAGCCGCGCAGGCGGATGTCGATCGCGCGGTCGCCGCCGCGCAAAAAGGCCAGAAAATCTGGGCGGCCATGACGGCGATGGAGCGGTCACGCATCCTGCGCCGTGCGGTGGATATCCTGCGCGAGCGTAACGATGAGCTGGCGGCGCTGGAAACCCTCGACACCGGTAAACCGCTGAGTGAAACCCAGGCGGTGGACATTGTTACCGGTGCCGATGTGCTGGAGTACTACGCCGGCCTGATCCCGGCGCTTGAAGGCCAGCAGATCCCGCTGCGTGATACCTCCTTCGTCTATACGCGGCGCGAACCGCTTGGCGTGGTCGCCGGGATTGGCGCATGGAACTATCCGATTCAGATCGCGCTGTGGAAATCTGCACCGGCGCTGGCGGCTGGTAACGCGATGATCTTTAAACCCAGCGAAGTGACGCCGCTGAGCGCGCTGAAGCTGGCAGAAATCTACAGCGAAGCCGGCGTACCGGATGGCGTGTTCAATGTGCTGAACGGGCGCGGCGCGGTGACCGGTCAGCTGCTGACCGACCATCCGGGCATCGACAAAATCTCCTTCACCGGCGGCGTGACCAGCGGCAAAAAAGTGATGGCCAACGCGGCCGGCTCCACGCTGAAAGAGGTGACCATGGAGCTGGGCGGCAAATCGCCGCTGATCGTGTTTGACGACGCCGACCTCGATCTCGCCGCCGACATCGCCATGATGGCGAACTTCTACAGCTCCGGCCAGGTGTGCACCAACGGCACGCGCGTGTTTGTGCCGACGGCATTGCAGCAGGCGTTTGAGGCCAAAATCGCTGAACGCGTGGCGCGCATCAAAGCTGGCGATGTCAACGATCCGGCCACCAACTTTGGCCCGCTGGTCAGCTTCCCGCACCGTGACAATGTGTTGCGCTATATCGAATCCGGCATCAGCGAAGGCGCGCGCCTGCTGTGCGGCGGTAAACGTCTGAGCGGCGCAGCGTTTGATAACGGTGCCTGGGTAGAACCGACCGTGTTCACCGATTGCAGTGATGAGATGACCATCGTACGCGAAGAGATTTTCGGACCGGTGATGTCGATCCTGACCTACGACAGCGAGGAAGAAGTGGTGCGCCGCGCCAATGCCACCGAATACGGCCTGGCGGCGGGTCTGGTCACCCGGGATCTGAATCGCGCGCACCGCGTCATTCACCAGATTGAAGCGGGCATTTGCTGGATCAACACCTGGGGTGAATCCGCCGCTGAAATGCCGGTGGGCGGTTACAAGCACTCCGGTATCGGCCGCGAGAATGGCCTGATGACGCTGCAGAGCTACACCCAGGTGAAGTCTGTGCAGGTCGAACTGACCCGTTTTCAGTCGGTATTTTAATCAAGCTTAACCTGAGGAGCGACTAATGGAATTTGATTACATCATTATCGGAGCCGGATCCGCAGGGAACGTTTTGGCAACAAGACTGACCGAAGACAGCAGCGTGAACGTCCTGCTGCTGGAGGCCGGCGGTCCCGATTACCGCTTTGATTTCCGCACGCAAATGCCGGCGGCGCTGGCCTGGCCGTTACAGGGCAAACGCTACAACTGGGCGTACGAAACCGAGCCTGAGCCGCACATGAATAACCGCCGCATGGAGTGCGGACGCGGTAAAGGGCTGGGCGGTTCGTCGCTGATCAATGGCATGTGCTACATCCGCGGTAACGCCATGGATCTCGACAACTGGGCGCAGCAGCCGGGACTGGAAAACTGGACTTACCGCGACTGCCTGCCCTACTACCGCAAGTCGGAAACGCGCGATATCGGTGCTAATGATTATCACGGTGGCGAAGGCCCGGTGAGCATCACCACCTGTAAGCCTGGCAACAACCCGCTGTTCGCCGCGATGATTGAAGCCGGCGTGCAGGCGGGCTATCCGCGCACCGACGATCTCAACGGTTATCAGCAGGAAGGATTTGGTCCGATGGACCGTTTCGTGACGCCGCAGGGCCGCCGCTCCAGCACCGCGCGCGGTTATCTGGATACGGCAAAACAGCGTCCGAACCTGAAAATCATCACCCACGCCACCACCGATCGCATTCTGTTCGAGGGCAAACGCGCGGTCGGCGTGCAGTATCTGCACGGCGCCAGCGATACGTCGCACACCGTGCATGCGCGGCGTGAAGTGCTGCTGTGCGCAGGTGCTATCGCCTCGCCGCAGATTCTGCAGCGCTCCGGCGTTGGCGCGGCGGCATTGCTGAAGCAGCACGACATCCCGCTGGTGCATGATCTGCCGGGCGTCGGTGAAAACCTGCAGGATCATCTGGAGATGTACCTGCAGTACGAGTGCAAAGAGCCGGTATCGCTCTATCCGGCCCTGAAGTGGTGGAACCAGCCGAAAATCGGTGCCGAGTGGCTATTCAAAGGCACCGGTATCGGCGCCAGCAACCAGTTTGAAGGCGGTGGCTTTATCCGCAGCCGGGAAGAGTTTGCCTGGCCCAACATTCAGTACCACTTCCTGCCGGTGGCGATTAACTACAACGGCTCGAATGCGGTAGAAGCGCATGGCTTCCAGTGTCACGTCGGTTCGATGCGTTCGCCAAGCCGCGGTCACGTGCGCATTAAGTCGCGCGATCCGCGCCGGCATCCGGCGATTCTGTTCAACTACATGGCGCACGAGCAGGACTGGCATGAGTTCCGCGATGCCATCCGCATCACGCGGCAAATCATCAACCAGCCGGCGCTGGATAAGTATCGCGGCAAAGAGATCAGTCCGGGGCTGGAGTGCCAGAGCGACGAGCAGCTGGATGAGTTTGTGCGCAACCATGCTGAGACCGCTTACCATCCGTGCGGCACCTGTAAAATGGGCAGCGATGAGATGGCGGTTGTGGATGGCGAAGGTCGCGTACACGGCCTGCAGGGGCTGCGCGTGGTCGACGCCTCAATCATGCCGCTGATCATCACCGGTAACCTGAACGCCACCACCATCATGATTGGTGAGAAGATCGCCGACAACATTCGTGGTCGCCAGCCGCTGCCGCGCAGCGAAGCGGACTACTTCGTGGCGGGCGATCGCCCGGTGCGCGGCGAGCCGCTGCGCGCATAAAGCAGTGATGTCTCAGGGGGAGAACGTACGGTTCTCCCCTTTTTTTCGCCCTCTTCTCTCTCGTCACCCCGACTGCCATCAAGGCCTGTCAGACTTTGCGCCGCACGGTGCTGGTACCTGGGTTGATGTAGCAACCTAACAGTATGTTGTAACTAGAATACCTTAGCGCCTCCGCTAAGCGCCGGGCTTGTCCAGCGCCAGCGCCTGCAAAAAGCGTTGCAGGATGGCGTTGTGACGCGAGCCCTGGCGCGTAACGAGCGCGATTTGACTGTGGTAATGGAACTGCTGTGGCGCGAGGGCGCGCATCTGCTTTTTCTCCACCCACTGCGCGGCGTAGTGGTCCGGCAGGAAACCGATATAGCGCCCGGTGAGAATGAGAAACGCGATCCCTTCGCGATCGGAAGCGGTGGCACTGCAGTTCAGCTGCTGATGCAGCACAATCGCCTCCGCCGGCATGCGAAACAGCGGCGCTATTGCATCGCAGGCCGCCAGCGCGTGGTGTTCCGGCCGCTCCGCCTGGTTAAACAGCGGGTGCGCGTGGCTGCAATAGAGCTGCGCATGTTCATCATACAGCTGTGCGTACGCCAGCCCGGAGACCGGTGCCGCCATCGGCAGCGCACCCATGTGCAGGCGCCCTTCCAGCAGACCCCGCTCGATGTCCGCTGCGGTTAACATACTGATGTTGATACGAATCCCTGCCCCGCTCTCCCGCAGCGCCGCCAGTGCATGGGTGAGACGCATGCGCGGCTGCGTCACCAGATTATTGATGATGCCGATGTTGAACTCCCCGCGCAGCTGCTGATGCATCTGGTTCACCTGCTGGCGAAAATCTTCCACCGCCGCCATCATGGTCTCACTGTGTCGTAAAATTTCACGCCCTTCCTCAGTGAGCGCAAACCCGGCGCGACCGCGCTGGCACAGGCGCATGCCCAGCCGTTTTTCCAGATCGCTCATGTGCAGGCTGATGGCCGAGCGCGTAATGCCGAGCAGGCTTTCGGCGGCGGAAAAGCTGCCGCACTCGCTGACGGTTTTGAAAACGCGCAGCAGTCTGAGGTCGAAGTCGGTCACCTGGGCCAGCGTTTTCTTTTTCATTCAGGTGAGTAAATCCATAAGTGAAGACAAGTTAATTAGCATTTAACTTAACCGGCGGTGGATTGCAAACTCTGCTTATCACCCGCCGGAGAAAACCCGATGTCACAGCCGATCAATACCGCCGACCTGAATTTACAGGCGCACTGGATGCCGTTCACTGCTAACCGCTATTTTCAGCAGGATCCCCGTTTTATTGTCGCCGCGCACGGCCACTGGCTGACCGATGGCGACGGCCGTCAGATTTTCGATAGTCTGTCCGGTTTATGGACCTGCGGCGCGGGCCACACGCGCCGTGAAATCCAGCAGGCAGTCGCGCAGCAACTCGGTACGCTGGATTACTCGCCGGGCTTTCAGTACGGCCATCCGCTGTCGTTTCAGCTGGCCGAGCGCATCGCCAGCCTGATGCCCGGCAATCTCAACCATGTGTTCTTTACCGGTTCGGGGTCGGAGTCGGCGGATACTGCGGTGAAAATGGCGCGCGCCTGGTGGCGGGCCAAAGGCCAGCCCAATAAAACCCGGCTGATTGGTCGCGCGCGCGGCTATCACGGCGTGAACATCGGCGGCACCAGCCTTGGTGGAATTGGCGGCAACCGTAAGGCCTTTGGTCAGCTGCTGGAGGTTGATCACCTGCCGCATACGCTGCAGCCAGAGCTGGCGTTCACCCCCGGCCAGCCCGCCACGGGCGGCGAGGAGCTGGCGGACGAGATGCTGAAGCTGATTGAACTGCATGATGCTTCGACTATTGCCGCGCTGATTGTCGAACCGCTGTCCGGATCCGCCGGCGCGATTATTCCGCCGCACGGCTACCTGCAGCGCCTGCGTGAGATCTGTACGCAGCACGATATTTTGCTGATTTTTGACGAGGTGATCACCGGCTTTGGCCGCATGGGACGCTGGAGCGGCGCGGAGTATTTTGGCGTCACACCGGATCTGCTCAACTTCGCCAAACAGATTACCAACGGTGCCATTCCGCTGGGCGGCGTGGTGGCCAGCAGCGAAATCTATCACACCTTTATGTCTCAGCCGCTGCCGCAGCACGCGGTTGAGTTTGCGCACGGCTACACCTATTCGGCGCATCCGGTGGCCTGCGCGGCCGCGCTGGCGACGCTGGACGTGCTGGAAAACGAGGCGCTGATTAGCCAGTCGGCCGAACTGGCACCGCATTTTGAACGCGCGCTGCACGGGCTGCGCGATTGTCCGCAGGTGGTGGATATCCGCAACTGCGGGCTGGTCGGTGCCATTCAGCTGGCACCCCGTGAAGGCGACGCGACCGTGCGGCCGTTTGAAGCGGGCATGGCGCTGTGGAAAGCCGGCTTTTACGTTCGCTTTGGTGGCGATACGCTGCAGTTCGGCCCGATGTTTGATACCCAGCCGGCCGAACTGGACCGGCTATTTGATGCGGTAGGCGAAGCCCTGCACGGCCTCAGATAATCTCAGTGCTGTAGCTGACCGGCTGCGGCGGAATAAATGCCTGCACCGGCGTCAGTTCGCCGCGGTATTTGCGCAGCTGCACCACGGTGATTTGTCCGCTACAGCCCTGCGCCAGCGATGAAGTGCCGATATCCAGCGTCAGCACATTCGGATTGCCGTGGCGGCACAGCGGTCGCAGCGCGGTGGGATCGACCGGATCGTACCAGGCGCCGGTCGGCAACTGCACCACACCCGGCATAATGCTTTCGGTAACGCGAGCGCTGGCCAGCACGTGACCGCGCTGATTGTACAACTCGATAATGTCGCCGTCGGTAATGCCGCGCGCGGCGGCATCGTGTGGATGCAGGCTGCACACCTCACGTCCTTCGCGTTTGCCGCTCAGGCTGTAGTCACCAAAATCCAACTGGCTGTGCAGACGCGTGGCCGGCTGATTCGCGATCAACCACAGCGGATGTTCCGCATCCGGCTGCTGCTGCTGCGCGCGCCACACCGGATGGCCGGGGCAATTTTCATAGCCAAAGCTGGCGATGGTGGCGGAAAAGATTTCGATTTTGCCGCTCGGCGTCGGTAGCGGTGCCGCCGCCGGATCGGCCCGAAACGCATTGATCATCCGCCCGCCATCTTTCAGCTGCGGCAGTTCAATCACACCCTGCAGCCAGAACTGGTCGAAGTCAGGAATCGTCACCTGATGCGCGGCCAGTTTTTCCTGCAGCTGCGCATAGTGATGGCGCAGCCAGCCGCGGGCGTCGCGTCCTTCGGTGAATGCCTCTTCACGGCCTAAACGACGCGCCAGTTCAGCAAAAATGGTGTAGTCATCCTGCGCCTGCGCGTAAGGTTGCGCCACCGGCTGCATGGCAAACAGATGACGATCGGTCGGCGCACCGCCGATATCTTCACGCTCCAGCGTCATGGTGGCAGGCAGCACGATATCCGCATGGCGCGCGCTGGCGGTCCACGCGGTCTCGTGCACAATCAGCGTATCCAGCTGGCAAAACGCCTGCCGCAGCCGCGCCAGATCCTGATGATGATGGAACGGATTGCCGCCCGCCCAGTAGGCCAGACGGATGTGCGGATAGGTCAGACGCCGGCCGTTGTAATCAAACTGCGTGCCGGGATGCAGCAGCATATCGGCGATGCGCGCCACCGGAATCAGCCGGTCAATACCGTTCCTGCCCTGCGGCAGCGCCGGGAAACTCACCAGATTATGATGCTTACCGTAATGGCCGAGTGCGCCGAGCGCATAGGTGTATCCACCGCCCGGCAGCCCCGGCTGGCCCAGCGCGGCCGCCAGCACCAGCCCCAGCCATACCGGTTGCTCTCCGTGTTCCGCGCGCTGCAACGCGTGCGCCACGGTAACCAGCACGCGCTTGCCGTGCAGCTGACGGGCAAAATCGGTGATTTTTGCCGCGCTGACGCCACAAATCTCAGCCGCCCACTGCGCGTCGCGTCGCGTACCGTCCTCTTCGCCGCGAATATAGGCGACCATTTGCTGCCAGCCGACGGTGTAACGCGCGAGGAAAGCCTCATCGGTGCGCTGCTCGTCAATCAGCACCGACAGCAGACCGAGAATGAAGGCCGCATCGGTACCGGGGCGCAGCGCCAGCCACTCTCCCTGCGCCTCATCGGGCAGATCGCTCTGCAACGGGCTCACCGAAATAAAGCGTGCGCCGCGCTCTGCCGCCTGCTGCATAAAGCCGCGTTCGGTATGTTCGCTCAGACCACCGCTTGCCACCTGCGAGTTTTTCAGCGCCAGGCCGCCGAACGCCAGCACGATCTCGCTATGCCGGGCGATCTCTTCCCAGCTGACGCCGCGGCGGGCGATCTCATTCATGTCGCCGACGATATGCGGTAACAGCACCGAAGCCGAACCGGAACTGTAGCTGTTCACCGAGCGCACATAGCCACCCATCACCGTGTTAAGAAAGCGGTGCACCTGGCTCTGCGCGTGATGAAAACGGCCGGCACTTGACCAGCCATATGAGCCACCAAAAATGCCTTCCGGCCCATACGCATCACCGACGCGCTGCAGTTCGCGCGCCACCAGCGTGTAAGCCTGCTCCCAGCTCACCGCCACATAGTCGTCATTACCGCGACGTGGATCCGCGCCGGGCCCATTTTCCAGCCAGCCACGGCGCACCATCGGTTGCGCCACGCGCGCCGGGTGATACAGGACATTGTAAAAGTTTTGCAGCAGCGGGCTGGGATCGGGATCGCCGTGAAACGGTTCGATGGTCAGCCGATCGCCCTGCTGGCGGGCAGTAAAAGCACCCCAGTGGGCGCTGTGCATCACCGGTTTTTGCGTCATCATGCTTCCTGGAGTCAAAAATGAAAAACGGTGCTTACAGCACCGTTGCAATAAAGTTTCTTACCCGTCCGTTTTCCGGATCGTCGAGCACCTGCTGCGTCGGCCCCGCCGCCACAATCCGCCCGCCTTCCATAAACACGATGTTATCGGCCACCTCGCGCGCAAAACCGATCTCGTGCGTCACGATCACCATGGTGATGCCGGAGTGCGCCAGCTGTTTGATCACCTGCAGCACTTCACCCACCAGTTCCGGATCGAGCGCAGACGTGGGCTCATCAAACAGCATCACGCCGGGATCCATCGCCAGCGCACGGGCGATTGCCACGCGCTGCTGCTGACCACCGGAGAGATTCTGCGGCCACTCTTCTTCGCGCCCGGCCAGACCCACCTGCTTAAGCAGCGACAGCGCTTTGCTGGTCGCCTGCTGGCGGCTCTGTTTTTTCACCCGCATCGGCGCATCGACAATGTTTTGCAGCACGGTGCGGTGCGGGAACAGGTTGAACTGCTGAAACACCATGCCGATTTCGGCACGCTGACGCGCAATCTCGCTGCTGCTCAGCTCGTGCAGCGCCTGGCCTTTCTGCTTGTAACCGATGATCTCGCCACCGATACGAATCGTGCCGCCATCCAGTTTTTCCAGATGATTAATGCAGCGCAACAGCGTCGATTTGCCTGAGCCGGACGGTCCGAGGATCACCGTCACCGAGCCAGCCGGGATATCAAGATTAACTTCATCCAGAATAGTGACGCCGGAAAAACGTTTGGTCACCTTACGTAAGGCGATCGCTTCAGCCATTGCTTACGCTCCTTTCGGCTTTAGGCGCGGAGAAACCGGGCAGCGACTTGAGTAAACTGCGCTTTTCACGGCGCGTGACGCCACGGCCAAAGTAGCGCTCGACGTAGAACTGACCAACCGACAGTACCGAAGTCATCAGCAGATACCACAGCGTCGCCACCAGCAGCAGCGGGATCACTTCATAGGTGCGCTGATAGATGATCTGCGCCGAAAACAGCACATCCTGCAGGGAGATCACCGATACCACCGCCGTGGTTTTCAGCTGGCCGATGATTTCGTTACCGGCCGGCGGCATGATAGCGCGCATCGCCTGCGGCAGTACGGTATGGCGGAAAATCTGCGCCGGACGGTAACCCAGCGCACGGGCGGCTTCCAGCTGGCCGTTGCCAACGCTCTGAATCCCGGCGCGCACGATCTCAGCCGCATAGGCAGACTGATGCATTACCAGCGCGATCACCGCCGCGCTGAACGGGCTGACCAGCGCATTAGACTGGGTACTCCAGATCTCACCCAGACCCGGCAGCGACAGCGAAATGGTCGGGTACAGCGCCGCGATGTTGTACCACAGGAACAGCTGTACCAGCATCGGCACGCCGCGGAAAAACCAGGTATAGAACCAGCTGACGCCGACCAGCACCGGGTTGGATGACAGGCGCATCAGCGCCAGCACCGTGCCAAAGGCGAAGCCCAGCACCACCGAAATCGCTGTCAGCTGCAGCGTCATCAGCACGCCCTGCAGGATTGACTCGCCGGTGAAGTTTTCCGCAATCACGCCCCATTCGAAGCGCGGATTGTTGATCATCGAATGCGCCATCGCCACCACGCACAACAGCACCACCAGCGCACTGAGCCAGCGTCCGTAGTAGCGTTTACCGACGATTTTCAGATCGTCGGTGTGGTCGTGAAAGTCACTCATTGAAAGATATCCTGATTACGTTTTGACTCTTTAACCGCGCCAAAGCCGATGCCCCAGTTATCCAGGATCTTCTGGTAGCTGCCATCTTTAATCAGCGAGTTCAGCGCTGCCTGTACGGCAGGTTCAAGCGCGGAATCTTTCGGGAAGGCGACCGATACCGGCGCATCATGCACGGTGATTTCGCCGCTCATGGTCAGCGGTTTGATCACTTTCACCTGCCACAACAGGCCTTCGTACGGACCGAGGAACATCGGCACACGCCCGCTGACCACGGCCTGAACACCCGCCGGGCGATCCGGGAACACTGACACTTTAATCGGTTTTTTCCCGGCCGCTTCACAGGCTTTGCTGGCCTCTTCCAGACGGGTCACCTGAGTGGTGCCGGAACCGGCGCCGACTTCTTTACCGCACACCTCGTCGAGGGTTTTGAACGGCGCGACGTTGGCGTCTTTCCGCGAAATAATGCCGAGACGGCTGGCGTCGTAGTAACTCACGAAGTCGATAATTTTGGCGCGCGCCGGCGTGGCGTTGATGTTGGACAAGGCCACATCGTAGCGGCCGGTTTTCAGTCCCGGAATGATGTTGTCGAAGCCGCCGGTATCACGCCACTGCACCTGAATGCCGAGACGCTCACCGACCGCGTTCATGATGTCAATTTCACGGCCGGCCAGCGTTTTATTGTCTTCTTTATAGAAGGTGGTGGGCGGCGTGTTTGGGTTGGTTCCTGCCACAATATAGCCACGCTTCGCCACGTCGGCGGGCACCAGGCTTTTCAGCGCGGCATCAGCCTGTACATGCAGTGAGCTGTCGGTTGGGACGGATTGTTCGGCGGCAAACGCGGTGTGCGCACTGAGAGCGAGTGCGAAAAGGGTGATACCTTTTGCGAATTTCACTGGAACCTTTCTCCTGATATTTAAAATGTTTCCCGGCAGGGAAAAGGCGTCGAGGTAGCGATGTATTTTTCCCTTTGCCCATGTCGCGTAAAGCCGCGCGGCGCAAAGGATTGTCATCCTCAAAACGTCCCGCAGCCATTCTCAGGAAGATAGGCAGCGATCACAAATGCGAAAAACAGATATCTATTGCCGAAATCCGGCAATAGGGTTCTTTGCAGGCCTGAATGCGGACCTTTCATCGCGCAAAAATCAGATTGTTACCGCAAATCAGGCACCTGCTTATCCTGCCATGCTGAATGATTTGCTTATTAGCCATAACGTTCCTGTCTAAGCCAGCGTATCGCCCTGCTGACAAAAACTGACAAAAAAGCGGCCCGTCGAGGCGATTTGCGCAGGAATGTAAAGAAGTTGCACACCAATATACAATGCAAACCATTCTCATTATCATGCGCATTTGCTTACAAATGTTAACGCATCAGGGAGATGATATAAGTGAATGTAACTGTATGTGGCAAAAAGCGTCCGGTCGCACTGTGCCTGGCGGGCCTGTTAACCTCACCGGTGTTTGCCGCTGAACCCACGGAGAAGCTGGCCGACGATGAGTCGATGATTGTGACGGCAGAGCAGG
Organism: gamma proteobacterium symbiont of Lampromicra miyakona; assembly: GCF_059730895.1. Taxonomy (NCBI): domain Bacteria; kingdom Pseudomonadati; phylum Pseudomonadota; class Gammaproteobacteria; species gamma proteobacterium symbiont of Lampromicra miyakona. Next base: position 194,908 of record NZ_AP035933.1, on the reverse strand, counting down.
AGCTGAAGCAGCAGCCGGGGGTTTCCACCATTACCGCTGAAGACATCAAAAAAAGTCCGCCCGTTAACGACCTCGCGGACATCATCCGCAAAATGCCCGGCGTTAACCTCACCGGTAACGGCGCCAGCGGCAGCCGCGGTAATAATCGCCAGATCGACATTCGCGGCATGGGCCCGGAAAACACTTTGGTGCTGATCGATGGCGTGCCGGTCACCTCCCGTAACTCGGTGCGTTACAGCTGGCGCGGTGAGCGCGACTCACGCGGGGATACCAACTGGGTACCACCGGAAATGGTGGAACGCATTGAGGTGATACGCGGTCCGGCCGCTGCCCGTTATGGCTCCGGTGCCGCCGGCGGTGTGGTCAACATTATTACCAAACGCCCGACCAATGACTGGCACGGTTCGCTGTCGCTGTTCACTAACCAGCCAGAAGATGACAAGGAAGGTGCCACCCGCCGCGCGAACTTCAACCTCAGCGGTCCGCTGGCCGGTGAGGCACTCACCATGCGGCTGTACGGCAACCTGAACAAAACGGATGCCGACGCCTTCGACATCAATACCGCGCAAAATGGCGCTTACGCCGCCGGACGCGAAGGCGTGCGTAATAAAGACATCAACGGCGTGCTGTCGTGGAAAATCACCCCGACGCAGATTATCGATTTCAGCTATGGCTACAGCCGCCAGGGCAATATTTATGCCGGCGACACGCAAAACAGCAACAGCAATGCCAGCGCCAACGGGCTGGTGGAAGCGCTGTACGGCAGCGAAACCAACCGCCTGTATCGCCAGAACTACGGAGTGGTGCACAACGGCATCTGGGACTGGGGCACCTCTAAGCTTAACTTTAGCTATGAGAAAACCAACAATACCCGTCTGAAAGAAGGCTCCGGCGGCAGCACCGAAGGGATGATCAACAGCGATACGTACGCTACCAGCCGGCTGGAGAGCTATCGCGCCGGCGGCGAGATCAATTTCCCGCTGCAGCTGCTGGTCGATCAAACGGTTACGCTGGGTGCTGAGTGGAATCGCGATGAGCTTAACGATCCGGCCTCGGTACAGGCCACCAGCGCACCGGGCGTCGATTTCGGCGGCGTTTCCAGCGACGGTTCGCAGCGTGACAGTAAAAACAGCGCCACCATCAGCTCGCTCTATTTCGAAGACAACATCGCCGCCACCGACTCCACCGAAGTGATTCCCGGCCTGCGCTTTGACTATCACAATCAGTTTGGCGCTAACTGGAGCCCGAGCCTCAACCTGTCGCAGGGCCTCGGTGATTACTTCACGCTGAAAGCCGGTATTGCGCGCGCCTTTAAAGCGCCAAACCTGTATCAGTCCACTGAGGGCTATATCCTGTCGACGCGCGGCAACGGTTGTCCGATTGGCCTGTCACGCTGTTACCTGCTGGGCAGCAAAGACCTTGATCCCGAGATCAGTGTGAATAAAGAAGTAGGCATTGAGTTCAGTAATCAGGGCTATGTGGCGGGCATCACCTGGTTCCGCAATGATTACAAAAACAAAATCATCTCCGGCACCACGCCGGTGGCTTCAACCGGCTCGTATAACCTGCTGCGCTGGGAAAATGGCGGCAAAGCGATCGTCGAAGGGCTGGAAGGCAATCTGAGCATCCCGCTGATCGCCGACACGCTGGAGTGGCGCACCAATGCCACCTATATGTTCCGCTCGGAGAGCAAAAAAACCGGCAACCCGCTGACGGTAATTCCTGAATTTACCATCAACTCGCAGCTGGAATGGCAGGCGACCGAGGCGCTCAGCGCCAACATCAACTGGACGCAATACGGCCGGCAGAAGCCACGTCAGTATGCGGAAACCAGCCTCGAGGCCAGCCGTGGTCTGTCGCAGCGTGAAATCAGCCCGTATTCCATTGTCGGGCTGAACCTCAACTATGACATCACTAAAAACCTCAGCGCCAACGCCGGTATCAACAACCTGTTTGATAAGCGCGTGTATCGCGAAAATGCCGGGGCATCGACCTATAACGAACCGGGCCGCGCCTGGTACGCCGGTGTCACGATGTCGTTCTGAGGAATGGACGCCATCGGGTAAGGTGCTGGGGATGATCACACCCAGTCTTCAGCCATCAATCCCGCAAGGCGTTGGAACTCCGGCGTGTTTTAAGCACCGCCGCCTGTGTGGCTGGCCTGCGCGCCAGCCGGATGCTCAACAGCGCGCCGGCCGCCAGACAGATCGACATACACACTATCGCCACGATGAAGGCATGGGTAATCTCTCCCGGCCCCTTGCCCGTGCCCAGCACGGCATAAAAGATCCCGCCGATAATGGCCACGCTCAGCGCCGTGCTCAGTTGCAAGGTGGAGCTGGCGATACCGGCAATCATCCCGGCCCAGGCGGGTGCCACGCGTCCGGTGACGATGTGCATCAGCGTCGGCAGCGCCAGCCCCTGGCCAAACCCCACCACAAACAGTCCCAGAGCCAGCGGCAGCGCCGCTGGTGACATCCCAACCGGCGTGCTGGCCATCAGCCATGCCAGGCCCAGCAGGCCGACCACTTCCAGCACCATCCCAGTGGCGTTAACGTAAGGCCCAATCAGCCGTCGCGCAGAAGGCGTGGATAGCGGCCCCAGCAGAAAACCCGCACCAAAGGGCAGAAAGATCAGCCCGGCGCTCAGTACGCCCTGATGCAGCGCGCCCTGTAAATAGATCGAGAACAGCAGGAAGAATACGCCAATCGAGTAGAACAGCAGCGCCAGCAGCAGGGACAGCCCCAGCCCCGGCACGCTGAAAATCGCCGGATCGATCAGCGGATCGCCGCCCTGCTTTGCCAGCCGGCTTTCATAGCGCCAGAACAGAGTGCCCAGCACCGGCACCAGCAGCAGCGATAGCCACGCCCACAGCGGCCAGCCCGCTTCCCGTCCTTCGATCAGCGGCACGATCAGCAGACCCAGCGTCATCATCGACAGTCCCATTCCGCCAAAATCCAGCTTGCGCGCGTGCTGAGCACGCGTCTCTTTAATCAACGGGATGCCAAACAGCACCACCAGCAGCGCCACCGGCAGATTGACCAGGAAAATGGCGCGCCAGCCGCTATTAAACAGGTTGAGTGAGATCAGGATGCCGCCCAGCGCCTGACCGATCACCGAGGCCAGACCAAATACCGCGCCGTACAGGCTCAGCGCGCGCGATTTCTCCGCCTCCGGGAAAATCGCCTGAATCGAGGCCAGCGCCTGCGGTGCCATAATCGCTGCAGTGATGCCCTGCAGCACGCGACCAGCGATCAGCGCGCCCGATGACCAGGCAAAGCCACACAGCGCAGAAGCCGCCGCAAAACCGGTCAGGCCAACGAAGAACATGCGCCCGCGGCCAAACAGATCGCCGAGGCGGCCACCGGTGATCAGCGTGACGGCATAAAACCCGGCATAGGACGAGATGACAAATTGCTCCGCCGAGCCGGACGTGGCCAAATCGCTCTGAATCGACGGCAGCGCCACATTGACAATAAAGAAGTCCAGCGGGGGTAAAAATGCGCCTGTCAGCAGGACGATAAACATCGCCCAGCGGCGTGGCTCGGGATTTAACGCGTGCGGATCGGACATCACAACACCTCACTAAGGAACCGATTGGTTCCAATATGGATAAAAAAATTAGTCGAGCAGACGCATTGTGCAGTCCACTACGGCATTCATTTCAGCTTCCGTTGCCCCGGTTTTACCGAGGATGCGCATCCCTTCAATCTGGCAAACCAGTAAGCGGGCCAGCACCTGCTCATCACGCTCGGGCAGTTCTCCGCTCAGCTGACCACGCACCAGTGTTGCCGCATACAGCTGCTGCAAACGCCGGAACATGCGCCCCGTGCGTTCGGCAATCTGTTCATCATGCGCGGCCATCTCGGTGGTGAGCGACACCACCAGACAACCGCGCCGCCCTTTCTCACCGCTGGAGAGCGCGGCATAACGCAGCAGCGAGGCGCGAATCGCCGCTTTAACCGCGCCGGGCTGCGCCAGAATATCCGAGGTGGCTTTCAGACCTTCGGTCATGTAGATATCCAGCGCGGCCAGCAGCAGCCCTTTTTTATCGCCGAACGCCTTGTAGAGACTGCCGCGCGATAAACCGGTCCCGGCGATCAAATCCGGTAGCGACGCCGCTTCATAGCCGCGATCCCAGAAAACGTGCATGGCGCTGCGGGCGGCCTCTTCCAGCTCAAACTCGCGCGGGCGACCGATGACGGTCAGGTTCTTCATCACTGCCCTCCCCTGTAATTATAAACCAACTGGTTCCTATCTTAGCTGCAATGCAGTGGCTATTGCAAGTCAGTCGCAGCCACTTCACGACGCGGCCGCTTATACATGGATAATCAGGGTTAAGTGATGCGTCATACAAAAAACTGACGTAACGCGTCGGCCAGCGCCTGCGGTTGCTCATCCGGGATAAAGTGACCACAGTGCGCGAGGCGAATACCGCTGACGTCGGCCGCAAAAGTGCGCAGCGGCTGGGCCATATCGGCAATCGAACCCTGATCGGCGCTCACCGCCAGCAGCGGGATCGCCAGTTTGCCCCGGGTTTGCAACAACTGACGATTCTGCTCCGCAGAGGTGCTGACTTCACGGTACGCCGCCATGCCGGCGCGCAGCGCGCCGTTTTGCTGCAGCAGCCGCACATATTCCGCCATCTCTTCGTCACCAAACACCATCGGGCTGGCTGCTTTGCGCTGTAAAAACCACTGCAGATAGAGCGCTTCACGACCGGCGATCAGCGCTTCCGGCAGATCCGGCAACAGGTGAAAAGCAAAATGCCAGGTTTTCCAGGCTTTGTCCGGCGTCGCAGGCAGCGCATCCGGCAGCGTCACGCCGGGAATGCCGGCATCCAGCAGCGCCAGTTTGCTGATGGCATCACCGTGCAGCATCGCCAGCGGCCAGGCAACCCAGGCACCCACGTCATGCGCGGCCAGGAAGTAACGCTTAACACCTAACTGCTGCAACAATCCCTGCACGCTGTGCGCCAGCGAGGTGGTGTCATAACCGCTGGCAGGCTTGTCGGAGTCGCCCTGGCCGGGCAGATCCGGCGCAATGATGAAATAGTCTGCCGCCAGCTGCGCCATCACCTTACGCCAGGCAAACCAGCTCTGCGGAAAGCCCGCCAGCAGTACCAGCACTGGTCCCTGCACCTTGCCACCGCTGACGTAGTGCAGCCGCACGCCCGCGACCGTGGCGTAAGCATGGTTAAATTGCGGCAGGTGATCGACGGGCTGTGACCAGCGCGGCGCGGCGTCCAGGGCAGGCAGTGACATAAGCGTTCTCCGGCTATTTTGGTAAAGAGTGTTTCCTTATTGGATGCGATTCTGCGCTACCGCGCCGTTACCGCGTACTGATTAAGGAAATGTTTATTTCCTTAATATTAACGACAGCCACGCGCGCCTTGCAAGCGAGTCTGTGAAATAGATCCGGAAGCGAACGGCGGAGTGAATCGCCCCGCCGCCGCGCCTGAGTGATATGCGGTTATCCCGCCTTCTTCGACGTGGGTTTCAGCGATCGATTGAGATCCTGAATGCGTTTCATGGTTTTAACCGTGCGTGCCGAACTGGCGGAGGCCACCGCCAGAATCAGCATTTCGAGGCACACCAGCACCGTGCCGTGCAGCGGCATGCGACCATTTTCACCGCCGCGCGGCACGTTAATCACCACATCCGCCTGCTGCGCAAACGCCGAATCCAGCGCGTGGGTCAGCAGAATCACCGGCATACCCAGCCGCTGCGCCTCTTTCAGCGTCGTCATGCCCTCACGGTGCGCCGATTTCTGCGCCATCATGATCAGTACATCGCCGCGCTGTAGCGTTATCAGCTGTTCTGCCAGCGCAATCCCGGCACGGTTAAGCGTCACCGCCGGCAGGCCGATGCGCCGGAACAGTCGCGCGCTGTACTCCGCCAGAATGCCGGAAGCGTTGATGCCAAACAGCGCCACCTGACGCGCTTCCAGCAGCAGTGTCACCGCAGCCGCCACCGCCTGACGGTTGACCGGTTCTGCCAGTACTTCGCAGGCGCGCTGATGGCCGCCCAGCACAAAATCGATGCCGGAGTTGATGTCACACGACAGTTCGCTGATGGTCGCGCTCATCTTCTCTTCCGAGTTTTGCGCCGGACCAAACCATGCGGCCAGCGTGGTTTTCAGATCGCGCAAACCGGCAAAGCCCAGCGCCTGCACGGTGCGCACCACGGTGGCGTCAGAGGTTTGGGTGGCCTGGGCGATATCCAATGCAGTCGCGTCTAATATAGCCTCACGATGTTCGTGGATATATCGCGCCACCGTTTGCAGGCTGGCCGATAATGTCGTGACGCGCGCACGGTAGCGTTCACCGAATACATCCACCCGATTTTTAATGTTATTTGCCGCCATTATGTTGCCTGTTAGTAATATCGCATCGTTGTGAACCGCGTCGGCAGGCCGGCTTGTAGTAAAAATTTGCGCCGCTACCGCTGCCCACTCCCTTCGCGCCTGGCTTAACCCGGCCAACTTCAAACGCTATAAAATAAATAATAAGCTGATTTAAAATAACTTTTCTGACAATCCCGGTTCAAAAGTTTCTGCCGCGTTCTGCTGTAGTATCCACACCATCATTTACGTTTACTACTACATTTTTTCATGTTTGAATGATTCTCAATTACATCTCAGCCGCCTTTTTCCGCTGACTGATGGCATAACAATGCCGGGCCGCGAATGTCCTGTTCGTCACCGGCAGCATTTTACTGATAGCTTCGTTGCGCGGAATAAATAATCCCGCAATTACACCAGGTTTATATTCGATGCAGAACAACTCACCGCGGGCGGTTAAATTAATGTGCCATCCGGCTATCCTTGCCGCTATTTACGGCGTAACGGCACTCAGCAGTACTGACAGCCTTGCCGCTGAACAAAACAGCACCCTCACCGTAACGGCACAGCAGCAAAACAGTGACGACGGCTATAGCGCCACCAGCAGTTCGGTCGCCAGTAAAACGCCGGTGTCGCGCCTCAATGAAGCCCAATCGGTGAGCGTGGTGACGCAACAGCAGCTGGAGGATTATCAGGCCGCCAGCCTCGCCGACGCGCTGCGCTTTGTCAGCGGCGTAAGCGAAGGCAATACGCTGGCAGGTACCGAAGATGGCTTTGTACGCCGCGGCTTTGGCAGCAACTCGGATGGTTCCATCTATCGTGATGGCGTGCGCAGCAGCCAGGGGTTGAATTTTGATGCCACCACCGAACGTGTCGAGGTGCTGAAGGGCTCGGCTTCGCTGCTGTACGGTATCCAGAATCCCGGTGGCGTGATCAATATTGTGAGCAAAAAGCCGCAATACACCTGGCACACCAAAGTCAGCGGTCGCGCAGCCAGCGAGGGCGGCGCCGCCGGCACGCTGGACGTCACCGGCCCGCTCGGCAACGGTTTTGCTTTCCGCCTGATTGCCGAAAAGCAGAATCAGGATTACTGGCGCAATTTCGGCAGCGATAAACACACCTTAATCGCCCCCTCGCTACAGTGGTATGGCGAGCAGGCCAGCTTCCTCATCAGCTACGAAGATTATCAATACGATATTCCCTACGATCGCGGCACGGCGTTTGGTAACGGTAAGCCGGTAGCGATTGGCTATAAAGATCGCCTGGACGATAAAGCTAACCATGCGTGGGGCCACAATAAAACCCTGAACGCGCACTACGACTGGCAGTTCAATGAGGCGTGGAGCACGCGCCTGACTTTTGGCTGGAACCAGCGTCAGTACGACAACAACGAAGTGCGGGTTACGGCGATCAACCCCACCACCGGCGTGGTGACGCGCCGCGCCGACGCCAACCGTGGCTTCAACCATAAAACCAAATACGTGGCGTGGGATGTGATCGGTTCACCGCAGCTGTTTGGCATGACGCACGATGTGGTGTTCGGCACCGATTATGAAATGAACCAGACTTACCGTGCGCACCAGTATCAGGGCAAAGCGAACACCGCCTTCAACCTGTACGATCCGCAATACGATATGCTGGCACCGCTCACCAACAGCAGCAGTGAAAACAGCGCCAACGCTAACCTGCTTAACCGCTTGCACAGTCGCTCGGTATACGCCAAAGACAGCATTTCGCTCACCGACGACTGGATTGCGGTGCTGGGCGGACGCTATCAGCACTATGAACAGCGCGCGTCAAAGGGCTTCGATCCGGTGGTGCAAACGCTGGATAGCGAGGGCAACAAGTTCCTGCCGCAGGCCGGGCTGATTTACAAACTGACGCCGGATGTCTCACTGTACAGCAGCGTGAGCAAATCCTTTACGCCGTCGACTGACGTCGACGATGACGGCAACGTCGGCAAGCCGGAACAGGGCACCACATGGGAAGTGGGCAGCAAGTGGCAGATTTCGCCCCGGCTGTTTGCCAGCGTAGCGCTGTACCGCATCGACGAACGCGATATGTCGCTCAACATTAACGGCACCACGCGCGCCATCAATAAAGCGCGTTCGAGCGGCGCTGAATTTGAGCTCAATGGGGAAGTGCTGCCGGGCTGGGATCTGAGCGCCAACTACAGCTACGATAAGGCTGAAATCGTCGACGATGGCGTCAATCCGGCGAACAATGGCAACCGCCTGCAGAATGCACCTCGTCACGCCGGGGCGCTTTACCTGAGCCATAACCTGACGCTGAACGGCATTCCCGGTGACTTCCGCGTCGGCGGCGGTGCGCGCTACGTTGGCTCACGCGCCGGTGATCCGGAGAACAGCTTTACGCTGCCGGATTATGTGGTCGCCGACAGCTTTATCGCCTGGAATAATCAGCTGTTTGGCGAGAAAACCCAGCTGAAGCTTAACCTGAATAACCTGTTCAATAAGCACTATTACACCTCCAGCGGCGGCAACCTGCGCGTGCGCGAAGGGGAAACCCGTAACATGATGGTCGAGGCCAGCGTTGAATTCTGATCGAGCGAAAAAGCCGCTGACGTGGCGTGCCTGGCTGGCAGCCCTCCTGCTGCTGGCGTTCAGCACCAGCGCGCTGGCCAGGGTGATCACCGATATTGACGGCAATCGGGTGGAGATTCCCGATAATCCGCAGCGCATCGTGCTGGGTGAAAGCCGCATGCTGTATACCCTGGCACTGCTGGCGCCGGATGACCCGTTCCGCCACATCGTCGGCTGGCCGCGCGATCTGCAAAAGTATGACAGCCAGACGTGGAACAGTTTTGCGCAGCGGTTTCCGCAGATGCTGAACATCCCGACGCTCGGATCGGGCGGCCCTCAGGCGATCAATCCGGAGCAGATTCTCGCCCTGCGGCCGGACGTGGTCATTCTGCCCAGTCTGGCGCGCTACGATGATGCCGATCTGAGGCTGGTCAGCATCCTGAATGCTGCGCATATTCCGGTAGTGAAGATCGATCTGCGCGTACATCTGTTAAAGAACACCCGGCGCAGTGTAGAGATTTTTGGTGAGGTGCTGAATCAGCAGGCGCGCGCGGCGGCATTCAACCGCTTTTACAGTGCGCATCTGCAGGTGATTGAGGAACGGCTGGCGCGCTATCACGGGCCGAAACCCACGGTGCTGTTGCAGTTGCATCTGGGACGGCGCAACGAGTGCTGCGTGACGGCGATTAACGGCAGTCTGGGCGAGCTGCTCAACGCCGCCGGCGGCGACAATATTGCTGGCAAAACTCAGCACGGCGTGTTTGGCCGTTTGAGTGAGGAGCAGGTGATCGTAGCCCAGCCTGAGTATTACTTTGCCACCGGCTTTGGCGATAACGCCAGCGCAGGCCTGCTGCGCCTCGGGCCGGACGTCGCGCCCGACGCGGTGCTGAGCAGTTTCCGCCAGCTCACCGCGCAGCAGAACGGCCTGCGTGAGCTGAAGGCGATTCGCAACGGCCATGCAGCGGCAATCTGGATGAATTTTTACCTCAGCCCGTGGCACATTGCGGTGACCGAGTTTATGGCAAAAACGCTATATCCGCAGCTGTTCGCCGACATCGATCCGCAGCAGACGCTGGAAACCCTGTTCCGTGATTTCCTGCCGATCCCCTATCGCGGCACGCTGTTTATGCGGATTCCGGCGGTGGATTAACCGTGCTGTTCATCCTGATATTTCTGTGCGGCCATTCCGGTGCGCATGAATGCGCACCCTACAGATGACCTCAGGCCCGATGCCGTTATGCATTGATGCGCCCCCGGGAATGGTCCCTGTAGGGTCGCCATTTATGGCGACCGGCGGATCCGTGAAATACCTGAAACTGCTGCGCAATTGAGCTATGTCCTGTAGGGTTGCCATTTATGGCGACCGCTGCGCTGCCTGCGGCTGGCGCTTAAACACCCAGAACGCCCAGCTGTGGTACAGCAGCGTCAGCGGCAACACAATCAATAAACCCGTCACCACAAACCCCTGCGTCACCGGCGAGGAGGCCTGCTGGTGCATCTCCAGCTGCCACGGCAGCAACCACGGATAAAGCCCGCACGCCAGCGCCGCGACCACCACGCCCGTCTGCACCAGCGTAATCATCAGCAACGCCACCATTGCTTCCCGCCACAGCGTGAGCAGCTGCAGCAGCCACAGCGCAGGCAACAGGCTCAGCAACACTTTTCCCGGCCAGCGCTGCCAGCTCTGCTGCCACAGCGCCGGCTCCAGCAGCAGCACGGCAATAAAGCAGGCCAGCGTCACCACCCACCACAGCATGGCCAGCGCCCGCGCCCGCTCCACCACCGGCTCGCCAATGCGCCAGCACAGCCAGCAGCAGCCCAGCAGCAGATCAACCGCCACCAGCCCGAGGCCGCACAGCAGCGGCACCAGCGAAAAATCAATCACAATCCCGCTGGGCGGACGCGACACCAGCATCAACCCGCTCATCCAGCCTGGCAGAAACGCTGCCAGCAGCGAGCTGACCATCAGCAGCCGGTCCAGCCAGCGTCGCCCGGTCTCGCCAGGCTGACCGCGATACGCCAGCGCCAGCCCGCGCAAAAACAGCGCCAGCAGGAATAGAAACAGCGGCACCTTCAGCGTTTGTAACAGCAGACTGTACAGCGGCGGAAACAGCGCCAGCATGCCGCCCGCCAGCAACACCAGCCAGGTTTCATTGGCATCCCACAGCGGCAGCAGGCTGTGCACCATCCACTGCCGCTCTTGTGGCTGGTCGAAACTGTACAGCAGCATCCCCACGCCGCTATCCGTGCCATCCAGCGCCAGATACATCAGCAGGGCAAACAGCAGGAGCACAGCAGAAAGTTCGACCAACATTCTCACCCTCCTCAGGCTGGCGTCTGTATGGTTTCCGCTACCGCCGTCGCCTGCGGATCCGGCAGCGGTGCCGCCAGGTGGCGCAGCAGATAACCCAGACCAAAGGCAAAACTCAGTGCGTAAATCACCACCACCGACACGAAAATGGCGACGCTGCTGCCGAGGGACATTGGCGCCAGGCTGTCGGCGGTACGCAGCATGCCGTATACCGTCCACGGCTGCCGGCCAACCTCCGTCACCACCCAGCCCGCCAGCAGCGCAACAAAGCCAGCCGGTGACATCAGCGCCAGCAGACGCAGCACGCGCCGCGACTGATCAAGACGACCGCGCCAGCGCTGCACATTGCCCGCCAGGCTGCTCAGCAGCATTAGCAGCGCCAGTCCCACCATCAGGCGAAAGGCAAAAAACACCGGCAGCACCGGCGGCAGGCTGTCGCGCGGAAATTCACGCAGGCTTTTGATGTGGCCGCTGAGGTTATGGCGCAGGTAGAGCGAACCGATAGCCGGGATCGCCAGCTCGGCGTGATTCCGCTGCTGCGCCTGATCGGGCAGCGCAAATAGCCGCAGCGGCTCGCCCTCCCCTGGTGCAGGCGGCTGCCAGCCGCCCTCGATCGCCGCCAGTTTAGCGGGCTGATAGTCACGGGTGTTTTCGCCATGCAGATCGCCCACCACCATCTGCAGCGGCAGGATGCACAGCGACACCGTCAGCGCGCTGCGCAGCATCAGCCGGCTGGCGGCCTCGCCAGCATTACGCAGCAGGCGCCACGCCGCGACGCCACCCAGCAAAAACGCCACGCTGATCCACGAGGCCAGCAGCATGTGCGCCAGCCGCCAGCCAAATGAGGGCGCGGAAATCAAACTCCAGGCGCTGTCAGGCATAAACTGACCGGCGTCATTGAGCGTAAAACCGCGCGGCGTTTGCATCCAGGAGTTAGCGGCGAGGATCCAGAAAGCGCTAAAAATCGCGCCGAGCGCCACCAGACAGGTAATGGCGAAATGCACGCCGGGTTTCACCCGATCGATGCCAAACAGCATCACGCCGGTCAGCGCCGACTCGAGGAAAAAAGCGATCAGCACTTCATACAGCATCAGCGGACCGATAATGCCGCCCGCTTTGCTGGCAAACACCGACCAGTGGGTGCCGAACTGAAACTCCATGATCACGCCGGAGACGGTGCCAATCGCCACGGTGAGCGCGAATACCTTGATCCAGAAGTGCAGCGCCTGATGCGCTTCCGGCCGCCTGCCCCATAGCCAGCGCGCTTCAAACCACACCAGAAACGGAGCCAGCCCCAGCGTCAGCGCCGCCAGAGTAATGTGCATGCCCATCGTCAGGGCAAACTGACCGCGCGCGATCAGCAGCACCCACTCCTGGCTACTCACGGCTCGGCTTACCGCTGTAGCGGGTGATCGGCTTCTCTTCGTCACCCTGCATGGCGCGCGCGAAGGTTTCCAGCGCCGCCAGCAGTGGCCGGATGCCCTGCCACAGCGCCTCATCATTCAGCAGTTTGAGCACGCCACTGACGCCCGGCGCGCTTTTCTCCTGCTGCGCCGTGTCGCTGGCCGGCTTCATCGCCAGCAGGGCATCGCGCAGCGCCAGCAGTAAATGGTTGAAACGCTCCGGCGGTACGGTGCTGAGCGTCATAAACAGCAGCGACAGGTTCTGAACCGCATTCTGCGTGCCGGGCCGGTTAAGCCCGGCGGCGACGATTTTGCCGATGTCATTGTTGGCTTTTACCATGTCATTAGCCAGGCGCAGGAAACCGTGCTGATGCAGATTCTCCAGCAGTTCGTTCAGCGCCTCCTGCGCGCTGGGTTCGGTGCGCGTCGGAGTGGGTTGATAGTGCAGCGGTTCGGCCATTAGCTTTTCTCCGGATGCGAAACGTGTTCAGGCGGCAACCGGTATTCAGGCTGCTGCCATTTTTGTTCAACGGGCAGATGATCCAGCGGCGTGCGCTGGCCGTGGCGGAAGTTGTGCAGCGGAATCGGGTGCGGCTGTGGCGCATGCGCCAGTTTACGCATCGTTACCGCAATCTCTTTATAGGCCGGGGTGTTGACGTCGGGATCGTGGTGTTCACCGGTCAGCCCGTTCACCCCCGGTTTGCCATGGTGGATAGGAATGAACAGCACATTGCCGGCCATCCGTTCGGTCACCACCACTGGCACCTCTACGCTTCCCCGGCGCGAACGCAGCTCCACCCAGTCGCCCTGCTGTAGTTGCCGCTCCTGCGCCAGCTGCGGCGAAATCTCAACAAACCAGTTGGGCGACAGCGATTTGATGCGCCCGCCCTGCCCGGTCTGATTAGTCGACTGGAAATGCTCCAGCATGCGGCCATTGTTCAGCAGCAGATCGTACTGCGCATCGGGCGCTTCCATCGGTGGCTGCCACGTCAGTGGATACAGACGCGCTTTGCCATCAGGAAAGGCGAACGCCTCGGTATACAGCAGCGGCGTGCTGCTGCCGTCGGCGTTTACCGGCCACAGCTGTGACTGCCAGCCGACGAGGTTCTCATAGCTGACCCCGGCAAACAGCGTGGCGATACCCGCAGCTTCTGCCATAATGGCGCCGGGATTCGGGTAGTGCCAGTGATGGCCGAGACGCGCCGCGACCTCCGTCAGTATCTGCCAGTCAGGCCGGCTGTCGCCGAGCGGCGCAAACGCAGGCGAGAAGTGCTGAATGCGCCGTTCGGTATTCACGAAGGTGCCCTCTTTCTCCAGGCTCGGACAGCCAGGCAGCACCACATCCGCGAACTGCGCGGTGCGACTCATGAAGATGTCCTGCACCACCATGAAATCCAGCCGGCTGAAGGCTTCGTGCACTTTGGTCGAGTCCGCATCAGAAAAGGCGGTCTCTTCGCCGATGATGTACATGGCGCGCACCCGCTGTTTATGCGCGTCTTCCACCATCATGAAGTTATCCAGCCCGGCCTCTGAGGAAAGCGCTTCCGGCGCCACGCCCCAGGCGCGCGCCCACTTTTCCCGTACCTGCGCATCGGTCACTTTTTCGTAGCCGGGATAGACATTGCTTAAGCAGCCAAAATCGCTGGCACCCTGCACATTATTGTGACCGCGCATCGGATAGCCGCCGGTGCCGGGCCGGCCGTAGTTGCCGGTCACCAGCAGCAGATTGGAGAGCGCAGTGCTGGTATCCGCACCGTGGCTGTGCTGCGTAATGCCCATCGCCCACAGCAGGCAGGCGCTGCCCGCGTTGCCGATCATCTCGGCGGCCTCAGTCAGCTGCGCCACGCTCAGGCCGGTGACTTCACTGGCCATCTCAAGGGTGAAAGGCGCCAGCGAGGCGCGGTATTCCGCCACCTGATTTACGCGCTCGCGCAGGAATGCTTCATCAGCATAACCGTGGTCAAACATGTAGCGCGCCATCGCCGACGCCCACACCATGTCGGTGCCGGGGCGGATGCGCAGATAACAATCGGCGCGCTCGGCCATTTCGTGACGGCGCGGATCGACCACCAGCAGCTTCTGTCCGCGATGTTTGTGGCTCTGTTTGATATGTGAAGCGAAAACCGGATGATTTTCCGCCAGGTTGCTGCCAACGGTGATGATCAGGTCGGTCTGCTGCAGATCGCGCAGCGTACCGGCATCGCCGCCGTAGCCCACTGTGCGAAACAGCCCTTCCGTCGCCGGGTTCTGGCAATAGCGCGAGGAGTTGTCCACGTTGTTGGTGCCGAAAATCAGACGGGCGATCTTCTGCGTCAGATAGGCTTCCTCATTACTGGCTTTACTGGAACCAATAAAACCAATCGCGTTACCGCCGTGCTGGCGTGCCACCGCGCGCAGGCCGTCGGCCACACGCTGTAGCGCCTCTTCCCAGCTGGCAGGGCGGAACTGGCCGTTTTCACGAATCAGCGGCGTGGTCAGCCGGTTCGGGCTGTTCACAAAATCCCAGCCAAATTTGCCTTTGACACAGGTTGAGATGCCGTTAACCGGCGCATCGGCCACCGGCTGGATTTTGAGGATGTCGCGATCGCGCGTCCAGACTTCAAAACTGCAGCCGACGCCGCAATAGGTGCAGACGGTTTTGGTTTTTTTAATTTCGACTTTGCGCAGCGCATCATCGATCAGCGAAATTCCGGTGATCGGCTCCATGCCGATGCTGTTTTCCAGTGATTTGACGAAATCAATCAGCGGCCGCTTCAGGTCTTCATCCATTGCGGTGAAGGGACCGGCGTCGGGCTGCATGGTTTTTTCCAGCAGCGCGTTGCACGGACAGACGGTCACGCAGTGCCCGCAGCTGACGCAGCTGGAACCGGCAATCTGCGTCCCGCCATCCCACAGCACGCGCGGGTGATCGGCGTTGTAATCAATCGACAGCGTCTCATTCACCTCGACATTCTGGCAGGCCTCCACGCAGCGTCCGCACAGAATGCACTGATCCGGATCGTAGGTATAAAACGGATTACTGTGGTCTTTGCTGTCCGGTTTGCGCTGGTAGGGGTAATACTGAATCGGAATGTGCATATCCGCGACGGTGTTATGCAACGTGCAGTCGCCGGTATTGTGTTCACATACCGTGCAGTAGAGTTCGTGGCGATTGAGGATGCGGTCCATGCCCTCCTGCTGTGCCGCCTGCAGTACCGCACTCTGGCTGACCACGCGCAAGCCCTCGGCGCTGCGTAACGTGCAACCGCGCACGGCTTCGCCATCCACCTCCACCCAGCAGACATCACAGGTTTGCAGCGGCGGCAGCGCCGGGTGATAACAGACGTGAGGCAGTTTTTTTCCCTGCTCCTGCAGAAAATCAATTAACGGTTGATTTGCGGTTCCGCTTAAGCGCTCACCATTAAATATAATGGTACATTGTGCTTCGCTCATTTAACGCCTCGTTTAAGCCATCGCTGATAATTATTCGGGCCGGCCAGCGCCGGTTATTATGTAAAGTTATGCATAGAGCTTAGAAACAAATTTTTATCCCGCAAGCAGGCCGATTCGCTTAATAATGCGCACAGCTTACGCAGCGCTAAAATAATCATTACGTTAGTGATTTTGTAACTAAAAATATCATTTCAGCCACTGCCGCCACGCTTTAATAAAGCGCGACTGCTTATTTTTTGACGTGACAAATATCACATCTCTGCCAGGCTTAATTTACTCGTTCCACTGTACAAGGAGATAGGTATGACTTCATTTACTAACAAAACGCTGATTACCCAGGAATATCCAAAGCCGCCATTCAAAAAGCAGCATCAGCCCATTCCGGGATTAGCCAGTAAGATGGAACCCCGTCCCGATCACGGTGAAACCAGCTATCGCGGCACTGGCCGTTTAACCGGGCGCAAGGCGCTGATTACCGGTGGCGACTCCGGCATTGGCCGCGCAGTCGCCATTGCGTATGCTCGTGAAGGGGCTGACGTGGCAATCAACTACCTGCCGGAAGAGGAGCAGGACGCCGCTGAAGTGGTGCAATTAATCGAAGCGGAAGGCCGTAAAGCGGTGGCTATTCCGGGTGATATTCGCTCAGAATCTTTTTGCCAGCAGCTGGTAAAAGAGGCAGCAGAAAAACTCGACGGTCTGGATATTCTGGTGAATAACGCCGGTCGCCAGCAATTTAATGAGTCAATTCGCACGCTCTCAACGGAAGATTTTGACGCCACCTTTAAGACCAATGTTTACGCTATGTTCTGGATCACCAAAGCGGCACTGGAATATCTGCCTGCCGGATCATCCATTATTAATACCTCGTCGGTTCAGGCGTATGAACCGAGCGCCATACTGCTGGATTATGCGCAAACCAAAGCCGCGATCGCCGCCTTTACTAAAGCGCTGGCGAAGCAGCTGGGCGAGCAGCAAATTCGCGTCAATGCTGTAGCACCAGGACCGTACTGGACCGCGCTGCAGGTGTGCGGCGGTCAGCCGCAGGAAAAAATCGAGAAGTTTGGTGCCAGCGCGCCACTGGGGCGTCCGGGTCAGCCGGCTGAAATCGCGCCGTTGTACGTGACCTTCGCTGAAACCACCAACAGCTTCACCTCAGGTCAGGTGTGGTGCTCCGATGGCGGTACCGGTACCGTCTGACCGGGGAATTCCACCCGCATTACGTGGCTGCCAGCAGGCGGCCACGCTGCCGTTTCTGCTGACAGGGAAGATCCATGAATAATCAAACGTTCCAGTCGCCGGTGCGCGAACGGGGCTTCGCGCGTCTCGGTGACTACGCGGCCATCGGCGAGGGCCGGTCGGTGGCGCTGATCGCGCCCGACGGCGCGATTGACTGGTGGTGCGCGCCCAACCTTGACTCCGCCCCGCTGTTTGATCGCCTGCTCGATCCCGAGATCGGCGGTTTTTTCCAGATCGAACCTGATGCCCCTTATCGTACCGAACGCGCCTACCGTGCTGACAGCAACGTACTGGAAACCCGCTTTTTTACCGATAACGGCAGCGTACTGCTGACCGAATCGCTAAACAGCACGCTGGCTGGTCGTCTGCCGTGGAGTGAGCTGGCGCGGCGCGTGGAAGGCGTTGATGGCGAAGTGACGCTGCGCCTGACGCTGCGCTTTGGCACCGTTGCCGAAACCCGCTCGCCGTGGCAGGACAGCACCGAACAGGGCGACGTCTACCACGTTGGCGATCTGCTGGCGATGCTGCGCACCAGCGAGGACTGGCAGATCGAACAGCGTGACGATGAGCAAATCAGCGCTACGCTGCGGACGGCTGCGGACAGTCGATCGCTGGTGGCGTTGCTGGTCACCGAGCGCGAACCGCTGGCGGTGCCGCCGCTGGAGGCGATCGATACCCGGATTGAAACCAGCCATACCGCCTGGTGCGACTGGACCCGCAGCCTGAGCTATCAGGGGCGCTTTGCTGAGCACGTGCGCCGCTCGGCGCTGTCGCTGAAATTTTTATGGTATTCCCCCACCGGCGCGCTGGCGGCGGCAGCCACTACCTCGCTGCCGGAAGGCATTGGCGGGGAAAAGAATTATGACTACCGCTATGCATGGGTACGCGATGCCTGTCTGATCATCAAAGCCTTTGTTTTTCTCGGTGCGCTGGAAGATTGTAAAGCGGCGTTCTCCTGGCTGTCGAAAACCATTATCCGCCACGGTACCGCGCTGCGCACCTGCTACACGCTGGAGGGTAACGAAGTGCCTGCCGAACGCTTTGTGCCGCTGCGTGGCTATCATCATTCCCAGCCGGTACGCGTGGGCAACAACGCCCGCGACCAGCTGCAGCTGAGCATGTACGGCGATATGCTGGCGACCGCCGAGTTGTTTATACGCGCCGGGCACGTACTGGATTTAGCCACCTCGCGCATGCTGGGTGCGCTGGCCAATCACTGTGCCGATCGGTGGCGGCTGAAAGACAGCGGTATCTGGGAACTGCCGGAGCAGCAGCACTATACGCATTCAAAGATGGCCTGCTGGCTGGCCCTCGACCGTGCCGTGGCGCTGGCCGAAGCGCGCCACATTGAACCGACCTGGCTGAAACGCTGGCAGCGCGAGCGCGACCGCATCAGCAGCTGGATTGAAGCGCACTGCTGGAACGAAGAGAAACAGGCGTATGTGTTTTATCCCGATAGCAACGGCAGGCTGGACGCTGCGCTGGCGCTGGTGCATCCCTATGGCAGCCGCGTCAACCCGGCACGTATGCAAGCCACCTACCTTGCCATTGAGCAGGAACTGGGACACGGTAGCGCCATGCTGTATCGCTACAGCGGCACGGAACAGGAAGAGAGCACCTTTATCGCCTGCTCATTCTGGCTGGTGGAAGCTTGGGCGGCGCTGGGAGAATGCACGCGCGCCGAAAAGGCCATGCAGCAGATCCTCGGCAAACTGTGCCAGCGCGGCAACGTGGAAACCTTCAACGAAATGTTTGATGTGCGCAGTGACGAATGGCGCGGCAATATGCCGCAGGGCCTCAGTCATCTGGCATTAATTTGCGCCGCACAGGCGCTGACAGATCATGGCTGAAATGCCCCGCCGGCTGGCGGGGCATGATGTTAAAGCGAAGGCTGTGGCGCACGAAACACCAGCAGGATACCCGCCAGAATCGCCGCCATGCCCAGCAGGCTCAGCCACGGCAGTCGGTTACCCAGCAGCAGATAGTCGAGCAGCGCGGTAATCACCGGCACCAGATAAAACAGGCTGGTGACATTTACGATACTGCCCGCGCTCAGTAAGCGATACAGCAGCAGCTGGGCCACCACGGAGATCATCACGCCGAGGAACAGCGCGGCCAGCCAGAAATGCAGCGTGAAGCTAACATGAAACGGTTTAACCGGCAGCAACAGCAGGCACAGCAGTAAACTCACGCCGTACTGCAGCGGCAGCACCTGCGCCGGATGCTGCGTCACCCGCTGCTGCATGATGGCACCGAAGGTCATGCACAGCAGCGCGGCCAGCGCAAACAGCACGCCGCTGAGCGGCAGCTGCGACGCCGCCAGACTGCGCCACACCAGCAGTATCAGCCCCGCCAGCGCGACCGTTAAGCCCAGCAACCGCCTGCCCGGCAGACGCCGCTCCACCAGGCACAGCGTCAGAATTGGCTGGATGCCCATGATGGTGGCGATCAGCCCTGGCGTCACGCCCTCCGCCATCGCCTGGAAATAACACAGCGAATAAGCGCCGATCAACACCAGGCCGGTCAGCATTACGCGCGGGCGCGTACCGGGCTGCGGCAGCCAGCGGCGGCGAAACAGTCCCACCAGCAACAGCGCAACCAGCGCGATGCTAAAACGCACCACCAGCAGTGCCAGCGGTGAGGCATTATCCAGCCCGAGACGCGAGAAAATGGCTGCGCTGCCCCACAGCAGCACAAAGCCTGACGTCGCTGCCTGCGAAGTCAGCGAAGAAGAAGAACGCATAGCATTGCTCCTGAAACAAACGTTGTTAGCGCGCTCGCTTAGCGAGGCGCAGGAAGTTCGATACTTAGCGAATCACAACGCGTGCCGGAGGTGGCGGGCAGCAAGGCGCATACAGGCGAAAGTCAGATGACGATGCGGAATCAGCAGAGAGTGTCATAAACGCGCCTGTAGCATGGGGTTGAGGCCAAACGTTAACAGATTGTTTACACCATGTCATCCATTTAGCCGTTGCGGAAACACCTCACGCAGCCAGTCGATCAGCACCCGCAGGCGCTGGGTGAGATGGCGGCTCTGCGGATAGACCACGTGGAACGGATAGTCGGACGGACGCCAGTCGGCGAGGATCTCCACCAGCCGTCCGGCCTGCAAATCCGCGGCCGCAGCGTAACGGAACGTCTGAATGATGCCCAGACCCGCCACCGCCGCGGCAAGGTGCGCGTTGCTCTCATTGACGCCAACGCGGTGCGCGGTCTTGACCTCGATTCGCTCTTCGCCGTGGCGGAAGCGCAGCGGAAAGGCGCGCCCGCTCTGCGGCGACAGATAGCTGATGATGCGGTGGCCATTGTTCAGCTCCTGCGGATACGCCGGAATGCCGTAGGTCCGCAGATAGCCGGGCGTGGCGCAGGTGATCATTTGCGCATTGCCTAAGTGCCGTGCCACCAGTGACGAATCGCTCAGCGGACCGCCGCGCACTACGCAGTCCACGTTATCACTGATGAGATCCACGGTGCGATCGGACACGCCAAGGTCCAGGGTAATATCGGGAAACCGGGCGACAAAATCGGGCAGCGCCGGCAGCAGTACATCACGCGCCGTTGAACCGCCGATATCGATACGCAGCTGACCGCGCGGCTTTGCCGTGACGCTATTGAACGCACAATCGATATCTTCCAGATCGCGCACGATGCGCAGCGCCCGCTCGTAGTAATCGCGCCCTTCTGCCGTCACCGTGACCCGGCGCGTGGTGCGCTGCAACAGGCGCACGCCGAGATGCGCTTCCAGCTCCTGCACCAGCTTACTCAGGGTGGCGTTAGGCATATCCAGTGAATTGGCGGCCCGGGTAAAGTTGCCTGCCTCGACCACGCGGGCGAACGCCCGGATTGCCAGCAATTGATCCATTGTTACCCCTAACCTGATTATCCACCCAGAGAAATAGTCCTTTCGATTTTACACCATTTATCCGTAAAAGCGGCAGCGCTACAGTGCACTTCACCGACGGCAAGGCCGTCACCACTTAACCTGATCAACTGTGGAGTACATACTATGAACCTGATTCTGCAAGACAAAATTGCTTTAGTGACCGGCGGCACCTCCGGTATTGGCCTCGCCACCGCTCAGGAACTGGCGGCACAGGGCGCACGCGTGTTTATCACCGGTCGTCGTCAGGCTGAGCTGGATGCGGCCGTCGCCAGCATCGGCGCCACCGCCACCGGCATTCGCGCCGATGCAGCACAGTTAAGCGACCTCGACGCCGTCTATGCGCAGATTGCACGCCAGGCCGGCCGGCTGGATATCCTGTTTGCCAACGCCGGTGGCGGCGACATGCTGCCGCTGGGGGCCATCACAGAAGAACATTTTGACCGTATCTTCAGTACCAACGTCCGCGGCGTGCTGTTCACCGTGCAGAAAGCGCTGCCGCTGCTGAGCGATAAGGCATCGGTGATTGTCACCGGCTCCACCGCCGCGATTCAGGGTACGCCGGGCTTCAGCGTTTACAGCGCCAGTAAAGCGGCGGTGCGTAACTTTGCCCGCTCGTGGGCGCTGGATGTGAAAGACCGCGGCATCCGCATTAACGTGGTGAGCCCTGGCCCGGTACAGACGCCAGGCTTAGGCGGCCTGGTGCCGGAAGATCAGCGCCAGGGGCTGTTCGATGCGCTGGCCGCGCAGGTACCGCTCGGTCGTCTGGGTGAGCCGGGAGAGATTGGCAAGGTGGTGGCGTTTCTCGCCTCCGACGCCGCCAGCTTTATTAATGCAGCCGAACTGTTTGTCGATGGCGGTATGGCGCAGGTGTAAGCGGGTATTGTACCGGTGCGCCGCCCGGCGCACCGGCTTTCTGCCTGAAGCATGGCTGCGGTTAACGCAGCGAATGCTCACCTGCCACCGCTGCCGGCTCGCCAGCGGTGAGCTGCTGCTCCAGCTGCTCCAGCGATATGCCTTTGGTCTCCGGCACGCGACGCAGCACAAAGACAAAGCCCGCCGCACAAATCACGCCATACAGCATAAAGCTGCCCGCTGCACCAAGTCCGGCATTGAGGATGGGAAAGGTATAAGTCAGCACAAAACAGGCAATCCACAGCGCCAGCGTGGCGACCGACATCGCCAGACCGCGAATCCGGTTGGGGAAAATTTCCGCCAGCAGCACCCAGGTGACCGGTGCCAGCGTCAGCGCATAAACCGCAATCGCCGCCAGTACCAGAATCAGCACCGGCCAGCCGGTGATGCCCAGCGTGTAGGCACCGGCGATCAGTGCATAACACAGCGTCAGTCCTCCGGCGCCGATCAGCATCAGTTTGCGGCGACCGAGCCGGTCCACCAGCGGCAGCGCCAGCACTGTTGCCAGCAAATTGATCAGGCCGGTGGCCACGATCGACTTCAGCGTACCGTTGATATCGAAACCAGCCGAAGCAAAAATCTCCTGCGCATAATTGAAAATCACGTTGATACCGCACCACTGCTGGAAAATCGCCAGCACGATGCCGGTGATGACAATCGGCAGCGTGCGCGGAGCCAGCAGCGAGCCGGCGCGGGCGCGCGTTTGCTGGCGATCCTGTTCCAGCGCGCGGGCAATCTCGCGCTGCGTCTGCTGCGCATAAGCAGGCGAACCAATTTTATTCAGCATCGTCAGCGCGCGCTGCGGCTGGCCCACCAGCATCAGCCAGCGCGGTGATTCCGGCACCCACATCATCAGCAGCAGAAACGCCAGCGACGGCACGGCAGCCGAGGCGAACATCCAGCGCCAGCCAACCTGACCGTTCCAGGTTTCACGCAGCGCCGCATGGGTTGATGCGCCGACGACCGGATCGGCAATCATCAGGTTGATCAGCTGCGCCGCCAGCACGCCAATAACGATTGTCAGCTGGTTAACCGCGACAAACTTGCCGCGCTTGTCTGCCGGGCTGATCTCCGCGATGTACATCGGGCTGAGCGCCGAGGCGATACCAATGCCGACGCCGCCGATAATGCGCCACCAGACAAACAGCGTAAAGCTGCTGGCCAGCGCGGTGCCGATCGCCGACACCACAAACAGCAGTGCGGCGACGATCAACGGCAGCCGCCGCCCCAGCTTGTCCGCTGACCAGCCGGACACCAGCGCGCCAAATACGCAGCCCACCAGCGCCGAGCTCATCGCCCAGCCGGATGCCGCCGGATCGGTGACGTTGAACCAGGCCTCATAGAAGGGTTTGGCCCCGCCAATCACCACCCAGTCATAGCCAAACAGCAAACCGCCGCAGGCTGCCACCAGACAGATGCTCCACACGTAACGCATATTCAGATGTTGATGATTGTTCACGGCCACTCTCCGCACCAGGGTCAAAGTGCGGCTATCTCACCACCGATACCGCAGGGTGAAAGTTCAGGCCCTCACAGATTTTAGTAACAGGAGTTTAGTAAACTACGCCGTACCGGGATCGGCCTCGACATAGAGATAACCGATGCCGAGGACCTGACGGGCGCGATCCAGCTGACCAAAATGCACGTTGGTGGCTTTGCTTTTTAGCGCATCGCGCGGATCAAAAGGATTGAAATCAATCTGGTGCACGATGGTCTGCAGCCAGCTCTCACCAAAAGTACAGCTGCGACCGTACAGCCAGATTTGATTGATATTCAGCGTATTAAGGAAATTGTACAGACTCATGCCGATGGCTTCCGCGCTGCGCTGCGCCCACTCGACGATCCACGGCTCGCCGGCCTGCCAGGCAGCCAGCAGCTGACGGCTGGTGGGCTGCACCGCCTGCGGCGCGCGCTGATGCGCCAGCCGCTTAAGCGTGCTGAGCGAGGCGACCGTCTCCAGGCAGCCCTGCCGTCCGCAGTTACAGCGCTCCCCGTGCGGATCAATAATGGTGTGGCCAATCTGCCCGCTGCCGTACAGGTTGCCGCGAAAGATCTCGCCGTTGATGACAAATGATGAGCCGATGCCGTAATCGACATTGATGACGCAGAATTCGGCCAGCGCATTGCGGTTCAGCCACTTTTCCGCCAGCGCCAGCATCACGCAGTCGTTATCGACGCGGACGTCAACTGCCAGCTTCTCCTCCAGCAGAAACTTCAGCTGCAGCGGGCTGCGCCACGCCGCCTGCGGCATATGCTGCGAGACGCCGGTTACCGGATCGACCTGCCCGTGCACCGCCAGCGCCAGATTAATCTGCCGCTTCGGCCAGCGTTTACAGGTCGCGCGCCACACCGTTTCAATCTCTGCCAGCAGCTGCTCTGGCGTCTGCGCGTTGATGCTGATTTGCTGATAGTCGCCCTGCGCCACCAACTGCGCATCCGCCAGCTGCAGTTCAATGCTGGTCGGCTTGACGCACAGGCACAGCGTCCACGCGCCCTCGGCTGGCAGCTGAAAACTGCCGTTGCTGTTGCCGCGCGTGCTCAGCGTGGCGCTGGAGTGCTGCACGTGGCCCTGCTCCAGCAGCTCCTGCAAAATCTTGCTGGCCGCCGGAATGGTCAGGCCGCTGAGCTGTGCCAGCTGCGATTTGCTCAGACGTTTATGACGCCACATTAACTGCATAAACAGCGCTTTGTTGTGCTTACGCACCTGGAAATTATTCAGTCCGACGGTTTTCACGCGGCCTCCTTTCGCTTCATCCGCGCTCATCTTACTAAACAGTGTTTACTGACTTCTGTGATGGTTGCGCCATCCTGCGCGCCTGCCGTGCTTTAGAGTCCCTGCTCATAACAACCCGTTCGGGCTATCCCGGTAAAAAACGTTCTGATAATGCCGGGCGAACGCTTTATCTGGCTGTGCTGACACCAACCCTACAGAGAAAACATAATGACAACATCACCTGCAACCCATCCGTGGCTGATCCGCCTCGGCATTCCGCCCGCGCTGGCCTGGGGCTATCTGGCGGTCCTGCTGTTTATGATTGGCGACGGCGTCGAGTCCAACTATCTCGCGCCCTATCTGCACGAAAACGGCTTCTCCCTGAATATCGCTGCCTGGGTAATCGCCTTTTACGGCGTCACCGTCACGCTGGGCTCATGGCTGGCCGGTTCGCTGTCAACGCTGATCGGCCCGCGTAAAGTGATGCTGGCGGGCGGCCTGATCTGGATTGTGTTTGAAGTGCTGTTCCTGGCCGTGGCGCTGCCGTCACACAGCGTGCTGCTGCTGGCACTAACCTATGGCCTGCGCGGCGTGGCTTATCCGATGTTTGCCTACGCCTTTCTGGTGTGGATTCAGTCGGCGGCCCCGGCGGAGATGCGCGGCTCCGCCACCGGCTGGTTCTGGCTGGCATTTACCGGCGGGCTGCCGACGCTCGGTTCGCTGGTAGCGATCTTCTCTATCCGCCTGGTGGGCGAATACGCCACCTTCTGGCTGTCACTGGGTCTGGTGGCGATCGGTCTGCTGGTGATGCTGCTGGCGCTGAAAGAGCGCAGCGGTTATCAGTCGCTGCTGGATGCCGAACATCGTCAGCAGGGCACGCTGCGCACGCTGATGGGCGGCATCGATATTCTGTGGCGTGAGCCGCGCATCGCTGCCGCGGCAGTGGTGCGCATCATCAACACCACGCCCTACTTCGGCTTCTTTATTTTTTTGCCGGGCTTTTTCACCGAACAGATTGGCTTTTCCCAGACCGAATACCTCAGCCTGATCACCATCATGGGACTGGTGGGCATGAGCTTTAATCCGATCGTTGGCAAGCTGAGCGACCGCATCGGCTGGCGCAAAGTGCTGACGGTGTTCGGCGGCCTGGGTTCCGGCGTCTCGATGCTGCTGATGTACTTTGTGCCGCAGTGGAGTCACGGCAGCTTTGTGCTCAGCGTGATCTGCGCCTGCCTGTACGGCATCACGCTGTGCGGCTACGTGCCCGCCGCCGCGCTGTTCTCCTCGCTGTGCCAGCCGAAGGATAAAGGTAACGCCATGGCGATTTACTGCTTCGCCGCCGGCTTGTCCACTTTCTTTGGACCGGCGCTGTACGGCGCAATCAATGCGCTGCTCGGCACACTCGGGGTGGTTTGGGGCTACGCCTTCCTGTATCTGGTGAGTGCGTTTATCTCGTGGCGTTATCTGCTCAGTCCGCTCGATCCGGGCGAGCAGCACAACCCGGCGGCGCAGCGCCTGCGCCGGTTAGATTCCATCGCATCGGAGTAAACGGAGCGTTATGAAAGAGTACGATTACATTGTGGTGGGCGGCGGGAGCGCGGGCTGTATCGTTGCCGCGCGCCTGGTCAGCGAAGGAAATGCGCGCGTGCTGCTGCTGGAGGCCGGGCGCGACGAATACCATCCGGTGCTGAAAATGCCCGCCGGCTATATGAAGTTTCTCGCCAGCGACCGGTTTCTGACGATGCATCAAACCGAAGCGCAGCCGCAGCTCAACGGACGCGGCGTGATCGTGCCGCAGGCCAAAGTGCTGGGCGGCGGTTCGACTGTCAACGCCATGGTCTACATGCGCGGCCATAAACAGGATTACGCCGACTGGAACCAGGCGCTGGGCCATCAGGGCATCGACTGGTCGTGGGAGGCGCTGCTGCCGCACTTTACCGCCATTGAAGATAACGATCACCTCGGCGCACCCAATCACGGCGTTGGCGGCCCGATGAAAGTGTCGCATCTCGGCCACTTCAGTCCGCTGAGCCGCGCCTATGTCAAAACCCTGCAGGGGCTGGGTATTCCCTACACGCCGGATTTTAACAGCGGCAATCCGTCTGGCGTCGGCTTCATGCAGCACACCATTGACGGTCAGACACGACAGCGCTGCAGCGTGGTCGATGCGTTTATCAACCCGCTGCGCCATGACGCACGGCTGACGCTGGTCACCGGTGCGCAGGTGGAAGAGGTGCTGTTTGACGGCACCTGCGCCAGCGGCGTGCGCTATCGTCAGGATGGCCAGCCGCAACAGGCGCGCGCCAGCCGCGAAGTGATTCTGGCCGCCGGTGCCTACCAGACGCCAAAACTGCTGATGCTCTCCGGCATCGGTCCGCAGGAACAGCTGAAACAGCACGGTATTACCGTGCGCCATGCCTTGCCGGGCGTGGGTAAAAACCTGCAGGACCATTACGAAGTGCCGGTGGTTGCCAGCACGCGCGGTGCGTTTGGCTACTACGGCCAGGATCGCGGCTGGCCGATGGTCAAAGCCGGACTGCAATATCTGCTGTTCAAAAGCGGCCCGGTGACCACCACCGGCGTGGAAACCTGCGCCTTTTTCGATCCGCTCGATTTCACGGCGACGCCCACCATTCAGATGTTCTGCGTGCCAACGGTTTATCTCGATCGCGATGTAATGGGGGCCGATCCCGGTGACGGTGTCACAGTGAATTCTCTGCTGCTGCGCCCCAAAGCCACCGGTGAAGTCACGCTGCGCGATAACAACGCCAGCAGCCTGCCGGTGATCGATACGCAGATTTTCGGCCATCCGGACGATTTAGCCCGCACCCTCGCCGGCTTTCGCTTTGCGCGTCAGGTGCTGGCCGCCGCGCCCATCCGCGAGATGGTCGATGAAGAGATTTTCCCTGGTGCAGAAGTCACCAGTGATGAAGCGATTGGCGCCCACTGCCGGCGCATGGTAAAGACCGGCTATCACCCGGTCGGCACCTGCCGCATGGGCCACGATGACGATCCGCTGGCGGTGTTGCACGACGACCTGCGCGTGCGCGGCGTACAGCGGCTGCGCGTGGTGGATGCCTCGATGATGCCGAATATTATCAGTGGCAACACCAATGCGGTGGTGATGGCCGTGGCGCATCGCGCTGCGGAGCTGGTTCTGCAGTCGCAGATTGTTGAGCACAAGGAGGCCGTGTATGAGTGACAAACTGGCGCGCCTGCAACAGGCGCTGGCGCACTGGCAGCTGGATGCGGTATTGCTGACGCGCCGCGATAACATCGCCTGGCTGACCGACGGGGCCAGCTATTATGTAGTGGATCGCGCCGAGACTGGCGTTGCCAGCCTGCTGATTGGCCGCGACAGCGTGCTGCTGCTGGCACCGGACAATGAGCTACCGCGCATTCTGGCCGAAGAGCCGCTGCCGTTCAGCTGTGCGACCCGGCACTATCCGTGGTACCAGTCGCTGAGCAGCGTGCTGCCGGCGGGCCATATCGGTAGCGATACGCCCATGGCAGGATTGAGCGATATCCAGCCGCAGATGATCACGCTGCGCCAGGGGCTGAGCGCACCGGAACAGCAGCGCTTTCGCACGCTGGGACAGGAGACGGCGCAGGTTGTCGAAACGGTGGCGCGCCAGCTGCGCGCGGGCGTCAGCGAATGGCAGGTCGAAGCCGACATTGCCGCCGGCTGTCTGGCGCGCGGCATTCGCCCGATGTGCACGCTGGTGGCCGCCGATGAGCGCATCGCCGCATTTAAACATCCGGTGCCGACGCACAAAACGCTGCAGCGCATGATGCTGATCACCCTCGGTGCCGAACGGCACGGTTTGCATGTCAGCCTGACGCGCCTGGTGCATCTCGGTGAACCCGACGCGGCGCTGCGCCAGCGCATTGTGACGCTGGCGGAGATCCATGCCGATATGCTGTATGCCACCCAGGTGCAGCGCAGCTGGTCAGCGGTTTTTGCCGACATCACTCAGGCTTATCAACGCCACGGTCACGCTGAGGCATGGCGCGATCATCATCAGGGCGGTCCGGCCGGTTACGGCTGTCGCGACTGGATTATCACCCCGGAGAGTCGCGGCGAGGTGCAGCCCGACACCGCCGTGGCGTGGAACCCGACGCTGAGCGGCGTGAAAAGCGAAGACACTTTTTTGCTCAGCCGCAGCGGGCTGGTGCCGCTCACGCGCAGCGACAGCTGGCCGCTGATTCGCCTGCAGCGCGGTGATAATACCTTAGAGCTGGCCGACTGGCTGATTCTCCCGACATCCTCATAAGGAAGCGACTATGTCCCCACGTTTAGCCAATAAAACCGCCATCATTACCGGTGCCGGCAGCGGCATCGGCAGCGCCATCGCCACCCTGTTTGCGCGCGAAGGCGCCCGCCTGGCGCTGTTTGATCGCGACGCACACAGCAGCGAAGCGCTGGCGGCGCAGCTACAGCAGCAGTCCGGCCAGCGCTGTCTGGCCTGCGCAGCCGATGTCACGCAGCCGCAGCAGGTTAGCCGCGCGGTACAGCAGGCGCAGCAGGCGCTGGGAGATATTGATATCCTGATCAACTGCGCTGGCGTAAACGTTTTTCGCGATCCGCTGACGCTGGACGAGGATGACTGGCAGCGCTGCATGAACACCAATCTGAAAGGGCCGTACAACCTGATACGCAGCGTCCTGCCGGCGATGCTGGCCCGTCAGTATGGCAACATCGTTAACGTTGCCTCGGTGCACGGGCACAAAATCATTCCCGGCGCCTTCCCTTATCCGGTGGCTAAACACGGGCTGATCGGCCTGACGCGTTCGCTGGGCGTGGAGTACGCCGCGCAGGGCATCCGCGTAAACAGTATTTCGCCCGGTTTGATCATGACGCCAGCCGCTGAAGCCTGGCTGGCGGGCTGTCCGGATCCGCAGGCCGAGCGCGCGCGTCAGGCGGCGCTGCTGCCGTGTAAACGCATCGGCGAGCCGGATGAAGTGGCTTACACCGCGCTGTTTCTCGCCAGCGACGAGGCGCGCTTCATCAATGCCACCGATATCCTGATCGACGGTGGGCGCAGCCAGATGTATCACGAGTGAGCCGGAATCACCGGTTACGGATGCACGCGACGGCAATGGTCGGCACCCGCCGCCACCGGATGGGCGGCGATATCAGCGCGGTCGGCGCGGATTGTCGCGGTATCGACGTCAAAGCGCTTGTCGCGGTCAGCCAGCAGCGCCGGATTGAGCTGACCGTCGGCGGTAAAGCCCATCATCAGCGTCGGCGCGCCCAGCGGCAGCGTTTTATCGCGGTCGGTATGCCAGGTGTGCCAGGTTTTTCCGTAGGTGTTGACGATTTTGCTCATCAGCGCATGCTCTGCGGCTGGCGGCAGGCCAGGCGCAATCAGCGTACCGGATTTCACTTCATAGCGATGGCTGTGCCAGTACTGCTTTTCCTGCGCCGGCAGCTGCTTAAATAAACGTTCGCTGATGATATATTCCACGCCCATTAATTTGGCGTCTTTTTTGTTACCGTCAAAAATAACCGCCTGCATCACATCGTCATTAAGAATGGTGACGTAGTGATGGGCCTCCATCTGCCCCTGCTGATTTCCGCAGTAATAATGAAAACCATCCAGATACGTATTGATCGCCTCAATCGGCGGCCGCGACTGCAACGCCGCCGCCCCGCTCTCCAGCAGCGCGGTTTTCCCCCCTACCGGCGCACCAGGTGCTGAGACCGGCGAAGCGCTGTTATTCGCGCCACAGCCGGATAATAACAATAACGCCAGCGCGCTAAATACACGGTTTCGCATTTCATCACCCCATTCTTATATTGAGTGATAAACATAGTTAATCAGCGTCAGGACGCGAGCGCAGCGGGAACACTATCCGGCGGCGAATTAAAACCGCCACGCGGTAAATATCAGGCCGCTCAGTTGGCCGCCGATTCAGTGATGAATGTGTCGGCCACTGTTAGCAGAGTGACAGGCCGAGAGGCGAAGCTGGGGGCTGGGTGAATAAGTTTCGTGAGTAAACAGACGATTCCGCTATCATGAGTGAACGCTCATAAAACAAGGCTGCACTGATGAGAGAGTTACCGCCTACCGCCATGCTGCGCGCGTTTGAAGTGGCGACGCGCCATCCGACCTTTACCGCCGCCGCTGAAGAGCTGTTTATCACCCAAAGCGCCGTCAGCCATCAGCTCAAAAACCTGGAAGAGATCTGGGGCGTGCAGCTGTTTCAGCGCGGCAAAACGCTGAGTCTGACGCCGGCCGGCGCGGCGCTGGCACCGATAGTGCGCGAGTTTTTCAGTAATCTGGAAACCACCTTAGCCGACTTACGCGAGCAGAAAGGCCGCGTGCGGCTGCGCGTCAATACCACTTACTCATTTGCGCTGAAGTGGCTGTTGCCGCGCCTGCCGGGCCTGACGCGCCAGCATCCGGAAATTCTGGTGACGCTGGAAAGCACCGATGATGCGATTACCTTCTCGCGCCAGGATTCTGATGTGGCGATCCGCTTTGGACATGGCAATTATCCGGCGCTGCACAGCGAATTTATGTTTCGTGAACAGCTGTTTCCGGTTGCCAGTCCGGCGCTGCTGCAGCGCTTCGGCACACCGCAGGAACCGGCAGAACTGCTGCGCTACCCGCTGCTGATGCGTGATGGCGCCGATCTGGTGCCAAAGTGGGAGATCTGGTTTAAACAGGTCGGCCTGACGCTGGATGCCTTACAGGAGAGCGTACGTTTTGCCGACACCAATATGACGCTGGAAGCCGCGCTGCTGGGGCAAGGCGTGGCGCTGGCGCGCAGCGGTCACGTTGAAAAAGAGCTGCGCGACGGCAGCCTGGTGCGGCTGTTCAGCGTCGCGTTTTCCTCGCCCGCCGCCTACTATTTCGTCTGTCCGCAGGGCATTGAAAGCCAGCCGCACATCGTTGATTTTCGTCGCTGGCTGCTCGCTGAATCACGTCAGGCGCAGCAGGATTATCAGTAAAGCATGAGCTTTTACTCATAGCGCAATGATAAATCTTCGCTTTCCAATCCATTTGCGGCTGCATAGCATCAGCCTATGCCTGATTACATTATTGTCTTAACGCTGTGCGCCGCGCTGCTGCACGCCAGTTGGAACACTTTACTGCGCGGCGGATCCGATCGCCTGTGGTCAATGACCATTATGTGCGTGGCGATCGCGCTGGTGTGTGCGCTCAGTACGCTGTTTCTGCCGCTGCCGGCGCGCGCCAGCTGGAAATATGCGCTGCTGTCGGCGCTGCTGCACGTCGGCTATAACCTGTGCCTGGTGCGCAGCTACCAGAGCGGCGATCTCGGCCAGACCTATCCGATTGCGCGCGGATCGTCGCCGCTGCTGGTGACCTGCGCCGCCGCGCTGTTTGCCGGCGAGCACATCGCCTTTACTACGCTGTGCGGCATCGTGCTGGTGTCCGCTGGCATTGTGTCGCTGGCGCTGCGCGGCGGCAAACTGGCGCTGCCGGGCCTGCGCTACACGCTGGCGACCGGTGCCTTTATCGCCGCGTACAGCGTGGTGGACGGCATGGGCGTGCGCGTTGCCGGCAATGCGTTTGCGTATACCGCGTGGATGTGCAGCTTGTGGGGCATATTAATGCCGGCGGTCTACATCGCGCTGCGCGACAGCAAAAGCCTGCTGCAGTGGCGACCGGGCGTGCTGAGCGCCGCGGCGGGTGGCCTGGTTTCGCTGCTGGCCTACGGCATCATCATTTACGCCATGACGGCAGCGCCGATGGGCGCGGTGTCGGCGCTGCGTGAAACCAGCGTGCTGTTTGCCGCCGTGCTGGGCGCGCTGTTTCTCGGTGAAGCATTAACGGTAAGAAAAATGCTGGCGTGTGCGGTGATTGCACTCGGCACGCTGATGATCGGTTAAGCGATGAGGAGATGGCAGTATGTCTGAACGTTGTAAAATCGCCCTGCTGGGCCCCGGTGCAATTGGTACCACCGTCGCGGCGGTACTGCATGAAGCCGGGCGCACCCCGCTGCTGTGCGGCCGCACGGCCCATGCCCAGTTAACGCTGCGCCACGATGCGGGCGAAATCAGCGTGCCTGGTCCGGTATTGCATGATGTCTCGCACGTGACACAACGCTGCGATTTGCTGTTCGTGGCGGTTAAAACCACCCAGGTCGCGGACAGCGCCGCGTGGCTGGCCACTCTGTGCGATGAAAAAACCGTGGTGTGCGCGCTGCAAAATGGCGTCGAGCAGCAGAGCCAGCTGGGGCCTTATGTCAACGGCGCCACGGTATTACCTTCGGTGGTGTGGTTCCCGGCGCAGCGCGAGCCGGATGCGTCAGTCTGGCTGCGCGCCCAGCCTCGCCTGACCTTGCCGGATGTGCCGCAGGCCGCGCGCGTAGTGGATGCGCTGCGCGATACGCGCTGTGAGGTGGCACTGGCCGCGGACTTTCTCTCCATCGCCTGGCGCAAACTGTTACAAAATGCCGCCGCCGGTTTGATGGTGCTGGCCAACCGTCGCGCCGGCATGTTTAGCCGCGGCGATATCACGCAGCTGGGATTAGCCTATTTGCAGGAGTGTCTGACGGTGGCGCGCGCGGCCGGCGCGGTGCTGGACGACAGCGTGCCTCAGGAAATTATTGATGGCTTTCACCGCGCGCCGCCCGATCTGAGCACCTCGATCCTCGCCGATCGTCAGGCCAACCGCCCGCTGGAGTGGGATACCCGCAATGGTGTGGTACAGCGCTATGGCCGTCAGCATGCTATTGCTACGCCGATTAGCGATGTCGTGGTGCCGCTGCTGGCAGCGGGCAGCGAAGGACCGGGCTGATAAAATAGGTTGCCGGACGCGCGGGAAGAAACAGCTATGCTGCAAATTGTTTATACAACGGCCAGGTTTTGATTGCGCCGCTACCAAGAGGGTGCGATGTTCAGCTGATTTAAACCATCGCCTCCGCGGCATAATCACGATGACAGCAACAGGACGCACTTATGACAGATTACGTTTTTTATCGCAAACAACAGGTTATCGCCACGCTGGAACGATCGGATGTGGAACGTGCCCGGCTGCTGATGGCGGACGGTTACAGCAAGATGGATGAAGAAATTAATGCAGCCAGCGCGCAGACGGCGCTGCGGCGGCTGGCTGATATTCGCCATGAAGAGCACATGACCGAACACGCTTTTGCCACCGGTTCGGTATTCAGCGCGGTGGTCAGCGCCCTGTTCAGACACTGACGTTATGCGCCAAACGCCCCATCAATGGTGTGCATGGCGCCGGTGACGAAACCGGCTTCGGGTCCTGCCAGCCAGGCCACCATGCCCGCCACCTCTTCAGAACGGCCATGGCGTTTGATGGCCATGAAGCTGTGCATCAGATCTTTCATCGGACCATTTTCCGGATTGGCATCGGTATCAATCGGGCCCGGTTGCACCACGTTAATGGTGATGCCGCGTGGGCCGAAATCCCGCGCCAGGCCGCGCGCCAGCCCCTGCAAAGCGGATTTACTTAGCGCATAAGACGCCATACCGGGAATCGGCATACGGTCGCCATTGACCGAACCGATGATGATGATGCGGCCGCCGGCTGGCATCTGTCGGGCGGCTTCAACCGCAGCATGATACGGCGCGTGAATGTTAATGCGGAACAGGCGATCGACCGCGTCCGGATCCTGTTCCAGCGCATCACCAAACAGGGCGATGCCAGCATTAACCACCAGCACATCCAGCGGTCCACTGTCGCGCACGGTAGCAATCACCGCATCGCGCTCTGAGCTGTCGGTATGAACGGCAGCCGAACCGGTTTCGTGCGCCAGTTTTTCGGCGGCCTCCGGCGAACCTGAGAAGGTAAAGGTCACGCTGGCACCCTCATCAGCAAAGCGACGCACGATAGCCGCACCAATACCGCGACTGCCGCCCAGAACCAGAACCTGCTTATCGTTAAAGCCACTCATTTGCATCTCCACGTGTGATTTCTTAGTATGCATTACAAAATGAGCCCGATTTAATGTCAATGCAATTTTGTAGCGAGCACTATAAAATATGAAATCACCTGGTCGTCCCCGCAACTTTGACCCCGAACACGCCGTAGCGGTTGCGCAGGGGTTATTCCATGCCAAAGGTTATGACGCCGTCAGCGTCGTCGATGTCACTGACGCGCTGGGCATCAATCCGCCGAGCTTTTACAGCGCGTTCGGTAACAAGGCCGGATTGTATGCCCGCGTTCTCGATCGCTACGCCACTACCGGCTCGATTCCCCTGGCTGAGATACTGCGCGACGACCGCCCGGTGGCCGAAGCCCTCGATGCATTACTGAAAGCGGCGGCGCTGCATTATGCCCGGGATGAGGTGTGTGCGGGTTGTCTGGTGCTGGAAGGGATTCGCTGTCAGGATCAGCAGGCGCGCGAGGCGGCCAGAGTGTTTCATCGCGCCGCTGAGGACACCATCCGGCGCTATATCGCAGCCCACTACCCACAGGACGCGCAGCGTCTGACCGATTTTGTCAGTACCGTGATGTCCGGACTTTCTGCCAGAGCGCGTCAGGGTCACAGCGTTGAGCAACTGCTGGCCAGCGCGGAGCTGGCGGGTCTGGCGGTGGCTGCAGCGCTGCAGCAATGAGTTGCTCCCAACAGAAGCAGAATGAACCCTCTTTCTCCCGGCAAACGCGCCATTGACAGGCGCCAATAAGATTCACTTGTGTATCTTAACTGGCTGCGCTAGTCTGAAAGAATAAGATTCACTCGTGTATCTTATTTCTTTTTTCCAATATTAATGGCGTGACATCAGGGCGAATGAAAAGTGGAGCGCAGAGATGACACTAATACAGGCCGCATCCGGTAATGAGAAGTTAAATACGCTGCGCCATTTCTTTAACAATCATCATGATAAATTACTTTGTACGGCAAGTGCTGATGGTCAACCTAATGTCGCTTTCATGGGAACACCCCGTCAGTTGCCCGATGGAACCATTGAGTTTGAGATAAGTGACGAGGCGTCAGTTACACTCCGGAACATCCACCAGAATAGATCCGTTGTGTTCATCGCCTGGGAGACGGGTGAAAGGGCACGAGACTACTGCGGAGCCAGGATTCATGCGCAGGTGACAGAAATACACGATAAGGGCGAGAAGCTGGAGAGAATTCGTCAGAATATCCTGCTGAAACATGGTGCGCACAAGGCAGCCGAATTGCGGGCCACAGTCAGTTGTGTGATAACCAGGGTACGACCCATCGTTGATCGAGGTCAGCCCTGGGATCAGCCACCTTTCATTGATTGAACAATTATGACACTCATGAATCAGGGAAAAAAAACCATCGCCACACGACGGCGTGGAGCTCAGCTGGAAGACGCCATCCTGAATGCGGCCTGGGACCTTTTACTGGAACAAGGCTATAACGGCTTTACTTACGAAGCCGTGGCGGCACGCGCTAAAACCAGCAGGCCGGTGCTCCACAGGCGCTGGCCACAGCGCAACGATTTGCTGCTTGCCGCGACGCAAAAAGCCTGGCAAGCACAACTCATTGAGACCCCTGACACGGGCAGCCTGCGTGGCGATGCTCTGGCCCTGCTGCGGCATGCTGATGTCGGTCGCGTGCGCATGTTGACCCTGATGAACCTGCAGATAACGGACTTTTTTCGCGAGACCGGCATCAACTTCAGCCAGTTACGGAAACGGCTAGGGGATGTCAATGAGCCAGGCCCGTGTGAAGTGATCGTCGCGCGCGCTGTGGCACGCAGTGAGTTAACGGATAAGCAATGGTCAACCCGGGTTATTAACCTGCCGCTTGATCTCTATCGCCATGAAGTGTTTATGACCATGCAGCCCGTTTCAGAAGACGTTGTGCTGGAAATCATTGATGATATCTGGCTTCCACTGCTCCGAATGCCTTAACCGCGCGGGTTTACATCAGCATCCGCCACCGACCGCTGGAACATGCGCATAATGCCGCCAAGATGCCAGTGCAGAAGTTCCAGCGCCTGTTCATCCTCGTAATTAGTTAACCGCGCCACGATCGCCTCATGATCGTTTTGCGAACCCTGAAACTCATCCGGCGTGCGCGTCAGGTGATTGAGAAAGGCACGAATGCGGTTGATGCTGGTTTTGTAAAAACCGACCAGCTCGCTATTCTGGCTGGCTTCAATCAGTGCCATATGAAACGCCGCATCGGTTTCGCGGTAGGTCTCCGGCGCGTTTTGTAATGCATCGCGTCCACGCGCCAGCTGTTCGTTCAGGCGCGCGATCAGCGCCTGACGATCATGTTGCAGCGCCAGCTTTAATGCGCCTGACTCCAGAATCTGCCGCATCTCACAGGTTTCGCGCATCTCCCGCTCATTAAACGAAAACACAAAAGTGCCGCGCTGCGGGATAATTTGCACCAGACGCTCCATCTCCAGCTTTTGCAGCGCCGCTCTTACCGGCGTCCGGCTCACGTTAAGCTGGGTGGCAATATCGTTCTCGGAAATTAATGCACCGGGTGCAATCTGGCAGTTCACGATCAGGTCACGAATATGATCGGCCAAAATGCTGCTCAGTGACTGCGGGCGGAGGATGTTTTTCGATGACCAGTCAATGATGAGTTTATCGGCGGGCATAGCGTGGCGAGCGTCCTTTAAACAGCGAGCATTTAGGGGGTCAGAATGACGATGGGCACTGTGTTTTGTAGTATACAAGAGACAGATCCCCCAAACAATAACGGGCCTGTTTGAGGGAGCGTTGGGTTATGAGGTGAACAAGTATGTCTGCTGCTGAATATGCGCTGGATTAAGTGCCATGCCCATGCCGGGTCCCTGCGGTACCGGGATTAACCCGTTTTGCGGCACCAGCGGATCGCGCAGGAAGTACTGATGAATATCGTTCCATTTCACCAGATACTCCTGATAAGGCGTGTGGATCGGCGATTGCGTGGTGCTGAAATGGGCCGTTGCGATGCTGGAATGACCGTGCGGGATTACCTGCAAATCGTACAGGGTGGCGATAGCGGCAATTTTTAGCGTTTCTGAAAGCCCACCGCACCAGTAGATATCGGGCTGAATTACATCCAGCGCCCCGGATTCAAAGAAGCGTTTGAAGCCCCAGCGCGTGTACTCATGTTCGCCTCCCGCCATCGGGATCGACAGTTTATCTTTGAGTCGTTGCATACTGCCGATTCTGTCAGCCATTACGCACTCTTCCAGCCAGCGCGGGCGATACGGCTCGATGCCCTTTGCCAGTTCAAGCAGATACGTCACATCCATCGACTGCCAGCAATCAAACATCAGATCGTAATCATCCCCCACGGCTTCGCGCAGCGTTTTTGCCAGTTCGATGTTTTTCTTCAGCCCTTCTCTGCCGCTCATCGGGCCGTGGCGGAAAAACCATTTTTGTCCGCGATATCCCAGCGCCTTATACTCCAGCGCCCGCTCGTGCACCCGCGCCATATCCTGCACCGCAAAGCCCAGCATCGATGCGTACGCCGGAATTTCTTCCCGTAACGACCCGCCCAGCAGGCGAAACACCGGTTGCTGCATCCATTTGGCACGCAAATCCCACAAGGCACAATCCACCGCGCTGATCGCCAGCATGCCATCGCCCTGACGCCCATGAATCTGCGCCCGGTACATCTGATCCCACAAACGCTCGGTGTCGCGCGGATCCTGACCCAGCAATAACGGCCGCAGCTGGCCATGAATGATTGATGCAACGGCATGCGGCACCGGCCCTGCCAGCCCGTCCACGCCCTCATCAGAAACAATCTCAAGAAACACAGTGGTAATGGCAAAACCGTCTTCCAGCTGAACGCCACCGTCATGATTATTCACGGTACGAAACTGCGCATAGATATCGGTGGGACGCGCGAGACGCTCCTCCCAGAAATCGCCCTCTCCCGGCATCACGCCTTTCACCTGAAGTAACCGGACATCAATAATCTTCATACTACTGCCCCTCACGTTGTTCATTGCTGGCCTGGTAAGCCGGTAAACGCTGACGACGGAAGATGATGCTCAGGGTAATGATCGAGAGCATCGCCATCGCCGCCAGCCAGTAAAATCCGCCGTTATAACTGCCGCTGCGGTCGCGTATCACGCCGATGACCCACGGATTCACCACACTGGCAATACTGCCCAGCGCATTGATCAGGGCGAGGCCGCCCGCCACCACGGATGCCGGGATAAACTGCGCGGGTAATCCCCAAAACACCGGCATCGCGCCGAAAAAGCCAAATGCCGAACAGCACAAAAACATCATTTTCACCAGCGAGTTATCGAACCACGCGACGCATAACAGCCCGACAAAGGAGAAGATCAGCGCCAGATAGTTGGCCAGCAGACGCGACCCGGGACGATCGGCTATACGTCCCAGCACCAGCATGCCGGCCAGACCAAATACGTAAGGGATGATGGTGATGAATCCGGTCTGAACATGACTTAAGCCGGTTTCGCTGATGATCAGCGGCAGGAAGGTGCTCACCGCACCGTTGAGGTTCGCCAGTCCGTAATAGGTGAGGCTGAACAACAACACCAGCGGGCTGAACAGCGCTTTCAGCAGACCGCCGTGGCCGCGCGACGGCAGTTTTTGCCGCTCAGCAGCCAGTGTTGTCACCAGCCAGTGCTGCTCATCTGCGCTGAGGAAGCGGGCATCTTCCGGCCGATCGGGCAACGCAAAGGGGACGATCAATCCCAGCACAATCGCCGGAATGGCCTCCAGCAGAAACATCAGCTGCCAGCCGCGCAGCCCCAGCCATCCGTGCAGTTCTAACAACAGGCTGGAAACCGGTGTGCCGATAATCAGCGCAATCGGAATGCCGGTCATAAACGAGGCGATAATGCGTCCGCGCCACGCCACCGGAAACCACAGGGTGAGATAAAACACGATGCCGGGGAAGAAACCGGCTTCAGCGGCACCCAGCAGCGCGCGCATCACATAGAGGCTGTTTTCACTCCACACAAACATATGCGCACCGGAGATGATGCCCCAGGTCACCATAATGCGGGCGATCCACCAGCGCGCGCCCACCCTTTCCATCAGCAGATTGGAGGGCAGTTCGAGGATGGCGTAAGGCAGGAAAAACAGACCGGCGGCGAGGCCAAAACTGGCGGCGCTGATGCCGAGATCGGCATTCATGGTGAGGGCGGCCACGCCGATATTGGCGCGATCGATCACCGCAATCACGTAGCAGCAATCAGGAGCGGAATCAGTCGCCACGACAGTTTACGGATCACCCGCTTTTCAATTTCAGTATCTGTACTTTGCATGGTCTTTCCCGGTGTTGGTGACATGGATAAAAAATGCACTTGTATACAAGTTCTGTTGTATACATCCGCTGAACACTCTTCAATGGGCTGAGTACGGAAATGAGATATGAAACGTTTCAGCGTGAAGCCGCTGGTAAACGTTTATAAGAGGGGCGAGCCGGGCGAAGATGAGCTAAAAACGTGGTGATTAATCGAAGTGAACAGAGTGCGCTGGCACACTCCGGGCAGGGTTATTTTATGCGAAGCCATTGTATAAACGCGCGCATGGCAGGTGACATGGCTTTACCCGCTATCCAGCAAAGTGAATAACCCGGGAATTCCATCTCCCAGGGTTGCAGAAGGCGACAAAGCTTGCCGGAGGCCAGCAATGCACTGACCCGTTCCGCCGTTAACTGGGCAATACCTGCGCCAGCAATAGCGGCCTGCCGCTGCCTTTCGCGATCGTCTACCACCAGATTTCCGTGCACGGGAATATCAAAAATTTTCCCCTCATTTAAGAACTGCCAGGGCTCTACCCTGCTACTTCCCGGCCAGCGCCAGCCGATGCAATTGTGATTGATCAGATCTTCCGGGACTTCAACCGCACCATGCTTTGCCAGATATGCTGGCGCAGCGACCACAATCTGATGGAGCGGCTTGCCTAATGGAATAGCAACAAATCCCGGTTCCAGCACCTCGCCTAAGCGCAGTGATAAATCATAGCCGCCGCGGCTCAGATCGACCGGCGCATCGCTGGTTGTGATATCCAGCTGCACGTTGGGATAATCAGTAAGAAACCCGGCAATATTGTGATCAAGAAACATTTCAGCACCCGATCGAAAAGCATGAACGCGAATCAGCCCCTTAATATCCTGGCTTCTGGCGTGTGCCTGCTGCAGGGTCTCATGCAGATTAGTCATAATGGGTGCAGTCTGAAGAAACAAGGACTTGCCATCATCGGTAAGATATACCGCCCGGGTGGTCCGGTTCAGCAAACGTTGCCCGAGTTGTGCTTCCAGCGCGGTGATTTGCTGACTGACGGCTGACGCAGATACCCCTAATATTTCCGCAGCGGCTCTGAAATTCAGTTGCTGAGCAACCACGACGAAAGCCCGTAAAGCCAGATACTCCGCGCTGTTAATCATTATTGATGTCCTTTATTAATTGCCACTTAACACACCATTAAGATACAGGAACTTCACGCCTGTAAGTATCTCGTTATAATCACTCAAATCATAATTAATAAATAATATCAGGAGCACTTTATGCTGCAGGAAAACCTTGAATTAGCGCAGAGATTACAAATTATCGAAGACAAACTGGCGATTTATGAATTGATTGCGTCACATCCTCCCAGCGCAGATACTGCAATGGCGGAATATACATTATCGGTTTATCTGGAAAAGAGTGAATTCAATCGCGGTCCTCATCTTGATGGCGCGGAGGGTGCAGAGGCGATAGCCGCCTTTATTTTGCGGCCTGAGCATGAGGAAGCACTGGCTAACGGATTAGCGCATTTTACCGGATTACCCTTGATTGATCTGCGCGGAGACAGCGCGGTAGTCACCTCTTATTTACAGTTAATTTATCTGGATGATAAAGGCGAATCACGCATGCTGGCCAATCACGGCAGCTCTCCTGGGTATCGCATACACCGCGTTGTAGTGAATCGCTGGGAGTTAAAACGCATTGCGGGCCAATGGAAAATTCATCGCAGGACGTTGATTCCGGTGGACGGTAGCGGTTTATCACGCGCATTGCTTTCCCAGGGGCTGAAAGATGTATTCAGCCGACAATCACGATAATTAACGCGACAAGACAGTCATTGAGCCAGACCACGATATGCAGCGACGTCATCAATGACAATCCGCTACGAGACTGGCTGCGCAGGTTGGTGTCCAGCATGGCAACAGTCTGGCTATTCCTTTCAGCCAAATCCTTTGGTGATGTACTTGCCAGTAACGTATGAAATTTATCAAAGTCGACATTCTTATCCTGTAGCAATGCAGCATATTTCCCTATAAATCATCGCCTCACCAAAGAATATCATGTGCAGAATGCTATCAGCTTTAAGCATCAGCATAATGGGTTATTTCAGCCGCTGCGCCTTTTGACAGTCTCATACTCTAACGCTACGCTTAATTGCAAGGATATATGTCGCAAACTTGCGTAAAGATAAAATATTTCCTAAGGTGACCGCCTTTCAGCCTCTTATAGCTTTCATTTCCCTTTGTGAAGTGCCGGCTGCGAAAGCTATAAGATCGCTCCAATTTTACTCATGGGGAGTTTATGAGCACCGGAACGATGACCAATAAACCTGATTTGACCGTTGACGATATTACCGTCATTGACAACAAATTATTGAAACGCGCCGTCAGCGCCGCAGCGCTGGGTAATACCATGGAGTGGTTTGATTTCGGCGTTTATAGTTACCTTGCCGTGATTATCGGCCAGGTATTTTTCCCGGACGCCAGTAATACCGCGCAGCTTATTGCGTCGTTTGGTACTTTTGCGGCCGCGTTTTTAGTGCGCCCGATTGGCGGCATGGTATTTGGTCCACTCGGCGATCGCTTTGGCCGGCAGAAAGTGCTGGCCTTTACAATGATTATGATGTCGATTGGTACCTTCTGTATTGGCCTTATTCCCAGCTATGCCAGTATCGGTATTGCCGCGCCGATCCTGCTGTTGCTGGCGCGTCTGGTGCAGGGCTTTTCCACCGGCGGTGAATATGGCGGTGCCGCCACCTTTATTGCGGAATACTCCACCGACAAACGCCGCGGCTTTATGGGCAGCTTCCTGGAGTTTGGTACGCTGGCCGGTTATCTGCTGGGCGCCAGCCTGGTGACCGGTATGATTGCGCTGCTGCCGCATCAGGCGATGATGGACTGGGGCTGGCGCATACCGTTCTTCCTGGCCGCGCCGCTGGGGCTGTTTGGCCTGTATATCCGCCTGAAGCTGGAAGAGACACCCGCGTTTAAAGAGCACATGGATAAGCGTGAAGAGGCCGAACATAACAAGCCGCAGCTCACGCTGTGGCAAATGCTGCGCACGCAGAGTAAGCCGCTATTGAAGTGTATTGGTCTGGTGCTGCTGTTTAACGTGTCTAATTATATGCTGACCGCCTATATGCCGAGTTATTTAACCGGCATTCTGGGGCTGAGCGAAATATCCGGTCTGCTGCTGGTGATGGTGGTGATGTTTATCATGATGCCGCTGACCTTAATGTGGGGCCATTTCACCGACCGCATCGGCCGTAAACCGGTGATTGGTTTCGGCGCGCTGGGATTATTAGTGCTGGCGATCCCGGCGTTTATGCTGATTGGTTCTGGCAACATGCTATGGGTATTTGCCGGTCTGGCCGTGCTGGGCTTACTGCATACCTGCTTTAGCGGCACCATGCCAGCGACATTACCGGCACTGTTTGTCACCGATATTCGTTACAGCGCGCTGGCTATCGGCTTTAATTTGTCAGTCTCGCTGTTCGGTGGCACCACACCGTTAATTACCGCATGGCTGGTCGACACTACGCACAATACCATGATGCCGGCGTATTACATGATGGGTGCCGGCGTGATTGGTTTGTTAACGGTATTGACACTGAGTGAGACAGCACGTAAGCCACTGAAAGGTTCATCCCCTGCGGTGGCGACTAAAGCCGAGGCGCATAAACTGATTGATAAACTGCGTAAACAGCGCAGCCGTAAAAAACAGCAGCCAGCATAATCCCCGCTGATATTCACATCA
This sequence comes from gamma proteobacterium symbiont of Lampromicra miyakona, assembly GCF_059730895.1. NCBI lineage: Bacteria > Pseudomonadati > Pseudomonadota > Gammaproteobacteria > gamma proteobacterium symbiont of Lampromicra miyakona. Next base: position 151,238 of record NZ_AP035933.1, on the reverse strand, counting down.
GGTGCGCTCAATGCGCACCTTTTTTGTGCCCTGCGTCAGACTTATAGCTCAGATAATCGCCCCGGGCTGCGGTAGAATGACATTCTCTGACTGTTTTTTACTCATTAAGGGTTAATGATGTCATCTGCCGTGTCTCCCGCCGTTAATCAAAAGCGCGTACTGATTGCCGGATCCGTCGGCAATTTTATCGAGTGGTATGAATTCGCCGTGTACGGTTTCATGGCCACGCTGATCGCTAAACATTTCTTTCAGCTGGAAGGAGAAAGCGCCCTCACCAGCCTGATCCTCACCTATGCGGCCTTCGCGGTGGCGTTCTTTTTTCGCCCGTTAGGGGCAGTACTGTTTGGCCGCCTGGGCGATCGCTATGGCCGTAAACCGGTGCTGATCGCGGTGCTGGTATTGATGACGCTGGCCACCGTCGCCATCGGTCTGGTCCCGGTTTATGCCAGCATTGGCGTGGCTGCGCCGCTGCTGATTACACTGCTACGCATTTTGCAGGGACTGTTTGCCGGCGGAGAATACGGTGGTGCGGTCTCGCTGATGACCGAATCGGCGCCGCCCGGCAAGCGCGGATTTTATGGCGCGTGGCAGTCGCTGACGGTGGCGCTCGGACTGCTGGCGGGCGCGGGCGTGGTGGCAGTACTGCCGCTGCTGCTGGGAGACGCCGCCATGAACGCCTGGGGCTGGCGTATTCCCTTCCTGCTGGCGCTGCCGCTCGGCGCAGTGGCGCTGTGGCTGCGTAGCGGACTCGACGAATCACCGCAGTTCAGCCAGACACCGGCGGCACCACAACAGCAGGCGTCGCTGGGTGTCACGCTGCGCGCTATCGGGCTGGGCATTGGCCGGTTAATGGTGTGGTCGGCCGCCGGTTATACCTACCTGGTGATCATGCCTACCTATCTGCAGGCCGCGCTGCATACCGGCTTTAACCAGGCGCTGCTGATTGCGGTGATCTCTAACCTCGGCTTTGCCGCCACCATCCTGCCGGCCGGCATACTCAGCGATCGCTATGGCCGCCGCACATTAATGCTGCTGGCGACGTTTTTGCTGCTGGTGCTGGCTTTCCCGCTGCTGAAAGTGTTGCAGCATCCGGAGAGCGGTATGGCGATCAAAGCGCTGGTGGTGTTTATCGCCGGTGCGCTGGTGGGCATGCTGGCCGGACCGGGACCGGCGATGCTGGCCGAGATGTTCCCGACCCGCGTGCGTTACACCGGGCTGGGGCTGGCCTATTCGCTCTCCAACGCGCTGTTTTCCGGCTGCGCAGGTCTGATCATTACCGGCCTGATGAAGCAAACCGGCAACGCCGACATTCCCGCCTGGTATGTGATGGCCACCGCTGTAGTGAGTTTTGTCGCGCTGCTTTCGCTCAATAAGGACGATCACCGCAGGCCCCTTTAACATCATGCTGCTTCATTCCTGCCCCTCATGCGATGCAGCCTTGCCAGGGTGAGCGCTCGCCCTCACCCGTATTGGCGCCGCCGGTTAGTCTGTTGACAATCAGCCCGATTAATAGTTGTATTATACAACCTTATAACCACTGGGCGTTTGTACCATGACCACTGAATCGTTAGTTAATCAGATACGTTCCGCCTCCCGACTGATGGTACGTGAACTCGGGTTTATGCGCCCGACGCTGGCGGCAACGGACTATTCGCCTTCTGCTGTCCACACGCTGCTGGAGATGGAAACCCAGGGCACAGTGACGGCTGCACAGTTAGTGGACTTGCTCGGTCTGGAAAAATCGAGCGTCAGCCGCATGCTGGCCAGACTGGTGGCGGCTGGTGAAGTGCAGGAAATCGCTGACGGCAGTGATGCCAGGATTAAAAGGCTGAAACTGACTGCGCAGGGGATGGCTACCGTTGCCAGAGTCAATCAGTACGCGGCACAACGGGTGCTGGCCGCGCTGGCCGGGCTTGAACCGGCACAGCAGCGCACGGTAGCGCAGGGACTGAGCGCTTATGCTGACTCCCTGCGCCGCTGTCGGACCGGCACGCAGCCCCTTCCCTCAGGTGCCATCGACATCGTCAGCGGTTACCGGCCCGGGATGATCGGCCGCATCGCCGAAATGCACGGCCGTTACTATGCCCGGCATCATCAGTTTGGTCACTATTTTGAAGGCAAAGTCGCCAGCGGGCTGGCAGAGTTTGCCGGACGGCTGGGAAGTGAGCGCAATCAAATCTGGCTGGCAGTGCATAACGATAATATTGTCGGTTCAGTGGCGATTGACGGAGAGGATCTTGGCAATAATCAGGCCCATCTGCGCTGGTTTATTCTTGACGAGACGTGTCGCGGTAGCGGCATCGGGCGACGCTTGCTTCATGAGGCTGTGGCGTTCTGCGATCGTCAGCGCTTTAGCGCAACGCAACTGTGGACCTTCAGTGGGCTGGATGCGGCCAGACGACTCTACGAGCAGGCAGGCTTCACCCTGACGCGCGAGTGGCAGGGCGATCAGTGGGGCAAAATCATGACTGAACAGCACTTCACGCGATGATGGCCGGGAAAGATTATCAACGGCTGATGCACTGCCGTTTCACCACCGCGTCAGGCCAGAGAAATAGCCGGATTAATGCGGAAAAACAGGTTTGAATATGAATTTCGGGTTAAGTAATAAATGGCATTAAATAAACGCAAGCTGGATTTTAAAATTATCCGGCAAAAAACCTCAGCAGTCTGCAATAACAAAACCCCGGCACATCAGTGTACCGGGGATAACCAACACTACCAGTTAAATTTATTACTATCTTCCCACTCTTTGACTTCTTTCTCTGCTTGATCTTTACCGTAGCCGTAGCGCTCCTGAATGCGGCCGACTAATTGATCGCGTTTCCCTTCGGCTACGTCTAAATCGTCATCTGTAAGCTGGCCCCATTTCTCTTTCACTTTTCCTTTGAACTGCTTCCAGTTTCCGCTGATACGATCTTCGTTCATCAGTGTTCTCCTCATTTAGGTGACAGTGCCGCCTGGCATTATTTCGCGCATCGGTTAACTGCGCAGAGATAAGCGTAGCCTATGACTGAGATTAAAAGGTGCTTAAGCGAACAAAACGGAAAATTTACGTAACGGTACTGTTTAAAGCGCAGCGGGAATTAAATCTGAAAATATAGGCTATGATTTTTCAGGGTACTCAGTGATTTATCTGCGTACCCGTTTGCTACCAGGGCATTTAGTCTTTTGTATTCAGAGAGTAAATGGTTTTAAGGAACGCGAATCGCTTGATGTCGTCCATTCCCCGTGCGGGGCTTAACGAGGCAATAGAATGGAATCCACAACGTTGGAAAAATCCTGGGGTGCTGAAATCCTTGCTGACGGCAGCGTGCGGTTTCGCCTTTGGGCACCCGGTCAGCAGCAAATTACCCTTCACGCCGATGGCCAGCAGCATGCCATGCAGCGGCAGCAGGATGGCTGGTTCAGCCTGACGCTGCGCGGGCCTGGTCACGGCAGCGAATATCACTACGAGCTGGCCGATGGCAGCACGGTGCCCGATCCGGCCGCGCGGGCACAACGCGCCGATGTCAACGGCCCTTCTCTGGTTATCGACCCTCACCATTACGACTGGCAGCAGCGTGACTGGCAGGGACGGCCCTGGCATGAAACGGTGGTCTACGAGCTGCACATCGGCACCTTTACCGCCGAAGGCACCTTCCGCGCGGCTATCGCAAAACTCCCTGCGCTGGCCGACCTCGGTATCACCATGATCGAAGTACTGCCGGTATCGCAGTTTGGTGGCACGCGCGGCTGGGGCTATGACGGCGTTCTGCTGTATGCGCCGCACTCGGCGTATGGCTCACCGGATGATTTCAAAGCCTTCGTCGATGCCGCGCACGCGCTGGGATTGTCGGTGGTGCTGGATATTGTGCTCAACCACTTTGGCCCGGAAGGCAATTACCTGCCGCTGCTGGCACCGGCCTTTTTCCATGAGGAGCGTATGACGCCGTGGGGCGCCGGGATTGCGTACGATGTGGACGCCGCGCGGCGTTATATCGTCGAAGCGCCGCTCTACTGGCTGAAAGAGTTTAACCTCGACGGCCTGCGCTTCGATGCCATCGACCAGATTGAGGATACGTCCAGCAAGCATGTGCTGATTGAGATTGCTGAACGCATTCGCAGCGAAATCCACTCTCGCCCGATCCATCTCACCACCGAAGACAGCCGCAACGTGATCTTCCTGCATCCGCGCGATGCGGACGGTGACGCGCCACTGTTCAGCGGTGAATGGAACGACGATTTTCATAATGCCATTCACGTCTTTGCCACCGGCGAGACGCACGCGTATTACCAGGATTTCGCCAACGTACCGGAGAAATCAATCGCGCGCATTCTCACCGAGGGCTTTGCTTATCAGGGCGAGCTGTCACCACAGAGCGGCCAGCGGCGCGGCGTACCCAGCGCAGGCCAGCCGCCGGTGGCGTTTGTCGACTTCATCCAGAACCACGATCAGGTGGGCAACCGCGCCCAGGGCGAACGCCTGATTAGCCTGGCCGGTGCCGATCGCACCAAAGTGCTGCTCGCCACCCTGCTGTTGTCACCGCACATTCCGCTGCTGTTTATGGGCGAAGAGTACGGTGAAACCAACCCGTTCCTGTTCTTCACCGATTTCCACGGCGATCTGGCGAAAGCGGTGCGCGAAGGACGGGCGCGCGAATTTACCGGTCACGCCGGTCATGACGAGACGGTGCCGGATCCCAACGCTGAAGAGACCTTCACGCGGTCGAAACTGGACTGGCGCAAAGTGGAAAATCCCGCAGGCCAGGCGTGGCTGACGCTCACGCGCCAGCTACTGGCGTTGCGCCAGCAGCACATCGTGCCGCTGCTGCCGGATGCACGCCAGCACAACGGCCAGGTGCTGCGCACCGCACCGGGCTTTGTCGCCGTTAGCTGGCAGTTCCCGCAGGGCCAGCTGTCACTGGCGCTGAATATTGGACAGCAGAGCCAGCCGCTGCCCGCGATGCCCGGCGAGACGCTCTTTGCGTGGCCACAGGAAAGCGGCGAACTGCCGCAGCACTCTGTCATCGTGCGTCTGGCAAAAGGAGCAGCGCAATGAGCATTCCAACCGCGACTTACCGCATCCAGTTCCGTAACGGCATGACCTTTGACCGCGCAGCGCAGCTGGTGCCCTATCTGCAGCAACTGGGCATCAGCCATCTCTATGCCTCGCCGATCTTTACCGCCACGCGCGACTCGACGCACGGCTATGACGTCACCGATGCCAATGAGATTGACCCGGCGATTGGCGGGCGCGCCGGTTTTGACCGCCTCAGCGCGGCGCTGCAGCAGGCCGGGATTGGCCTGATCCTCGATATTGTGCCTAACCACATGGCGGCGTCGCTGGAAAATGCCTGGTGGCGCGATGTGATTGAACACGGGGAAGCCAGCCGCTACGCGCGCTACTTTGATATCGACTGGTCGCGCAGGCTGACGCTGCCGTTCCTTGGCGATGATTTTGACCGCGTGCTGGCCAATGATGAACTCAGTATCAAGGCCGATCCGCACAGCGGCAATCCGGCGCTGGTCTATTACGACAGTTACTACCCGCTGACGCCCGCCAGCTGGCAGCAGCGTAAAGACGAGGTGCTGGCGCTGCGCGATCGCGCGGCCATCGCGGAACTGCATGCGCAACAGCCGTGGCAGCTAATGAACTGGCGTGAGGCGCGCAGCGCGCTCTCCTACCGCCGCTTCTTTGAAATTACCGGGCTGGTCGGCGTGCGCGTCGAAGATGAAGAGGTGTTCGCGGCTTCGCATCGCCTGATTCTTGAACTGGTACACAGCGGTGTGGTGAGCGGGCTGCGCGTCGATCATGTTGACGGGCTGGCCGATCCGCTCGGCTATCTGCAACAGCTGCGTCAGGCCGTGGGCGACGCGTGTTATATCACGGTGGAGAAGATTCTCGCAGACGGTGAGCAGCTGCCCGCCGACTGGCCGGTGTCCGGCACCACCGGTTACGAGTTTATCGCCGCGCTGTCGCACGCGCTGATTGATGATAATCAGATCGATATGCTGCATCTGGCCTATGAAGCGGTGTCTGCCGAGCGTAACGACGTCGCCGCTGGCCTGCGTGCGGCACGTGAACTGATGGTCGATCGCAACTTTGCCGGGGAATTCAGCCGCCTGCTGGCGCTGGCTACCGAGGCAGCCGATCTGGTGCATCGCAACTTCAGTGAGGCTGAGCTGCACGTGGCGCTGCGCGAACTGCTGATCGCCTTCCCGGTGTATCGCACCTACGGCCGGAAAGCCGGTATGCCGCTGGAAGGCGAAGCGTTGCTGTTACAGGTGCTGGAGCAGGTTAAACATAGCGCCTCGCCTGCGGCGCTGAGCTTTTTGCAGGCATTACTGCTGGGGGCGATCACTGAACAGGGCGAGCAGGATGCGGCGGAATTCCGCGCCCGCTTCCAGCAGCTGACCGGCCCGCTGATGGCGAAATCGGTCGAAGACACGCTGTTTTTCCGCAATCACGTGGCGCTGGCGATCAACGAAGTGGGTGCCGAACCGCTGCCGCACGCGTTTTCGCTTGAACGCTTTCATCGCGAAATGCAAATCCGCCTGCAGCACCAGCCGGATGGCCTGTCGGGTACCTCCACGCACGATACCAAACGCGGCGAGGATGCACGCGCGCGGCTGTATACCCTGAGTGAAGCGCCGGCGCTGTGGGCGGAGAATGTGACGCGCTGGCGCCAGATGAATCAGCCGCACGTGGTCGCGCTGGCGGACGGCCCGGCGCCCGAACCGCCGGTAGAGTGGATGCTGTATCAGGCGCTGGCGGGCGTCTGGCCCACCACGCTGCAGCCGGAGGACACGGCGGCACTGGACGCGCTGCGCGATCGCTTTTTGCCGTTTGTGGAAAAAGCCCTGCGCGAAGCGAAGTTACGCACCGACTGGGCGGACAGCAACGAAGCTTATGAAAATGCCGTGCTGGAGTATGCCCGCCAGCTGCTGTCACCCACCAATCCGGCGTTCCTGCAGGACTTCAGCCACGCAGTGCAGCCGTTCATCCGGGCCGGACTGGTTAACAGCCTGAGCCAGACGGTGATCAAACTGACCGCGCCGGGCGTGCCGGATATCTATCAGGGCTGCGAAGCGCTGGATTTCAGCCTGGTCGATCCGGATAACCGACGCGAGCCGGATTTCGCTCAGTTGACGGCGCAGCTGGATGTCCACGCCGCGCCGGACTTCGCCAGCCAGCAGGACTGGCTGAGCGGCCGGCTGAAGCAGCAGATGGTCGCGCGCCTGCTGCATCTGCGCCGCGACCATGCGCAGCTGTTCCGCTTTGGTGATTATCAACCGCTCAGTGCATCGGGCGAACATGCGGAAAAAGTGATCGCCTTTGCCCGTCAGGACAGCGACTACGCGCTGCTGGTGATCACGCCACGGCTGATTTTCAATGGTGCACAGTGGAGTCATACCCGACTGGCACTGCCGGAATCGCTGGCGCATCGCCACTATCGCAATGTGCTGACCGGTGAAACCGTAGTGATTAATGATGATATTACGCTGGACAATGTGAGCTATAGCGCGCCGCTGGTGCTGATTAGCCAGTAGCGTCCCCGATAAACCTGTTGTTTTACATGACTATCTATTCACTGGATGGAGAGGATTGAATGTCTAACGGTAAACCTATGGAAATCACCGCCGGATCGGGGCACCAGCTCGGCGCCAATTATGATGGCGCAGGCGTCAACTTTGCGCTGTTCTCAGCACACGCGGAACGGGTCGAACTCTGTCTGTACGATGAGAGCGGCCAGCATGAAATTGCCCGCTTCGATCTGCCGGAATATACCCACGAAATCTGGCACGGCTACGTGCCCGGGCTGAAACCCGGCGCGCTGTATGGTTATCGCGTTCACGGACCGTTCGATCCGGAAAACGGTCACCGTTTTAACCCGAGCAAATTACTGATTGATCCCTACGCCCGCGAGCTGCAGGGCAACATCGACTGGAATGAAGCGCACTTCGCTTACGATTTATTGCACGAAGATAAAGATCTGACGCTGGATACCCGTGACAGCGCGCCGTTTACCCCCAAGTGTCGGGTAATTGATACCAATGAGTTTGACTGGCAGGACCATAACCGCCCCAGCATTCCGTGGTCCAGCACGGTGATTTATGAAACCCACGTCAAAGGTTTCACCCAGCTTAATCCGGCCATTCCGGCAGAGATGCGCGGCACCTATGACGGCATGAGCCACAAATCTACCGTCGATTACATCAAAAGCCTTGGCGTGACCTCAGTGGAATTGCTGCCGGTGCACTGGTTCCCGGACGATCAGCATCTGCTGGATCGCGGACTGAAAAACTTCTGGGGCTACAACTCGCTGGCCTTTTTCGCGCCTGCCAGCCGCTATTTTGGCCCGCGCGGTATTCAGGGGTTTCGCGACATGGTGCGCGCTTTCCACGATGCCGGCATCGAAGTGATTCTCGACGTGGTGTATAACCACACCGCGGAAGGCAACGAACTGGGGCCGACGCTGTCGTTTAAAGGGATTGATAACTTCTCCTACTACCGCACGCTGCCGGATCAGCACCGTTATTACATCAACGATACCGGCACTGGCAACACGGTGAATACCTCCCATCCGCGCGTGCTGCAGCTGGTGACGGATTCGCTGCGCTACTGGGCAGAATCGATGCATATCGACGGTTTTCGCTTCGACCTCGGCACTATTCTCGGCCGCGAGCCGGAAGGGTTCGATCAGCGCGGCGGCTTCTTTGATGCCATGACGCAGGATCCGGTGTTGTCAAAGCTGAAGCTGATCGGCGAACCCTGGGACATCGGCCCTGGTGGCTATCAGGTGGGTGGTTTCCCGCCCGGCTGGGCTGAGTGGAACGACAAATATCGCGACACGGTGCGTGAGTACTGGAAAGGCGACAACGTCTCAACCGACTTTGCCGCGCGCCTGCTTGGTTCCGGCGATCTGTACGATCAACGCGGCCGCCGCCCGTGGGCCAGCGTCAATTTTATCACCGCGCACGATGGCTTTACGCTGAACGATCTGGTCTCGTACAACGACAAGCACAACGATGCCAACGGGGAAGATAACAACGACGGCCATAACGACAACCGTTCATACAACTACGGTGCCGAAGGCCCCACCGACGACGAAGGCATCAACGCGGTGCGCGAGCGGCAGAAGCGTAACTTCCTCGCCACGCTGTTTTTCTCTCACGGCACACCGATGCTGCTGGCGGGCGATGAGTTTGGCCGCAGCCAGATGGGCAACAACAACGGCTATTGCCAGGACAGCGAGATTTCCTGGCTGCACTGGGAAGATCTGCCGGCTTCCGCTGATGCGTTACGCGATTTCACCCGTCAAATCATCGCACTGCGCGCGCAGCAGCCGCTGCTGCGACGTGAAAGCTGGCGCGACGGCATGGAGATCAAATGGTTCAACGCCGGCGGCGGTTTTCAGCAGGCGGAACAGTGGGACGAGGGCTCGACGCTCGGCGTGTACATTGGGCGTCCGGATCTGCAAACCGAAGAAGGTATCTGGCACGATGTGCTGATGCTGTTCAATCCGTTTGAAGGCAATGTGCCGTTCCGCATCCCGCAGTTTGGCGAAGGCGGCTGGGTGCTGGAGCTGACCACCTCCGACAGCGCCAGTAAGGGATTGGTAATTACCAAAGAGAAGGATTTCGAGCTGGAGGGCCGCAGCCTGGCGCTGTTCCGCCGGCCGTGAATTAAGCGCGGGGTGCCGGTTTCCAGGTGCGCATGAATGCGCACGCTACGGAAACAACGGGACATGCACTCCCGGTTTCCAGGTGCGCATGAATGCGCACCCTACAGAAACAACGGGACATGCACTCCCGGTTTCCAGGTGCGCATGAATGCGCACCCTGCGGAAACAATGGGGCATGCACTCCCCGTTTCCAGGTGCGCATGAATGCGCACCCTGCGGAAACAACGGGACATGCACTCCCCGTTTCCAGGTGCGCATGAATGCGCACCCTACGGAAATAACGGGACATGCACTGTAGGGTCGCCGTTCACGGCGACCGGCTCCACGGTTAACCCGCCAGACTCTTCTGCTACCCGGCGCTAAAATTTCATTAACTAAAAACCACAATCTGCCGATGTTCTTTAATCTGCCCTTGTACCCGCCGCGTCAGGCGTCGGGGTGCGTTTAGATTAAGGATAATAAGATGAACATCTCCCAACGATTATTACTGACCTTTTCCATGCTGTTTGGCGCCATCATTCTGCAAGCCGTGCTCGCCATCTCACTGCTTTCCGGCTTCCAGGAGCGCTTTGAATATGTGCAAACCAACGCCATCCCCTCGATCAAAGACCTCAACACGTTAATTGATCGCAGCAATCAGCTGGCGCTGACGCTTTACAAACATCAGACTCAGCTGCAGGACAGCAATATGCCTGCGGTTGAAGCGGACATTGATAAACAGATCGGCGGCCTGAAATCGCTCACCGATTACTACCTGACTCACAACCTCTCCAGTGACGAAGATAAACGCCTGACCGAGCTGGCCTTTGCCAATATTCAGCGCGTGAGCGAGCGGCTGCCGGCGTTTCTCACTGCCTCGCGCGCGCATCAGAACGCCATCAGCCTTGATCTGATCGAGGGGCAGAACGGCATTGGTGCCGCCATTCGCCAGCTGGTCACCAATTATCAGCAGCAGCTGATGCTAAATATTTCTATCGGCGATGAGTTACGCGCCACCAACCTCAGCACCTTCCATGAAGTGCTGTGGACCACCATTACCGGCGTGATAGCCACAGTGATTATTTTTGGCCTGTTCGCCCTGTTCACCGTGCTGCGCATTCGTCGCAGCCTGTCCGATGTCGGCAAAGTCATGATGCGCGCCAGCGAAAATCTCGACCTGACGCTGAGCGCCGACGAAAGCCGTCGCGATGAGGTGGGCACCATGGCGCACTCTTTCAATCAGCTGATGCGCAGCGTCGCCAGTTCGTTAAGCGCCGTGCGCAGCGCGTCGCATTCGGTGAGCAGCGCATCGGTGCAAATCGCCGCCGGCAATGAAGACCTCTCTGCGCGTACCGAGCAGCAGGCTGCTTCGCTGGAGCAGACCGCGGCCAGCATGACTGAACTGAGTGAAACCGTACGTCAGACCGCCGATAACACGCGCCAGGCCAGCCAGCTGGCGGCTAACGCCAGTGCGCTGTCGGAAAAAAGTGGTACCTCGCTCACTACGATGCTGTCGACCATGGATGACATTCGTGGCAGCTCGCGCAAGGTCACGGACATTGTTTCGATGATCGAAGGTATCGCTTTCCAGACCAATATTCTGGCGCTCAACGCCGCAGTCGAAGCCGCACGCGCCGGTGAGCACGGCAAGGGCTTTGCGGTGGTGGCGGGTGAAGTACGCAGCCTGTCGCAGCGCTCAACTTCGGCCGCGCGCGAAATCAAAGGGCTAATTGAAGAGTCGCATCGACTGACTGAAGCCGGAGCCGCCCAGGCAAGCGACGTCAGCAGCAACATGCAGGTGATGAATGACGCTATCCATCAGGTCAGCGAACTGATGAGCGAAATCGCCGCGGCCGCGGTTGAGCAGAGTCAGGGCATCAGCCAGGTGCAGCAGGCGGTGAATCAGATGGATGATGTAACGCAGCAGAACGCCGCGCTGGTGGAACAGGCCTCAGCCGCGTCGCAATCGCTGCAGGAGCAGGCCGAAACCCTCAACCAGCTGGTCGCCAGATTCGTGCTGGCGGAATCCGGCGCAACGCCGGCGATCAGGCCTGCGGCAGTCAGCCACAAAGCGCCACAGCCTGCGCGCCTGGCAGTGGCCAGCGATGCCGACTGGCAGAGTTTCTAATTCCCTCCTCCTCCGCGTCGTCGCGCGGAGGGGCTTTCTCCCACTGACCAATTCCCCCCGGCGCGCTGGCGCAAGTGACATCGCCTCAACGAGCGCCAGCAAAACTGCTATTCTGTGAACCATGCTAACGGTCATCAGCAACGAAAGTGTTTCACCTCCGCATGCCCGCCGCTCCCTAAAGGAACCTTATGCACCCTCAGCAACAGACACGCGGTAAATGGGCCATCTTTGGCCTGATGTTTATTCCTGGCTTTACCTGGGCTTCCTGGGTTAGCCGCACCCCCTTTATGCGCGATGTGCTGCACGCCTCGACGGAAATGATGGGCCTGATTCTGTTTGGCTTCTCCTGTGGCTCCATGCTGGGCGTGCTGCTGGCCGGTAAGCTGGTCGCGCACTTTGGCACCAGCCGGGTGATGCGCACGGGTTACCTGATCCTGCTCGGTGGCCTGGTGCTGATGACCGTTGCGTTAACGCTCGCCAGTAGCGGGCTGGTGTTTACCAGTCTGGTGTTGCTGGGCGGCGGAACCGCGCTGATGGATGTGGTGGTTAATGTCGAAGGGGCGGCGTTTGAGCGGCGCATCGGCAAGTCAATCATGACGATCATTCACGGCTTCTTCAGTTTCGGCACGCTGATCGGCGCACTGGCGGGGCTGGCCATGACCGCAGCCGATATCAGCACCCACTGGCACTTTAGCGTGGTGCTGCTGGTTAACCTGCTGATTGCCGCCCTGGCGCTGCGCCATCTGCCCGCCACCAGCGACAGCGAACGCAGCGAACAGCCGCATCACGGCGGCTTTCTGGCCCAGGTCGGACGTGAACTGCGTGACCGCCAGCTGCTGGTGCTCGGCGTGGTGATTCTGGCGATGGCACTGGCGGAAGGCTCGGCTAACGACTGGCTGCCGTTACTAATGATCGACGGCCATAATCTCAATCATACCCAAAGCACGCTGGTCTACGCGGGCTTCACCGCCGGCATGACGCTGGGGCGCTTTCTCGGTGGGCTGGTGGTTGATCGTCTGGGCCGTGTCTGGGTACTGCGCGCCAGCGCTTTCTCCGCCGCGCTGGGGCTGACGCTGGTGATTTTCTCCGATAACCCATGGCTGGCGGCGGCGGCCGTGCTGTTCTGGGGCGTCGGCGCGTCGCTCGGCTTCCCGCTAACGGTCTCGGCGGCGGGCGATGGCCATAACAGCGCGGTGCGCGTCACGATTGCCGCCACGCTGGGTTATCTGGCGTTTCTGGTCGGCCCGCCCGGACTGGGCTTTATCGGCGAACATGCCGGATTGCGCATGGCGATGCTGCCGGTACTGATCATGGTACTGCTGGCGCTGGTGTGCGCCGGTGCGGCTGGCCGCCCGCGTCAGGCAAAAACACCGGCGAAACAATAAATCTCAGGGCACGCGCCAGCTACCCTGCCAGCCATCCGCAGTGGCCTCAAATCGCGCGCGCTGATGGGGCTCGCAGCTGACATCCAGCCACTCCACGCTGTGCAGCGTGATCTGCACCAGCGCGAAGTGCTCGTCGGGTCCGGTGCCCGCTTTTTGCGCGCTGGCAGGCAGTGCGTCATCAGGATGAGCAATCACGCTGCCCGGCCTGACCGGTGACTGAAACAACGCGTGCGAATGCGGGCGCAATGCATGCCAGGCTGCGGCACGCTGTTGTGCATCGTCAACGCGCTGAGCCGTGCCCGCCAGCCTGAGCTGAACGTTGTTGGCGGCGTCATAAGCCAGTAGCGCCACCTGCGGCTGCGCCGCGATATCCTGCATTTTGGCGCTGCGCCGATCGGCGGTAAACCGCAGGGCCGGCAGCGTGGGCAAAAACTGCCGTATCACCACGGTGCGCAGGCTGGGCTGACCGTCGGCACTCACCGTTGCCAGCTGCATCAGGGTGAAAGCTGAACGCGATGTGGTGGCAGTGCTAAGCAACTGCCAGATAACTTGCAGGCGGTCGTCGAGCGAGATCATGATTCCCTTCCTTAGCGGGCGTGAAGCGGGTTGCTGCCCGCACGTTTCAGCGCCGACAGCGCCAGCGCGCTGAGCAGTAACCCAATGACGATCAGCAGCGCGTAGCTTAGCCACTGCAGCAGCAGAATGCCCAGCACGCCACCAGCGAGAAATGCCAGCACGGTGTAGCAATGCAGTTTTAGCCGCTCAATGTAAAGCGGCGCGTCTTTCGGTGACTCTTTGCGACGCAGCACGTCGAACAGCATCGCCAGCTCAATGCCGATATCGGTTGACGTGCCGGAAACGTGCGTCGTGCGCACGCGGGCATTGGAGATGCGTGTTACCACCGCATTTTGCAGGCCCATCAGAAAGCTCAGGCTGAGAATCAGTAACACACCGCCCTCGCTGAAATGAAAGCCGCTTTCGACAATCCCCAGCACCAGCAACGCAATGCCCTCCAGCAGAATATTGATGGCGTAGATGCCGCGTATCTGCCGCCTGCGGCCGGAATTGATGATCAGCGTGGAGACAGACGAACCGGCGATGAATAACAGCACAATCAGCAGGAAGAACAGCCCGATATGCAGATTGGCTTTCGCCAGATGATCGGACAGTGACGAGACGTTTCCGGTCATGTTGGCGGAGAAGAAACCAACCGTTTCGAACGCTGCAGTGTTCAGTGCGCCCGCCACGGCGGCCAGCGTCGCCGCCAGGCGGATGTCGGTGTTGAAAGTGCGCGTATCCTCAGTGGAGATCAGCATGAAAAGGTCCCGGCCCGGCAAAAGGTTTATCATCCTCCGGCAGTCAAAAATTCTCAACTATCAGGGCTGAACATTAACGCGGTTCGCTGTCGATCAGCGCACGCCGGGCCAGGCGTTTGGGCAGGATTTGACCCTGTCACCGATAAGCCGGATAATTTGGAAACGATTCATTCTAAATAGCCGCTTTATGACCAGTAAACCCAATCCGGCGCCGGCTGCCAGAGAGCGCGGCAGACCGCGCAATTTTGATATCGACGAAGCGCTCGACAGCGCCATGATCGTGTTCCGCCAGAAGGGTTTTCATGCGGCCTCGATTGCCGATTTAGGTGAAGCGATGAACCTGACGGCGGGCAGTATTTATAAAGCGTTTCAGGATAAACGTTCCCTGTTTCTGCGGGTGTTTGAGCGCTACATCCTGCTGCGCAATGGGGACCTGCGCGCCCGTTTGCAACAGTACCCGACCGGCCGGGCGCGCATTGCTGAGCTGTTGCAGTTTTATCTCGACTCAGCCAGCGAGATCGAGGGCAGACGCGGCTGCCTGGTGGTTGGCAGTACAGTGGAACTGCAAACGCTGGATGAAGAGTTATCCCAGTTGGTGCGTGAAGCGGTATTACGCAACCGCAACTTCCTGACTTCGCTGGTTGAGCAGGGGCAAGAGGACGGATCGATTTCGCCACGACTGGATGCCGACACCGCTGCCGGATTGCTGCTTTGCGTGGCATTTGGTATGCGCGTGGTAGGCAAAATTCAGGATGTGACTAATGGCAAAGAAACCATTAATATGGTGCTCAGCATTCTGGACTGATTCGTCTGGCCTATTAGGAAATAGGCGTTTCCTAATTAATATTCGCCGCGATAACTTTTTAAACCCTGGAATCGCGCGCTTAATAATATTTATCAGTCAGTAACATATTACTTAGATTTATGTTTATTTGTTCCGGGGGTTGAGTGAAGCACGATGAATTAGAAGATGCCGATGAGATCTATCTTTTATTGGGCAAAGTCGTCACACAGATTGTACAACCGGGTGAAACCTTATCTGTTCAGCAAATAATTGGCGCGCTGTATCGCACGGGCTTGCGCTCGGAGAATCCGGCCATCCAGCAGGCCTGCGATAATGCGATCAGGCTGCTGGCCAAAAAGCTGAATTAACGCACTGCTATCAGGGTAATGATGATGCGATACGATCCTTTTCATAATAATTCTGAAGATGCATTACCATGGACTGGTGGATCGCTGCAGGCAAAGCAGCATGAGTTACTTGGCACGCTGGTGCAGGAAATTTTGTGCAGCGGCAAGTTGCTGAACCGAAAAACCCTGTTTGTCGCGCTAATAGCACGTCTCGACCAGTGCGACGATGTGATATTGAAAACGCATTACGAGGCTATTTTTTCTCTGCTGCTTGGTCGCCTGGCCGCTGAGTAATATCGCAACGCTATCCTGCCTTCCCAATATACGCGGCGAAACACATTAGCCGCGCCTGGTAATTTCCTCCTCATCAATTGCACGCTAAACCGCATTAATTGTGCAAAGAAAGCGAGTCAGGTCAGACCAGAATCCGGATTTTGTTCTACGCTTATAGCTGGACTTCAGACCAATCAGGGAAATTACTATGAAGAAACTGACTGTAGCGGCTGTGTTATTGACATCAATTTTTGCCATCGCCGGCTGTTCATCGAATCAGGCGATTAAAACCACCGACGGACGTACTATCGTCACCGATGGTAAGCCACAGGTGGATAGTGATACTGGCCTGGTCTCTTATAAAGATGCGCAAACCGGTAAAACAGAACAGATTAACCGTGACCAGATCACCAATATGAGTGAACTGAACAACTGATCTACTCGATAGGGAGAGCGACATGAAAAAAGTGATTTTGTTACCACTGGCAGCCATTGTGGCACTGAGCGCCCTGACCGGCTGTACCCGTACCAGCTACGCCATTCATACCAATGATGGCCGTACCATTGTCAGCGATGGTAAACCGCAGGAAGCGGAAAGCGGACTGCTGGGTTACGTTGATGCCAATGGTGTCAAACAGCAGATCAACAAAGCGGATGTCAAAGAAGTCTCTGAGATTCCGCATTAATCGGTTCTTATCAAGCCCGCGCAGCGGGCTTTTTTGTGCCAGAATTTTGTGATTGAACCCATACGCAGGGCCGTCGTAGGAAAGCAATCCGGCCCAACGCGGCGCCTTTGGTCAGGGACGCACGACGGTGAGTTTAAACGGCCCGCTGTTTTTCGCAGCATGCGCGACTGAATCATTCACTCTCTCAAGCGGAAACTCGGTTACGTCATAGTGGCTCAGATCAAGCAGTCCCGCGCGTATAAGGCCGCAGAGCGTAGGGACTGCCGAAGGTTCATACATCCACTGCCCTTTTACGGTAATGAGGTTACGCATTATCCAGGGATAAGGTAGCGAAAGATCGTCCCCACCCAGCATGCCAACACCGCCCATAAGGACTGCACGACCATAAGGTCTGACTGACATAATCGCATTCCGGGCGACAGAGGCCTGCGCAGACGGCGGAAGAAAATCAAGGACCGCATCAATGGGTCCCCCGGCCATGTGCTTCATGGCAGCAATATCGATCTCTGCTGTGCCTGTGAGCTTTACTGTTTCCACACGCGATCCAAAACGTTTTTTCAAATCGTTCAGCACCCGTTCACTACGGCCCGGTGCGATGACTTTATGGGCTCCCATGGCCAGGGCAGCAAGCACAGCGGAACTGCCGAAATTACCGGTTGCGCCACTGACCAGCAGGCGCTCTCCCGCTTTCAAATCCATAGTTAACAATCCGCCATAGGCTATAAGCAGCGTATTGATGGCACACCACCGCCCCGCTTCTGCAGGCGATATGTCGCCAATGGGCACTGCGTTTTCAGTCGGAATGCGTATTTGTTCAGCAAGACTGCCATTCAGGTGATATTGCTGGATTTTTTGTCCTCCTTCACCACGGGCACTCCATCCCTGAAGGACAATTTCTGGCGACAGCGCGTTGTCACGGGAACGCACCGTGGGATCGCAAAATACCCAGTCTCCTGGTTTCAGCCAGGCTGAGTCAGGGCCGGTCTGGCGAACCTTTCCGATGGCACCACAGCCCGGGATGACCGGCACAGGTAAAAGATATTTTCTTTCCCCACTCAGTACTTCATTCGTGTAGGAGAGAACGGGCGCCGCAACCACATCGACAATGACTTCCCCGGTTCCCATCACCGGTGCAGGCACATTCTTAACGTCCAGCGGACGGCCAAAGGCAGTAAGCACAGCAGCTTTCATGGTCATATTCTCCTGAGGGCATAGAACAATATGAAACCATCATAGAGCGACCCAAAACGGCGTAAAATACACTAGTTTTATACAGGTATAATTTACTACCAGGTTCAAAAAATGGTTAAGAATACTGAGCTCAGTCAGTTTTTACGTTCACGACGTGCAAGGGTAAAGCCTGAGCGACCCTCCTCTGCCGGGCCAGAAAGACGGCGAACACCCGGGCTAAGGCGTGAGGAAGTTGCGGCGATGCTGGGAATAAGTACGGAATGGTATACCAAAATCGAGCAGGGACGGGTCAGCACGCTTTCCGAACGGATAGTTAACGCCCTGGGTAAAGCTCTGCAGCTGAACAAGGCAGAATTTCTGCACCTGAAAACACTGACAGGCCGGAAAAAAAGTGCAGATGTTGAACATGAAGTCCCGGCTAGCTTATCGCATCTGGTCAGGGCGCTGAGTGAGCCTGCCTACGTCACCAATGACAGATGGGATGTATTGGTGTGGAATTTTGCAGCAGAACAGGTCATCACGGACTTCAGCCTGTTGGCTGCAAATGAGCGAAATATCATGGTTTTCATGTTCACTACAGAGGAGGCCAGATACCTTTTTGGCGACACCTGGCCTGCAGAGGCACAGAGAATGCTCGGCCTGTTTCATTCCAGTTATTCACGAAATGCAGACAACGAGACCTTCACTGCGCTGGTAGAACGCTTAAGCCGTGAATGTCCGGAGTTTGATACATGGTGGAGTGAGCATGTGATAACGGCGCCGGTGTCCGGCGAGAAAAAACTCACAGGAAAAGACGGGATAACGCGGACATTCAGCTATTCAACGTTTACGTCAAATGACTCCCCTGCACTCAAACTGGCAATTTATGTCCCGTTGTTATCTGCATCGGGCAGCAAGGTTATATGACATCATGATTCCGCCGGAGCAGTGTTAACGGGGTTTAGCTGAGTCTGCCGTAGCCTATTAAGAGCGATCTAACCTGCCGGTGATCCATGACGAAGTGGAGCGGCAGCAGCGTGAAGAAATATGTTATTACCTCCAGGAGCGCCGACATTATCTGGGGTATGTCGACTGCTGGACTGCACACGTTTTACATACATAACCCATCTGCTATTCAGTACAGGTGACAGGCTGTTTCATATTGCGTCCCGCAGGCTACCAGCGTGGTGTAGAAAACCATGAAGTCAGCCAGTCTGTTAATGCACTGATTTTTGCCGACTGCAACTGGCTTGAAGGTTTCATTAACCAGACACCATCCTCGCCTGTTGCCTGCCAGTCCGACAGCACTGGCACCAGTGAACCCTCAGCCAGTTCTTTCTGTACCAGCCAGTTGGCCGCGAGTAATATCCCCATACCCGATTGAGCGGCCAGTATAAGCCCATCCATTTCGTCACTCTCGTAACGCGTCTTAACAGGTACCCCTATCTGTTGACCGTCTTTCTCGAGTCGCCATTCGGGCCAGCTGTGCATGGGTGTGAAACCCAGGCAATCATGCTTACGAAGGTCCTGAGGGTGTGTTACAGGGGAATGGCGCTCCAGGTAATCCGGCGCGACACATAAAATGCGACTTGTATTTGCCAGCTTTCGGGCAATTAATCTGCTGTCCTTCAGAACACCAATACGTATTGCCATATCAAAATTATCACCCAGTAAATCTACGTAGCGATCGCTGCAGTGCAACACAATACGGATGTCAGGATAGGCTTTCAAAAAGAATGGTAAGGCCTGCACGACCCACTTTCGTCCGAAAGAGGCTGGAACGGTAAGGCGAATCGTCCCGGCCGGACGCGCTGCCAAATCACGGGCTTCCTCTTCCGCTTCCCGTAGCAGCTCATCTGCCAATTCAATTTTTTGCCGATAGCGTAAGCCTTCTTCTGTGGGACGTATGCGTCGGGTGGTGCGTTCCAGCAGGCGAATTCCCAGACGTTTTTCTAATGCAGCTACACGCCGGGAAACGACAGAGACATCTCTTCCCAAATCGCGCGCACCAGTACTAAAGCTGCCAGCGCGCACTACCGCAAGAAAAGCTTCCCGCTGACGATAATCGTCATCATGCATTATTGCACCTCATGCAACAGTTATTTGTTTTTCAGGCTCATTATAGCGTCAGTTCTGCCTCAAAATGGTCGTATTAATTGAACCGGGGGACACCATGAAAGCTATCCACTTATCCGCTGCAGGAATAGACGGCTTAAAAATATGTGATATTTCACCACCACAACCAGGGTATGGCGAAGTGCTGATTCGTCAGCATGCTGTGAGTCTGAATTACCTTGATTTGGCGCTGGCCACTGGTAAATTTGGCGCTGTTTCGCAGCCGGTTATTCCTGGTGCAGACAGCGCGGGAGAAATTGTTGAGTCTGGAGAGGGAGTTGTAGGCTGGCAAATCGGCGAACGTGTGGTGCCGGGTATGATGTCTCACTGGCATGCTGGAGCAATACGATCTCAACATCATCAAACATTACGCGGAGTTACGACCAACGGCGGGCTGGCAGAATACGCTGTGGTGCCTGCTGAATCACTGGTGCGTATACCCGACTTTCTCAACTGGCAGCAGGCAGCGACGTTACCCATTGCCGCAACGACCGCATGGAACGCTATAGTGCGCGGTAAAATACAGCCCGGCAGCACTGTTTTACTGCTTGGCACGGGAGGTGTGAGTCTGTTTGCATTGCAATATGCGAAGGCAGCAGGTGCGCGGGTAATCATCATTTCCTCTTCTTATGAAAAACTGGACAGAGTGAAAGCCCTGGGAGCGGATGAAGGAATTAACTATCACGAGGTGCCCGAATGGGATCAACGGGTGCTTAAGCTTACTGAGGGGCATGGCGCTGATCTCGTACTGGAATCAGTGGGCGGCTCAACATTTGCGAAATCGATTAACGCAGCAGCTCATAACGGAACTATTTTCGTTATTGGCTTTGTTGGTGGTGCTGAAGTCAGCATGCCTGTTCTGCCCGTAATGCAAAAGATGTTGAATATTGTGGGTAACAATACGGGTTCGACTTCAGATTTGCGCGCGGCGGTCAGGGCGATTGAAACCTCCACGATTTATCCCGTAATTGATCGTATTTTCACTTTTGCCGATACACGGAAAGCTTATCGCTACCTTGAGGCTGCCGGACATATCGGGAAAGTGGTTATTAGTCTGGATGCATAACGCTGAATCAGCCGGGGAGTTCATCATGGGGCCTGATACCGGCTGATTACTCCTGTCCAGTAATGATGGACACTCTTTTCCAGGAAACGGAGCCCGCTGCGCAAAAGTGCTAAATGAAACGCTGGCATAAGAGTGCAGGATTCATTTTTTTACTAAGAAGTATTGATAGTCCGATTTTCCATCAGGTGATAAGGTCAGGTTTTCCGGGAATTCTTAAACAGGATTGAGCGTGAGTATTTCAGAGAAATATGAGTGGCATAAAGATAACTACCTGATAAGTACAGACAGAAAAAAACTGGATGTGCAGGCTATCCATCTCTATCTCACGAGGTCAACCTGGGCTAAAGGGATTGATCTGGCTCTTGTCCGTGCATCCGTTGAAAACAGCCTTAATTTCGGTGTTTATCACGATGAAGCCCAGATTGGTTTCGCGCGCTTAATAACAGATTACGCTACGTTCGCTTACCTTTGTGATGTTTATATCCTGGAGGAATATCAGGGAGAAGGGTTGGGCAGATGGGTGATGCAATGCATACATGATCATCCTGTTTTTGAGCGGCTTCGCAGGATCATGTTGTTTACAACCACAGCGCCCTGGCTCTATGAAAAATTTGGCTACGAGCCTGTTAATCGGGAAAACTATGCATGGAGTATCACACGTCCTGATATTTACACTCATGCAAAAAAGACTGGCTGACCCGCGTTCCTGTCTGTCTCCAGTCTGGCGTATACAATCAGTCTGCAATGTCCGCTCCTGGCACAAAGCGGACAGACGCGGAGCATGGTCCGCTATGAGCGAAGAGTGGACATTTAATGATGACAAATAAATATCAGACATACAGTCCCGGCCACGCACTGGACGTGCGCAGCCTCAGGGCTTTCAGGGCTGCGCGTTCTGGTAAAGATCCCATCGGTTGCCATAGATGTCCTCAAACACCACCACCATCCCGTACTCCTCCTCCCGCGGCTCCTGGCAGAAGTGGACGCCTTTCTCCTTCATGGCGTTGTAATCGCGCCAGAAGTCATCGGTCTGCAGGAACAGGAAAACCCGTCCGCCACACTGGTTGCCGATAAAGCCTTCCTGCCGCTCGTTTGAAGCGCGGGCCAGGAGAATATTACAGTCGCTTTCCGGGTGCGGCGTCACCACAACCCAGCGCTTGCCAGGCTGCGGCGTATCCTCAACCAGAGTAAAACCCAGCTTGTCGGTGTAGTATTCAATCGCGCGGTCGTAGTCATCGACCACGATCGCCACGTATCCTATACATCGCTTTTGCGTTCTCATTTCTGCTCCGTCAGGTTTCAGGCAAAACAGCCCTGACACTCTCTTTTAGCATAAAAGTTTTGCGCTCCGACTGCAGCCAAGGGAGAAAGCTATACAACGCTCTCCAGTAGCTGCTTTGCCTGAAGGTATTCGTAGCTGGTCAGCTCAATCTTGTTATCGCTAAGATCGTTAAAGTACACGGATAAAGATACATCGTGATCGCATACGGTAAACGGGATATTTTTGGCGTTGAGAGCAGGCACAAAACTGAGAAACTCAGCCGCTTCTACAACGAAAGCCACCGTATGGCCGGGATGCTGATTTTTCCTGGGAAACAGGGAAAGTGATGCGCCGTGATTTCTGATAACCAGCGGCCCTCCCTGCTCAAACCAGAAATACAGCGAGTCATCGCGGGAAAAACCAAGAACCTCCTGGTACCAGCGTTCTGCCAGTTTGATGTTCTCGACGTATACGTGTATGTGGTCAATCTTCGTTATCTTCACAGCCGCCTCCCTGATTGTTATTACCAAATAGACTCTCTTAGTCATTTTTGATAAACAACCAACCAAGCACACGACAGCACTCGATTTAACATAAGACTACTGTTGCGAATCGCGCTTATCGCCGCAGCATCTGCCGCAACCGCTTCTGTTGCCAGCGACTAATCAGCCCGCGAAAAACAAACGTTCTCATACCACGAATAACCAGCAGTGCAAACCAGATCCCCGATACCCACAATGACCATACGCTGGCCGGGGCCGTAAAGTGGTTAAGAACAAGCAATAGCGCACAAACAATGACAGCGGTAATAACCGACCGGTAAAAACGGCCTTCCTCTGCGAGGTTGCTCTTCGCTTCGACAATTCTCTGGTCGAGCGCGTTATCGCCATGCGCGTCAGAGCCAGAAAGATCCGCAACGCTCACCTCAAATACAGCTGCAAGGGCGCTCAGTGTTTCCAGGCTGGGTTGATCGCCATTCTCAATACGCTGCACCGTGCGCACACTCAGTCCGGACAGTTCGGCAAGCTGTTCCTGGGACCATGCTCGCGCAAGACGCCGCGATCTAAATTTGTTTGTATTACTCATATTATGTCTCCAAATGGAAAGTGGTCAGCGCACAGTGTTGCCCAGACAATCCTGCACGCCCACGATCATAACCCGACAGTAACCTGACAACGGTCTGACATGCCGGTTTGAGAGTCTTGAATCCCAAACTTCAGGAGCATATACGGTCGGTTTTAACATACAGGTTCATATGCTACTTCCGCTGCTGGCACAAAACGGACTGGCGACAGACTGATGTCCGCTATGAGCGAGGAGCTGACACTGCTAACAGCATTCTTTGTGAATCAACAGGGAGCAGGTCATGTTAATCAACAACGATATATTTTCTCCACATGCACCTCATGTACATTGCGCCACTACACTATATAAGTGCTAACGATGATAAGTATACTTATATAAGTCTTTGCCCTTAGCTTTTGGATTAACTTGTTGAAGTTTCAATAAAATAATGATAAATAAAAAAGAGTGGCAATAATAATGGATTTTAATTATGGAATGGAGATTTTTAGGTTCTATATCAGAGGCTAGGAAATCAGGCTGTAGCGGAGTTTATCTTATTGTCCATAAAGGACTTTTCAATCGTGTGGTTTACGTTGGGGTAAGTTGTAATGTAGGAAGAAGGATAAGCGAACATTACGATGGTTACCTGAGAGGAAATCGAACAATTTACGACGCGGGTCACGATGACGACGTGTATCGCTTGATGTCAGCTTATAAAATTCATAACCACACAAAATACTATCAAGCCTTAGCGAAGGATTATAAGATATGGGCATCTACGACGTTAGATTCTGCTTTGCCGAAAAACATGCTAGCAAAAAACCAAACATTTGATACTGACTGGCAGAGTATTGCATTAGAAAAATATATTCCTCAACTGGTAGTATGGGCCCTTCCAATGGTAAGTTACTGTTATTCAAATGCAAGCAGGATTGAAAGTGTAATCCAATCAAAGCTCATTAAATCTTTTGATTTGAGAGGTTTTTTTAATTTAAAACAACTAAGTATATTGGGTAAGATTGAATATCCATATATGGAGAGGGTCAAGATTTTTATTATCGACACGCCTGATTTAGACCCGGCATCCCAACTTATTTTTAGCAACCTGTATAATAAAAAAATAGATGGCAATTTCTGTAAAGAGTTCCGCTCACAGTTTAAAAGCGAGATTTTTCAGAGGGAAAGTGAAACTCTGAGAAAACGAACTATCAGGGAGCATAAGGTCTCCCTTTATGAGAATTTTGGGAAGCCCTGGACTTTAAAGGAAATGGAAAAACTTAGAGTCATGCTTGTCGATTTTGATTTGTCCCCGACAGAAATATCTGAGTATCTAGGAAGAGAGCCTCGCTCTATCTCAAAAAAAATAAGCGAAAATGATAAAGTTACTAATTATAAGTGGAGAGAGAGCGTCGGCTGGTTGTGACGTTACGTTTTGATTGAAATAACTCCATTTAGCAAGGACCGCTCCTGGCACGCAGCGGACGTTGCTGACTGAGTTGAAGGTCCGCTGTGAGCGAGGAGCGGAAGGTATCAACTGTCCCTGCAGTCGATAGTGGTATTACTAAATTTGGCGTATTGTATTGAAAGGGACAGGTCAATTGCTCGGTTGATATTTAACCTGCTGCCATAAACCCCAATCCACTTTTCATCAAGTATATTTTCCTGAATTGATTGCGCATAACATGTAATGGAGATGTTAATGGTTATTACAAAGTTAATTATTGAGGGTTTTAAGGGGTTTAAAGACCGATTTTGCATCGAATTCAATGAGTCAGTGAACATTATCGTAGGCGATAATGAAGCGGGAAAAAGTACCATCCTTGAGGCTATCAATTTAGGTTTGACCGGTTTGTATGCAGGGAAACCTGTCAAGAACAACATCAGCCAATATCTCTTTAATGACCAATTGGTGAAGGAATATCTAGCCAGTCTCGCAACCGCAGTTAGATTGCCACCGCCAGCGCTATTCGTTGAGCTCCACTTCCAAAAAACGCCTGACACTGTTTTTCTGGAGGGGGATGGTAACTGCCTGAAGTCATCCTCAGTGGGAGTTGTATTCAAAATCAAGTTTAACGAGGACTATAAGGCTGCCTATGAAGCACTCTTGAAAGTAAGTGATATTAGAACGTTGCCTATAGAGTATTACGATATTGAGTGGAAAAGCTTCAGCAGGGACGCACTTTTATCACGTAACATCCCCCTCAAGTCTGCATTTATCGATTCATCCTCGGCCAGAGGCAACAATGGGTCAAATGTTTACATCAGCAGAATAATCAAGGATTTGCTGACGGATGATGAGGTCATTAGCGTTTCTCAGTCGCACCGTAAGATGAAAGAAGCCTTCATATCAGACCAGTCTATCGAAACCATTAATAAGAAAATTATCAGTGCAAGCAAGATCACCAGTAAAAAGGTCACTATCTCAGTTGAGCTTTCCTCTCAAAAAGCATGGGAATCAAGCCTGATTACCTGCCTGGATGATGTTCCGTTTAACTACATTGGAAAGGGCGAGCAGAGCATTGTGAAGACAAATTTAGCGCTCTCGCACAATAAAGCCAAAGAGTCGAATGTCATTCTCATTGAAGAGCCTGAAAATAACCTATCGCACACCAAGCTTAATCTGCTCATTAAGACCATCAAAGACAACTGTGAAGGTAAACAGATCATCATTACGACTCACAGTAGTTTCGTTGCGAATAAACTCGGTCTTGGTGATCTGATTTTTCTCTCAAACCGCAAGACGACCAAGCTGGCTTCGTTAACACCTGGCACTAAAGAATTTTTCGAAAAGATTGCCGGTTACGACACGCTTCGAATGGTTTTGTGTAAGAAAGCGATTCTGGTTGAAGGCGATTCAGACGAGCTTGTGGTTCAGAAGGCCTACATGGATACGAACCATGGACGACTACCCATTGAGGACGGGATCGAAGTTATTTCAGTAGGGATTTCTTTTTTGAGATTTCTGGAAATAGCCGCGATTATCGACAAACCTACCCGCGTCGTAACGGACAATGATGGCGATATTGCCGCAATTCAGAAAAAATACAGTACTTATCTGGGCGCGAATATAAAACCACACATTGATATCTGTGTTGACCCGATTGTTGATACCGGTATGCTGATGGTGGGCACAAAAAAATACAATTACAATACTCTTGAGCCCAAATTGCTGAAGGCGAACAGTCGGGCAAGCCTTGATGCCGTTTTAGGGACTACACATACTTCTGATGATGACTTACGCATTTACATGCATGCGAATAAAACAGATTGCGCATTGAAGATATTTAACTATACGAATACTGCGGCGCTCAGCATACAATATCCGCAGTACATTCTGGATGCGATCAAATGAACAAAGTCATCATCGCATCTGCTGGAGCAGGTAAAAGTACCTTTGTAGTCAGTGAAGCATTAAAGGCTGTCACTTCAGGAAAGCGTATTCTGATTACCACGTTCACCGAGGCATGCCGGGATGAAATAAATGTCAAAATCATTAAAGAGAATGGGTGTGTCCCGCCTAATTTGTATGTGATCACCTGGTTTTCCTTTCTGATTAAACATTGGATAAAACCCTATCAGGGGTGTCTATTTGACTATGACGTCAAAGGAATGCTCCTTTGCAGTAGCAAATCCGGTGTAAAGCCTTATAAGGTAGCGGGGAGACCCATCTACTGGGGGGAGAAAGATTTCAGGCAGCACTATTTCAGTTCTGATTTTAAGCTTTACTCCGATAAAATGGCCAAACTTTCTCTTCGCTGTGATGAGAAGTCGAACGGAAAAGTCGTCGCTCGGTTGGGATCGTGCTTTGATGAAATTTATGTGGATGAGGTTCAGGATCTTGCTGGTTACGATCTTGAAATTCTTCAAACACTGTTCAGGTCACCCATTAAAATCACGCTGGTCGGCGACCCGCGTCAGGCCACTTACAGTACCGTCAATACCGAGAAAAATGCGAAGTACAAAAAAGCTGCCATCGTGAATTTCTTTGATGACAAGGCGGCAGGGGTCACAGTTGATGATAAAATGTTGAATGAGAACTTTCGGTGCTTTCATGAAATCAATGATTTTGCCAACAAACTTTATCCTGCCTTTGCCCCTTCAGCCTCTAACGTTTGTGAAATATCCGGTCACGACGGAGTCTTCTTGCTGCCCGAAAAATTACTGAATCACTACCTAGAAACGTATACTCCAGTGCAATTGCGCTGGGATAAAAGGCGTACCGTTGATGAACGTTATCCTGTCTTAACCTTTGGTACATCTAAAGGCCTGACATTTGAACGTGTGATCATCTTTCCTACCGAACCTATGCTGAAGTGGTTCCAGGATAATAGCACTGCACTCACTAATGATTCACGAGCCAAGTTGTATGTTGGTCTGACTAGGCCAGTTAAAAGTGTTGCGATTGTCTTTAATGGTGGCGCAGCTTTTAACTCTAATGGGATTAAAATTTACACTTCAGGGTAGGACCATGATAGCCCTAAAATTCTTACTTAGCTTCTTGTTATCACTGAGCTAAGGCTAGCACTAAGCGGCCGAACTAACAGAGCAGAAGGTATGCTGTGAGCGAAGAGCGGACATTCAAAAACTGATATTTGTTAGATTGATTACAGGGAACTAAATGATTAACATCTGCTCTTTCGGACCAAGAAAATGACTGTTAACGATTCTCTCTTCGCATTCTCTCTCGCAGCATTGTTACTTACCCTGACCCCCGGCCTTGATACTGCACTTATTCTGCGCACTGCTTGTGCAGAGGGCGGCAAAAAGGCTTTTCACGCTGCGCTTGGCATTGATGCTGGCTGTTTTTTATGGGGGACGCTGGTCGCATTAGGCCTTGGTGCTCTTCTGGCGGTCTCAGAAATGGCTTATACGATGCTTAAAGTTTGTGGCGCGGTCTACCTGAGCTGGCTGGGTTTACAACTGCTGATACGTCCCCGATCAGCTTTTATTAATGGCGATGATGACAATGGTTCTCAGGGGAACTGGTTTATCAGAGGAATGTTGGGGAATGTGCTAAACCCTAAAATGGGCATTTTCTATGTCTCCTTTTTGCCGCAATTCATACCTGCCGGTCACTCTCCTTTGATATGGACTTTTATCCTGGTCAGCATCCACGTGGCGATTGGGACTATATGGTCAGTCACACTCATTTTATGTACGCATTTTGCGTCAGCCATTTTGAAGAAAAATCGCGTTGTCCAGATGATGGACAGAGCAACAGGGGGCTTATTTTTATGCTTCGCGGCTAAACTTGCTATGAGCACAAGATAGCCCGCTGGACTGGCTGAAAACGTCCGCTCCTGGCACGAAGCGGACTGGCGACAGACTGATGTCCGCTATGAGCGAGAAGCGGACATCGTGTTAAAGATAATATCGCCTAACTCAAATGACCACTTGAACCTAACGTTCAAGTAGATGTGTGGCAATTCCCCATCTGAGCGCAGTGCATTTTCCATCCAAAAAATCGAAAACGGAGTAACTCGCATTGGGGTGAGCGTACCGGGTAAAGTTATCGATAGTCCCTTCTTTAAGTATTGCCAGCACTCCCTGACTGACATGCCCATGCGACACGATACATACGCACTGATGTTCTTTGGTGTCTTGCAGATTTTGTAAGAAACTTATCACTCGTTGAGTTGCCTGTGCTAATGGCTCTCCCTCTGGCGGACAATACTCTGCATCAAATTTGAATAACGCATTTGCATCTTTCGGATGGTGTTGAAGGAGCTGTGCCGTTGACATGCCTTCAAATTGACCAAATGCCTGTTCTTTAAGGGCTGTTTCAGCAACCAATGAGCAACTAAAGCACTCAGACAGGCTCTGCCCCATTTGCCAGGTACGACCAAGTGGAGAGGCGTAAACACGTTCAACCTGATAATCACTCGCGACAAATGCTGCGAGTAAGGCTGATGTTTGGCGCTCCCCCCGGAGGGTCAACGTACTATCGCTTTGCCCCTGAATAATACCTCTCTCATTCCACTCTGTTTCTGCGTGTCGAACAAGAATCACTTTCATCTTTAGTGGACCATGCATGTTGTTGATTTAAATGTCCTGGAACAAACATACCAGCCAGCTGTAGCGGAATGCTTTCTGTTACGGACGAAAAACAGGAAAAAGTTTAGCTGAATGCAAACCGGGATGGCCTGTCTCACGAAGGATGCATCGAACGTAGATAATGTCGGCTCCTGGCACAAAACGGACATTCAGCATGCATTTTTACAAAGTACCAACATCCCAATGGTCAGTATGTGAAAGCATATAACCCTTCACTCGTCCCGTGTTTATAAGCCCCAATACCGCACACCTTTTTTTTGAGAATAACTGCTTAGCCCAGTGCTGACGCGGATATGAGCATTCCCGCACTTTCTGGGCATAAACAGAGAAAAGGTAGGATATGGCACGATTTATATGGCTGTAACCGGCTACGCCGGGCGTACGGCGCCGTCCAGCTTCACACCTGAACGCTCTGCATGCCTTAAAAATAAGGTAAAAGATCGTTCATATGGAGGAAACCTATTTTTCAAGAGGCTCAATCAGGAGTGCTGATACGGAGAGATTGTCATTCAGCTACCGTATTTTTATTGTGGGAGTTGCGATCTGCTTCAGGGCTCTGGTCGATATTTATTGCCCTGGCTAACTCCTCCATTGCCCGTGTTGCTGACCGGAGTCGGTCATCACCCATCATAATGGATAACTTATCTTTAGCTGATTTCCATACAGGCAAGGCTTCTGCCATGAGCTGGTATCCGGAATGCGTCAGATTTAGCCGCTTTCCTGCGCGGCCGCGTCCACCTTCGGAACGGACTAAACCTCTCAATTCCATGTTCTGAACATTTCGGCTCAGGGTTGTCGCATCAACTCCCGCGCTGACCGCAAGATCAACTATTGTGGCGCCCTCGAAAGCTCCAATTCCAACCAACAGGCTAAATTGCTCGGCGGTGAGACCGAGCGATTTGAAACAGACATTGTAGTAGCGCGTGACTGCGCGCGCCGTGGCACGAGCCTGAAATCCCGGACATTCAGCTGCTATTTCCCTGAAATATTTTGGATCAAAACCGCTCATGTAGTACCTCTTGAAATCCCGATCAACGAATAATAGTGTATATGCATTATTTAACAACAGGAGAAGCATTATGCCAGCGTACGTGCACATCAATCTGCGTGTTATCGACCCTGACAGGCAGTCTAAACTCGCTCCCCGGTTTCAGGCAGCTCTGAAAGAAGCCGGCGGGCGAATTCTGCATTTTGGCTCCGTGTCGGAAGTTCTTGAAGGCGATGAAGTGCCTCTGCCATTAGCTGGCGTATTTGAGTTTCCAACTCTTAACCAGGCGTTAGCCTTCTACAACTCTGAAAAATACGCCCCCATCAAGGCCGAACGCCGGGAAGCTCAGGAAGCAAGGATGTTCATTGTCGAAACCGACTGAGATCTTTTCCCGGAATACAGACAGATTCTTTTGAGTCCGTCCTGTGCCTCATAAGGCTTTGCCAGGAAACCAAAAATATCCTGCGCAGAGCCTGTTTATTATGAAGACAAAACCTACATCCCTGGATAGGGTGTAAAAATAAGATTCATATAAATCAGTCGTTAAGTGCAACTCTTGATTCCAGATCACAAAAATTGTTGCCGTTTTCAGAACGCCATAACACCGATGACCCCGTTTTCGCATCAGTGCACCGATGGCTACCATTTCAGGTTTGCCCATGAGACACATTTCCTTGTAGATATTACGCATCCGTTTATTGTTAATTTTTCCGCATTGGGCAGACATGCAGAGCTTTGTTCTGAGCTGAGGCGGCCGATTTAAGATATGCGTGGCCGTCCCCGAACGTTTTTCAAGAGGCACCACGCCCGGAAAAGCCGCAGCCTGATCTGCTGATTCAACGTTATGGCTGCGCAGCACAACCAGCATGTGCATCCCCAGTTGGGGCCAGACAGATTTAATCGACGTCAGCAGCGCACAATCCCGTTTCAGGACTGAGCTGGCCTGAATGTCCGCTTTAACCTGCCGTTCAATATTTCTCACTTCTTCATGGAGCAGCTGCGCCATTCTGATTCATGAACCGATGACGTCTGCAGGCGTGTTAGTAGACTGATATTTTTCGAGCCGGTTTTCCCCCCGCATAACGTCAGCCAGCAGCTCGTCCCAGCAATACCGACTGGAAACATGATTTCACTCCTCTCACATAGTTTCTGAGCTGCAGAACCTGATGGCTTCATTTGTTGCCCCCCTGGTGAAAGACGTTCTGATTTCCGCAATGAGCGGAAAGCGGAGTGCTGCAGAGTCTGAAAAACTCATATTTGATTGAAGATCATTCATCTGAAATCCGGCATTCCATGGGAATACCGAATCTCAGTTAACTTTTGATGGTTGTATACTCAGACCGGGCGTTCTTTTGGTGCTGGCAGTGAATAAGCAGGAAAATCACTGTAGCCCCGCTCATCTCCGCCAAAGAAAGCGTCACGATTGTAGGCAGCGAGAGGAAATGCGTTTCTTATACGCTCTGGCAGGTCCGGATTGGAGGTAAAGAGACGACCAAAAGCAATCAGGTCGGCCTCACCTTTTTGCAGCGTATTCCCGGCATCCTCTGGTTTAAAGCCGCCCGCCGCAATAATTTTCCCCTGATAAAAAGCGCGCAAATCGCGGCTGGCTACCGGCTCCGCATAATAGCCAGCCTCCCTGTCTTCCGGCCCCACGATGCGGGGCTCGATAACATGCAGATAGGCCAGGTCAAACAGGTTCAGCCGCCCGACCAGATAACGGAAAGTGGCTGTCGGATCGCTGTCATGCATATCACCGTATATCCCGCTGGGAGAAATACGCACAGCAACGCGCCCCGGCCCCCAGACATCAGTCAGTACGCTAACGGACTCAAGCAGAAAGCGCGCACGGTTTTCAAGGGAGCCGCCATAACTGTCAGTGCGCTGATTGCTGCCATCCAGCAGAAACTGTTCAGGTAAGTAACCGTTGGCGGCATGTAGCTCAACGCCATCAAATCCTGCATTTCTGGCCCGAATGGCTGCCTGCCGTAACTCCTCCATGAGCTCATGAATTTCATCCAGTTCCAGAGCGCGAGGAACGGGAAAAAGCTTGCCCTCATAGGATCCCCGTTCATTTTTCACCACGCCATAAGTATCTCTGGCCATGAGCGCTGAAGGCGCGACGGGCTGACGTCCCGCTGACAGTTCAGGCAGGGACTGACGACCCGGGTGCCACAACTGCAGTACAATCTGAGCGCCTCTGGCATGCACGGCTTCCACCAGGCGCTGCCATCCCGCCTGTTGCTCGTCAGTAAAGATTCCCGGTGCATCTTCATAGGCATTCGCATAGGGCGAAACCGCCGTGGCCTCAGCGATAAGGAGCCCTCCGAGACTCGCTCGCTGGCGGTAATATTCTTTCATCAACTTGCCGGGAACACCGCCCGGTTCGGTCCTCATGCGCGTGGTGGGCGCCATAACGACGCGATGGTTCAGATGCAGTTTTCCTGCAGTCACAGGTGAGAATAAAGGGTTCATTAAATCTACCTCACGTTGAGCCAGAGCACATGGGCCCTGGCGCAATATCAAATGAATTCAGTGATGCCAAATAATCTAAGTCAATATCCGACAGGCTTACTGCCGGGCCAGTGTGTGGGCAACCTGCGCGGCACTGATACCTTCCAGCGCCAGGCCATAACCCAGCCCCTCATCTACCAGACGCTTAAGACGCTGAGTCAGTGCAATCCGGGTGTAGCGCGAGGTCAGTGGCGGAAGTGCAGCAATCCCGTCGGCAATTTCGTGAGCGCGGGCCAGAAGCTTATCAGCGGGCACAATTTCGTTTACTACGCCCCAGTCTTTCGCCGTTTCCGCATCAAGCACCTGACGGGTCAGCAAAAAGTGGCGGCCCCGGAGCGATCCAATAACTTCTGGCCACAGAATGTGCACGCCGTCACCGGGGACGATCCCGAATTCGAAATGCGGTTTATCCTGAAAAACGGTTTCCGGGGTGGCCAGAATGGTATCGGTCAGCAGGGCATATTCGCTGTGAAGCAGCACCGGGCCGTTTAGCGCGGTAATCATCGGAACTTCGATATCCAGAATGTTGTTCAGCACCTTTCTGCCTTCGCGCAGAATTTTGTCGAAACCTGCCGGGGTGAAGAAATCAAATCCTTCCGGACTGATTGCGTCCATAAAGGCATCACCCGAACCGGTCAGGATCACTGCGCGGTTTTCACGGTCTTCGCCGATGGCATGGAAGAGCTCGACGAACTGCTCGTGGGTATGGCCATCGAAAACCAGTTTTTCACCGGCAGTATGGAATTTAACCTCCAGTACGCCATTGGGTTTACGGGTCAGGCGGGCATTAGGAAAGGCATAACGATAAGTTTCAAACGTAGACATAGTGGCGATCCTTGTTGTTACCAGACCGGAGTGGCTGGACATGAAACAACACTATTCCATTCCAGTTACATTGGGATCGCCCGGAGATTAGATAACAACTATTCCTGAATGGAATATCATGTTCTACTCTCCCCCATGATGGTTTCAACAAAACCAGCAAACTGCCGGGCTTTGGCACTCGCCAGTCGTCCGTTAGGGAATACGGCCCACAGGTCAATGTCAGGCAGTTGCCATGACGTCAGCACCTTCTGAACGGTTCCATTTCTTAATTCCTCGGCAAACATCCAGTCGGAGGCAATACACAACCCCATATGGCTTAGCACGGCAGCTCGCTGTCCTTCAGCGGCGCTGACGCGGATGCGACCGCTCACGGCAGTGGACACAACGGCACCCTGCCGGGTGAATGACCAGAGGCTGGGCTGTGGGTGATAGAGAATTGCCTGATGTTCTGCGAGTTCAGCCGGCGTTTTCGGCTCCCCCCTTTCTGAGAGATATTCCGGCGTGGCAATCACTGAGCGGGGTCCTGTTGCCAGCTTTCTGGCGACGACACCTGAGTCGGGCAGATTTCCCATACGCAATGAGATATCAATACCTTCAGCAATCAGGTCGATCACTCGGTCATCCAGGATCACGTCCACATCCAGTTCCGGATGCTCATCAAGGAACGCCGGAAGGCGGGGAATGATATGCAGCCGTGCAAAAGTGGTTGCGGCTGAAATCCGCAGCTTTCCGGACAGGCCTTTTCCTGCTCCCCGGGCGGCCAGTTCAGCCTCTTCGGCTTCCTGCAGGGCGGCCCACGCACGCTCATAATAGCGCTGCCCGGCCTCGGTGGGCGTCAGGCCGTGGGTCGATCGGGTCAGTAAACGGGTCTGTAATCGCGACTCCAGCTGAGCAACAATTTTGGAGACCGCAGGCTGGCCCACGTTTAGCTGTCTGGCAGTTGCAGAGAATGAGCCTGTATCCACAACCCGAATGAAAGTGGCCATTGCCTGAAAGCGATCCATTTTATTCCTCTGAAGAATAGATGTTATCCGTTGAGCATATCTACCATTCCTGTCTCATGCCAGCCATTATCATTTTCAGCTTGCCGGGGCTGGCCCGGCAAACCTCTCAGCAGGAAATGATCATGATTGATATTTATGCTTTCGCCACGCCTAACAGCATCAAGGTGCCTGTCGCACTCGAAGAACTCGGTTTTGAATATGTTTTACACCCGGTGAACGTTCGTAAAGGGGAACAGAAGTCAGCTGAATTTCTGGCCTTAAACCCCAACGGCAAAGTCCCTGTGCTTGTTGATACTGACGCCTTATCTGAGCCGCTGGTACTGACGGAGTCGGCCGCCATCCTTATCTATCTTGCTGAAAAAACGGGGAAGCTTTTACCCGCTTCAGGCCCGGCCAGGTCACGGGTATTTGAGCAGCTGTTCTTTCATGCTTCAGGACTGGGACCGGCTTTCGGTCAGGCAGGTTTTTTCCAGCGTCAGGCATCCGAACCACAGCCGCTGGCAATTCAGCGTTTCACTACAGAAGCAGACCGCACCCTTAAGGTGCTGGATACCCTTCTGGCTGACCGCCAGTTTGTTGCCGGAAAGGAATACAGCATTGCTGATATTGCGCACTTCGGCTGGCTGTGGCGTCGGGAGTTTGCCGGGGTCAGTTTTGAAAACACACCAAATGTGGCTCGCTGGTTTGATGAAATGATTAACCGTCCCGCCGTACAGCGCGCCACAGAACGCATTAACGCGCTTGTCCCCCGGTAAGTGACTGTTGTAAAGCCGCCCGGAAATTAAGAGATCACCCTAAATAACTTTTCAGAGAAAACATCATGATGCTGCAGGCAAAGCTTGACGCTTTTAAGGCGGATTTTGAAGCAGGTAAGCCCCCCTATAATATCCCTCAACCGGTGGCGGAAATTATGCGCCGCGCGACGGATGAACTGATTCAGTCCGGCGCCGCTACGCATGCGCTTAAGGCGGGAGATAAGGCGCCTCTGTTTACGTTAAACGATCCGCAGGGCCATGCCGTTTCCTCTGCCGGATTGCTGTCAAAAGGTCCACTTGTGCTGAGTTTCTACCGTGGCGTCTGGTGCCCTTATTGCAATATGGAACTGCAGGCGCTCAATCAAGCGCTTCCCACATTTCAGGCGCTGGGCGCAGCACTTGTCGCCCTCTCCCCCCAGACGACGGCTAACAGCCGTAAATCCATGCGTCACAATAACCTCAGCTTTCCGATTCTGTCTGACCCACACAACAGCGTGGCGGATGCCTTTGGGCTGCGTTTTAACCTGCCGGATTATCTGATTGAACTGTACAAAGGACTGAAGAACGACCTGCCTATTTTCAACGGAGATGAGAGCTGGACGCTTCCTATGCCTGCCCGCTATGTCATCGATCAGGAAGGCACGATTATTTATGCTGAAGTGAATCCCGACTATACGCGCCGGCCGGAGCCGGAAGAGATGCTGCCCTCACTGCGTCGCATCCGCAGCATGTGAAATCATCGTGACCTCTCGCAAAAAAATGCCGGAGCGAATTAACAGGAGTCAAAAATGAAGAGAACATTTTTAATCACAGGCGCCAGCAAAGGCATCGGGCTGGCGCTTGCCCGCCGTCTCGCCGGGGCAGGTCATGAGGTGGTCGGTATAGCACGAGGTTCCCGGGACGATTTCCCAGGCACCTTAATCAGCGCAGATCTTTCCAACGCCAGGCAGACACAACAGACTTTCGAAGAGTTAAGTCAGCGATTCGCATTTGACGGGATCGTCAACAATGTGGGTCTGGTTAAACCTCAGCGTCTCGGCGATATAGATTTAGCGACTTTCGAAGACGTTATACGCGTCAATCTCTATCCCGCTGTACAGGGAACACAGGCCATTCTCGCTGGCATGAAAGACCGGGGCTGGGGGCGAATCATCAATATTTCCA
Source organism: gamma proteobacterium symbiont of Lampromicra miyakona (assembly GCF_059730895.1). Taxonomy (NCBI): domain Bacteria; kingdom Pseudomonadati; phylum Pseudomonadota; class Gammaproteobacteria; species gamma proteobacterium symbiont of Lampromicra miyakona. Next base: position 114,694 of record NZ_AP035933.1, on the reverse strand, counting down.
GCCTGACGGTGCTTGGCAGTGTTGAACGGACAGCTTATGCCGCTGCAAAAGCGTCTCTGATCAGCTTCACCCGTAACTGGGCACTGGAACTCGCTCAGACAGGTATTACGGTGAACGCGGTGGCACCGGGGCCGACTGAAACAGAGCTTTTTCGGGCGAATAACCCGCCAGGCAGCGCAGGTGAAGAGCGCTATCTCAGGGGAGTACCAATGAGGCGATTTGGCAAGCCAGACGAAATTGCGGCTACTATTGCTTTTCTGATGTCACAGGATGCCGGCTTTATAACCGGCCAGACCCTCTTTGTCGATGGCGGGGCATCAGTGGGTCAGCAGCTTTTTTAACGCGACAGTCATCGCGGATTTACTTTCCTGTGGCTCCTGTAGCGGCAGTTAAATGTCCGCGCCTGAAAACCAGGCGTATCAGCTCTGGCTCAGGTGGGAAGCGGACATTTATGCCTGTTTTCACTGTTTAATCATGCGCGTCATGCATTCGGGTAACCCCACAAAGCGCAGGGATGACAAAAGATGTTCCGGTCAGGAACAGAGCGCGGTGCAACAGACGATCTGATGAAAGACTGCCGTTGAAAGTGCCCCGGCGTTTACACATCAGGCAGCTTGCGTCATTAACCAGCGCTCAAACTTACCATGGCAGCGTTTTGCCCTGGTAATTGAGGAAAGCAATACCTCGCTGATTAAAGCGTGTCATGAGCATGTCTGTCACGCCGCGAGTGCTGGTTTCGACATCCAGTAGCGCATCCGGACCGCCCATTTCAGTCCGAACCCACCCCGGCGCGACCGCCGTGAGTGACCAGGGCACCTGTGGATTTTCAGCGATAAAACTTCGCATTGACTGATTCAGTGCTGATTTACTGGATCGATAAGGCTCCCATCCTCCCTGCACATTATCCGCAATACTAGCCAGTTCTGATGACATGACAGCAACCACCCCGTCTGCCCGAACCAGAGGTGAAAAAATATGTAATGCCGACATGGCCCCCGCTACATTGGTAAGCATGACAGTGAGTAAACGCTGAGCGAATGATTCATCGGGCGACCCGGCCGTTCCGGCATTCACCAAAAGTAGATCCAGTGTTCTTCCCGTCAGCCTGCCGCTCAGGGTTTTTAGAGACTCATCGCTGGTCATGTCGAGCGTTTCAACAGATAACAGAGAATTACGCCCGGCGAGCTCGCGAAGGTGGGAGCGGGAAGCGCCGTTGCGCTCAGTAGCAATCACCTGCCAGCTACGTTCCAGAAACCGTTCTGTCATTCCCAGCCCCAGACCGCGACTGGCTCCAATAATTAACGCGGTAGATTTATTTTCCAGCATAGATATACCTCGGGTTGTGCAGTAATCATTTCTTTCTCAGGCCAGCCTGGCTCTGCCACCTTTATTACATGCCTGTTAAGGCCGGGTATTAAATGCTTTAAAACCCTCATGTCCTGAGCAGGCCTGACCTGCAGGATATTCATGAAAGTGAACATTTACCGGAAAGCTTGAGAGGATGAAAAAAAGTTTATGGTCTCGTGATTCGTTAATCCATATCATGAACGTCATAACTCAAGTGACAAAAAGTCATTAAACGATGGCGTTCAGGCTGCTTACCTGTTTGAACGAGAAGAGAGGGGAAAATGCTCAGCCTTCGAGGCAAAAACTTCTCTTTCTGAATTTGTATAGAGGTGCAAGCATGGCATTTGACGAGCGGATGCTAAAGGGTATGGGAGTATTAACCGCTGTGGTGAAAGGGGGAAGTTTCGCCACAGCAGCGGAAGCATTGGATATGTCACCTTCAGGTGTCAGCCGGGCAATTGTCAGGCTGGAAAATCGTCTGGGTATCCGGCTGTTTGAGCGAACCACCCGATCTATCGCGTTAACGGACGAGGGGCAGCGATTTTATACGCAAATCGTCCCCTTACTGGCGGGGCTTGAGGAGGCTACTGCGTGTGCGATTGATGGTCGCAATTCCGTTCGTGGTCGTCTGCGGGTCAATGTTCATCCGTTTTTTTCGAGGCTGATACTTGGCCCACGGTTAGGACAGTTTTTAAAGCAACATCCTGACTTACAGGTTGAACTCTCCACGCGTGAAGAGTTGGGCGATTTAGTTGCAGAGGGGTTTGACCTGGCCATTCGCTTTGGCGAACATCGGTCGTCAACGCTGGTTGCACGTAAGCTTCTGGACACCCGTATTCTCACAGTTGCTTCGCCTGCATATATTACAGAGCATGGCAAACCCATGTCACCAGACGAACTTTCCTCACCTCGTCATACATGCATTCAGTTTCGTTCACCTGAAACGGGCAAGCTTTTCACCTGGGAATTCCAGCGCGGAAATGAGATCAAATCGCTAAATTTACAGGGACAGCTAATTGTAAACAATGTCGGTACCCTGCACGGCACCTGTCTTGCAGGGTATGGCATAGCGCAGATTATGGAATTGGGTGCTGAGCAGCTATTAGCAGAGGGTAAACTGGTTGATTTGTTTCCGGAGTGGCCCGACGAAAGGTTTCCGCTTTATGCACTCTACCCTTCACGCACCTATCTGCCGGCAAAAATATCTGCTTTTCTGAATTTTGTTTCAGCGATTGTCACCGAACCTGTTATCCGAACCTGATGCATGTCTGCAACGGAGTGACGATAGGGCAACAGTCCGGTCCCGGTAAGAAGCCGCAAGATTAAAGGTGGATTTAGCGACGTCAAAGTAGGCTGGCCTTCCGCAGGAGGAAACATTGAATTTTCCGCGCGGCAACGATCCTGTCTATATTACTGCTTTAATACCTCACGCTGGCATTATGCTACCTGAAAGAAATGCGCCGACACTTTCTGAACCGGGTGGCTTCGATGTTGATTTGCAGTGGAAGCCAAAGTTTCATGAGTAAATTCAATTCATTGAACTACGCCGCAAAAGAACAAAAACGTAATTTGACAGCCTACCATTTAGTAGGTAGCCTAGTGGGTATATGCTAAACGTGGCAACGCTTAGATCCGGCACTCAAAAATTGAAGCCGACGTTACTTAAACCGGAGAGATATTATGACATCCCGTTCTGATCAGTTAAGTAATACACAAAATAAGTGGCTGCAAACCTATTTCTTTATACGCGCAGCTGGATCTGTAATCTGGATTTTGCTGGCTATCTCTATCGGTAAAGGTAACCCAACGCTGGCTGCCATTCTTTTTGTTTTGTATCCGGCCTGGGATGCGCTGGCCAACTTTATTGATGCACGACGTTCTGGAGGGTTGCGTCAAAATCCCCCGCAAAAATTTAATTTTATTGTGAGCGTTATTGTCTCGCTGGCCATTATCGGGTCACTCTTCGCTGGCATCAGTACGACCATTAAAGTATTTGGCGTATGGGCCATTTTTTCCGGCGTGTTGCAACTTTTAGCTTCAGCCCGCCGCTGGAAAACGTCTAATGGTCAATGGCCAATGATTTTAAGTGGTGCACAATCCTGCCTGGCCGGTCTATTTATGTTCAATCAGGCCAGCAGTGATATCTCCCTGGGTGTGACAACCGTTGTTCCCTATGCGGCGTTCGGTGTATTTTATTTCCTTATAGCAGCAATTTCATTACTAATTAAAAATAGCAGAGATAATGCTAAAGTTGCTATGCGCTGATTTCTTTGCTATTTATTCCTGCTACATCTGTCACAGGAATGACGTTAATCTGATTTGCTAATGCTTAAAAAGCTTAAAACAAAAGAGGACAGAATGAAAACAATTGGAATATTGGGAAGCATGTCAGCAGCTTCAACTCAGATTTATTACCGGAAGATGTGTGACTTAGTCCGTCAGCACTCAGGTGGTTTACATTCACCTGAGCTATTAATTCGTTCACTAAATTTTGCAAACATTGAGAATTTACAGGCCAACGGTTTATGGGAGGAGGCTGGTTCCATATTAAATACTGAAGCTAAATCATTGGAACGAGGCGGAGCTGATTTTATTGTTTTGGCGACAAATACAATGCATAAATTAGCAGATCAAATCATGAAGGATGTTAACATCCCTCTCATTCATATTGCAGATGCCACTGCTGAAAGAATTGTAAGTGCTGGTTTGAAGAATCCCGGTTTGATGGCTACTGCCTTCACAATGGAACAACCTTTTTATCTTGAGCGTTTAAATAATCATTTTCTCAGACCAATTGTCCCAGCAGAGTCAGATAGAAAAGAAATTCATCGTATTATTTATGATGAACTATGCAAAGATATTATTATTCCAGATAGTCGTATTCGTTTTGAAGATATTGCTAAGCGTTTAATTGATAATGGAGCTGATTGTATTATTCTTGGTTGTACTGAGGTTTGTATGTTGCTTAATCAGGATAACGTAACAGTTCCTGTTTTCGATACCACATTAATTCATTGTGAGAAAGCAATCAATGTTGCTTTATCATCCTGATAGTTGAATTTATGGTGTCGGATAATCTATTTCTTTCACCCACACAGTAAGCTGTGTTTGGATGTACCTTTAGTCTATTTTTTACTTAATTGAATACAAAGTTTTGGATTTTTTTTGGTATAGCGCTTGCAACTTTTTCATTACAGCTTAATGTGTTATTATATATTCCAGAAGGAAAAGACAAGGTGCCAGTTAGTCTTTTTGTTTTATCTCAGTTTATCGCAACTGTATCTTTTTTCCTGGATGTTAGTTCTTTCCATTTTAAAAAAAACAACCACAACTTTACGAATATTATCTGTTTCTACATTCTTGCTGTCTGTTCACTTTGCACTCCTCGGTGAGTACACTTCAGGTTTGATGATGATGATTGCCTGTTGCCGGTTTATTATCGCATCTATAACCAACAACAAGAAATTTTTTATCTTTTTCATGCTGTTATCGTTTTTTGGCTGCATGTTTACCTGGCAAAGTTGTAAAGATGTCCTGCCTTTGCTCGCTGGGCTGATTATGAACTATGCAGCTTTTCAAAAAGCAGAGATTAAAATTCGGTGCTATACGATGATAGGCAGCGCGTTCTGGATTGTTAGTAATTTTATCGCACACTCACCAATTGCTTTTTCAATGGAGTTGTCGTTTTTCTTCAGTACTGCTTTTTCTCTCTTTAAGAATATAAAAAGTAAAGATTATGCTATTTAAATAGAGTCAATATTCAATTGGTTTATATTGAGAGATTGATTTTCCCCAGGACGGATACAAGCTTCAGTTAGTAATGTCGGTTGGTGACCCAGGCCAGTCCCTCTAAAACCTTTCGAAATAATGTGTGATGTTCCAATCATTGGGGTATCAAGAGCGCGTTACCCCGTGTTAAGGCCTTTACGTCCATTGCGCAGCATTACCGATATTGCACTAACATACCAATCAGTACATAAATGATTGACATAAGAACTACCACCCATTAATGTATCAATTGGTATATTAGTTGTGTTGACTGGTTTTTAACTTTTCAGTGTATAAGCCTGCAAGGATAAATGATGCAACCTGTGATCCTTTACGTTACTTATCAGGGAGACCCTGATTCTCGTTTTGACCGACGTTACTACGCTGACAGCCACCTTCCACTGGTTATGGAAGCTTTTGCACCGTATGGCCTGTTGAAACTTTCAGTTTTTTATCCTGAAACCAAACAGCCCGGCACGCTGGCAATCTGTGAGTGTATTTTCCGTAATGAAACGGCTATTAGTGATGCTTTCACCTCACACGAAGTTGAAAAAGTGATGGCAGACGTAAGGCATTTTACCGATATCTCACCCGTGAGATTTCGCGGAACTCCACTGTAAAATAAGGAAATTTCATGCAGCAGAATCATAAATTCCGCCCGTGGAATGAGGCACCTGTACGCTCGATACGTCGTGGGCACTTCTGGATTCCCGGCGAACGTGTTGAGCAAAATGGGCTGACCTATCAGCGAGGACCGATGTACGTCGAGTGGGAAGCGCCAAAGCTGATGAGCCGGCCTTATCCGGTAGTGCTGATGCACGGCGGTGGCTTTCAGGGCACTGAATGGTTTGATACGCCCGATGGCAGACCCGGGTGGGCACAACGCTTAGTTGAGGATGGATATACGGTGCTGGTCATTGACAGACCAGGACACGGACGTTCACCTTTTCATGTACAGACAATGGGTGAGATGGGACCGGCTTTCTCGTTCGAAAATGGGCAAAAGATATACTTCCCCGGAACAGATAAGCGGCATACTCAGTGGCCCTTTACAGTAAATGATGGGGCGGCTATGGATGAGTTTATTGCTGGATATGGCCCGCTTCCTGCTGACCTTGCTTTTTCACAAACATTGGATGCCGACAGGATGGCTGCCCTTCTGGATCGTATTGGTCCCGCTATCCTGATAACACACTCTGCTTCCGGACCGGATGGCTGGCTGACGGCGGATCGCCGTCCGGATCTGGTAAAAATGATTGTGGCAGTGGAACCCATGGGGCCTCCTTTCGCAGAGATACCTAACATAGGAGTAATGGATTGGGGACCCGCAGCAGCACCAATGAATTTTTCTCCGCTGATTACTTCTGCCGCTGAGTTAAAACGTAAAAAGCCGGGCAGCTATCAATTACCTTCACTGATTGATAAACCAATCTTGATCGTTACGGCTGAAGCTTCTGCATTTGCAGCGGCGAGCCCGCCTACCGCGGCTTTCCTGAACGCAGCCGGGGCCTCTGCTGAAGTGTTGCATTTACCCGATCATGGCGTATTTGGTAACGGACATGGACTGATATACGAAAAGAACTCAGATGAAGCGCTGGCGCCCGTTCTTAACTGGATTAACCGTCATATAGCTGTCAGTGAGTAAGAGATAATTACTTGCGGCTGATTCGTGTTTGTAAAAAGCTTTGTGAGTAAACGTTTCATCGCTTGCTTTTCACGACTGTGCCTGGGATGAGAACTGGTAATGCGCCTCTGATTATTTAAAGTTGATATCATCTGCGCTTAATCGGGAGCTTTTTCTTCTTAATCCAGGCCTTCTGTAGACACATCATTTATACCATGGCAGTGAGCAGGTCGAGCCATACTTGAACTGATGCTTAAAAAAAACGGGCACACAACTTTCTACGTTATAAGATAAATAAAACAACTATCACTTTCTAAAAAGCAGGGGTAGGGTTATGTCTACCCTACCCCTCGTTAAATATAGCCAATTTTGATTGCTAATTTTTTATAAAAAACCCTCAAACATCTATCCATTAACTTTCAGCAGAAATAATATATCTTCCTATCTTATTTTAAAAAGTCCAGTAAGGCTTTTATGGTCTCCCGAGGGCGCTCCTCAGCAATCCAGTGGCCGGCACCTTTAAATTCGATAAATTTATAATTACGGGCATACTCTTTAAGAAATGCAGACAGCAGTGGAGCACTGATTCCCCCAATGCCCAGTATGGGCGTCTGTAACTTTTTATATGTTTTCAAATCATCTATATCCTGCTGCATTGATTGATACCACCCATTTCCTGCGCGGATTGCATCAGGTTGTGCAGCTGCTAATTTATAGACCGATCGATCAAAGCTTGAAATTGCACCCGGCGTTTTGTTCAGGTAGTCATAGACCCAATCCACTAATATATCAGTACGTCCTTCTAATAATTTCTCTGGCAAATCTGGTACCTGGTTAAACGCAAACCACCAGAAATGAAGGCCATGATTAGGATCGTTTATCTGATAATCATTTTTTTGTGGCAGTAACGGAAACTTCCTGAATGCCTCAAACGGGTGCGGAACGTCAAGTAAGGCCACGCGTTTCGTGTAATCAGGATAGTTTGCTGCAAAACTATAGGCGACCATTGCGCCAATATCATGCCCGACGATGTTAATATGACTATAGCCTAACTGATTAACCAGGGAGTAGATGTCGCGCGCCATGGTTTTCTTATCATAACCTGAGGCTGGCTTAGATGAACCGCCCTGGCCACGGATATCAATCGCTATGACCTGATAATGCGCAGCAAGCTCCGGCATTATTTTGTGATATTCCCACCAGGTTTCAGGCCAGCCGCCAAGTAGCACCAGAGGCTCTCCTTTTCCTCCAGTGACATAATGGAGTTTAACTCCGTTCACGTAAGCTTCGTGATTCGTGAAACCAGGCAAGCGGCGTACCAATGCCGTATCTGTATAGTCTTGCTGAGTCACGTTCACCGGTTTAAGGAAATCACTATCTGCAGGTGCAGCATTTACAAACGATAGTGGGAAGAACAAGACCGCTGCCATAAAAAAACGGCCTGTCGTTTTCAAAGTTACTTTCATAACACCATCCTTATAAATTGAAAAAAATAGAGCCACAATGAAAATTACTTGTGACAGGAGGGAAACAAAGAGAGCTTATCGCTTAGCCTATATCATGTATTCATCACTGATGAAGGCAGCCCTTCATCATGACAATGATATTATTGATAAAGGTTAAGCGATGCTGTGCATGCCGAAATCAGCCATACATCCTTTTTACAAAACAGTTATTACCGCTACTTATTAAATTTATTCGACATGAAATTTTTCGACACAAAGACCCGCGTTGCAGGTTTCTGAATAAGCCTGACACTTAATGCTGCGCCGAGTGCTAAGCAGAGTGCAATGGCCAGCGTAGAGATATCAAAAGCATGGGTAATATCAGCTCCGGAATGACTATCTCCAAACGTACTGTAAAAAATACCGCCTATCAGTGCCACACTCAACGCGGCACTGATCTGCAAAGCACAACTCGTTACGCCTGAGATCATGCCAGAAAACTCAGGTGCAACACGGCCTGTGATCATACGCATCAGCACCGGCATCGCCAGCCCCTGCCCTAAACCCGGTGAGCGTAATGCCACGGGGTCAAGTAACGGAGAACCTCCATTCTGGCTAAGGTGTAACTCATAGCGCCATAAAACAAAAGCCAGTAGCGGAACAGTCAGAAAAAGCATCAATGACCACCAGGGCCAACCCGCCTCACGACCTTCAATAATTGGGATAATCAATGCGCTCAGCATTGCAGTCGCCAAAATCATACTGATGGGGCCAAGCTTACGCGCATTACGCGCACGCGTCTCTTTTAATAAGGGTAAGCCAAACAGCACGACAAACATTACAACCGGTAAATTCACCAGAATAATGAGCCGCCATCCTAAATTATAAAGATCCAGCGATATCAGGACACCGCCCAATGCTTGCCAAATAACTGAAGCCAGACCAAACACTGCCCCATATAAACTCAGAGCTAATGGTTTCTCTGCTTCAGGAAAAATAACCTGTATTGAAGCTAATGCCTGAGGCGCCATGATGGCGGCCGTTGCCCCCTGCATGATACGACCGACTATGAGCAACCATGGTGACCATGCCAGACCGCATAATAACGATGCGGCAGCAAAACCGATTAGCCCAAGGAAGAACATTTTTCCCCGACCATAAAGGTCGCCCAGGCGGCCACCTGTAATCAAAGTGACGGCATAGACTGCGGCGTAGGATGAAATGACTAATTTTTTAACCGAGGAAGATGATGCAAATTCCTGCTGAGTTAACGGAAGCGCGACGTTGACAATTAAAAAATCAAGTGGCGGAAGGAGTGCACCTACAAGCAATATAATAAACATGGCCCATCGGCGAGGTTCAGTTAGCAAAGCTTGTTTTAAGGTCATTAAATGCTCCTTATGGTACCAATTGGTTCCTAATTGACGAAAAAAACTACTGACTTAGTCTGTTCATCGTGCATTCAACGAGTTCAAGCATTTCTGTTTCTGATGCCCCCGTTTTACCCAATACCCGCATGCCTTCAATCTGACAGACCAGAAATCGTGCCATAAAAAATTCATTATGTTCAGGTAACTCACCATTTTCCTGAGCGCGAATGATTGTTTCAACATAAAGTTGCTGCAGCCGTTTGAACATACGTTCTGTTTTCTCAGCAACATCATTGTCATATGCGGCCATTTCAGTGGCTAAGGAGACGACTAAACAACCGCGCCGCCCTGGTTCACCGGAAGAGAGCCTGGCGTATCGAAGAAGCGATGCTTTTATCGCGTTTGTAGCTGAGCCTGGCTGCGAGAGCAATCCCGCCGTTTCCCGCCGTCCATCACTCATATATAAACCAAGGGCTGCAAGCAGCAGACCTTTTTTATCCCCGAACGCTTTTTACAAACTTCCTCGTGACAGGCCTGTGCCAGCAATCAAATCCGGCAGCGATGCGCGATCGTAACCTCTATCCCAAAAAACCTTCATAGCATCACGCGCTGCAGTTTCCAGCTCAAACTCGCGTGGGCGACCCAAGCCTGATGAATTCGTCGTCATACTTACCTTCCCTACTGCCACATTAGGAACCGATTGGTTCCAATTCTAGTTGAGGTAACTAAAAATACAAGTAAATTTTGACCGCGTGAGTTCAAGGCCCTTACAGCAGATCTCATCCCGGATTTGCTGAACACTATTCTCCTGCAGAAATATCCATTTGATTATTAATGAATTATTTGAAAAAAAGCACATGTATTAATCATACGTTTTAACCTTCTGTGCGGCATCGTGAACAAACAGGCGCAACGTTACGATTAAATTTGTACTTTAAAGTACAAATTTAATCGTAAGGACAAGTTATGAGTACAGCATTTCGGGGAAGAGCGCCTAATACATCAGGGAAATCGCACTTGATAAAGTCATGCTGACCTGCCCCCAGTCCAGTATTAGATACAACGCTCAGTTAGTAATGTCGGTTTGTTTACCTACTAATTTTCCATTTCTCCAGCTTGCTGCAAATTCAGCCGGCGTCTGGTATTACAGCGATGAAAGAGGTCTGGACTCGTTATAGTCCTGCCGCCAGTCATCAATGATTTTCCGGGCATAAAGAATATCACTGAACCAGTGTTCATTCAGGCATTCATCCCGAAAGCGACCGTTGAAACTCTCAACAAATCCGTTCTGCGTTGGCTTACCTGGCTGAATAAGTCGCAACGCACACCATGCTCAAAGGTCCATTGATCGAGTGCGCGGCTGGTAGACTCCGGGCCCTAAACAGTTCTTATTGTCGCCGGATAACCTCGAAAGAGCGCGATGCTGTCCATAATACGCGTGACCTGAACGCCTTCGTTCGAGCGCCAGTTCTGTGATACGGCTTGATAAATGTGCATCAGCCGCCGGTCGCTGAGCACCATAACGGCAGGTCGACAGGGATAATCCTGTAAGCCTGCAGGAACGACGTTGCGACAGACCAGTCGCATCACATATAAATACTACAGCTTCCCGCTTCTGGTCCGTCGTCAGTACTTTCGCCCCAGATCCACCTGAAGTGCCTCCTTTTCAGCATGGTTTCGGCAAGCAGCTTCCCGAGTCTGGCGTTCTCTTCCTCAAGCGACCTCAGGCACTAGACCTCGGGCACTTCCATACCGCCATATTTCTTACGCCAGGTGTGATGGTAGCGTTGGAAATGGCGTGTTTACGGCACAGCTCACGAGCAGAAACCCCGGCTTCAGCCTCGCGGAGAATACTGATGATCTGTACATCGGAAAAACGCTTCTTCATGGGGGCCTCATGTGACTTATGAAGACATTACTAACATCGCGGTGTGATAATTAACGGGGAGCAGGTCAGCGCCCGCAAAACTTACCACTGGCGCAACCCTCATACCGGAAAAGAGTATTCGCTGGGCAATGCCTCACGCCGGGAAGCGATTGCTCAGGCTATTGAAGCTAACCATTATCTTGACCGGAATTATGTTCCCTCCGCCCTTTTGAATAAATTACAGGCGTGCCCAGTAATGACAGTGTCTGAATGGATTTCAGCTTATGAAGCAATCCTTGTCAGATGCAACGTAAAACCGGTCACACTGCGGCTGCGTAAATATCAGCTAAACGCGAACGGAAAATCTCTGGGTGGCCTGGCAATGACCGCAGTCACGACCCGCGATATTGCCCTGTGTCTGGAAGTCTATGTCACCGAAAATAAGCAGACAATGGCATCCATCCATGAAATCCGCAGTTTATCGGGAAGGTTAAATGAAGCACATTAGGGTGAGGTGTTTACACAGCGGCTACTGGGTCAAAAGAATCTCGCGATGACACAGAAGTATCCCGATCTCCGTGGTGATGAGTACGTACTGGTATGAGGTATAGGCAATTTCGGACAAATTTCGGACATTTTCGTACAGGCGAAAATCTGAACTTGCAAATCATGCCGTTGTGGATATGCTATATACATAGCATATACGTTTCATATAAAGGCCAGTCATGGGTATCGTCAAAATTTCGGATTTAATGCATGAGAATCTGCGCATCGCCAGCACGGCGCTCAGTCGTTCGATCAACGCGCAGGCGGAGCACTGGATGAAAATCGGCATGCTGGCCGAACTTTATCCGCAGCTCAGCCATCAGGAACTGACACGCCTGCTGATGCGGGTCGAACGTGATGGCGGCGCTGAACTGGCGCAGCTGCTTGACCAACCTTCCTTTATTCCGCAGGGAATCGCGCAATGAGTATTAAACTGCATACCGCTGAAGAGATTGAACGGGCGCGCGCCGCCGGTCACGCCGCCGCCAAAGTGCTGGAGATGATCACGCCCTGGGTGAAACCCGGCGTTACCACAGATGAACTGGATCGCCGCTGTCATGACTATATTGTCAATGAGCTAAAGGTCATTCCGGCTAACATTGGCTATCAGGGTTACACCCGTACCGTTTGCACCTCGGTCAATCACGTGGTGTGCCACGGTATTCCGGGCGAGAAAAAGCTCAAAGACGGTGACATCGTCAATATCGACGTGGCGGTCATCAAAGACGGCTGGTACGGCGACACCAGCCGCATGTATTTTGTTGGTCAGCCGTCGGTACGCGCTAAGCGCCTGGTTGACGTGACGTATGAATCAATGGTTGCAGGCATTCGGGTGGTGAAACCCGGTGCAACGCTGGGCGATATCGGTGCGGCTATTCAACAGGTAGCCGAAAAGGCCGGGTTTTCCGTGGTACGCGAGTATTGCGGTCACGGCGTCGGCGAGATCTACCACGGCGATCCGCAAATCTTGCATTACGGCACGCCGGGCCAGGGGCTGGCGCTGCAGGCTGGTATGATTTTTACCATTGAGCCCATGATTAACGCCGGCAAAGCGGGCACCAGCGTGCTGTCCGATGGCTGGACGGTGGTGACCAAAGATCGCTCCCTGTCCGCGCAGTGGGAGCACACTGTCGCCGTCACGGATACCGGCTTCGACCTGCTCACACCCTGGCCGGAGGGTACCGGTGATTACGCCGCGATCGTTTAACGCCTGCCAATCGTCCAATCTGTGATCTCTATTGTAGTACAATAAAAATAGATTGTACTACACTGCTAACTCATGACGATTTATATCGCTCATGTGCAATATCACTATCGGCATAGTTAATGCTGCCGCGTGGCCGAAATAAAATGATTTTTATTTTTCGGCTGCACTTCATTTATTGCTTAGCAAGCGAAACAGATCATTCATGACATCGCTGCCCTTGCGCCCGTCTGCCGGCGCGGAGTGGCGGAATGCTGCGTGACGAGGTGGATATGATAAGTTCCGATGTTTCTGGCTCTACGTTGAGCCAATTAAATAAGCGCATCATCCCGTTTATCGTGATCTGTTATTTTGTCGCTAATCTCGATAAAACCAATATCTCTATCGCTGCGCTGCAAATGAATGCCGATCTCGGGCTTACCACCAGCATGTACGGCCTCGGTGTCGGCATGTTCTATATTTCCTACATTCTGTTTGAGATTCCCAGCAATGTCATTATGACCAAAGTCGGTGCCCGGCGCTGGATAGCGCGCATTATGATTACCTGGGGCATTGTCAGTACCGGCATGGCGCTGGTTCATAGCGCCAATCAGTTATATGTGATGCGTTTTTTACTCGGTATGGCCGAAGCCGGTTTTGCGCCGGGTATTATCTATTATATTTCCTGCTGGTTCCCTAAAAGTAACCGCGCACGTGCAATGTCTTTCTTTTATATGGGATCGGTGGGCGCGTCGATTATTGGTCTGCCCATTTCCGGTGCCATTCTCAATATGCATGGCATTGCCGATATCGCAGGCTGGCGCTGGCTTTTTGCGCTGGAAGGCATTCCTGCAGTGGTGCTTGGTTGTCTGGTGCTGTGGCGCTTACCCGATAAGCCCGACGATGCTGTCTGGTTAACTACACCGCAAAAACACTGGCTGCGTCAGCGCCTCGAACAGGACAATCTGGGTGTTACCCTGAATAAGAACCACTCCTGGCTGCAGGCATTAAAAGATCGCACGGTGTTATTGCTCAGTCTGGTGTGGTTCTTACAGGCGTTTGGCTCGATCGGTATTACGTTGTTTATGCCGTTGATTATTAAAAGCATGGCCGCAGAGCAGAGCAATTTTATTATCAGCCTGTTATCCGCCCTGCCCTTTGTGATGGCCTGCGTATTTATGTATTTAAACGGACGCCATTCCGATCGCAGCGGTGAACGCGCCTGGCATATGGGCTTGCCATTAATTTTATCGGGCCTGGCATTAACCGGCGCGATTTATTCGGGCAGCCTGCTGCTGGCTTATATTTTGCTGGTCTTCACCGTCGGGCTTAACTTTGCCCTGACGCCAATATTCTGGGCCGTGACGACGGAAAAATTAGCTGGCGTAGCCGCTGCGGCATCGATTGCCTTTATCAATACGGTGGCAAACTTTGTCGGACTGGGTTTACCGCCGCTGCTGGGAAAAATGAAAGATGCGACGCAAAGTTATCACTCAGGATTGCTGATTGTGGCGATGGCGCTGATTGCCGGCGGTATTCTCGGTATTATTATCGCCCGTCCATCGGGCGGTGCCGGTGCCAGCAAAACCCGCGCGCCGCATGCCGAAACCGGGCACTGAACGTGATTACGGCTCGCCTGCGGGCCTGACGCTGGCCATCGCCTCGATCACCTCGGTCATGCGCTGAATCACCATCTGCGCCGCCCGCGATAGCTGGCGCGACGGCGCAGTACACAGCGCCAGGGTCAGCGGTCGCATCACGCTATGCCTGAGCGGTACAAAGCAGAGCTGGTTCTCCTGCACCTCGGTCATCACGTCCAGCAGGCTCAGCACGCTGATGCCGGTGCCCTGCGCGATCAGGCTGCGAATCAGGCGGATGTCGTTACAGGCGATAATGTTTTCCGGCGCCAGGCCCTGCTTGCGGTACAGCGCATCGACACGTTCGTGGACCACCAGCGCCGCGCCAGGCACAATGTGTCGCTCATGACTGAGTTCGCTGAGCGACAGCAGCGGCCTCGTGCTAAGCGGATGGTCAGCGGCCATCACCACGCCCATCTCCAGTTCGGCAAACGCCAGCACTTCCAGTCCGCTCTGCCCGGCGGGATCGAGAATCAGGCCAAAATCGATTTCCGACTGGCGAATCATCTGGCTGATGCGGTGGCTGTTGTCTACCGTCAGCTCCAGCCGCAGCCACTGATGCTGGCGTGCGATATCGGCGATGGCGTCTGCCACGCTGCCTTTGGTCAGCGACTGCACCAGCCCGGCCGTGACGTTACCGCGCTTGAGTCCCTGTATATCATCGAAACGCTGCCGCGTGACGCGAAACTCACGCTGCCAGCGCATCACATCGTCATACAGCAATTCTCCGGCGGTGGTCATGCGCAGCCCTTCCGGCAAACGCTCAAACAGCGGCGTACCAAAACTCTCTTCCGCCTGCAGAATCTGCCGGTTAATGGCGGAAGCGGAAACGTGCAGTTGCTCAGCGGCTTTGCGCAAACTGCCGCTGCGCGCCACTTCGGCAAAATAGACGGCAAAGCGGGAAAACGGGCTCATTGCTCACCTGTACGGTTTTTTGCAACACCTGGCTGCATTCTTGCTGATGGATTTGCACAGGCAAGCATATTAACAATGTACTGACAAAAATGAAGCCTTCTATTACGCCTTGTGTGAGCACCTGACAGGACAACAGCATGAATAACATTACGCCTCCCGCACACTGCACGTTTGAACCTGATGACTGGCTGCGTCTGGCGCGACAGTGGCATCCGGTTGCCCGTTCCTGTGATATCGCCGGCGCACCGACCAAAGCGGTGCTGCTTGACGAGCAGCTGGTGCTGTATCGTCTGCAGGGTCAGGTGGTAGCGGCACGCGACGTTTGCCCGCATCGTGGCGTCCCGCTGACGCTCGGTTTTCATGATGAAGAGGGTATCGTCTGCCCTTATCACGGCTTGCGCTTCGGTGCCGGTGGCCGCTGCAATCGCATCCCGTCCAGCCCCGACCAGCCGATTCCGGCCAAACTCAATTTGATCAGTTACGCGGTGGAAGAGCGCTTTGGGTTGATTTGGGTGTGCCTCGCGCCGGATGCTGACCAGCCCGCGCCGCTGCCCACCATGCCGCACTGGGATGATGCTGGTTTTCAACAGATCAACTGTCCCGGTTTTGACGTCAACGGCTTTGCCGGACGCCAGGTGGAAGGTTTTCTGGATGTGGCGCACTTCGCCTGGGTGCACACGGAAACCTTCGCCGATCCCAACAACCAGGTAGTACCTGCCTATAACCCGGTCGAAACCGAGACCGGTTTTGCCGTGGATTACTGGAGCTCAGTGAGTAACTTTGCCGCTGACAGTCCGCAGCAGGCGCCGGAAGGATTTAGCTGGCTGCGTCATTTCGAGATGCACCTGCCATTTACCGCCACGCTGACCATTCATTTCCCCGGCGAATCGCGCCTGGTGATCATGAATGCCGCGTCGCCAGTATCGGCGCGCAAAACGCGCATGTTTGCGCCCATCGCGCGTAATTTTGACCTACACATCCCGGTTGAAGAGGTGCACGCCTTCAATCAGCGCGTGTTCGAAGAAGACCGCCTGATGGTGGAAACCCAGCAGCCGGAGCGTTTGCCGCTTGACCTGGCTCTGGAAGCGCATATTCCGGCCGATCGCAGCTCCATTGCTTATCGCCGTGGCCTGAAGCGCATGGGCTTCGGTGAATTTTTCCTGGTGTAAGGAGGCAACGATGAGTGATCTGCTGAATGTGGTGGTGGATGGCCTGTATCGTCAGGGACGTCACAATCTCAGCGTCACGCTGGTGGCGGAAAATGGCCAGCCGTTGCCGGACTGGCAACCCGGTGCGCACATTGATGTGCACCTGCGTGATGGCCTGATACGTCAGTACTCACTGACCGGACGCTGCGATGACGCGCGCGGCTACCAGATTTGTATTGCGCGCGACGGGCAATCACGCGGGGGATCGCGCTACGTGCACGACACGCTGCGCCCCGGCCAGACGATTGCGATTTCGCCACCGCGCAACCTGTTTCCTCTGCAACCGGCCGCTAAAGTCATTTTGCTGGCGGCCGGAATTGGCATTACGCCGCTGTACGCCATGGCGCTGGCGCTGGAGGCCGCCGCCGTGCCTTTTGTGCTGCATTACTTTGTCCGCCAGCGCGGTGATGAAGCTTTTGCCGCCGAACTGGCGCAGCGTTTTCAGCATGGATTTTGTGAAATCTGGTACAGCAGCGAAGGCCGCAGCGCCCGTGATTATCCACCGGCGGAACTGCTTGATGCTGCCGCCGACACGCATCTGTACCTGTGCGGGCCGGAAGGGTTTATGACGCACATGCAGCAGCAGGCGCTGGCGCGCGGCTGGGACAGCGCCAACATTCACGCTGAAGCGTTCAAACCTGTCGCCCGCACGGCTGGCGCGGAAGAGGATTTTACCGTGACGCTGGCACGCAGTGGGCAGCAATGTACCATTCCGCCTGACAAAACCATTGCCACGGTGCTGCTGGAGCATGGCGTCGACGTTCCGCTCTCCTGCGAGATGGGCATGTGCGGCGCCTGCCTGACGCGGGTTACCGCTGGAGAGATCGATCACCGCGATACCGTGCAGTCTGACAGCGAAAAAAGCGCCCCGGAGCAGTACATCGCCTTGTGCTGCTCGCGCAGCAAATCGGCGGAACTGGTGATTGATCTCTAGGGCGCGCCGCAGGATGACTTAATCCGTGCCGGAAAGCTCAGGTTCCGTACGTAGCACAATGGCTTCCTCTGCCGCCTGTGGCAGCAGTTGCAGCAGCCAGCTGGCCATCTGGCTTTCCTGCTGCAGAATGCGCCGCACAATCCTGACATCCTCCCCCTCTTCCGCCTGCTCTGCGGCCACCTGCAACGTCGAGTAGGTGGC
The DNA here is from genome assembly GCF_059730895.1 of gamma proteobacterium symbiont of Lampromicra miyakona. Lineage (NCBI taxonomy): Bacteria > Pseudomonadati > Pseudomonadota > Gammaproteobacteria > gamma proteobacterium symbiont of Lampromicra miyakona. The sequence goes on along the minus strand of NZ_AP035933.1, from coordinate 96,649 downwards.
GATTTTATAGTTACAGAACACGTAGCTGCTGACGGCCACACGGATGCCCTCTTCATCCTGCAGCATATCGCTGGCGGCCTGACCGACCGCCGACATCCGGCCTAACGACTCCTTCAGCACCGACCAGCTGCTGTCATACTGGCGCAGCAGCGTTTTCACCTGCTGCTGCTGGTCACGGCTCTGCTCAAGATACTGCTCAATACGCGCCTGCAACGCGGGATGATCCGTCAGACGTGATGCAGCCGCCTTCAGCAGGCTCTCCGCATGTTTCTCCATAGCATGCGCATCGCGCAGCCAGTCCAGATATACAGATTCCTTCGTCATGGTTTGCTCCAAAGTGAATGACACGGGCGATCTACCTCAACGGCGTCAGAGACGGATCCCTGATCGGGCAGCACGCTTTGACCTCATCGCTTTCAGGCTGGTTATCTGAAAAATAAGCGAAGCGCTAATTAAGTCCAGGCGAACAACTTAATTAAACGTAGCAAGCAAGCCGGGCTGTGCAAGAAAGGTTTTTAAGAAATGCGACAGCGGTTAATTGTCACAACGTCATCAATTCACATTAGCGCCGCTAAAAGAACGCTTCCCTTTATGAAAGTAAAATGTTAACAATCCCCCCCCAAATGATTTGCCGGAATAAATCAGCTGAAATTGACTCATCGTTAAACAACCAACGTGCTGTAAATTAAAAGTTAAGATTATTCCTGGCTTGATTATGGTAAAAACATCGCTACATTTATTTTTGCTTCATGCGGGTATGAACAGAGAGGAAAAAATGAAGGATCCAAAGAAGAAACCTGAAGAGGAAGAAAAAGTGACGCAACGTCGTGGGGGTTCAGGCAACTTCGCCGCCGATAAGGAGCGCGCGGCTGAAGCAGGCCGCAAAGGCGGTCAGGTCAGTGGTGGTAACTTCAAAAATGACCCACAGCGCGCCATTGAAGCCGGCAGGAAGGGAGGAAAGATCAGTCGTCGTAAATAACTACTCCCCATCTTTGTATTGATTTAACCTCGATAACTTTTTGCACTGTGCTCTCCTGACATCACGTTTACGCTTCGCTTAAACGCACGTCTAACCTTGTCAGGAGAGTAATTTTCCCATCCGAAAACAATTAATCGATCAAATCTTCAGCGATCCTGCGTTATTTACCGCTTCGCTTATCAGCGACCGCTTTTCAGTTTATTTATCCCAAAATTAAATCATTGATTATCTAACTATCAGCTTCAGGCACCCTATATTTGTACAAGCCACGCAGAGTTGTACACTTTTATTTAATCTGCGTTAATTACCCGGGCTGATATATATACACAAGCTTACAATTGGCTAACTCCGCAATATTTAAGGAATTATTGCATACGCAATGCACCTTACATGGATTAATTACCCGCTATCCGCTTGATATCACCCCGCTTTTAGCTAAATTCTCCATTCACGCTCACTATTGCGTCGCTATTAACCTGACGCTAAGGGAAACGCATGAACGCTGAACTCAATGACTGTATCGCGCTGTGCTATCGCTGCGCGACCGCCTGCGACCACTGTGCGGCGGCTTGTCTGCTGGACGCTGACGCCAGTGAGATGAGCGTCTGCATTAGCCTGAATCAGCAGTGCGCGGCGCTGTGTCGCGTAACCGCCCAACTGCTGGCTGCCCAGAGTGAACTGAGCGAGCAGCTCTGTACCATCACGTCGATGGCCTGTCAGCTGGCTGGTTGGGAGTGCCAGAAGCACCAGCATCCACACTGTCAGACCTGTGCGGAAATTTGCCTGCAGTGCGCAGATAGCTGCATGACGGTGGGCATGGCGGAATAACGGATAGAGGTACCGGGAGGGCGGTGGCAGGTCGCCAGTGCGGCGACTGGCGGCCTGGCTTAATGATCCTGCATCACCAACCCGCCATCGACATACAGCGTCTGGCCGGTGACAAATTCGCTCCATGCTGATGCCAGAAACAGCACCGGCCCGGTGATATCCGCAGCGCGCGCCAGTCGTCCGAGCGGCGTTTGCGCTGTCAGCGCATGGCGTACCGCTTCTGGCGTATGCTGACTGGCATCGGTGGGATACACCAGTCCCGGCGCCACGCAGTTCACCCGAATGCCCAGCGCCCCCAGTTCGGCCGCCAGCGTCCGGCTAAAGCCCGTCAGCGCGGCTTTTGCGGTGATATAGTCGTGATAAGCCACCGCTGGCCGGGCGATCAAATCACTCACCAGATTGATGATGCTGCCGCGCGCGCGGCGGCGCATCAGCGGCAAGGCCGCCTGACACACGTTGTAGCAGGCGTTCACTGCGCCATCAAACTGCGTCTGGTAAGCAGACCAGGACGTTTCCCAGAAGCGCTGGCGCCGGTCGGGATCGAAGCGATAAGGTGCGAAGGCATTGTTCACCACCACATCCAGTCGCCCGGTAGCGGCCTCGATCTGCTGCATCATATCGGCTACCTGTGCGGCGCAGGTCACATCGGCGGCAATCGCCAGTGCACCCCCGCCCTGTGCTTCACAGGCCGCCACCACCTGCGCAGCGGCGTCGTGATTACGTAAATAGTTGACCACGACAAACGCGCCTTCGGCGGCAAAGGCCTGGGCAATGGCGGCGCCAATACCGCGGCTGGCGCCGGTCACCAGCACGGTGTGATTGCTGAATTTCATTGCGTTTCTCCACGCCCGCTCAGTCAAGATAGGGCGCATAGTGTTCAGCGGCGGTTTCCGCCGCCTGTTCGATTTCGCACAGGGTGACCAGATCCAGCAGGCTAAAACGGCCATCGTGATGCCAGCCTGCCTCCGGCGAAGTCATGTTACCCAGCGCCGTGATGCGCGTGACGCCCGCCGCCCCGAGCTGCGCCGCCAGCCGAAACAGCACCTCGGGCGCGGCCGCGAGGCCAACGCTTTGCAGATACGCGCGCTGCGCGGCCACCCAGCTCACCGTCTCCTCCAGCGTATCCACGGCAATCACCTTCAGCGTGCGTCCGAGCGCGCCCGGTTGTAACGGCTCCGGCTTATCGACGTACACCACCGCCCAGGCATCGTGCTCATCGCCGTACAGCGTGCGGTCACCGCTCAGCGCAGATATTTCCTCCGCGTTGCGCCATGCGGCCACTGCCTGGCTTTCACTTAGCGTCAGCGCAGCACGCGGATAACGCTGAGCCAGCGCGGCAAGTTCATGAGCGAGGTAAGCAGCAAACTCCTGCGGCGACACCCGGCCGCCGCGCTCAATAAACAGCGCCTGCGGCGAGTAACAACCGGCCTGGTCATAGCGCATCACATCGTAAGCCACCTGACGCGCCAGCGCCGGACCGCGCCGCACGTCCAGCGCCGAGCGCGCCACCATGCCAAAACTGATTTTATGGCCGTGCGGCAGAAAGCGCGTGGCTGGCGGCAGACGCCGCTGCATCGCCGTCAGCGCGGCTTCTCCGCCATAAGCCATCACTACGTCTGCCTCGCGGAACCACTGCTGCTCAGTGCGTTCATCACCGCCCTGCCACCATACGACGGCCAGACAGTCGCCCAGCTGCGGATCGATCTCCGCCAGCAGCTGAGCGAACCAGCACGCCATCAGCGGCTCAGCGCTCGCCACTTTGCCCACGCTTCCCGCCTTCACCAGCAGGCCGGCAATCAGGCTCCACAGCGGCAAACCCGGCACATTGCCGGCCCAGACCTGCAGCAACAGCTGCGGGCCAAACGCGCGGGCAAAGCCGCCTTTTGTCCGCGGCTGAAAATCGTCCAGCATCTGCACGTTGCCGAAATCCTCCACCAGAAAACGCCGCAGCTGCGGTTCACGAAAGGTTTTGAGATAGCCGGTTAAACCGAGCCGCAGCATGTCGGCGTCATAGCCGGTAACCAGCGGCAGCAACCGCTCCGCCTGCTGGCGCACCGGGTGCGAACGGTCAAGCAGGCGCGCGATGGCTTCATCAATCAACGCGGTGATGCGCGCTACGCTCAGGGTGTGCAGGTAGCGGCGCGCGTTATCGCGTACGCTGGCCGCCAGCGTGGCAATCTGCGCCTCGGACAGCACCGGCACGCACACTTCCAGCGCGCTGCCCTGCTGGCCAAAGTGCAGGCTGTGCCACGCCACCTCGCTGTGGCGGATGCCCGGCAGATGGCCGGCATACAGTTTCATGCCCGCGCCTGCGCGGCAGCGAGAAACGATTCCATCGCCAGCGAGCAGCCTTTGGCATCGGCGCCCGCGACGCGCCCCAGCAGCTGAAACCCGCCGGGCACCATCACGCCGGCATCTTCGGTCAGAATCGCGGAAACAGAATTGAAATGGGCGAGATCGTGATGCACCAGTACGCCTGTCTCACCTTCCGGCACGTCCGCACCGGTCAGCGGATTGACCACGCGCGTGCGGATCCAGTGCGGTCCGGATTTCACCGGCGGGCAGATTTCATTGCCGGCATCGTAAAACTGGGTGCTGAGTTCAGTCATGCCGTACATATTGATGCAGTGCGAACGTGGCACGCCGAGCGTCTGCTGCAGCGCGCTATAAAACGCCTCCGCCGCCACTTCACGCGACTGGCCTTTAAAGCCCCCGGTGTCGAGGATGCGGCTGCCCGGCGGCAGCCTGAAACGCCGCTGCTGACGCGCCAGTTCGTCCAGCAGATGGACAAAACTGTAGCTGGCACCCAGCAGGGCATAGGGTTGGCCGCTGGCCTGCGCCTGCTCCAGCGCGGCGATCAGACGCGGCAGTTTCAGCCCCTGCGCATCCACCATCACTTCGCTGTCTGGTGTGCCACATTCTTGCATCGCCAGCGTCAGATAATGGGCCAGCGAAGAGTTGGGCAGCTCGCTGCTGTGCGGAAACAGGATCGCCATCGGCAGGCGCGGATAACCGGCCATAAAGCGCTGGCGGAAATTGATCAGCATTGAGCGATCGTAAACTGCCAGCGTCGGGTGATAGCTGCGCCCCCGGCCAGTACCCGTGGTGCCGCTGGTCATAAAGATGTGGGGAATCTCCGCCACCGGACGGCAGCTCAGCGTCAGATCTTTAAACGCCGTAATCGGCACCGCCGGAATCTGCCGCCACTGTTTTACCGTCAGCGGCGTGCGGCCACGCTGGCGGGCGAAACGGGCGTAAGGAAGATTGTGTTCGAATTGCCACGCGAACAGCTGCAGCGCCAGCTGGTTGAAATCCGCTTCCGTGGTTTCCTGGCGCTGCATAAACGCCAGCAGCGCGGCAATGATTGACGCTTCGGTCATGAAGGTGCCCTCTTTGGACTGCGGCATAACGGCCAGCCAGGACCTGAGAAATGCGCAGGATTCGCAGAAAGGCGCAAAGAGGGAATGAGGGCGTGCAGTGACCCTGGTTCCACATCCCTACGCCGGTATTAGCCGGATCAGGTTCAGAGGGTCACTACGTTGCCGGCCGTGACAGCCGCGCGGGTAGAATCTCAGCCCTCTAACAGGGCACCCCTTGGAACAAGCTGCATTCTGGGGTCGGAACGGAGGGCGTGTCAAGGCGGGAAGGCGCAGAACCCCCCGCTTCAGCAACGCGATTATTAACGTGCAATATCACTCACAGGAGCGCGATCAGCCCGGCTGACGCAGGCAAAGCGATCGCTGAGCAGCGGATAGTTTTGCGCATCCGGCAGTTCAAAGTGCCACCATTCGGTGGGCATCCCGACAAAACCGCCGCCGAGCATGATGGCGTTCAGCAACAGGCGATGGCGCTGCGCCTGCTGCGGCACGTTGGGATGGAACGGGTGCGACTCAGCAGACATGTCGTCAAACCCGGTCCCCATTTCCAGAATGTTGTCCGCCTCATCCACCAGCGTCACATCGATCGCCACGCCGCGGCTGTGATTCGAGCCCCGCGCCGGTGGCACCACATAATCCGCGTCCGGACAGGCATCCCACAAGTGCCACTGCGCCTGCTGCGGACGATACGCGTCCAGCACCAGCAGGCGAAATCCCGCCAGCCGGGCGATATCGCAGCTGCGGCGCAGCGCGGCGGCGGCATCCGGATGCAGCAGCGCCTGCGCGTCGCGATAAATGGCATACCCGGCGATGTTATCGGCGGTGGCGTATTTCAGATCAAACATCAGGCCCGGCAAGGTGGCAGCCAAATCGATTAATTCAACGTCCTGCACTGTACATCATCCTGTTAATTGTTAGCCGGCAGCGTAAATGGCTGGCGTGGCAGCGTGGTGAGTCGCTCTGCGCCCTGTGCCGTGACGCGCACGGTTTCACTGAAGGCGAGGCCCTGCGCTGAAATATACATGTGAAATACCATGTTTTCCTCAAGTAACCACGGCGCCTGAGGATGAAAACAGCAACTGAAATCGCTTGGACGCGGGGTGCGCGTATACAGACCCAGCGCATAACCGGTGATGTTGCTGTAATCCTCACGCAGCCCGGCGCTGAGCACCGCCTCACGCGCGACGGCATCCACCGTGCAGGCCGCTACGCCCGGCTTCATCGCCCGTAGCTGGCGATCCTGAATGGCGATCAGCTGTTGTGCCAGCGCCGCGCGCGCCGCAGAGATTTCACCGACAATCAGCGGACGCATCAGGCGCGCGCTGTAGTGCCGCACTTTAGGGATCAGCTCAACGTGCATTACATCGCCCGGTTGCAGATGCTGCTCATGGCCGCTGGCATGCAAAAATCCGCTGTCGCCGCTGGCGATAACAATCGGTCCGGTTTCACCGCTGTCAGCACCGAGCCGCAGAAATTGTGCCGCCGCCAGCGCGGCGACATCACGCACGCGCCAGCCGCCCTGCACCTGCGCACTCAGCTGGGCCAGCGTGGCATCGGCAATGCCGGCGGCCTGGCGTAAGCTGGCGATTTCAGCCTGAAATTTAACGCTGCGCAGCCGGTCGCTGAGGCCGCTGACATCACACCAGCGCACCCCGGGCAGATGGCGCGCCAGCTGCTGCCAGCTGTGTACCGTCATGCCGTAGGATGCATAATCCGCGCCCAGCCGCGCCCGCTGATAGCCGCGCCGCGTCAGGCTTTGCGCCACCGCCAGCCACGGATCGTCTTCATCACGGTACGCGTCAATCGCCAGCTGCGGTGACTGCGCGCGGCACGGCGCGGCATCCAGCTGGCGCAGCACCATCCACGGTTCGTCCTGCAACGGCACCAGACAGGCACGATAACGCGTTTCCGACACGGTATAACCGGTTAACCATGCCAGCAGTTCGCCATGATCGATCAGCATCACCTCGATGTCGGCGGCGCGCATGGCGCTGCGCAGCCGTGACAGCGCGTCGGCGATCATGACGCCGATTCAACCGGCTGGCAGATGTCGAGGATGGCCAGCAAATAGATGCGCACCATATCGAGAAACTCACTGATCTCGACGCGCTCGTCCGGCATGGTGTTGTACTTGCCGCCGGGCCCGCACACGATGCCCTCCATGCCCGCATGCTGATACAGGTGCGCCGCATCGGTACCGTAGAAGGCGGGCGGCGTGATCACCCCGGTGGGCTGCGGCGTGCCGCGCACGGTCTGCCAGCCGCGATTGACCGCTTTAACGATTGGCGATTCCGGCGACACCTCAAACGGCAGCATGGTGGGTTTATCGCGCAGGCCGTCATCGAACAGCTGCGCCTGCAGACCCGGATAGCGCTGGCACAGTGCATCCAGCAGGGCCTGCAGATCGGCCAGCACACCGTCCACTGTTTGCCCCGGCGCAAAGCGGGCGGAGCCTTTCAGGCGGACAAAATCCGCGACCTGCGGCGGCCGCCACTCCTGCAAATCACGCCCCAGCGCACCGTGTACGGTGCCAATATGGCCACGGTTAATTTTGCGGTGTTCTGCACTTTTCGCTCCGCTGAAAGTGATGTTATTGATCTGCGGAATCAGTTCGACCGCCGCCGCAATCGCGTCGACCGCCTCCTCACGCTTTGACAGATGGCGCGTATCGCCGGTCAGTTCAATGGTGAACATCAGCGAGCCGGCATGCATGGTCAGCGCCTGTAAATCCGTGGGTTCGGCATTGATGAAATAGTCGGCGCGTACGCCCTGCTCAATCGCCGCCAGCGTACCGATGCCGCCCTGTAACTCGCCGACCACGTATGTGAGGATCACGTCGCCCCTGAGCTTCACGCCGGCATCAATCAACGTCTTCAGCGCGCAGAAATAGGCGGCATCGCCCGCTTTCATGTTAGAAACGCCGATACCGTAAATAAACTGATCGTCGATTTTTCCCGCCCAGGGATCGACGGTCCAGCCTTCGGTGACCGGGTTAGTATCAAGATGACCGTTGAACAACAGGCTGTGGCCGCCTCCGCTGCCGGCCAGCCGCCCGATGGCGTTCAGCCGATCGCCGGCCACCGGCTGCAGTTCCGTCTCCAGCCCCAGCTGCGCCATCTGTTCTGCCATATAGCGGGCTAATTCGCGCTCGCCCTCGGTGGCACTGTAACTTTTGTGCTGCACCATTTTTGCCAGGAAAGCGAGGCAGTATTCACGATCGATGTGATGAATTAACTCTTCAGGGTTCATGCGCTTCTCGTTATGCCACGGATTGGGTCAGATCAGGGATGTGCACGGCATCAAGCAGTGCACGGGTGTAAGGATGCTGTACCTGCGCCCGCATATTCTCGCCGGGCAGCACTTCCACCACATCGCCGCGATACATCACCGCCACGCGATGAGCGATCTGGCGGATGAGATTGAGATCGTGGGTGATGAACAGATACGCCGTGCCGTAGCGACGGCGCAGCTCCAGCAGCAGCTCAATAATGGTGGCCTGCACCGACACATCCAGCGCCGCCGTGATTTCATCGCAAATCACCAGGTCCGGCGGGTTAGCGAAGGCGCGCGCAATCGCCACGCGCTGTTTTTGCCCGCCCGACAGCGCGTGCGGATAGCGGCTGGCAAATTCCGCGGGCAGCCGCACTTCCTGCAGCAGACGCGCCACCGCCTGCGCCTCGCTTTCTCCCGGTGGCAGTCCATACAGCCGCAGCGGACGCGCGATGATTTCGCCGACGGTCATGCGCGGATTGAGTGACGCGTCCGGATGCTGAAAAATCATTTGCACACGGCGGCGATACGCCGGGTCCATCTGCGCGCGGCCATATAACGTCGCGCCGCAGAAGTCGATGCTGCCAGTGAACGGCACCAGACCGGTTATCGCCTTACCGAGGGAAGATTTACCCGAACCGGACTCGCCGACCACGCCGAGAATTTCGCCCTGATGCACCGTCAGCGAAACCGCATTGGCGGCCCGCGTCGTGTTCGCCTCCCGTTTCAGCAGCCGATCGAGCACGCCGTGCTGGCCATAATCAATCGTCAGCGCCTGCAGGCTGAGCAGCGGCTGACTGCCGGCCGCATCCGCGACCAGCCGATGCTGCGGATCCGGCACCGCGGCAATCAGTTTGCGCGTATACGCATGCGCGGGTGCGCTGAACAGCGTGCGCGTCGCGGCCTGTTCGACGATGCGGCCCTGCTCCAGCACGCACACCCGGTCGGCCACTTTCGCCACCAACGCCAGATCGTGTGAGATATACAGCGATGCGACGCCGGTCTCGGCGCGCAGTCGCTCGTAAAGATCGAGGATTTGCGCCGAGCTGATGACGTCCAGCGCTGTGGTCGGCTCATCAAAAATCAGGCAGTCCGGCTGGCAGGCGAAGGCGGTAGCGATCAGGATGCGCTGCTTCTCACCGCCGGAAACCTGATGCGGATAGCGCTGCATCATGCGTGCCGGGTGCTTCAGCTCGACATCGCGCAGCAGCGATTCCCCCAGCTGCTGCGCTTCGCGCGCTGACAGCCCACGATGACGGCGCAGCACTTCGGTGACCTGTTCACCCAGCGTCAGCGTCGGGTTCAGCGACGCGCTGGGATCCTGAAAAATCATGCCAAGCTTTTTACCGCGCAGCGCCATCAGTTGGTGCGCTGGCAGCTGCAGCAGGCTTTCGCCGTTCAGCCGGATATCACCCGCCTGCTCGCGTGCGTTACTGGCCAGCCAGCGCATGATCGCCCAGCCAAGGGTGGTCTTGCCGGAGCCGGATTCCCCCACCAGCCCCAGCACTTCGCCCGGCATCACCTGCAGGGTGATATCGCGCAGTACCGGCAGTGAATGGCCGCGCGCTAACGCATAATCGAGGCTGTAATTGTCCACCGACAGCACCGGGTTGTGCGGACTCTTCATTTGTGGCTCCCTGGATTTAGGACATCACGCAGGCCATCGCCCAGCAGGTTGAAGCCAATCGCCACCAGCGCGATAGCCAGACCGGGGATCATCATCATCCACGGTGCTTTAAAGAAATAACTGCGCGCCTCGGACACCATCAGCCCCCACTCCGGCTCGGGCGGCTGCGCGCCGAGGCCGAGAAAGCTCAGCGTGGCAAACAGCATGATGGCAAACGCCACGCGAATGGTGGCTTCCACGATGATCGGCGCGAGTATGTTCGGCAGCATTTCGCGCAGAATGATGTAGTAACCGGCTTCGCCGCGCGCAATGGCGGCGCTGATGTAGTCCTGCTGACGCGCCGCCAGCGCCACGCTGCGCGCAATGCGCACCATGCCCGGCACGAAGGCGATGGTGATGGCCAGCACGGCGTTCATGCTGCTCTGCCCCAGGGTGCTGACAATCAGCAGCGCAAACAGCAGGCTGGGAATCGCCATCACCGCATCCATGGTACGCATCAGGAACTCATCCACTTTGCCGCCAAGGTAGGCGCTGGCGGTGCCCAGCACCGAGCCAATAACCATCGCCAGCGCGGTCGCCAGCAGCGACAGCAAAATGGTGGATCGCGCGCCGACCAGCACCCGGCTAAAAATGTCGCGCCCCAGCTGATCGGTGCCGAACCAGTGTTCCGCGCTGGGCGGGCGGTAACGCGTCAGGATGGAGATCGCTTCCGGATCAAACGGTGCCACGTGCGCGCCGCCCGCAACCATCAGCAGCGCCAGCAGCAGAATCAGCACACCCGCCGCACCCTGCGGCGAGCGCAGTAATCGTTTCAGTATTTCAGGCATAGGAAATCCGCTTATCGAGCATGACGTAGGCCAAATCCGCAAGGAAATTCACCACGGCATAGGTTGCCGCGAGGATCATCACGCCGGCCTGAATGGTGGGCAAATCGCGCGCCTGCACCGCGACGATCAGCTCCCGGCCAATACCGGGAATGGCAAAAATCTCCTCCACCACCACAATCCCGCCCAGCAGATAGCCGACGTCGAGCGCCACAATGGTGATGGTGGGCAGCAGGCCATTACGCAGCGCATGGCGCCACAGGATGCGCCGGCGCGACAGGCCTTTCAGCCACGCGGCGCGAACGTAGTCGGTGTGCAGCACGTCAACCATTTCTGAGCGCACCATACGCGAAACGTGTGCCACCAGAATCAGCGCAACGGTGATCGAGGGCAGGATCAGGTGCTGAATACCGCTGATAAAATTTTCGCTGAGCGGCACGTAGCCGGTGGCGGGCAGAATCTGCCACACATCGGCAAACAGCAGCAGCACCAGCGTGGCGGTGACGAATTCCGGAAACGAGATGCCCATGTACGAGATCACGCTGACCAGCACATCGGCGGTCTTACCGCGCCGCACGGCCGCCCAGATGCCGAGCGGAATGGCGATCACCAGCATCAGCAACAGGGCGCACAGCGCCAGCAGCAGCGAGCGCGACAGCGCCGTCAGCAACGTTGGCCCGACCGCCAGGCCATTGCGCATTGACACGCCAAAGTTGCCCTGCAGCGCCTGCGTCAGCCAGTGCCAGTATTGCAGCCAGGCGGGCGCATCCAGCCCAAGCCGCGCCCGCACCGCCGCCAGCGCTTCCGGCGTGGCGTTTTGTCCCAGCAGCGTGACCGCGGCATCGGCGGGCAGCAGCTGAGTGATGCCAAACACCAGCAGCGACACCACCAGCAGCGTGTAAATCATCAGCAGCAGGCGTTTAAGCAGGTAACTTGCTGTCACGGTCGCTCCTTACAGGCTGCGCTTTGGCGCGTTAGCGGTCAGCCAGACATGATCGAGGCGGAACACCGCACCGCGCGGATGCAGATAATAGCCCGCCACGTGCTCACGACTGGCAGCCAGCAAATCAAAGAAGGTCGGGATTAACGAGGGCACCTCATCGTGCATCAGCTGCTGCGCTTTGCCGTACAGCTGGCTGCGCAGCGTTTCGTCATTGGTTTCGCGCGCCGCCATCACCGCACCGTCGAAAGCCGCATTGTTCCAGCGCGTTTCGTTCCACGCCGCCGTTGAGGTATAGAGCAGAGAAAACACCGCATCTGGCGTCGGCTGCATATTGTAAAAGCCGACGTAGAAATTGCCCTTCTTCCACACCTGATCGAGATAGGTGCTGTGCGCCATGGTCTGCACATTGATACGGAAACCGCCCGGTTTCGCCATCTCCCGCAGGGCAATTCCCAGTTGGGTGCGGGTTGACGGTTTGTCTGAGGCGACAAGCGTTAAATCGAGCCCATTGGGATAACCGGCCTCCGCCAGCAGCGCTTTGGCTTTGCTGTAATCCAGCGCTTTTTGCGTCAGCTGCGCGTAATACGGATAAGCGGCGTTGATCGGCGTGTCGTTACCCGGCGATCCCAGCCCGTCTGCGACAAAATCCACCGATGCCTGGCGGTCCACGCATAACGCCAGCGCCTGGCGGACGCGCACATCACTAAACGGCTTTTGATCGCAGCCCATGTTGACGTTAAGAAACTGGCCGGACGCCACGCGCAGCGGCAGCACGCCCGCCGATTTGGCTAAGCGGGCGAACTCGCTCGACTGCGCACTCAGCATCAGATCGGTATCGCCGGCAATCAGCGCGGAGCTTTCAGCGATAGCGTCGGGATACACCACTACTTCCACGCCATCCAGATATGGCCGCGTGGCGTCGTAATAGTGCGGGTTGCGTTTCACCACGATTTTGCGTTCCGGATCGTAAGACACCAGCTGGAACGGCCCGGCCCCCAGCGAGGCGCTACTCAGCTTGTCGTACTGCCCCTGCGCGATATGCGCCGGGATGATTTTGGCATCCGGATAGGCCAGCATCACCGGCAGATCGGCATAAGGCGCCTCGGTCTCAATCAGGATGGTGTTGTTGTCTTTGGCGCTTACCGTTTTAATCGGGCCGATGTTGTGCAGCGCCGGTGAGGCGTTTTTCGGGTCCAGCAGCGCCTGCAGGCTGGCGACCACATCCGCTGCGGTGAGCGGCGAACCGTCGCTGAAGCGCAGATCGGGCCGCAGGGTGAAGGTCCACTGGGTTAAGTCGTCGTTCGGCTGCCAGGACTGCGCCAGATCGGCTTCCGCTTTCATCGCCTGCGTCAGGCGGGTTAAGCCGCTGTACAGCAACTCTGCCACCAGATATTCCGGATTAACCCGCACCTGATGGGGATTGAGCACGCTGACCGCCTGGTCAACGCTGATGCGCAATACGCCACCTTTACGCGGCGTGCCGCCCGGGGTCGCGCTGGCAACGGCGGCAGCCGAGGCACTGAATGACCAGGGCAGCAGCGCCGCTCCGGTCAGGGCGGTTGAACTGGCGATAAACTGTCTGCGGTTTAACCCTTTCATGGCGCACATCTTCTGTTCCTCGTTGGTTTATTAATTACCCTGGGTTGGCTGAAAATCATTGGCGAGATACGCCAGAATCGACTGCGAAAGTGCAATAACATCTGCCATCGTGGTGTATTCATCGGCGGCATGAATGCGGTTATCGGGACGGGCAAGTCCGCCCAGCAGAATTTCCTGAATGCCGGCCTGCTGTACCCAGCCCATATCCGAGCTGGTGGCGGATCCCCAGGCTTTGAATTCTGCTGGCGGGAAGCCGAAGCCCTGGCTGAGCGCCGCCTGCCAGCGCGGCCAGTGCGGACCGGTGGGATCGGCGACTGGCGCCAGATGGCCAATCAGTTGCAGCGTGACGTCGCTGGCGGCGCTGCCCTGCATCGCCTTATCCACGCACTGCGTCAGCTCCTGCCACACGTCGGCAAACGGCTCTTCCGGTGCATAACGGCGATTAACCAGCAGCTCGAAGCGTTCCGGAATGGTGGAGCCTTTACTGCCGCCGTGCGCGGCGGCCAGCGTAAGTAAAGCGGTGAGCGGCTGGCCCTGATAGTGCGGCGGCGCGGGCATTGCCGAAACCCGCTGTTCCACCTCGCCTTTCAGCTGATACAGCGCATTCATCAGCGGAAGCGCGGCCTCAATGGCGTTAATACCCTGCAGCGGATCGCCGGAGTGCGCCGAGCGGCCGCTGACGATAATTTTGATATCGACACTGCCAAAGCAGCCGGCCCAGATGCGCGGCACCGCGCCGCCGTTGAAGCTGAGCAGGTGACCGTGAAATAACTGCTGCTCCGCCAGATAACGAATACCGGGATAAAGGCCGCCCTCTTCATCGGTACAGAGTAAAAACACCGGGTTATAGCGCAGGCTGAGCTGATAGCGCTGCGCGGCCCGTACCGCAGCCAGCGCGGCCACGATGGTGCCTTTCATATCCGCGGTGCCGCGTCCAAACAGCTTGTTTTCCGCCACGCTGAGCGCCAGCGGCGGAAAGCGCCAGCCATCGCCGGCCGGAACCGTATCGGTGTGAAAGTAGAGATTGCAGTTTTCAGCCGCGCCGGCATCCAGCGCGGCCAGCAGATTCACCCGCTCGCCCTGCGCGCTGCCGTCCGGCGTCTGCCACAGCGCGTCGGGCACCGAAACGCGCTGCAAATCAAAATGCATCGGCTGCAGCATCGTGCTCAGCAGGTCGGCGAATGCTGCGTAACCCAGTCCGGGCGGGAAGCAGGTATCCACCGCCAGCATGCGTTGCAGATCGTCAAGAATCTGCGCCTGATCGTCGGCGATATAGGTCAGAGCGCGCTGTAGTGATGAATTTTCCTGCATAAACTGTTCACTTATTGTATTTCTATATAGTTTATAGATAATGCAAATGAACAGCTGGGGTCAATCGGTAATCGGAAACATGCAAAAAAACTATGACGCGCACGACGTTCCTCAATTCAGTCGCCTGAACGAAGGCGAAGGCGCTCCGCTGTACGAAGTAGTGAAGCGCCATATCAGTGAATCCATCCTGCAGGGCGAACTGCCGGCGGGCACCATTTTGCCCAGTGAAAACAGTCTGGCGGCGAAGTTCGGTGTCTCGGTCGGTACGGTGCGCAAAGCGCTGGCGGCGCTCACGACGGAAGGGATGCTGATGCGCCGGCGCAAAACCGGCACGGTGGTGACCGGCTGGGCGCCGCTGCATAACCTCAGCCATTTCTTTCACTATTTTCGTCTGCATGACAAATCGGGCGGTTTGCTGCAGTCGGAAACGCGACTGCTGGAGTATCAGCACAGCCGCGCCAGCGCCGACGAGGCCGATAAGCTGCAGATCGCACCAGGTGACGCAGTGATTCGCCTGAAACGCCTGCGCCGGGTGAAGGGCATTGCGGCCATGCATGAAACGCTGGTGCTGCCCGCCGCGCGTCTGCCCGACTTTCCACCGGCGGAACAGCTACCGCAGTTGCTGTATCGTTACCTGTTTGAGCAGTACGATGTGCGTGTTGCGGCGGTACGCGAGCAGATCAGCGCCACGCTCGCCACGGAAGAAGATGCCAACCTGCTGGAACTTGCTCTGCCGCACGCGGTGATGGTGATCGATGAGGTCTCATTTGATCAAAGCGCCACGCCGGTGATTCTTGCGCATCACCGTTTTAGCACTGAACACTTTATGTATGTCAATGAGATACGCTGATTACGTAGATGTTTTACTGTAAGGTGTTTCAGATGCGCATCGACGCGCACCTTATTAATTTGCACCAAAACGTAGCGAACGTTGTGAATAACAACCGCTAAGGTGATCTCACTGAACAGGACATTTCCCATGGCAGCACGGCAGCACCATTACCAGATTCACCTTCGCTGGAGCGGCAATCGCGGCGATGGCACAGCTTCTTATACCGCTTACGATCGTGACAGTGAATTACAGGCACCCGATAAACCGCCCATTTTGCTGAGTGCCGATCCGGCATTTCGTGGGGATAAAACGCGCTGGAATCCTGAGGAATTGCTGCTGGCGTCTGCGGCGGCCTGCCATAAGCTGTGGTATTTACACCTGTGCGCCGATGCCGGCATTGTGGTGGAGGAGTATGAAGATGCTGCCGAAGGGAATATGGTCGAGGGGGCGCGTGGACGCTTTACCGATATCACGCTGAAGCCGCGCATCAAACTGCGCGACCCAGCGGATGCCGATCGCGCGCGGGCATTGCATCATCAGGCACACGAAGCCTGCTTCATCGCTAACTCGCTGAATTTCCCGGTAAACTGCGATCCTGAGTTTTTCTGATTATGATGCGCGGGCCAGCGGCGTTTGCCACAGTCGCACGCCGTTGCGCCCGGCGCGCTTCACTTCATACAGCGCTTCATCCGCATGGCGCAGCCAGTCGCTTAACGATTCGGCGCTGACCGCAGGCGCAATACCGATACTGACCGAGCAGCGGAACTCTGCCGAGGCCGGTAAGCGCAGCTGGGCAATCTTCTCTTTTAGCCTTTCGGCCAGTTCCACCACGGATTCATCGCTGGCCTGATGCACGATGACACCCAGCTCATCGCCGCCAAAGCGCGCCGGAATGTCCTGCAGCCCGACATAGTTGCGCAGCAGCGCCGAGATCTCGGCCAGCAGAAAATCGCCCGCCTCATGACCCCAGCTATCATTGACCACTTTGAAGTGATCGACATCCAGCAACAGCAGATAGCCGCTGCTATCGCCGCGCCGCGTGCTGAGAAATTCACTCTCCAGCCGCCGCTCAAACAGGCGACGGTTAGGAATTTTCAGGCCGGGATCCATCAGCGCGATGCGCTCCAGTTCACGGTTGCGGGTGCGTAAATGCCAGGTGAGATTGTAGGAAGCCACGCTGAGTACCAGCATATAACAGGTGGCCAGCGGCAACGTCAGCCAGACGGTTTGCGTGCTGAACGCCAGATGTACGCTGGTGCCATCCAGCAGCCACACCATAATAAACCCGCACAAAAATGCCTGTATGGCGGCAATCAGCTGCGCGCCGCCGCCAGCGGCATAGCGATCCGATGCCAGCACCGCCATGATGACAAAAGAGGGCATCGGGCTTAACGCCATCAGCGCCACCCAGATTCCGCCAAAGGCGGCATCCAGCGTCAGATTCTGGCGTTCGGTACCGGTTGAGTCTTCAGCACGAAGCGCACGCTGATACGCCAGCCATGGCCAGAAAAAGGCGTTCACAAACAGCAGCGCACTGAATGCCAGTCCGCGCTGCATTTCCAGCAACACCGAGAGAATCGGAAAGAAACAGAGGATCGTGCCGAGCTGACGCATGATGAACATACGACGAACGAAGCGTTTTGACCGGCGCTTCAAATGGTTTTCATCAGGCGAGTAGTAATTCATTCACGGGAAAATTCAGGTCGACAAAAATGGCAGTGTATCGGGAAAAAGTCGCCCTGCGGCGACTTTTTTTAAGAATTTTCGCCTTGCACATTGGCGCACACGCAAATAACAGCGCTTTGCCGCCAATAGCAGCAGCGGCCAGCGGGTGAAGTTCGCTGCCGCTGTGCGTGTTTTTAGCTTACAGCGCCTTGCAAACGGAACTGGCTGACCAGCCGCTGCAGCATGAATGCCTGCTCTTCCAGCGCCTGTGCGGAATGGGATGACGCGCTGACCAGCGACGCATTTTGCTGGGTAGTACCGTCCAGCTCACCTACCGCGCGCGCGATTTGCTCAATGCCGCGGCTCTGCTCATCAGAAGCAGCCGAGATCTCCGCCATGATTTCATTTACGCGTGCGATGCTACTGACAATCTGCTCCATCGTTTCACCCGCGCGCGCCACCTGCTGATGGCCGTTGCTGATTCGTCCCACCGATTCGCCAATCAGTCGTTCAATATCTTTCGCGGCTCCGGCACTGCGCTGGGCCAGATTACGCACTTCGCTGGCGACCACGGCAAAGCCTCGCCCCTGCTCGCCGGCGCGGGCGGCTTCAACCGCCGCGTTGAGTGCCAGGATGTTGGTCTGGAAGGCGATGCTGTTGATCACCGCAGTAATCTCGGCAATTTTCTTTGAACTATCAGAAATCTCGCCCATGGTGCTGACGACGTTGTGCACCGCAATACCGCCCTGACTGGCGTTATGCGTCGCTTCCGCCGCGATCTGGCTGGCGAGACGCGCATTGCTGGCATTATTTTTCACCGTGGCGGTCAGCTGCTCCATGCTGGCAGCGGTTTCCACCACCGCAGCCGATTGCTGGGCGGTGCGCGACGACAACTCGAGGTTGCCCTGATGTATGGTGCTGGCAGCCTGCGACACATTGCTGACGCTGTGCAGCACCTCGCCAATCATACCGCGCAATCGCGCATTCATGCGTCCCATGGCAGAGGTGAGCTGGCCGAGCTCATCCTGGCGATTAGTGACAAACTGCGAGCTGAGGTCGCCGCTGGCAATGCGTTCCGCCAGCGCGAGGTTGTGAAACACCGGGCGCGTAATCTGCCGGATGATGGTCCAGGCCACCAGCACGCCCAGCACTATCGCCAGGCTGCCAATCAGCAGCGAGAGCGCCGCTGACCCGTTAGCCAGTTCATCGTTACGCGCCTTAACCAGTGCGATGATCTGTTTGATCGCCGCGCTGCTGTTATCGCCCGCCACTTTGACGGTGTTTTCCGCGCCGCGCAGCTGGCCGTAAATCGCTGCCGCCTGCAGGCTCAGATCTTTAAAACGTTCGGTATCCTGCCATAGCGCACTAAATCCGCCCTGCTGCTCCGCTGGCAGCTGAGTCAGTAGCGCGTCCAGGTCCTGCCCGGCGCGCTGAAAATCATGTTCCAGTTTATTGCGCAGTGCCTCGCTGACGTTGAAGCGCAGCGCCCAGGCCTCTTCGCGCACATTACTGATAGCAAACAGCAGCTGATATATCTGGTTGGTGACTTCGGGTGTGCTGACGGGGGTCCGGATTAGCCCGGTATAGCGCGACGTCATGTCCTGCTGGCTCAGCGCGTCCAGCTGGCTGCGCAGATCGTTGAGCTGTCGGGTTGCCTGTGTCATGGCGGTGATGCTGTGCTGGAAACGGGCAAGATGGCTGGCGACATCGTTGAGCAACCCTCTGGCGTCCGCCGTCCACGGCAACTGCTGGGCCTGCTGCGTCAGTTGCTGAGCGTGCGTGACGTAATCCGTCATGGTGTCGCCCGCTTTGTCCTCGCCATACAGATATTTAAGACGATTGATTTTGGCCTGAAAGACTTCAATGTTGATGTCATAAATCAGATTGGTTTTCTGATAGATGTCGTGAATCTGATTGAATCGTTGCACGCTGAGCGCTGTGGCCAGCGCCACCAGCAGCAGGACGGTGCCGAAGCCCGCCGCCAGCTTGCGCGTGATGCGCACATTCCGTAATCGGGAGACCAGTCCCATGTCTCGCTCCTGTCATTGTTGTTTTTGTTGAGTTTGCAGAAGGAGTTATCGGACCGTAACGGGAATTGTTTACTGTTGCGGGGCGAAAATGTGCTGTGTCATAAAAGCGGTCGTGCCAGAGTAGCCTATTCATAGCAAAGCCGGCGATTTCAGCCTGAAATCGCCGGCCATGGCTGGGCAATTACCAGCGAGTCGCCAGCATATCAATGACGAAACGGTACTTCACCTCGCCCTTTAGCATACGCGCGAAGGCCGTTTCGATCTCTTCACCGGCGATCAGCTCAATATCTGCCGTGATGTTATGCTCGCCGCAGAAATCCAGCATCTCCTGAGTCTCTTTGATGCTACCGATGGATGAACCGCTGATGCTCAGACGGCGAAACACCAGCGGCGTGACGTTCGGCGACTGATGCGGTTGGTCAGGAATGCCGACCAGCACCAGACGGCCATTGGTCTTTAGCGTCGCGAGGTAAGGATCGAGATCGTGCGGTGCCGCCACGCAGTCAATGATGAAATCAAGCGAGGTCTGGCATGCCGCCATCTGCGCGGCATCACGCGACACCACCACGCGCGTCGCACCAAGACGACGTGCGTCAGCGCCTTTTTCCGGCGAGGTAGTAAACAGGGTAACCTCAGCGCCCAGCGCGCTGGCCAGTTTTACCGCCATGTGGCCCAAACCACCCAGCCCCACTACCCCGACGTTATCACCGGCTTTGACGCCAAAATGGCGCAGCGGTGACCACACCGTCACGCCCGCACACAGCAGCGGTGCCACGCCCGCCAGCGCCAGATTTTGCGGGATCGACACGACAAAATGCTGATCGACCACCACATTCTGCGCGTAGCCGCCCCAGGTGCTGTCGCCGGTGTATTTATCGATGCCGTTGTAAGTGGCGGTGAAGCCCGCTTCGCAGTACTGCTCTTCCTGCTGCTGGCAGAAGTGGCAGGCACGGCAGGAATCCACCATCACGCCCACACCGACCACATCACCGGCTTTGAAGCGCGTAACCTGAGTTCCGGTCTCCAGCACGCGTCCAACGATCTCGTGGCCCGGCACCAGCGGATAACGACTGACCGCCCACTCATTGCGTGCCATGTGCAAATCGGAATGGCATACGCCGCAGTAAAGAATTTCAATTTTTACGTCCTGCTGCTGCAGCGGACGCAAAGTAATCTGGCCGGCAGCGAGCGGTTGCGCTGCATCCTGTGCCACCAGTGCGTTAATTTTCATGATGCCTTCCTCAAATTCTGATGTGGGCTGAATGAAGGCGGCAGACTATAATCAACGCGGTGCAGAATTGATAGTAGTCACCATTTGGTGACCATAAAGGAGAGTGCGATGCCAGCCTGGGTTGATGGCAAACTGGTTTTCTATGCGGATTCGCCACCGCGCCGTCTGATGGATCTGTTTTCGGTGAAATGGAGCACGATGGTGCTGCACGCGTTGTATCACTGGCCGGGACAGCGCGCCCGTACCGGTGAACTGCAGCGTAGCCTGCAGGGGATTTCGAAAAAAATGCTGTTTCAGACACTGAAAGAGCTGGAGCAGCGCGGCTTAATTGCACGTCAGGTCTACGAAGTGATTCCACCGAAAGTGGATTACCGGCTGACCGCGCTGGGGATGACCTTCGCCCGGCCAATTGAGCAGATGTATCAGTGGGGATTAGAAAACCAGGCGGCACTGGATGAGATAGAAGCTAACCTTCGCGCAGCAGGCGGCACGCCGGCGGAAAACGCCCGCCCTGCAGCGTCATCCGCCAGTGAATAACCACGCGCGGGTCGCATACTGTTCGTCGCGGCGCGATTTATCACACATTAAATAGCGCCGCGGTTCGTGGATCGATCCAGTGACCGTTAACCAAACGGCGTTTCGCGTGCCAGCAGACGGGCGATGACGTTGAGAGCGCCCTCGTCGTTATTACTTTCCGTCCGATAACGCGCGACGGCTGCCACCGGTGCAGCGGCGTTGGCCATGGCAAAGCTGTAACAGGCCTGGCGCAGCATTTCGATATCGTTGGCGCTGTCGCCAATCGCCAGCACTTCACAATCATCAATGCCCCACTTCTCCTGCAGCAGCGCGATGCCGTGCGCCTTATGACAGCCGGGAATGATTAAATCGACAAAGCCAAATCCGCTTGAGACCGGATGCATGATGTTTTCAATCGCGTTCAGTTCGCTGTGCAGACGTGCCAGCAGCGCCTCGACACCTTCGTGTGCCAGATTCAGCGAAAACTTGAAAATGGTATCGTCGATATCGTACAGGCTGTCGCGCTTCTCCAGCCGGCGATAGTGATTGGCCAGCATGGCGACCACCTCATCCGGCATTGACTTGTGCACATAGGCTCCGTTGCGACCGCACACCACGGTGCTGATCTCCGGTTCTTTGGCGAGAATATCCAGCACCTGATGAACACGTTCCGGCGCCAGTTCACCGCAGAAAATTTCTTCGTTGCTGTCGGATACCCAGGCACCGTTTTCAGCCACGAAGGCGATCTCATCTTTGATAGCGGGAAAATAGTGCTGCAACTGATAATACTGATTGCCGCTGGCGACCACGAAACGGATGCCTTTCTCCTTCAGCAGCGCGTACTGGCGCGCAAAACGCTGCGCGTTGTACTGCTTATTGTCATCGAGAAATGTCCCATCCATATCCACCGCAATCATTTTTACTGCCATCATGCTCTCCCGTCTCTGTGTGCCGTCAATCCATCCGGCTTTACCAAGGTTTTATCAAGCTTACTCGCGGTGTGGATTAATGAGAATGTGAATAATGAGTTTGTTAACCGCTTTCAGAGATTTCCAGCCCATTTTTTACTGCAATTCGGCCCCTTTTTCTCTGATCCAGGCACAAAACATGTCTGCCATATCGCGTGCGTAAACCTGAATTTCTGCTGCGCTGCGCGGCGATTCGGAAAAATGCTTGCCGACGTCACCCAGCGTACTGTTGATTAAATCCGCCGCCCGCGCCACCTCAGCTGCGTCCCGCTGCGGCAGCAGCTGTTGCAGAAATTCGCACATCACATTCTCGCCATTGGCGCGCGCGGCCTGCACTTCCGGCGCATCCCGGTAAAGCGGCGCGGCATCATTCAGTGCGGTGCGCATCGCCGCCTCTTCACACTCCGAGTGCAGGAACGCCCAGGTCAGCTGATGCAAGCGCTGACGCGGCGTGGATGCGCTGTCGCGCAGAATCGAACCCAGCAGATCGCCGGTTCGCTGCCACTCTTCGCTCTGCAGCCGGAAAAGGATAGCGGCCTTGTTGGGAAAATACTGGTACAGCGATCCAATACTGACGCCCGCCCGTTCGGCCACGCGGGCAGTGGTAAAGCGCGTGGCGCCCTCCTGCTCCAGAACCTGAGTCGCCGCCTGCAAAATGGCTGCCACCAGCTCACTGGATCGCGCCTGCTGCGGCTTTTTTCTTTCAGAAATCTTAGCGTTACGTTGTGCGGCCATCGTCTGCTCCTGAACGCGAATAGTGAAATGCGAGTAATTCATCGTATTCTGTTCCTGACGCAAAATCCATCTTCTGATGCAGGAACCCCGATGATGAACACCCTGACTTCCGCGCCGCTGGCACCGCTGCTTAACTATCTGTTTGAGCTGGCGGATAACATGGCGCATCCCACCAATGAAGCGTTTCGCGTGATGTCCGATGAGGAGCAAACGCGTCTGCTGCGGAGCAAAACCGATTACCGCGAACTTTACGGTCATTTAAAAGATGTGCCGCTGGCGGTCTCGCGGGAAACCGGCAAACTGCTGTATATGCTGGCGCGCAGCAGCCGGGCGCAGCATATCGTTGAGTTTGGCACTTCGTTTGGTCTCTCCACCCTGCACCTGGCGGCGGCGGTGCGCGATAACGGCGGCGGCCGCATCATCACCAGCGAGTTTGAACCGGGCAAAGTGGCGCTGGCGCGCAATCATTTTGCCGATGCTGGCGTCAGTGACCTGATTGAAATTCGCGTGGGCGATGCGCTGGACACGCTGAGTCAGGACCTGCCAGCCAGCGTTGATATGCTGGTGCTGGATGGCGCGAAGGCGATCTATCCGGAGATTCTGCAGCTGGTGCAGCCCTGGTTGCGTCCGGGTGCCCTGATTGTGGCCGATGATGCCGATTTCAGCCCGGAGTATCTGGAAATGGTGCACGGCAGCCGCCTCTATACCTCGCTGCCGTTTGCTGATGGCGTCGAAGTTTCAATGTGGCTGGGATCGCCGCATCAAGGCGCTTAACAGCGCCACATTTATGTTATATCGTTACAATCCCGTGCTCTGATTGAGGTTGCTGCGATGAAGGTTACCGTTCCACTGTTAGTGATTGCTTTTGCTTCGGCGAAAGCGGGAGCATTTCAGGCGAAAATCGATCCATTGAAGCTGGCGCTGAAACCGGCTAACGCACTTGCCAGCACCGATCAGGCGCAGCCGCTGGCGATTGCCGAAGCGCATGCGCGCCTGGCGGCGGCGGTGAGCGGCTGTCAGTGTCCGTTCTGCACCCAGATGCGGCTGATGAATAGCGGGTTATGATGATAGGTTCGTCGCCGCACAGCCCGCTGCGCGGCGACGCATCAGTCAAACCATGGCTGGAACGGATCCGGCAACTGTGTCCAGCCGTCTGGCCCCAGCGACATTTCCTCATCGGTCAGTAACGCATGGTGCAGCTGCTGACGCAGCACGGTTTCATCCATATCGATACCGATGATCACCATCTCCTGCCGCGCATCCCCCGTGCCTTCATGCCAGTTTTCGCGGATGTAATGCAGCGTGTCTGCGTCCTGCGGCCAGCGATCTTCAGGCACGCAGGCCCACCACATCCCGGCCAGCCCCTGTCGCGTAACGCCGCCGGCCTGCGACCAGGATCCGGCGTGACGCGGGCGGGTTGCCAGCCAGAAATATCCTTTCGACCGCACCACGCCCTGCATGTGCTGCGTAATCACCTGGTAAAAACGCTGCGGATGGAAGGGACGACGCGCGCGGAAAACAAAGCTGCGGATGCCGTACTCTTCAGTTTCAGGCGTGTGCTCGCCGCGCAACTCTTTCAGCCAGCCGGGGGCCTGTGCCGCAGCATCGAAGTCAAACAGGCCGGTATTCAGCACCTGATCAAGCGCCACCTGACCAAACTGCGCGCGAATAATCCGCGCACGGGGATTGAGCGAGTGCAGAATCGCGGTCAACCGTGCCTGCTCCGCCGCATCAATCAGGTCGGTTTTGTTGAGAATCAGCACATCGCAGAATTCAATCTGATCGATCAGCAAATCGACCACCGTGCGCTCATCCTCCTCGCCGAGCGATTCGCCGCGCGAGCGGACGCTTTCACTGGAATCATAGTCACGCAGGAAATTGTAGCCATCCACCACGGTCACCATGGTATCCAGCGCCGCCACAGCGGACAGGCTTTGCCCCTCTTCATCGGCAAACGTAAAGGTTTCCGCCACCGGCAGCGGCTCAGAGATGCCGGTCGATTCAATCACCAGATGATCAAAACGCCCCTCTTTCGCCAGCCGGTTGACCTCCAGCAGTAAATCTTCGCGCAGCGTGCAGCAGATGCAGCCGTTGCTCATTTCCACCAGCTTCTCGTCGGTACGTGACAACGCCGCCCCGCCCTCGCGCACCAGCGCGGCATCAATATTCACTTCCGACATATCGTTGACGATCACCGCCACGCGGCGGCCTTCGCGGTTGTTGAGAATATGGTTAAGCAAAGTGGTTTTTCCGGCGCCGAGAAAGCCAGAGAGTACGGTGACCGGCAGCCGCCTGAAGCCGCCGTTTGTGGATAAAGCTGACATAATCTCTCCTGAATAATGACATCACGCGCACCTGAAGGGGTGCTGATATTGATATGTTATAACATAACAATATGCAGTGTCATGATCGTCGTGCACTTTTTGTGGGGATTTTGCCTTTCAGGGAAAGCGAACAGCGGGCCGGGCGCCCGCTGCGGGCAATTACTGGTTGTCCGGATAGCTCAGTTCGATGGCATCGTCCGGCAGTTGAGTGAAGGTTTTCACGAGGGTATGGAAATCCGCCACCGGTTTGAGATCGGCAAACTTCTGCGGATAGAGATCCTTCGCCAGGATTTCCATGCCGATAATGTTGTACGGGTGATTGTAGAAGTGATGATACACCCCATACACGCGCCCCTGCTTCACCGGCGCGATTTGCGCCAGGCCGGTACGCTGCAATAACGTCTGGAACGTGGCACGTACTTCCTGCGGCTGCACGCCGTAACCAAACGGCAGCACGTTGCTGTTTGGCCGCTTTGAACCGGTCATGATGTAAACATCCGGTTTCATGGCGATGATTTTTTCCAGCGCGACAAAGCCGGCATTGCCTGGCAGCAGTGCCGAACCAATATTTTTGCCGCCGACCGCTTCTACCAGCCCACCCCAGCCATTATGGCTGTGGGTAAAGCAGCAGTTATCGCTGTTACCGGCAATGGGTTCGATAAATACCGTGGGTTTGTTTTTGACCTTCGCAACGGCTTGCGTGATGCGGTCGAAGCGCTGCTGGTAAAAATCGGTGTAGGCTTTGGCTTCGCTTTCGCGGTTCAGCACTTTGCCCAGCAGCGTGACGCTCGGGGCGGTGTTTTGTGCCGGATGCAGTTCATAATCGACGAACAGCACCGGGATGTGCAGGTTGTTCAGCGTGCTCAGCACGCCGGATTGTTCCAGCGCCGGCTTAGCGCGCAGCTGCGCAATCATCAGATCCGGTTTCTGCGCCAGCACGCTTTCCAGATTAACCTGGCCCTGATCGCTGAAACCCATATCGACAATTTTTGTCGCTTCAGGCCAGCGGCGCTTTAGCATATCCCAGGTTTGCGTATCCTGCTTTTTCGGCAGATTGTTCCAGGCCACGACACGTTTAAACGGATTGTCGCGATCGAGCAGCGCCAGCGTCAACACATCGCGGCCATCCTGCAGAATGATGTGCTGCGGTTCTTTGCTGATTGTTTGCGTGTGACCATCCATGTCGGTGACGGTGAGCGGATAGTCAGTCGCGCAGGCTGCGGTTGAGACCAGAATCCCCATTGCCAGTAACAGGCGCGTTTTCATGCCAAAACTCCGTGGTAAAAGAAATAGTTATTATTATCAATTACCTTAACACAACCTTAATCACGGCAAAATAAACCCGACGGCACGCGGTTGTAAGCGAATAATACGGCGCCGGGAGCCCGCCGCATTCCGCTGTGGCGAAGCAACGGCTCAGGTGAAATCAGACAATTTTTGCCCGGACGCGATCAGCTCCTGCAACAGCATCTGTCGGCGTTCCGCCGGGGTATCACGGCTGACCATAAAGCAGATCGCCGCAACCGCCTGGCCGCTGCGCGAGCGAATCGGTGCAGCCATACAGCAGGTAAAGCTTTCGGACAGACCTTCGGTCATGCAGTAGCCCAGCTGGCCGGCACGGTGAATCTCTTCAAGGAAGGTCTGCTTATCGAGAATCTGACCGCTGGCCAGCCGATAATCCTCCTCCGGAATCAGGTCGAGAATGGCGCTGTCCGACCAGTTACTCAGCAGCAAACGACCGGTCGCCGTCCAGGTGATCGGCACGCGCACACCGATATCAGAGGTGATTTTAAACGGATGGGCGTTGCTCTCCGACAGCACCACGGTGTATTTGTTACCTTCCAGCATACACAGCTGGACGGTTTCGCCATGACGCGCCACGATCTCAACCATAAGCTGATGTGCACGACGGATTAGATCGTTGTGGGCCATGTAGTCCGCACCGTAATAGTGCATTTCACGACCGAAAAATACGGCACCTTCCGCATCAAGCTCAACCAGACCCGCTTCACTCAGCAAACTGACCAGTTCATAAATACTGGAGCGCGGTGCACCGGTCGCTTCGATTAAATCCCGCATCGCCATAGGCTGACGCGCGATATGCAGCTGGCGAAAAATATCAATAACCCGGTCAACACCGCGTGCCCGGGACGTTTTTTCATCCGGCATACGCTCACTCCCCTGTCGTTATGGTGCTACTCATCTGCGTTTAAAAAGAGCTGCATGATACACCCGGAAAAAGAAATTACCCATCCCCGCCATAATAAAAATCTTTCCGGCGACTTTATTTATCATGCGCTATTTTCGGGCCCCATTATGGCGCATAAAAAAGATGAGCTTCGCCGTCAAATTCGATAGCGGTCACATTTTCATTCAAAAAAATCAGGCACTGGATTTTATTTTGCGATCGCACCAGCACGGCAAAAAATTAATTGCCGATTGCCATATTGCAAAAAAGCAACAGCTGTGCAAATCTCGTCCTATCCGGTATTGCAGATAGCAGTCTGGTATATCAGACAGAAACAGAAGTGTGCAAAGGAGCAGAAAGACATGACGATCAAACGTTATGGCATTGAGGGCGGTACCGGTACCGGCGGGCAAAAATTGCCGTTCGCCCGCGCCGTTGAGGCCGATGGCTGGCTGTATATCTCAGGCCAGACGCCGATGCGCGACGGCGAAGTAGTAGAGGGCGGCATCATCGAACAGACACAGTTAGCGTTCGACAACTGCCTCACCATCATGCGCGAAGCGGGTTATCGCGTGGAGGATGTGGTCCATGTGACGGCGGTGTTGACCGACGCGCGTTATTTCAGTTCTTTCAACAAAGTATTCAGTGAGATATTCAGTGGTCATCCACCGGCGCGTATTTGTAGCGTGCAGGATTTAGTGGTCGACTGCAAAGTCGAAGTGGACATGAAATGTTTCCGCGCCGATCGTAAATAAGTAATACCGTTCAACCAGGCTGCGATGTTCATTTTCTTCGCCAACACCAGGCCAGCCTGATATTAATTAGTGCATTTGCTTTTTCAAAAAAATAACCCGAAATACGCGGTGCGGCCGCTGCGCTGGCTATCGTCTATTAAACGGGTGATGCGGAATAACGCCGTCTCGTCAAACATTTAAAGAGAGCATAAAGATGAATGCAACATCGCTGAAATTAAGTGCCAAAACCGTGGCCGGTGCGCTGGTCTTGCTGGCGATAGCAGGCTGTACGCCCACCGAAGAGAAAAAAGAGGCTGGCGCTGCGCCACAGTCGGCGCTGCAAACCGTGCTGCAGCGCGGCACATTGCGCGTCGGTGACTGCCTGAGCTTCGCACCGTTCGGTTTTTATGACAAAGACGGCAACCCGGATGGTTACGACGTTGACCTGGCGAAAGCGCTGGCCAAAGAGATGGGCGTGAAGCTGGAAATGGTCAACACCACCAGCGCCAACCGCATCCCTAATCTGCAAACCAACAAAGTCGATGTGGTGTTTTGTAACTTCACCCGCAATCTGGAACGTGCCAAAGAGATTGGCTTCACCCATCCGTACGTAGTAGCCAGTGAGGCAATGCTGGTGCGCAAAAACAGCGGCATTCAGTCTGCGCATGACATGGCCGGCAAAACCATTGCCACGGTGAAAGGCTCGACCAATGGCGACGAAGTGCGCAACCTCGGCATCGACGTGAAAATTCAGGAGTACGACTCATCTCAGGCGGCGATTCTGGCCGTCAAACAGGGCCAGGCCGATGCGATGATCGAGGATAACAACTTCCTCGCTTACCAGGCGAAGCTCGATCCGTCACTGGCCGTAACTAACGAAGCGCTGGTACCACTGGAGTACAACGCCTTTGGGGTGAAACAGGGCGACCAGGTATGGACCAATTACCTCAACGAATTCCTGTTTGAAATCAACGCATCCGGTGAGAACGCCCAGCTGTATGAGAAATGGTTCGGCAGCAAACCACGTTATCCGCTGAATCCGCAATACTGATTGTCCGCCCACGGCGCAGTCGCACAGGCTGCGCCGCCTGAAGGAGTCATACCATGAGTTATCAATGGCTAACCCTGTGGCGTTACGCCGACACCTTTCTGGAGGCCGCGTGGCTCACGCTGCAGGTTACCCTGCTGGCGTTCGCGCTGGCGGTGGCGCTCGGTCTGCTGGCCGCGCTGGCGAAATCTTCACCGCTGGCGCCGCTGCGCTGGATCAGCCACTGTTATGTTGAATTCATCCGCAATACGCCGGTGCTGCTGCAAATTTTTATCATCTTTTTTGGCCTGCCGTCGCTCGGTATCACCATGAGCGCTTTTACCGCCGGGGTGCTGGCACTGGGGATTAACGTTGGTGCCTATTTGTCGGAAACCTTCCGCGCCGGTATTCAGTCCGTGGCGAAGGGGCAGCTGGAAGCGGCATATATCCTCGGCATTCCGCGTCACCAGATTTTTCTCAGCGTGGTGCTGCCCCAGGCGGCTCGCGCCGTCTGGCCGGCGATCATCAATAACCTGATTCAGCTGCTGCTCGGTACGTCGCTGCTCTCGGCGATCGCCCTTCCGGAGCTGACCGGTACCGCCACGGTAATTAACGCGCGCACCCTGCTTTATATCCAGACTTTCAGCGTCGTTGCCCTGGTGTATCTGGTGCTGAGTAACCTGTTTTCATGGCTTGGCACCGTAGCCGGACGCCGGCTGTTCCACCCGCCGCTGGTGACGCCGGTAAAAAAGTCCGGCTGGCGGTGGGCAAAAAAATGGCTGATTAATCCAGTGAAACGGGAGAATGCGCTATGAGTGAACTCATCATCAGCTCGCTGCCAATCCTGCTGAAAGGGCTGGTCATCACCTTACTGCTGTCCATCGCCGCTATCGCCGGCAGCACCCTGCTCGGTTTACTCGCCGCGGTGCTTCGCACCAGTCGTCTGCCGATCGCCAGAGAGATTGCCGTGCTGTACACCGAGCTGTTTCGCGGCACGCCGGTGCTGATCACCCTGATGTTCATTTACTTCGGCGTGGCCTATTTTGGCTATGAAATCAATTTGTTCGCCGCCGGCATTCTGGGCCTGAGCATTTATCAGGGCGCTTACATTGCTGAAGTGTTCCGGGCCGGCATTGAAGCCGTGCCGAAAGGGCAGTGGGAAGTGTCGTGGATTCTCGGATTATCAAAACGCCAGACGTTTCTCAGCGTAGTGCTGCCACAAACGCGCGGCATCGTACTGCCGCCGCTGGTGGGCCAGTATCTTTCGCTAATCAAAGATACGTCGATTGTCAGCATGATCGGCATGTCGGAGCTGATGCACCAGGGGCAGGCGATTGTCGATCGCATTGGCCAGCCGGTGGTGGTTTACGGCCTGGTCGCCCTGCTCTACTTCGCTGTCTGCTTTCCACTTTCCCGTTGGGTTCAACATCATCAAACCAGGAGCCAGTTATCATGAGCAAATCCGCCATTACGCTGAGCCGTATTACCAAATCCTTTGGCGCAACCCAGGTACTGAAAGAGATCAGCCTGGACGTGTCGCCGGGCGAAGTGCTGGTGCTGATTGGCGCCTCCGGCTCGGGAAAAAGTACCGTGCTGCGCATTATGAGTGGTCTGGAAACCGCCGACGGCGGCGAAATCTGGGTCAATGAAGTACCGCTGCACGACCGTAAACGCAGCAGTGAAATTTGCGGCCACGTCGGCATGGTGTTTCAGCAGTTCAACCTGTTTCCGCATAAAACCGCACTCGGCAACGTGACGCTGGCGCTGATTAAAGCGCAGAAGCTGTCCGAAGCGGAAGCGAACAAACGCGGCATGGCGGCGCTGACGCGCGTTGGCCTGGCGGAGCGTGCGCATCACTATCCGGCTCAGCTGTCCGGCGGGCAGCAACAGCGTGTGGCGATTGCCCGCGCGCTGGCGGTCGAGCCGAAAATCATGTTCTTCGATGAAGCCACCTCCGCGCTCGATCCCGAACTGGTTGGTGAAGTGATGGAAGTGATGCGCAGTCTGGCACGGGAAGGCATGACCATGGTGGTGGTGACGCATGAGATGGGCTTTGCGCGTAAAACCGCCGATCGCGTGGTGTTTATGGACCAGGGGGTGATCGCCGAACAGGGTTCGCCGGAGCAGATTTTCGTTAATCCGCAGAATCCGCGCACCCAGCAGTTTTTATCGCGCGTGCTTGAACACTAACAGGAGGCAGGATGTCGATTCACTTCCCTTTGCAGGCCGACGGCGCGCTGGATGCGCTGCAGCCTGCGCCGCGGTTTAAATCGGTGGCCGGAACGGGCAATCAGCCGCTGGCTAACGGCACGCCGGTGTTTAACAGCCCTGAAGTTTTCTCACCGCTGATGCTGATGAAACAATCGGCGCTGGAGAATAACCTGCGGCAACTGGCGGCGTTCTGCCAGGAAAACGGCGTGATGCTGGCCGCGCACGGCAAAACCTCGATGTCGCCGGCGATTCTGCGCCGTGCCGTCAGTGAAGGCGGCGCCTGGGGCCTGAGCGCAGCGACGCCGGCCCAGGTGCGCGCGCTGCGCCAGTTTGGCATCCGCAACGTGTTTCTCGCCAATGAACTGGTCGATCCCGCCGGGATCCGCTGGATTGGCCAGTGGCAACAGCAGCATCCCGACCACGGCTTTCTCTGTTATGTGGATTCGCTGCAGGGCGTAAAACTGCTTGAGCAGCATCTCGGCGGCGCACAGATCGCCGTGCTGCTGGAGATGTCGGTCAGCGGCGGCCGCACCGGCTGTCGCTCGCCGCAGGCTGCGCTGGAAATCGCCCAGGCAATCTATGACAGCCGCTCGCTGCAGCTGGTGGGGGTGGCCGGTTATGAAGGTGCGCTGGGTGCCGGACGCAATGCCGCAGGCGTGCAGCGCGTGAAAGATTACTGCGAGATGATGATCGCGACCGCCGCGCTGCTGGCTGAACACCAGCTGTTTGCCAGCGGAGAAATTATTCTCAGCGCCGGCGGTGGCGCGTGGTTCGATGTGGTCGCGGCCTGCTTCAGCGCGGCACAGTTGCCGCTGCCGGTCACGCCGCTGATTCGATCCGGTGCGTACATGGCACATGACAGCGGCTTGTATGCACGCATTGCCCCCTTTGCGCAGCCGGGTGCAACGCACCATTTCAGCGCCGCACTGGAGATCTGGGGCCGCGTGTTATCGCGTCCGGAGCCGGGGCTGGCCTTTGTCGATTTCGGCCGGCGCGATGTGCCGTTCGATCAGGATCTGCCCAATCCGCTGTGGATTCGTCAGGTGGACGGCAGCGCACCGCGCGCGGCCACGCATTTGCGCATCACCGACGTCAACGATCAGCACGCTTATTTGCAGTTACCGGCGGACGATCCGCTGCAACCGGGCGACTGGATTGGCTGCGGCATTTCCCATCCCTGTACCGCATTTGATAAGTGGCGCTATTTACCGTTGGTGGATGATGACTATTGCGTCACCGATTCACTGGAAACAGCGTTCTGACGCTTTTTCAGCCACAAAAAAGGCTGCCAATACTGGCAGCCAGTTCTGGCACATCCCTGTGCGACCATGCGGGTCGGCGTTGTGCCTTCAATGAACACATAATAACACAGCTTATAATTAGCAGGCTAGTTATTTGTTGCCAGCGCCAGCTTCACCGCGTCCTGCGCATGGATTAATGTGGTATCGAACAGCGGCACCGCCGCATCCTCCGCTTTAACCAGCAGCGTGATTTCGGTACAGCCAAGGATAATGGCTTCAGCCCCTTGTGCCACCAGCTGAGCAATGATGTCACGGTACTGCGCGCGTGATTCTTCACGGATCACGCCAAGGCACAGCTCCTGATAAATAATGTCGTGCACCGTTTTACGTCCGGTAGCGTCCGGTACCAGCACCTCGATGTCATATTGCTGCTCAAGGCGCCCTTTATAGAATTCCTGCTCCATGGTGAACGCGGTCGCCAGCAGACCGACGCGTTTCACGCCGGCCTGACGAATGCGTTGTGCCGTGGCGTCAGCGATATGCAGCAGCGGAATGCGGGTGGCCGTGATGATCTGATCGGCGACTTTGTGCATGGTGTTGGTGCACAGCACAATGAAATCCGCCCCGCCCTTCTCCAGGCTACGGGCGGCTTCGGCCAGGATTTCACCGGCCTGCTGCCATTCACCGGCGACCTGCAATTTCTCAATCTGCTGAAAATCGACGCTGTACATCAGGCTGCGCGCCGAGTGCAATCCGCCCAGCTGCTGCTTTACCTGTTCATTGATGATGCGGTAATAGAGCGCGGTGGATTCCCAGCTCATGCCGCCAATCAGGCCAATCATTTTCATCAGTTACCGTTCCCCACGGAAATTAGCTCGTCTGGCACTGTACGGTATTCAATGAAGGCATGAAAGCGTCGCGGCGCTGAACCGCATCGCAGGCACAAAAAAGCCCGGGATAACCCGGGCTAAGCACGTTAACGGAGAAAGGGATTGTTATTATTTGTACAGCTCAGCAGTCATGTCCACGCCGTTGTCTGCGCGGGCGCTGGTGATTTTGTAGCTGTCTGCACCACTCGCTTTAGCCTGAGCGGCAACCTGGGCTTCAGCACTATCCAGGGTGCTGCCGTGAACGGAGATGCTTTCAGCGGCGAAGCTACCGAAAGAGATCATAGAAAGAGCAGCAACAGCAGCGATGGTCAGAGTTTTTACGTTTTTCATGGTCATATTCCTTCAATGTTTGGGTCAGAGCTGAATGCTCTGCATGGGAGTTATAGTAACCATTGTTATTATTACCGACCTAACAAAAAGTGCGATCTTAATCACACTATGTGCTGTTTTGCTCTGGCAGCGGCTGCGGCCAGCGCGCGCCAGGAAAGAGCGACAGACGGATATTGAACAGATGAAACAGCGGCGCAAACAGCGCATTTTCCTGCTGCGCCGCCGCCTCCAGCCGTAGCAGCAACACATCAAGCTCATGCAAAAGCGCTGGCGACGGCGTGCTGTCCAGCGTTTTCAGCCGCTGCTTAAGAAACTGGCTCAGCTCGTGAAACATGGCTGCGCTTTCTATCTGGTTCGCCAGCAGCAGGTGCCGATGACGGGTGTAATAGTCATAGCAGTTAGCCCCGAGCCAGGCTTCCGCAATCAGGTTACCGCCCGCCACCAGTTCCGGTGCCGGATCGACGCGTTTACGCGGCAGAATCACGTTTACCCTGTCCAGCGTGCGTGCGACAAATTGCTGCCGCGCCGTCAGCGTGGCGGTGTTCATGCGCAGCGCGGTAATAAACTGCAGCAGATCGCGAATGCCTTTGCGCAGCGCACGCGTGGCCGTCCACGCCGGGCGTTTGTTGCGAATCAGCAGCGTCAGCACCAGCGCAACAGCAATGCCCACCAGCGTGGAGATCATGGCATTCACTATAAGCTGCAAATCGGGTTTGAAATGGTGGCTCATGCCGATCAAACCGGGGATCTGCGTGGCGACGATGAGACCGATCAGGTTGGTGGACGGATTGGCAATCACCAGCCCTAAAGCAAACAATCCCGGCGCGAGGCAAATCACCAGCGCTTCAAACGTCACCGCCTGCGGGATCAGCAGCGTGACGTAAATCAGGCTGATCGCCATGGAGATCAGTACGCCCTTCAGAAACAGCTTCATCGGTGCGATGGGGCTATCCAGCCCGGCGAAGAACGAACACAGCACCGCCGCCATCATCGGCGCGGTTGAACCATCACGCCAGCCGCTGCCAATCCAGAACAGGCAGCTGGCAAAGGTGGCAATAAAGGCGGTAAAGCACGACAGCAGCAGCAGACCTTTATCGACATGCTTGTGCGCGCGTGACGCCTTGCCCGGTTTCACCGCTGGCGTCCAGTCACTGACGCGCTCGCTGACGCTGTGGTAAGCATCAGCAATACGGACAAAATTGAGTAACCGTTCCAGCAGGCCGATGAGCAAAATGCTCTCTTCACTGTTAAGCCGCCCTGCGCGCCAGGCCTGCAGCAGCTGCTCCTGAGCGTCGGTGAGGCGATCGCGCACCGGCTGCTGCGCGTCGCCGTTCAGCCATTGTAAAAATTGCTGAAAAGCCGTCGCGACATAATCGGGAAAGCGGATCTGCTGCTGTGCCAGCAGATTCAGCCGCGATTCAATGGCGGTGAGCGTCGGGATCAGGTACGACAGATGCTGATACTGAACGCTGACCAGCCGCACCAGCCGCCGCGCGGCATCCCCTTCATAGACGCAGTGGGTGATCAGCGTTTCGACGTTGAGCGGATAGTTGGCCATCTGCACCAGAATATCCTCGCGCTCCAGCGATTTTGCCGCGGGCATCGCCGTCATCAGCTCGCTACACAATTTACGCGCGTTCTGATACCACAGCCCGACGCTCTGTTCGAGCAAATGGCGCATCGAAACCGGGAAGATCAGCCGATGCACAAGGCTGCTGCAGACAATCGCCACGGTGATTTCCTCAATGCGGGAAATTACCGTATAGGTAATGGCGCCGGGCGAGGTCACATCGGGAAAGCCCATAATGGCGGCGCTGTAGCCGGCCAGCATAAAGACGTAACTTTTTGGCGTGCGGTCGTGCAGCGAGAGATACAGGCAGACGGCAACCCAGAGTGAAATACACAGGCTGAACAGCATCGGCGACTGGACCGTAGCCGGATAGATCAACAGAGTAAACAGCCCGCCCAGCACGGTGCCAAAAAAGCGAAACACCGATTTGGACACCGTCGAAGCGGAATAAAGCTGCGAGGCAACATACACGGTGGTCAGTGACCAGGCGGGTTTGTCCAGGTTAAGTTCCAGCGCAAGATAAAATGCCAGAAAGGCGGCCAGACAGGTTTTGGCAGAGAACAGCACGGCACTTCGGGAAAACCACTTCATAGAACGGGAGCAACCTATAGCAGGCAACGTTATCGCTTATCCTGACAGAAGCCTGCGGCGATGACATTTTGATTTGTTATACAAATTATTACCGTGCTAATTATCCGGTTCTCTATGTAACTTGCCCATTACAGTGAATACTGATGCAGGCTGGAATTAGAGTTATAAGCGATACTAAAAAGTTATTTATTGGTTATATAGCAACTTTGCCAGGATGGAGGAAAAACCACGAGAGACGCCCCATGAAAGCACAACGTTTTGCCCTGAGCGCACTGGCACTCAGCTTCGGCCTGCTCGCCACGCACGCCTTTGCCGCCAATCCGGAAACCGTCACCATCGGCTATCAGAAAGCCAACATTTTTGCGCTGCTGAAATATCGCGGCACGCTGGATGAGACATTCAAAAAAGAGGGTATCGTGGTGCGCTGGGTGGAATTTCCCGCCGGCCCGCAAATGCTGGAAGGGCTGAACGTGGGCAGTATCGATCTGGCCGCCACCGGCGATGCGCCACCCGCCTTTGCGCAGGCGGCAAAAGCCGATCTGATTTATCTCGGACATTCACCCGCCAACCCTAAAACCGAAGCTATCGTAGTACCGAAAGACTCACCCATCAAAAGCGTGGCCGATCTCAAAGGCAAACGCGTTGGCCTGAACAAGGGTTCAGACGTCAATTATCTTTTGGTGAAAGCGCTGGAAGATGCCGGGCTGAACTATAAAGATGTCACGCCGGTTTACCTGCCGCCGGCCGATGCGCGCGCCGCCTTCCAGAAGGGCGCAATCGATGCCTGGGTGATCTGGGATCCTTACCTGGCTGAGGTCGAAGCCAACGCCGGCGCGCGTGAAGTGCGCAACGCCGAAGGTCTGGTGCCGCACTACACCTTCTATCTTGCCAGCCGCCCGTTTGCCGAAAACCACCCGCAAACGGCTAAGCAGGTGGTTGACGAGTTGAGCAAACTGAGCAACTGGGCCAATCAGCATCAGGATGAAGCCGCCGCGATTCTGGCGAAATCCACCGGTCTGGATAAATCCATCTGGCAGACCACGCTGCAACGCCTGCCTTATGGCGCGTCACGCATGTCACCGCAGGTGTTTGCGGAACAGCAGGCGCTGGCGGACACCTTCACCCGCGTCGGCCTGCTGCCGGTGAAAGTCGATGTGCGCAGCGCGACCTGGTCGCTGGATAAAAAATAAGCTTTTTGTTAAATCTGAAAGGTCGGGCGATCTGGGCCTGACCTGAAGCGGAGTAAGCCTGTTTTCCACGGCCGGACGGTAAGTTACCGCATCCTGCGGGAAAACTCATGGTCCTCCGCTTTTACGTCGATAAATCTTCACGAAAGTTCTTACATTGCCATATCCGAACGTTAACGGCTTATGTTAAGCATCATCCGACGGATTTCTGTATGTCCGCTTCTGGCATCAGGCTGGCATTAGCTTCCGCCAATAAGATGCTTACAAATCTTGTGTGCATCCCAGTTAGGTTGGGGAACTTGTTTGAATTCGCTGAACACCTGTGCTGGGGCGGTATTCACGCTAATGGGGTAACCAGCTGGAACTTCACGAACACCATAGTTAACCGCAAAGTAGTAACGCTTACCCGGCTGAGAAATGATAGGGATCCACTGCACACCAGTGTAGGTTGTAGACGTGGTCATAGTCACTACAGGATCTTTGGCATTGTAAATCTGCTGTATAGCAATTAGTTTGCCCGGTGGTACTTTTTGCACTATGAGTTTCTTACT
This sequence comes from gamma proteobacterium symbiont of Lampromicra miyakona, assembly GCF_059730895.1. Classification (NCBI taxonomy): domain Bacteria; kingdom Pseudomonadati; phylum Pseudomonadota; class Gammaproteobacteria; species gamma proteobacterium symbiont of Lampromicra miyakona. The sequence continues at coordinate 59,070 of NZ_AP035933.1, read as the reverse complement.
CATATCCCACATATTAGGGCTTAGTTGAAAGCGCTCTATGCGATCATAGCATTCGCCTTTTTTCTCGTAGAACAAGATATAAAGCATCCCACTTTGCTCTTCCCTCTGTTGTATCACCACAGTGGCGGCATCTTTACCGTTATACGATTTGTAATTTAACGGCAGCAATGCAGAACAGCCTGAGAGCAAGAATGTTGAGGTCAAGACTGCTAAAGTAAGTTTGATATTCACCGATCACACTCTGTTGATTTTATACTTATAAGCCAAAGGTATTAACGGCAGCCTCTTTGAAAACTTGATTTATGTTACAGGAAGCAGGCTGCGTACAGGTTCCATCCTTTCTCGATTAAGTCCCCTAATGGCTACCTGGCCACCTTCAGTTACATCACGCTCAGCGTCGGCCAGCCCATGTCAGTTTTCATCAGGATAAACAAAACCGGGCAAAAGCCCGGTTTTGTTTTTACAGATATCATCTGAGGCTTAAGCTGCAGCAAACTGTTTCTGTACGGCCAGGGCTGTGCGGCGGAAGGCCACGCCTTTTTCATCAAACAGATGTGCGTGCTGTGGCGGGATCATCAGCCCAACGTCATCACCCAGGCTCAGCTCCAGCTCTTCCGCATGTTTAACCAGAACAGGATCGAAGCCTTCTACCGCAATGTAAAAGTAGGCGGCTTCCCCCAGATGCTCTATGTGCTGGATCTGACCTGTAAGATGCGCGTCAGACTTACTGCACAGACGCAGATGCTCAGGACGAATGCCTACTTTCACCTTCTCACCGGACTGCGCCACGGCGGTATTGACCTCAACATCAATGACCTCTCCTGCATGACCCAGCCGGACTTTGCTGCTCTGCGCGCTGCTATTGATCAACTCTGCAGGAAGGAAGTTCATTTTGGGTGAGCCGATAAAGCCGGCGACAAACGCATTGACCGGGTGGTGATAGAGTTCAAGCGGATGACCCACCTGCGCAATTGAACCTTCATTGAGCATGGACGCGCCACTGTTCAGCAGCACAATCTTATCGGCAAGCGTCATGGCTTCAACCTGATCGTGCGTGACGTAAATCATCGTATTGCCAAGTTTATGGTGCAGCCTGGCGATTTCCACGCGGGTTGCTACACGCAGCGACGCGTCCAGATTCGACAACGGTTCGTCAAACAGGAACACCTCCGGGTTACGCACAATCGCGCGCCCGATGGCCACGCGCTGACGCTGTCCACCGGAGAGCGCTTTCGGAAGACGCTGAAGTAACGGCTCAAGCTGCAGAATTTTGGCCGCATTCAGCACGCGATACTCAATCTCCGCCTTTTCGGTTTTAGCGAGCTTTAGGTTAAACGCCATGTTGTCGTAAATAGTCATGTGCGGATAAAGCGCGTAGCTCTGGAATACCATCGCTACACCGCGATCGGCGGGTGCCAGCTTATTGACGACCCTATCGCCGATGCGAATTTCACCCGAGGAGATGGTCTCCAGCCCGGCGATCATACGCAGCAGCGTGGACTTACCGCAGCCTGATGGCCCGATAAACACGCAAAACTCGCCGTGTTTAATTTCAAGATCGACCTGATTGATAACCTGCGTATCGTGAAAGCGCTTAAACACATTGCTCAGACGTATACCTGACATAATTCAATACTCCTCTCTTCTGAGCTACTTGACGCCGCCCATGGTTAAACCGCGCACCAGATGTTTTTGTACCAGCAGACCGAGCACCAGCATCGGCAGCATCACCAGGGTTCCTGCCGCAGTCAGCGGCCCCCACTCTGTCCCCTGGAAGGTCAGGAATGAGGTGATCGCGACTGGCAGCGTCTGTGTAGAGTCGCCAGAGAGCGTCAGGACAATCTGGAATTCATTCCAGATAAAGAACAGCGTCAATACGCCTGATGCGGCCAGGCCGGTTCTTGCCAGCGGCAGCATGACACTGCGAAACACGCGCCATTCGCTGGCACCATCAACGCGCGCCGCTTCACGAATTTCAGGGGGAATATCTTCAAAGAAAGTAGTGATCATCAGAATGGTAAATGGCACGTTAGCTACGGTGTAAACCAGAATCAGCACCAGATAGTTATCCGTCATGCCAAGCTTCGTAATGAGGTAATACACCGGGATAACCAGCATAATGACCGGTGCGTAGCGCAGGCTCATGATGAACTGCTTAGCCTGTCCTTTTCGCTCAATAAAGAACACCAGTCCGTAGGCAAAGAGCGACCCGAATACCAGGCACAGGAACGTTGAGACCAGCGAAATCAGCAGACTGTTACCGAATGCGCGAATGAAATCGCCATTGCTCAGCACCTGTCGATAGTTGTCCAGTATCGGCGTAAACCAGAGCTTTGGTGGCATGGCGAAGGCATCTAAGTACGTTTTAAATGACATTGTCACGAGCCAGTAGATCGGCAGCAGGAAAAACGCCAGTATGACTATCAGCACCAGCCAGAAGCCGGTTCTCCGACAGATAAACTTCAGTGAATCACTCATCTTTCATTACCTTCTTACTGGCGAATGACAGCACCACGATCACCAGCAGCGTGTTGATGATGGCAATCACCACCGCTGCGCTGATACGAAAATCCTGGAACCCGGTGAGGTAGGCGTACATGTTGGTGGTTTCCGTCGCCAGGGCCGGGCCGCCACGGGTCATAACATAAATCAGGTCAAAAGATTTGAACGCATCAATCATGCGCAGGAATAGCGCCATAAGAATGATGGGCTTCATCATCGGCAGCTTGATGAAGGCCAGCAGCCGCCAGCTACGTGCACCATCCAGCTCAGCCGCTTCAAGAGGTTCATTTGGTAACGCGTCCAGCCCTGCGGATACCAGCAGGATAATGAAAGGCGTCCACTGCCAGATATCCGCCAGAATCAGCGAGGCCATTGCCGTGCCGGGATTGCCTAACCAGTCAATTGGCGCGATGCCAAACATGCCCGCGATCCAGTTGAACAGCCCGGCATTAGGATCGTAGAAAATACGCCAGATAAGTCCCGCCACGATGGGGGTCACTATCATGGGTAAAAGTAACAGCGCTCGTACCAGCTTGCGGCCAAAAAAGTCGCGACTGATGAACAGCGCAATGGCACTGCCGAGTACCAGCTCTGCCACCGTAGAGCCCGCCACATAGACCAGCGTATGCCACAGAGAGAGCCACATGCGGGGTTCTTTCAGCACCTCAATGAAGTTCGCCAGACCGATGAAATCAAACGGCGGTGGCGACATCAAATCGATGTCATACACGGACAAATAGATGGCGTAACCCAGCGTGTAGAACGAAACCAGCAGCAATACAATCAATAACGGCAGAGTAAACGCCTGCTGCGTGAGTTTTGCTTTCATAGTTTTACCTGGATCTGCGTAAGAAATTCATTTCCCTCAGCACGCCTGAACGCACTGAGGGAGAAAGGTTAACGAGACAACGCTTTATTGTTACGGGTGTTCGCGGCCTTCAGTGCGCTTTCAACAGACTGGGTGCCAGCCAGCGCTTCAGACAGGGCAATGCCGGTGATATTGATGATCTGCGTAGCCTGCGGCACGGTAGGCAGATATTTCGCGTTTCCGTTCTTCAGAGCAGCAAGCATGCCGTCCTTGAAAGCGCCATAGCGCTGAGCAAAAGCATCACTGTTAATGGCGCTGAGCGAACTCACACCAGCGTTCGGATTCAGCTCAACTGATTTCATCTGCGTCTGGCTGGCGGTTGCCCAACTGATGAATTTCCAGGCGGCATCCTGATGCTTACTGTCACTGTTGATGAACATACCGTGAACCTGAAGTGCGCCGCTGTTCCCCGGATGATCATCCGGCTGTGCAGGAACCGGGGCATAACCGACTTTCCCGACGACTGAAGATTGTTTCGGGTCTTCATTGAAACCACCGTTCACGGTAGAGTCGATGGTCATCGCCGCTTTGCCCTGCTGGAACACCAGACGGTTTTCCTGCCAGCCAAAGTTAGCCGCACCAATCGGGCCGTAATTTTTCAGGATATTCACGAACGCATTTGTAGCTGCAATCGCCTCGGGTGATGAGATGGCAGACTTGCCGTTACTGTCGATCCACTGGCCGCCGTAGCCCCACAGGAAGGCAGCCCACGCAAAGGTGTTCTGAATACCCTGTGCGCCGCGAAGAGTGATACCCGCGACCTGACCGTTCGTTTTCTCCTTGATGGTTTTAGCGGCTGCGGTCAGCTCATCAAAGGTTTTCGGCACGGCGATACCGTACTGCTCGAACAGGTCTTTGCGATACATCAGGAAGGTACTCTCACCGTATACCGGCAGGCCGTAATAAGCATCTTTATAACGCAGCGTATCTGCATAGCTCGGTACCAGATCCGCTTTGTCATAAAATTTGGTATCACTCTTCATCCACTTATCAACGGGTGTGATATAGCCTGCCGAGGCGTAACCCACGGCGTGAACCCAGTCGTCCATAACGACGTCGTAACGTCCGCTGTGCGAGGAGAAGGCCAGCAAGGCTTTAGAGGTAAGATCGTTGTAAGGTACAATTTCTGCCTGAACCTTAATACCGGTCTCTTTTTCGAATTCCGGCAAAAGCGCTTTGATGGAATCACTGGTGCTGTGTCCTTCAAGCAGTACACGTAGGGTTTCCTCGGCGCTGGCGTTGCCTGCCAGCAGAAGTGTGCCAATAACACCTGCAATACCCATTTTTTTTATGCTCATCTCATCACCTGGTTTATTCAGTCAGAATGTCAGACCCGGACGATTTCGCCGGTACGGGCGGAGTCCATAATGGCAAGCGTAATGCGCAGCGCCTCGTTAGCTTCTTCACCGGTCGCGACTGTCGTCGTGCCGTTGCGGACATCACCGAGGAACGACATCAGCTCTTCACGCAGGTCGCCTTTGATTTCACCCTGGCTCAGTGGCCAGTGCTGGGTGTCGATATAACGGTTAGCCGTTTCGGACGCGTGATACAGTCCTGACTCACCGCATTCAATTTCAATCAGCCCTTTTGTCGACAAGATCGACATTTTGGCATCGAGCAGCGTGCGTGAACCGGCCGGCAGTGCCCAGGAGCTTTCCAGATTCACGACGGTGCTGTCCGCGAAGCGAATGATGGCGAACACGGAATCTTCGGTACCCAGATGGCCAAGCAACTTGTTGGTGGTCTGCGCATACACGCTCACCGGCTGGGTGTGCTTCAGCAGCCACAGGATCATGTCCACGTCGTGCACCGTAACGTGCAGCGGCAACGGCAGGCTGCCACCGTAACGGGCCGGACCTTCAATTGCCGGGCTGTTACGACGAGCAGTAATGTGGCTGACTTCGCCTGCGCTACCGGTCGCCAGAATTTCCTGAGCACGGGAGTAGCGCGGGTCGAAACGCAGCAGGAAGCCAATACCCAGCTTCACGTTGGCATCGCGGGCAGCGCGGATGATGGCTTCGCCGTCTTCCATCGTTGCGGCAATTGGTTTTTCCAGGAAGATGTGCGCACCCACTCTGGCGGCCGCGAGGGCCGGTGCCAGGTGGAAATCATCCTTGGTGCAGATGCTGACGATGTTGGGTTTTTCCTGATCCAGCATCTGGTTAAAATCTTCATAGCAGTTCAGCTTCGGGATCCACTCCTTCAGCGCTTCACTGCGGGACAGGTCCGGGTCGGCCACGCCAACCACATCAACGCCATACATCTGCTGCCAGATGCGGGCATGCATTGCTCCCATGAAACCTGCGCCAATGACGCATACTTTAATAACGCTGTCTGTCATTTCACTTTCCTCAGTACCTGGTTTGAAAACTACATAACGTTCCCGCGGCATATCAGTTGATTCAAATAACATGCCAGAATAAGTCCAGATTAATACCAAAGTAAAAATTAGTTGTATATCAACGCAATCAGCGTTAAATCAATATTTTTGCAACATATTTAACTTGTTATAACGCCTGATCCTGACTGCTGTCCAGCACGATCATGGTGCTCTTGGTCAAAATCAGAGCACCATCACGGTGCGAGAAGTATGTCTTCAAAATACCAATTTACAGATCTGGTATTATTGTGGTTATCTGATGGGTAATTGCAAAACCAACAGGAACGGAAGATGACGCTCGATGTGAATAAACTTAAAAATCAGTTGGTTGTTTCGTGCCAGCCCGTAACTGATGGGCCAATGGATCACGTCGACATCGTGGTCGCGATGGCGCGTAGCGCAGAACTGGCAGGCGCGGGTGCCGTGCGTATCGAAGGTGTGGAGAACGTGAAGCAGGTTTCTAAGTCGCTGGAAATCCCGGTGATTGGTATTGTGAAGCGTGATCTGGATGATTCGCCGGTGCGCATTACACCTTTCCTGCAAGACGTTGTTGATCTGATAGCTGCCGGAGCCAGCATTATTGCAGTGGATGCTACCGATCGTCAGCGCCCGGTTCCCGTTACAGAGCTCTATAAGCTTGGCCGTCAGTCAAATGTGTTACTTATGGCCGACTGCTCGTCACTGAAAGATGGCATTGCTGCCGCTGAGATGGGCTTTGATTTTATTGGCACCACCCTCTCAGGTTATACCGATGAAACTGCCGATCAGCCGATGGATCGACCAGACCTTGAACTCATCTCAGCGCTGGCAGCTCGCGGTTATCGTGTAATGGCGGAAGGCCGTACCCGCACGCCGGCTCACGCCGCGGCAGCGCTGAAAGCAGGTGCGTTTGCAGTAACGGTCGGATCTGCCATCACCCGCGTCGAGCACATCACTGATTGGTACAAAGCAGCACTGGCTGACGTGATTAAGGGGAGAACAACGGCATGATACTGGCGCTGGACATTGGCGGGACAAAGCTGTCCGCTGCATGGATTGAGGGGCAGGAATGTATTGCTCGCAGGCAGGTACCCATGCAGCATGATGAGGCGGGTTTTCTGGCGGCGTTACGCGAGGTCACCCAATCAGACTATCCAGTTGAGCGCGTGGCTGTTGCCGCAACGGGTTATTTGCGCGAAGGCCGCGTATGGTCGGTTAATCTCAACACCATCCCCTTCTGGAAAGGTTTTGCGCTGGGCGAAGTGCTGGAGAAGCAGTTTAACTGTCCGGTGATCATGCTCAATGATGCGCAGGCTGCGGCATGGGGAGAGTACCTTCCACGCCAGCATAATCGTACAGATCTGCTTTTCATTACCCTTTCTACCGGGGTCGGAGGTGGCCTCATTTGCGACGGGAAACTACGGATTGGTCCGCATGGACTGGCCGGACATATCGGGCATGCGACGGTAAGCGTTGCACCGCTGGATCCGGACGCAGGGCGCTGTGGTTGTGGACGCACGGGTTGTCTGGAACATATCGCTTCAGGCACTGCTCTTGCCCGCCAGGCCACGGCACTTTTTGGCCGCCGGATCGACAGCCGCGAACTGTTTTCCCTGGCGGCAGATGAACCACAGGCCAGTGCGATCCTCGATAACGCAGCCACGGCTGTAGCACAGGCCATTGCCGATACGCTCATGGTTGTGGACATCCAGGAGGTGGTGCTGGGTGGAAGCGTAGGTCTGGCAGAAGGCATGATAGCGCGGGTTAATAACGCACTTCAGGCCTTCCCGGCACTGTTCAACCTGCCCGTGACGGCAGCACTGGGCGAGGGTGATGCCGGTTTACTGGGCGCTGCTGACTGGGCACAGCGCAATTAGATGGCACTGGTTTACTGGCCCGACGAGATATCTCGCTGTAGCTCAACCAGAAAGTCGTAACTGTCGCCCCGGTACCAGGTATGGGTGTATTCAATCGGTCGGCCATCTTCCAGATAGCAGTGGCGTTCTACGTGTAATGCCGGGCTGTGCGCTGGCATATCCAGCAGATGGCTGTGTTCGCGGTTTAGCGGTTCTGCACGAATACGCTGAAGCGCCCGAGCAGGCATGAACCCATGTAACTGAAACACGGCATACAGGGAATCTTTTAGCTCATTCATATCCGGAATAAACGTCTGTGGCACAACCGCAATTTCAACGGCCATCGGACGATCGTCGACAGTTCGCAGGCGCTTCAGACGCCAAACCAGTGCGCCAGGAGAGAGGTTGAGCGCAATGATTTCCGAAGGCGATGCGTGCGTCAGCTCTTTCTCAAGCCATTGGGCACCTGGTTGATAGCCACGTGAAATCATGTCCTCACTGAAACTGGTCAGCGAAGACAGCGGCTTTTCGACTCTGCCAGCGACCGTACTGCGTGCACCGCGTCGCTGAATAATGATCTGCGCATTCGCCAGTTCGCTCAATGCCCGGCGCACCGTCACGCGAGACAGGTTCAGTTGTTCGGACAGCTCGCGTTCACTTGGAATCGCGTATCCGGCTTTCAAATCACCGCGGGTGATCATGTCGCGAAAACCTTTCTCAAGGCGAAGATACAGCGGGCCGACGGCACGATTTGTATCGTCACAGTAAGTTTTCAGTGTCTCGATGAATTTCGTATCCATGCTCAGCCGTCCCTTCCTCATGAGAGTTCAAAGATACCTGATGTTTACCTGCTGGCATAGGGATGAAACTCCCGTTTTAACAAAACTGGTATCCTCTGGTATGGTTCGCGTTATTTTACCAGGATGCAGCAATGATGAGGGGCCGCGAGAAGATCCCGGCATTCCTGAAGAAAAATGAAAGGTCGAAAAACTACCAGTTTGACCTGCCGGATTCAGGCCAGACATTTCAGTTAATGATGCGACTGATGACTTAAAACAGCATAGGCAGCGTCGCAGTGGCCGTCTGCTGGCTTGCCGTTGAATACGGGTTCCCAGCGCCGTAAGTCCGCGGATGAGTACTTCAACCTGCAGCATGGCACCCACCTTAGCGCTCAGCGATCCGGCGGTAAGCGAGCCTTCCCGTCCTGCCCCCTATTGCCGCAGCGCCCATATACGGCGAGCGCCATAAATGGTACGAATTGCGCCCTTATTCATAGTCATGGTCTCCCAAAAAATAGATTTTATCTTCCAGTTACATGTTAAGAAAACGCCGGTAACAGAAGGGAATGTATAGCAGTATATATTTCTAAAAATGAGTGATAAATCAAATAACTGATTAAAATCTAAGGAACCACATGTAAGCAAAAGAAATAATTTTCTTATAAAACCGTGAAATTATGAATTAACAGGAAACCGTTAAACAGAAACGTTATTCAATTACGCCAGATAAAATTACTAAAAAGATAACTTAGCAAAAGCACACCAGTTTTGTCTGGTTTTCATAAAAATAAAAAAGTTGAAAGTAAATTACTCACGGTGTATTTGTTTGTCTGGCAATGTTTTGTTATTAAGCTCACCACAGCCATAAACAGGAGTTATTTATGAAAGTAATCGCAAGAGACCTTTTAGACGAAATATCTGGAGCCGGCGGCCGTAACGATCCCTCCTATAGCTCAGGGCGTAACAACACCAGTAATAACTGGTGGCTCGAGTTCAGGATCCAATGGTAATCCCCGATATAATGAATCGGGCGTGGTAAATTGTAATAATGGTATTATTGGCGGAGCTATTTCCGGTGCAGCCGGGGGAATCGGTGGTGTAGCATTGGGCATAGCAGGTGGCGCATTTGCTGGCGGCTGCTTTACAGGAAGCGGTAACGGTGGAAATAACTCTGGTAATAATAGCTCTTCTGGAAGCTGTAACTCAGGTGGAATGGGTGGCTCCTGCAGCCGTTAAAAATATTCACCCGCCGCTTCTTTTGCGGCGGGTATTAAGGAGGATTAATTGAAATTTATCATAAAAAATCTTATTTTATTTTTATCAATAATGACTGGCTTTTTGTTTCTCAGTGGCGCAGGTATCCTCCCAGGATTCAACACCTTTAAACCTCCCGTTGAGTTATCCAGGTTAGTCATCACTATCAGCTCATTAATATCATTTGTGTTGCTAGGCGGTAAGATTATAAAGATTTTATTCAAAGGTGATATAAAAGCACATGGTAACATTAAATGAACAAAAAAGATGGATATTTATTCTTATCTGTTTTTATTGTTATGGTTATTCTTACCGGGGCTCCACTGCTTTTGCCTGAAAAATTAAGAATGATGTCGATCGTGTCTGGTATGTTTTTCCCATTGATGTTCACGGTGGAGATCCTGGTTATTACCCCTCTTTATTTTTTATTTTTGAGAGAGAAAGAGGGTTTTGGGGTGGGAACTTTCATCCTGAAAGATTTCATCCTTTATTTATCCATTATTTTGACTATACAGTTCATCCTCCCAAAACTGTTCTTCCAAGAAGAAATCTATGACAGTCATTCTGAGACAATCCTGCCTGCAATCACCTTTATTTTTATACAAATATCTTATATTTTAATGGCGCCTGTTTATGAGGAAATTGCAATCAGAGGTGCGCTATTCGGATCACTGACCATTTTTCTCAAAGCAAAATTTCCTGCGGCAATTTTATCCTCTCTGATCTTCGCCGTTTTACATACTCAGTATTCAGGCTACAAGCCATTAATCATTCTTTTTTTTGTTTCATTAACGCTTACAGCAGCGAGAGTTCGGTCAAAGGGATTATTATTGCCAGTCATACTACATGCGCTGATGAATTGTATCATCATAAATAAAAGCTATATTTTCGGCAGTTAAATGACAAAGGGTTCCCACCATATAGCATACTTTTATAAGGAGATGACATTGTTTCGCAGGGAGGCGGTTGATTATCAGAGGATGAGATTGCGGGGCCGGACACTGCTGCTTCCCGGAATCCCTTTTTGGGCAGTGGCGAGCCTGTGTTTCTTTTTTACTGCAGCATTATTGACCTTCATTATCGCCGGAACCTATAGCCGCAGGATCAACGTCTCAGGTGAGATATCGACTTATCCCCGCGCTGCAACTCTCTACTCCGGTGTTCAGGGTACAGTTGTAAAACGATACGTTCACGAAGGGCAATCAGTTGAGGCAGGCTCGCCCGTATACCAAATTGATGTAAGCAAAAGTACGCGTAACGGTGTCATAAGCGAAAATGAACGCAGGGATATTGACAACCAGCTTAACCAAATTTCACAGATAGTCAGCCGCCTGGAAAGCAATAAGAAAGCTACGCTGGATATGTTAGAAAAGCAAAAAGAGCAATACATCTCAGCCTTCCTGCACTCTACGAATATTCTTCGTCGCGCACAGGAAGGGCTCCGTATCATGAAAGAAAATATGGATAACTATCGCCAGTATCAGAAACTTGGACTCGTAAACAAAGAACAACTCATTAGCCAGGTAGCTCTTTATTACCAGCAACAGAACAGTCTTCTCGGTTTGTCAGTTCAAAATGATAATAATTCTCTTCAGATAACGGCACTGGATAGTCAGATCCATACTCAGGCAGCCGATTTTGACAATCAAATCTATCAGATGGAACTACAGCGCTTTGAACTTCAAAAAGAGCGAACCCGTATTGATGCCGATGACACCATTATCGTGCGGGCACTAGCCGCTGGTCGTATAGATTCGCTGAGCGTTACAGTGGGACAAATGGTTAATCCGGGTGATAGCCTGCTACAGATTACTCCAGAAAAAATAGAATATTACGCTCTGGTGCTTTGGGTTCCTGATAACGCCATTCCTTATATTAATCCCGGTGACCGGGTCAATATTCGTTATGAGGCTTTCCCGGTAGAGAAGTTCGGCCAGTTTGCCGGCACGGTTTCTGTTATCACAAGAACGCCTGCATCGCTGCAGGAAATGCACAGCTACCGAAGCGCTCCCACATCCGCTTTAACCACTGTTGCTCCCTATTACAAGGTCATCGTCAGGCCTGAAATGCAGGAAGTCAGGTATGTCGGAAAACGGCTGCGCCTGGAAAATGGCATTCAAGCGCAGAGCACAATGTTTCTGGAGAAAAGGAAAATCTATCAATGGATGATCGCCCCCTTCTACGATATGAAGGTCAGTACTTCAGGACCAGTCAATGAATAGAATGACCTTTAAAACTTTGGTCGCGAAGTTGGAAATAAAGTTACGCAACCGACTGCCGATGATCCACCAGACCGAGTCTGCTGAATGTGGCCTTGCCTGCCTGGCAATGATCTGCGGACATTATGGCAAGAATGTGGACCTGATAGCGCTCAGGCAACAGTTTAATCTGTCATCTCGCGGTACATCGCTATCCGGACTGACGGATATGGCTGAACAGTTGGGAATGAAAACCCGCCCTCTTTCGCTCGACATCGACGAGATTGGGGCTCTGAAGATGCCGTGCATTTTACACTGGGAATTTAATCATTTTGTAGTGCTGGTCAGCGCCAGGAACAATCGCATGGTGCTACACGATCCGGCGCGCGGACGGCGGACGGTTAGCCTTAAAGAACTTTCGCAGAGTTTTACCGGTGTGGCGCTGGAAGCCTGTCCTGGGAGTAATTTTACTGCCGAAAACGTCCTCAACAAAATTAGCCTCAGATCCCTTATTAGCAGCGTACACGGTCTAAAGCGAGCGCTCGGTAAAATATTTTGTCTGTCGCTGGTGTTTGAAACCATCAATCTGGTAATGCCGATCGGTACACAGCTGGTAATGGATCATGCCATACCGGCAGGAGACAAGAGTTTACTGACGGTAATCTGCGTCGGACTGATTTTTTTCATCCTGCTTAGGGCCGTAGTCGGTATGGTACGCGCCTGGTCAGCACTAATTATGGCAACGCTTATAAACGTGCAGTGGCAATCCAGCCTCTTCAGTCATCTGTTATGTCTGCCGCTCAGCTATTTTGAGCGACGTAAGATGGGTGATATCCAGTCACGGTTTAGCTCACTGGATACGCTGCGCAACACTTTCACCACCAGTATAGTCGGTGCCATCATGGACAGTATCATGGTCATTGGAGTGGTGATTATGATGGTGCTTTATGGTGGATGGCTGACCTGGATTGTGATGGCATTTACCGTCCTTTATGTATTGCTGCGCCTGCTAACTTATGGACGCTACCGACAGCTGTCAGAAGAATCACTTGTCAGAGAAGCTCGTGCCAGTTCTTACTTTATGGAAACGTTATACGGCATTGCCGCTGTAAAAATACAGGGAATGGGACGGCGTCGCGCCGCCCACTGGTTAAACCTTGAAATTGACTCAATTAATACCAGCATTCGCATTACTAAAATGGACATGCTGTTTGGCGGTATCAACACATTGATTATTGCCTGCGATCAAATTACTGTGCTTTGGCTGGGTACGAGTCAGGTTATCGATAACCAAATGACTATCGGAATGTTTGTTGCATTCGGTGCTTTTCGGGGACAATTCTCTGATCGCATCAGTTCACTGACGGAGTTTGTATTACAGCTGCGCATGATGAGCCTGCATAATGAACGCATTGCCGATATTGCACTAAATCCGCGAGAAAATCATAAACCTGACCGCTATTACGAAACAGGGTTAAAGCCTTTAGGACTGGAGACCCATGAAATTAGCTATCGTTACGACACTCAGTCACCTTACATATTTCGTAAAATGAATATCTCAATCCTGCCGGGGCAGAGCGTGGCAATCACGGGCTCTTCCGGGGCAGGGAAATCTACGTTACTTAAAATATTATGCGGCCTATTTACCCCCGACAGCGGAAGAGTAGAGATAGAGGGTGTTGATATTCAGCAGATTGGAATCAATAACTACCATAAAATGATCGCCTGTGTCATGCAGCATGACAAGCTGTTCAGTGGTTCAATCAGGGAAAATATCTGTAGTTTTGCAGACGAGGCTGATGAAGTCTGGATGAAAGAATGCGCCCGCGCCAGCTACATTCATGAGGTGATTATGCGTATGCCGATGGGTTATGAAACTCTTATAGGCGAGTTGGGTGAAGGGCTTTCTGGCGGACAAAAGCAACGCCTGTTCATTGCGCGAGCACTTTATAAAAAACCATCAATTTTGTTTCTGGATGAGGCGACAAGTGCGTTGGATAATGAGAGTGAAGCGATGGTGAACCGGGCAATCAGAGAGCTCAGCATTACCAGAATCATTGTCGCGCACAGGGAAAGTACGATCGCCTCAGCTGACAAAGTTATTACTCTGGATTAATCGCAGCCGGATATCGTCAACAAAACGATTCATGGTGCTTTTCGTCATTTATCATGTCTGCTTAGATTAAAAGCAGACAGATACAACCAGCAATGCCGCACTGGTCGGTCCCCTCTAGCCCCACGCCCTGTTTTGCATCACCACCCGGTACCCGTCGGGATCAACGAAGGTTTGCCCACTCACATCCCAGTAAGGATTGAAAGAATTCGTCCGTTTAAAACCCGCGTCAATCATGGTTTCGCATGCCTGCTTCCATGCATTTTCATCCGGATAATAGAGGACGAGGAGATCGTCTTCGGTTGGCGAGGGCTTAACGGGATGTCCCGGGCAGCAAGTGAATTCGAGGTGCCAGTCGAGGTCTTTTCGCCCCAGCATCACGCCATTGAAACCGTCGTGATCGTGGAATTCGGCAATTTTTTGCAGACCCAGTCCCTGACTAAACATCAGAACCGATCGTTCAAGCTGGGAGACGGGTCTGGCAATGCGCATGTGCGTAAACATCTGGCTTGACTCCTGAAAACGTTTTTCTGGGTGTTGTTAACCAGGTAGAGTTTACACATGATCGGGCTGGTCATTTGTCGATGAGAGCCAGCGCAACCTGCCCTGCCCGCGTTGTGCGCGTCAGGCTACAGCACCGCGGCGGTATAACCCGAATGGCAGCAACGGTTTCAGGTTTTCCCGATCGGCACCCTGCGCAGCGGGCGACAAATCACGGTCATCGCAACGGCGCTGCACAGGGGAAACAGCGCCAGCAGTAGCCAGGGATAAACAGCCTGCGTTGAAGGGACAAGCGCGTTGTCCAGCAGCGGTCCAGACATTAAATTTCCGGCCAGCACCACGAAGCCGCCGGCGGTGGCAAGGGCGCCGTAATGTGCACCCAGCGTCGCGGGGTCGGCAAACCGGGGAATCAAATCCTTGGCCGACGGCACCAGCAGCATCTGGCCGAATGTCAAAAACGTCACCAGACACACCGCAGGGATCAATCGCAGCCAGCCGTCAGGCGGCGTGGTTGACGCGAACAGGGCCACGCTGGCAAACGCGGCGGAGAGCAGCAAAAAACCCACCGGTAAAACTTTTACCGTTCCCACGCGTCGTGCAAAGCGCGCCAGCGGCAGCTGAAAAGCGATGATCAACACCGAGGCCAGCATAAAGAGCGGGCCGAGATCTTTCTCGCTGCCGCCTGCCCGCCGGATCTCCACTGGCAACGCCAGATACAGCTGGTTGTAGCTCAAAAGCCACGAGCTGTAAGCCACGATGAAAGCGACAAAACGCGGCTGGCGGAAGGTCATCCACCAGGGGACAATTTTTAGCGCCTGTTTGCTGTTACCTGTAGCAGGGAGAAAAATGTACAACACCATCAGCGCGATGACAAAGACCGCGGCCCCTGCCAGCGCCACCTGGCGGAAACCAAATCCGGTCAGCAGTGCGCCAGCCACCGGGCCCAGTACGGCACCGAGTTCGCCGCACACCGCAAACAGCGCAAACCACTCCGCGCGGCCGCGCTTGCCTTTGGCCTCGCTTTGCGTTCCCGCTTTGGCCAGCAGCGCTTCAATTGACGGAGAAAACAGCGCACCGCCGATGCCCGTCAGACAGGCACCCAGAATGATCGGCCACAGCGATTGCCCCAGTGCCAGCAACAGATAACCCGCAATCCGGACCAGACAGCCACACAGGATAATGATCTTTGCGCCGTAACGGTCAGAGAGCGCACCGCCCAGCAGAAACATCCCCTGCTGGGAGAACGTGCGTAATCCCAGAATCAGCCCGATAACGCCGCCGGAGAGCAACATATCATCGCGTAAGAATATCGCCAGAAAGGGAACGACCGCGTAAAAGCCAATGTTGAAAACAAACTGGCTGCCCAGCAAAACGCCCGGGCGCAGGGTAGAGACAGGACGCAGCGAGAACGGAAGCATGCTACCTGACCCTAAAGAATGAAATGAATGTGCTTCTTGCCATGGAAACGGGAGATCTCAATTTTGGTTTTCACCCGGAATACCTCCCAGAGCAGCGCCTCGGTCAGGATATCCTGCGGCGTGCCGGTTGCGATGATTTGACCGTTCTGCATCACGATCAGCGAATCACAGAACATCGATGCGTGGTTGAGATCGTGAATGGCGACAATGCTGGTAACCGGTAACTCGCTGATCAGCTGCATTAATTGCATCTGGTGATGGATATCCAGATGGTTGGTCGGTTCGTCCAGCAGAATTTCGCTCGGCGTTTGCGCCAGTGCGCGGGCAATGTGCACACGCTGACGTTCGCCACCGGAGAGACTCAGCCATCCCTGCTCACTTTTCTCCAGCATGTCCACGCGCTGCAGAGCGGCCGTCACAGTCTCGTCATCGTGCGCACTCCAGTTAGAGAATGGCGAATGATGCGGAATGCGCCCCAGTTTCACCACATCGCGCACACGCATGTTGGCGTCAGTCATGCCGTGCTGCTCGACGAATGCCACCCGGCGGCCAAGCTGTTTGCGGGCGATGCGGGCGATATTTTGCCCGTCCAGCGTCACATTGCCGGCATCCGGGCGCCGCAGGCCGGCGAGGATGCGCAGGAGGGAAGATTTACCGCAGCCGTTTGGACCGATCAGCCCGACAGTTTCACCACGGGAAATGTGCAGCGATACGTTATCGACGATGACCTTTTTTCCAACCTTCCAGCTAATGTTGTCAGCGGAGATACTCATTATTTATTCCCCGAACGCCAGATAATCACCGCAAAGAACGGCACGCCAACCAGCGCGGTCACCACGCCCACCGGCAGGCTTTGCGGGGCAATCAGCAGGCGCGACGCGATATCTGCCAGCACCATCAGAATGGCACCGGCCAATGCGCTGGCAATCAGCAACGTGCGATGCAGCGGACCAAAGAAAAATCGCATAACATGCGGCACCACCAGGCCAATAAAACCTATCGAACCGGCCATGCTGACGATGGTGGCGGTGATAAGCGCGGTGGTGATAAAGAGCGCAAGGCGCACCTGAGGCACCGCAATACCCAGCGAGGCAGCCGCATCGTCACCAAAAGTGAACGCATCCAGCGCCCGGGAATAGTAGAGGCAAATGGCCAGTCCGATCGTCACTACCACCAGCACCAGCTGGAGTTCCGGCCAGCGCACGCCACTGAAGCTGCCCAGCAACCAGAACATCACATCGCGCGCCTGCTGCGCACTGGCAGAAGTGCTGATGGTGTAAGCGGTGATGGCATTAAACAGCTGGGAAGCCGCAACGCCGGCCAGGATGGTGCGTTCATTACCGCCGCGCGCCCCTTTCGTCAGAAAAGCGACAAAGGCAAAGGCGGTGAAGGCGCCGGCAAAGGCACCCGCCGACAGCGAGACGGCCCCGCTGCCGATGCCCAACACCACGACAGAAACCGCCCCGGTGGAGGCACCGGCAGAGACACCGAGCACATAAGGCTCAGCCAGCGCATTCTTCAGCAGGCTTTGCAAAACGGCACCGCAAATCGCCAATCCGGCGCCACAGCATGCCGCCACCAGCGCCCGGCTCAGGCGAAAGTCCCAAATCACACTTTCGTAGATGCGGCTCAGGGGAACGTGCGTGAGCCCCATTTTATTGCTAATGGCATAAAAGACGCTTTTTAGCGGGATCGACAGTTCTCCGACGCTGACACCGGTCGCAATCACCAGCAATAATAACGCCACGGCAGCCACCAGCGAGGCGGTCAGGAACAGCCCCTGTCGCGCCTGAACAACAGCGATAGTCATCAGTTCAGTTCCAGTTTTCTCAGCTGCTCACCCACCTGTTCGGCTCCGTAGATAGTGCGGATGGTCGGGTTCATGGCCTGGCCATCCATCACCACGATGTGGCCTTTTTTTACCGCATCCAGCTGGCTGACGGCAGGATCGCTTTTCAGGAATTTGATTTTCTCTTCGGCTTTATCCAGCGCCCAGCGATTGCGATCGAGACTGGAGACCACGATCACATCCGGATTGGCAGCAATGATGCTCTCCCAGCTGACCGTCGGCCATTCGGTCTCTGACGTGATGGCGTTGTGCCCGCCCAGCACGCTGGCGATGAATCCGGATGGACTGTTTTTACCGCCCACATAGGCATCCGCAGACGGTGACGAGCTTGAGAACCAGAACACGAACGAGAGATCTTTCTTGCTGCTACCAAACTCCTGACGCAGTGCCGCTTCACGCTTTTTGAAATCGGCAATCACCGCCTGGCCACGATCTTCCACGTTGAAAATTTTGGCGAAGTCCTGAATCTCCTGATACAGGTACGTCATATCCCACAGCTGCTGGCGACTGCCATACATATCCCCTGCGGCTTTTTTGGTAGCGCACATTCCTGGCGACACATAACTGTTCACGCCAAGGGTGATCAAATCTTCGCGTTTTGCCACCTTGCTCTCGGGTCCCAGCAGCAGCGGCGTCTGGGCAGGAACGAAGTCCGGATTTTGCGCCAGCACGGATTCGAGGGTGGGGATTTCTACCGTTAGCGTTTTGATTTTTGCATTCTGTTCGGCCAGCTGTGGCAACACTTTAGTCGGCCAGAACGCACTGGCGATGACCTTGTCCTGCAGGCCGAGCAGCAGCAAAATTTCTGCGGTATTTTGCCCCAGCGCCACCACGCGCTCAGGCGGCCTGGTGAAGGTCTCTTTATAGCCGCAGTTTTCAATCGTGAGAGGATAGGTGGTGGCCAGCGCAGAGCTAACCGATGCAAACACCAAACATAACGTGCAGATGACCTTTTTCATTTACCCCTATCCCCATTGATATTGTTTTGAGAAGCCCGCGCCGCTTTAATGCAAATGAAACTCATTAACGAAGCGGGCTTTTATACAATGGGCACTTTAAGGTGTCAACGGGAGATTGTTTCCCTGAGTTATCATCGTCATGGGCCTGCCGGGATCGCATACCGGACGTTCTGTAAAAGCCTGTCCGCAGCCAGCCGGTCCCCTTCCCCGCTGACGTCACACGTTTAATGCGCAGAGCGTGCCAGGACAGCATTCGCTTCGCGGCACCGGTAAGCGGCGTCCACCGATTCAGGCCTGACGCTGACCGCACTCAGCGATGTTTACCGGTTGCCTGCGCTTTTCTGACAGCTGCAGACTGACCATCGCCAGCAGAATAAAGGCCACCGACATGCCGATCAGCCCGTAAAAGCCGGCCAGTGGATATATCCATGATGCGACCGCCGAGCCAAAGCCGATACCGCCAAACATGAAGGCACTGGTCAGCGCCAGCGCAATGCCGCGATGGCGGACTGATGCCAGCTCGACGATCCGGCGCTGCTGGCTGGGCCAGAGCAGATCGGTGGCAAACGCCCAGACCACCAGTGCCGCCAGCAGCACGCCCAGCGCTTTCGGCAGCACGGCGATAAGCGCCGTATCGACGATGAGCAGCGTCATGCCGCTCAGCAGCAGCTTCTCAGCGGTAAAGCGTGTCGCCGCGCGGGTGACCCAGAGATTGCCCAGCACCCCGGCAACGCCCAGCACGGCCAGCGCGGCGGAGACCGCATGCGTGCCGCCAGTGTAGGTGTCGCGAATGAGCGGCGCGATAAAAGCGTAAAAGCTGTAAACGCCGGAAGTAATAAAAAACACTACCAGGAAAGCCGTCAGGTATTTGCCATCGGCCAGCACGCCGGCCATCTCACGCAGGCGGATGCGCGTCCCGGCACTGTCATCCGGCACCGTCAGCAAAATGTTCAGCCCGCTCAGCAGACTCAGCAATCCGACCAGCACAAACAGGGCTTTCGCACCCCACAGGCTGGCTACCCAGGCGGCGAGCGGAATACCGGCAAGGCTTGCCATCGATACTCCGAGCAGCACCATGCCGATGGCCCGACCGCGCTGCTGCTCCTGGACCAGCTCAGAGCCCAGCGCAACCAGCACCGGACCGATGAACCCGGCGCCGACCCCCATCAGGATGCGTGAGGCGAGCAGTGCGCTGTAGCCCGGCGACAGCACAAACGCGAAGGCGCCCAGGCTAAACAGTGCAATGCCGGTGAGCACCAGCCGGCGACGGCGCAGGTGACCAAACAGCACCTGTACCAGCGGAGCCGCCAGCGCGAAGGTCAGTCCGAAAACACTCAGTAAGCGCGCACTCTGCGCATCAGTCAGCTGCCAGGCAGCGGATATGGCGGGCAGACTACCAGCCACAGAGAGCGCGCCGGTAGCCTGTACGAAGTAGGCAATGCTCAGCGCACGCAGCGCGCGGCGCTGGGAAGAGGTGATGACAGCGTTCATTATGTCTCTCCGGCATAAACTTCAGGGGCGCTGCCCCTGAAATGTTTACTGAACAGGAATCGGGTTATCCGCCACGGACTGGTTGAACTGATTCACCAGCGTATGCTCGTTCGCGCCCGGGTTATCGCGCACCGGCAGCACGCGGTCGACAATGGCTTCGATGGTGTCGGTACCCAGCTTTTCAAACGTCTCGCTGATGAAGGCGTCCAGCGGCATGGCGCGCGGGTCGCCGCTTTTATAAATCAGATCGGTATCCACCCACGGCGGTGAAATTTCGATGACCTGCACGCCGGTATCACGCAGCAGGAAGCGCTGCGACAGGGTATAGGAGTGAATCGCGGCCTTGGTGGCCGAGTAAAGTGCGTTGGTCGCCAGCGGCAGGAAGGCCAGCACCGAGCTGTTGTTAATCAGCACCGCGTCCGGCTGCTGCTTCAGGTGTTCGATGAAAGCTGCACTGACGCGCACCGGGCCCAGAATGTTGGTGTTGAGCAGCGTCACCGCCTGCGCGTCATCCAGTTCGCCCGCCGCATTATCAAACGGCATGATGCCAGCATTATTGATGACCACGTTCAGGGCCGGATAGCGTTCCAGCACGCTCTGTGCGGCGGCCTGAATGCTGTCGGCGCGCGTGACGTCCAGCACCACATAGTCCATGCCCGGACTGGCGGCGGTGACTTCCTGCAGCAGCGCCTCGCGGCGTCCGGAGATAATCACCTGGTTGCCCAGCTGATGAAATTTTTCTGCCATTGCGCGGCCGATGCCAGAAGTGCCGCCCGTGATGAAGATGGTGTTATCGGTCAGTTTCATGATCTGATTCCTTAATGGGACAGTTATTAGGATTGCGATTCTGAATAAGGGGGCGTTCAGTGCACAGAGACGGGCCGATAGCGTTCAGCCGGCGCGTCGCTGCCGAGGTGCGGCATCATGGCCTGACGCGCCTGCTCATAGCGGGTCCAGAGCGCTTCGTCCTGCAGGGACGGAATGGTAATGAGCTCGCCGCGGGCGAAGCCGGTGAGCGCCGCATCAACCATCTCCTGCGCGCTCATGACGATGTTCGGGTCAAGCTGGTCAACCGGCAGACCGCCGTTATCCCAGAACGGCGTCGCGGTAGCGCCAGGCAGTACGGCCTGCACCTGAATCCCCTTACCGGCCAGTTCATGGTGCAGCGACTGACTGAACGTCAGCACGTAAGCCTTGCTGCCGCCGTAAACACCGTTCAGCAGCTCAGGCGCAATGCTGACGATCGAGGCGATGTTGATGATGGCGCCGCGTCCGCGCGCCACCATGCCTGGCACCAGCGCATAGGTCAGGCGGGTCAGCGCGATGACGTTGAGGTTAATCATGGCGTTCATCTGCGCCACGTCGCTGTCCAGCAATGGGGTATGGGTGCCGATGCCGGCGTTATTCACCAGCAGCGTAATGCTCGCGTCCTGACGCAGCTTTTCTTCCAGCGCGTTCAGCTGTGCGGCATCGGCCAGGTCCGCGGTGATGACTTCCACGCTGCGACCGCTGTCGGTGGTGATGTGTTCAGCCAGCTGGTTCAGACGGTTGTGATTGCGGGCCACGATGATCAGGTCATAGCCCATACGTGCCAGGCGGCCGGCGTACAGTGCGCCCATACCGGTAGAGGCACCGGTGACAACGGCAGTGCCGCGGTTGGTGTGTGTCTGCTGCGTCATGATATTCACCTTGTCAGTTATCGGGTTGGTGAATTCATAGTACGCAGTCGCGCACCGGCGCGGCTGACGAGAAAGGTCGTGATTTCGGACAACATGATGACCGGGATGCCGGCCATCATAATCAGAGGGCGTTCAGGAGGGACAGCGCGCGTCAGGCTTTACCGGTACGCAGCGACTGCGGCGGGATGCCGTAACCGCGAATGAACACTTCCCGCATATGTCGACGATCGCGGAAGCCGGATTCACGGGCTATTACCTCCATCGGTAGCCTGCTCTGCTCGATCAGCAAGCGGGCGTTTTCCAGTCGTAATCCCTCAATGGCTTTGGCCGGCGACTTGCCCGTCTCAGAACGGAACAGGCGGCTGAGCTGCCGCGCGCTGAGGTGAACCGCATCCGCAAGGTCTTCGATGGTCAGCGCTTTGTTGAGATTGTTGCGCGCATATTCCAGCGCCGACTGCAGCCGGTCGCTGCGCGGAGAGAGCATCAGCATCTCAGAGTGCTGCGTCTGTCCGCCGGAGCGGCGGTGATGCATGACCAGCAGGTGTGCCACGCTGCGCGCCACTTCGGTACCGAGATCTTTCTCCACCATTCCCAGCGCCATATCCAGTCCGGCGGTGAGTCCCGCCGAGGTCCAGATGTGATCGTCAATAATAAAGATGCGGTCTTCTTCTATCCGCGTCGTCGGGTGCAGCAGTTGCAGACTCTGGGCATGTACCCAGTGCGTAGTGGCGCGGCGCTCCGATAACAGACCGGCCTGACCCAGCACGAACGCGCCGGTGCAGATCCCGGCCACCCGCCGGGCACGGGGAGCCTGCGCCTGCAGAAAATCAACGATACCCGGTGTGGCCGGCAGCTCCAGCGGCGCCATCACGCCCGCGACCAGCCAGGTATCCATTTCCAGGTCGGCATGAATCGGCTGGCTGTCGACGCCGAAGCCGGCAGAGGACTGCACCGTGCCACCGTGCTCTGAATAAACCGTGCAGTGATAAAACGGTTCGCCGCTGACCTGATTGGCAAACTCAAAAATGCTCAGCGTGGATAATCCCAGAACCTGAAAATCATCGGAAATCAGTAAACCTACCCGGTGCATCGTCGTCTCCTTCAGTCGTCCGGCACCGTCTGCCACACTGTGTCCGGCCTGATCTTAAGCAGGGTGAGCGATGACAATAACCCGATTTCGTTCAGCGGTATCACCTGCGGAAAAATAAAAAAGGCGATGACACCGACCTGCTGCGGATCTTCTGCGCCGTTTTATGTTAAGAGTACCCGATCGGGCAGTTCGCCAGGCATACGATTTTAAACAGGCGGCCATTGCCCAGGTCATCAATCAGAGAAAAAACCATGAAAAAATCGATCGTTCCTGAAGAATTTCAGCACTATTACCATGACTGGCACTTCTCTCCCGTTATCGAAGCCGATGGCACCCTGTATCTTTCCGGGGTGACGGCAGCGCGGAAAGACAAACCGATAAGTACCCACCCTGAAGAACAATTCCATGATGCGTTTTATAAGCTGGGTGTGTATTTAAACGCTGCCGGACTGGACTATGAACATATACTGGAGATGACCACCTTTCATATCGATCTTAAAAAACACATCGGGGTATTTTCTAAGGTCAAAGATGTGTATATCAAAGCCCCCTACCCGGCATGGTCTGCCATCGGCGTGTCAGAGTTCATTCCGGAAAACGCCCTGGTGGAAATGCGGATTGTGGCGAAAAGGGTGCTTCAGGCGGATGGGCAAAAATAACCGCAACCGCCGCTTACGTCACAGGGCTGTGATTACAGCCCTGCTTCTTCGGCAATTATTCGACTTTTCCCTGCATCAGCTGCCGGTATTTCATGCTGTCATGGTACATCTCATGGAATACGCGGTACTTACGGTCGTAATACTCTTTGATTTTGTTGGTCTGCGGCGTGATGGTCTTACCGATGCGGCTCATGGCGGCCATCGCTTCGGGCAAAGAGTCGTACGCGCCCGCCGCCACGGTGCCCATCATCGCGCTGCCGAGCAACATGGCTTCACTCTCTTCCGGCAACAGCATCGCGCAGCCCGTCGCGTTGGAGTGCTCCTGCACAAAGATTGGATTTTTAGTGCCGCCCCCGCTGGCCATAATGGTATCAATGCAGTAACCACTCTGGTTCATGGTCTCGATAATGTGGCGAGTGCCAAGCGCCAGCGCCTGAATGGTGGCGAGATAATGCAGCGCCATGTCTTCCGGCGTGCGTGACAGTTTCAGGCCAGTCAGCGTGCCGGTCAGGGTCGGATTGGCACGCGGTGAGCGGTTGCCATGGAAATAAGGCAGCATATGAATGTCTTTGGTCAGGAAGGCAATATTCTCGGGTTCTCCCGCCATCTTGCGCAGTATGCCGTTGAGCACTTCATAGATGGTTTTGCCGCTGTCTTTGCCCTGCTTGAGCAGATCCTGATAACACGGATGCGACTGAATCACATGGTCAATCAGCGCGCCGGTGGTGGATTGTCCGCCTTCGTTCAGCCAGTAATCCGGCAAAATCGCCGAATAGTACGGCCCCCAGATGCCACCGATATAGCGCGCGCTGCGCGACATCGCCATATGGGCCGTGGACGTGCCGCCAATCAGCGCGATGCGGTTGTCAAAATCCGCTGATTCGCCGGATGCGCCGCTGGCACCGAGGATACCGAGGCTGCCGGCGTGCGCATCAATAATCGAAACGCTGACCGCCGTGCCCGCCATTAACCCCATCTCTGCGGCGGCGCGCTGCGTCAGGCCATGCCCCAGCGGCTCACCCATGGTTTTCACTTCGCTGCCGATCTTTGCCGCGTTGTTTTCCAGTAAATCCTCCAGGCCAATCTGGCGGAAATAGCTCGGATCCCAGCGGTCTTCATGGCCGATATAGGTCCATTTGCAGACGGTAGAACACAAAGAACGCGTGGTATCCTGGGTGGCACGCCAGGTGAGGAAATCCGGCAGGTCGAAAAGATGCCCGACGTTGCTCCAGGTGGTCGGCATGTGCTGTTTCAGCCACAGCAGTTTGGGGGTCTGCATTTCCGGCGAGATAATCCCGCCGACAAACTCCAGCACGCGATGGCCGGTGGCATTGATGCGTTCTGCCTGCGTGATAGCGCGGTGATCCATCCAGACAATAATGTTCTGCTCGCTGCGCCCGGTCGGGCTGACGGTCAGCGGTTTGCCTTCTTTATCCAGCACCACCAGCGAACAGGTGGCGTCAAAACCGATGCCTTTCACCTGAATCGGGTTGATATCCGCCTGACTGATCACGTCTTTAATCGCATTACACACGGACTGCCAGATCTCATCAGAGGATTGCTCAACAAAATCAGCTTTCGGGCGGTAGAGCGTGATCTCCCGGCTGGCCTGGCCGAGCATACGGCCAGTCATGTCGAAGACGCCCGCGCGGGCGCTGCCGGTTCCTACGTCGACGCCAATAAAATAACTCGCCATGTTCTTTCCTTTCTTGAAAAGCTTTCGCTTATGATTTTCTGTTTTGCAGAGCGATAAACAGGATCAGGACACAACCCCACAGCGCCATGGTCAGGTAACTACTGACGCCCATCAGGTTCAGGCCGCTTTCCAGCATTTGCAGCACGATGAGCGCCAGCACCAGCCCAATCACCCGGCCAAAACCGCCGTCAGGGTTAATGCCGCCAAGCACCGAGGCCAGAATGGTCACCAGCAAATAGGAGTCGCCGTAGCCAGCCTGTGCCGAGTTAAATTTGGACATCATCAGCAGTGCCGCGCCCCACCCCAGCAGAGCTGAAAGCACGTACACCGCGATGGTGACTTTATGCGTGTTGACCCCGCTGAACCGCGTCGCCTGCTCGCTGGAACCCATCAGATACAGGCTGCGGCCGAGCGTAGTGTGTTCCAGAAACACCCACAGCAGCAGCGCCACCAGCAGGAATAACACCAGGGCGACCGGAATACCCAGCAGGCTGCCGTTGCTGAGGTACTGAATTACCGGCGGGAAACCGGAAATGACCGCGCCGTTGGTCAGCAGAATATTCAGCCCGGCGATCAGCGTCATGGTGCCGAGCGTCGCCAGAATCGGTGAAACCCCGATAAAGGCAATCAGCGCGCCATTGAGCACCCCAATCACCAGCGCCACACCCAGACCCGCAAGCAGCGCCAGTGCGACATATTCCGGCTGGTTAGGATGCGCCACCAGAATCGCCGCCATCACCAGCGAACACGCGTTGGCACCGGCAATGATCGAAAGGTTGATCCCGCCGGTCAGCATGGTAATGCCCATCCCCAGCGCCAGCATGCCCAGAATCGGTAACTGCGAGGAGATCGACTGGAAATTGCCGACGCTGTAAAAGCTGCCACCCAGCGTAAAGGAGAACAGCACGGCAACGGCCACGATGATCAGCAACTGCAAACGGATGATGCGGTCGCCGGGGAAGAATCGGTTTAACGTCGTCATGTCACATCCCCTTCGCCAGTTTGCGTTTTTCGTTCCACGCGGTGCTGCTAATGCTGACCAGAATGATCGCGCCGCTGAACACCTGATGCCAGTAAGATGAAATGCTCAGCAGGGTCATGCCATTTTGCAGGAAGGCCAGCAGCATCACGCCCAGAATGGTGCCGGTTAGCGAGCCGCGCCCGCCGGTCATGCTGGTGCCGCCTAATACCACCGCCGCCAGCACCGTCAGTTCATAACCGAGCAGGGAATTAGGTGCCACCGACTGGGTAATTTGCGCCTGTACCACGGCAGCAATACCCGCCAGCAATCCCATAAAACCGTAAACGTAAAAATGCAGTCGCAGGATGTTCAGACCAAGACGCGATGCGGCGTCACGGTTGCTGCCCATGGCGTAAATCTGGCGGCCCACGCGGGTGCGATTCATCAGGACGCCGGTAACGATGATCACCCCAAGCAGGCAAAGCAGCGGCAGGGTCAGGCCATAGTCGTAACCGTCGGCGGCGGTGAAGGAGAACCAGCTGATCCCGTTCATAAACCAGTCGGGGAAACCGTACAACCAGGTACCGTTAGTCAGATACACCAGCAAACCGTAAAACAGGTTGAGCGTCGCGATGGTGATAATGATGGCCGGCACGCGCAGCCAGTACACCAGAAAACCGTTGACCAGGCCGAGCAACAACCCAATCCCCATCGACATGGCAAACGCCAGCGGAAAGCTGCCGCCGTGATGAATGATATAGCTCGCCATCACATACTGACCGATGGAGGTGACGGCGGGAAAGGAGATGTCGATGCCGCCGGCAATCAGCACCACAAACAGTCCACAGGCCAGAATGCCCAGAATGGCATAGCTGGTGGCGACGTCAGTCAGGTTACCCAGCGTCATAAATTCACTGCTGCTGGCGCTCAGACCCACCACCAGCAGCAGCACCAGTAATCCCAGCCAGAATTCGTGCTGGGTAAACAGTTTCGATAGCGATTTGTTACCCATTAATCACCTCCGCAATCTGCGCTTCGCTGCTCTGGTGCGGCGCGAACTCCGCTACCAGTTCGCCTTTGCGCATCACCAGCACGCGATGGCTGTTGTAATACGCTTCCGGGATTTCATCGCAAATCATCAGCACCGCCATGCCGGATTCCGCCAGATCGCGGGCAATGCGGTAAATGCCTTCTTTATTGGCAATATCCACCCCTACCGTTGGTGAATCGAGGATCAGGATATGGGGCCGCGTAGCCACCCATTTGGCGATGGCGATACGTTGGGCATTGCCGCCGGAGAGCGTTTTAACCGGTAAACTGCTGTCCGGGACTTTGATATTCAGGTCACGGATCAGGTCTTTAACCACCGCCGCGGCTTTGCGGTGATCCATCAATCCGGCGCCGGTATGCAGCTTGTCGAAAATCGACACCAGCGTGTTGTCATAAATGGATTGATCCATGATGAGCCCCTGTGTCAGCCGGTCTTCCGACACATAGGCGATGCCGTGACGAATGGCGTCGCGGTTAGAGTGGAATTTCACCACCTTGCCGTTGATGCGGATCTCTCCGCTGTCCGGCTGGCTCATGCCAAACAGGCTCAGACAGAGTTCCGTGCGGCCCGAACCGAGCAGGCCGATAATCGACGTGATTTCTCCCTGCCGCAGCGACAGCGAAATATTGTGATACTGCCCTTTGCGGCTCAGCTGGCTGATTTCCAGCAGTGGCGTTACATCGGCCGGCGCCCGGTGCGGCAGATGGCTATAGGTGAAACGCTGCCCGGTCATCAGGAACGCCAGTTCATGGCTGTCGAGTTCACTGGCCGGATAGGTGCCGACCAGTTTGCCGTCGCGCATGACGCTGATACGATCGGCCACTTCCATCACTTCATCGAGACGGTGACTAACGAACACCACGCAGATACCGGCGGCTTTGAGTTCATTCACCACCCGCAGCAGACCATTAACCTCGCTGCGGGTCAGTGACGCTGTCGGTTCATCCATAATCACCAGACTGGCATCAGCAGCGATGGCACGGCATATTGCCACTAACTGGCGGTCAGCGATCGACAGCTTTTCAACTTTACGATCCGGATCCAGAGCAACGCCGACCCGTTGCATCGCCGCCAGCGCTTTTTTGCGCATTGACTCGCGATGTACCCAGAAATCACCGCCCGGTAAATAGCGGTGAATAACGATATTTTCGGCGACTGACAGATTGGGAAATAACGACAAATCCTGATAAATAACCTGAATGCCGTAATAAGAAGACAGCTGTGGCGTCAGGGTATGAAAGAGTTTTCCGTCCAGCGTGATGGCCGCGCCTTTTTCCGGTTGATAAACCCCGGAAATGACTTTAATTATGGTACTTTTGCCGCAGCCATTCTGCCCGGCCAGACAATGCACTTCACCTTTATTCAGCGTCAGGCTGACATTATCCAGTGCTAATACGCCGGGGAACTTTTTACTTATTTTTTCGAGGCTGATAAAGGCCTCAGCATTGGCGGGGGACGTGCTGAGCGTATTCATCATAGATCCTTAAGCCTGCCCATCCTATTTCCAGCCGGGTGTTGGCGATGCTCGCTTATCCGAATCATTTATATCTCATCGAATTTCACTGACTTTCGCCGCGCCTGACGCGAATTATTCAGGGTATATGTTTTCAATCTCTGAGTAGAAGTTCAGATACAGCACAACATACAACGCCGTATCTGTTTCTATTTGCCTGGTGTGGCGCTGGAGATAATCTATCTCCGTTAAATTAAGGTGTTAAACGTTCTGATCAGAAGCCAAGTGATTTCGCATTCTCTGGCGTTACTTCGAGAATTTTATTAAAACGAATCACTTTCTTATCCATATCGACGTCGGCTTTGCCCAGACCTTCAATGCTCAGGTCTTTAGTGACTTCTTTACCCTGCAGCAGCTGATCGGCAACCGAAACCAGGGCGTAACCGGCATCTTTTGGATCCCACAGCAGGACTTTTTTGATGTCACCGCGCATCAGATATGGCGCAGCCTGAGCCGGCATAGCGATACCGACAACCGCGATCTTATTTTTCGCGCGCTTCTGCTGAACCGCTTGGCCGGCACCGATCGGACCGAGCGAGCCGAAACCGATAATCCCTTTCAGATCAGGATAGGTTTTCATTAAATCCAGCGTGGTGGAGTATGATTTATCAATATTTTCTGCCACCGGCAGGCGTGACGTGACTTCATGCATGTCCGGGTATTTTTCTTTCTGATATTTGATTGCCGCATTGGCCCACGCATTATGTAATGGCACGGTCAAAGAGCCGACATAAATGGCATAACCGCCTTTGCCACCCATATCTTTTGCCAGCTCGTCCATATTGGCTTGCGCATATTTCTGGCTGTCGATGGTTTCAACATCCCACTGACCAATTTGCTGGTCCGGCGATTCATGGGTTAATACCACGATGCCCTGGTCGCGCGCTTTTTTCAGTACCGGCTCCAGTACTTTGGCATCGTTTGGCACCACAATGATGGCGTCAACTTTTTTGGCAATCAGATCTTCAATCACCTTGACCTGCTGGGCCGGATCGGGCGTCGAGGCGCCGACCTGATAGGCGTTGACATCCAGTTTCTGTGCGGCTTCTTTTACGCCGACTTCCATGCGGGTGAACCACGGAATACCGGTAACTTTGGCCACCACGGCGATATCGTAAGGTTTGGCAGCGAATGAAGGTGTTGTGAATAACATGCACGCTGAAACCACACATGCACTGACTAATGCGAGGTTAAATTTCATTTTGGTACCTTTCTGATGAGGTTCTGATATAGGGAACAGGCGGTTGCTATTTAATTCACGCTCAGAGATTAACTTACCCGTACATAGGTTTTCGCGCAGATGTGAAGGAAATGTGAGAAAAGCCCATAAATGTTAAATTGGATGGCTATCTATGTTATATAAAGGTTAATTAAGAGAAGGTTATGGCACGATTTTGAACTTTATGATGGCTTTCGCTGCTATTTTGCAACATTAAAACACCCAAAAATTAACAATAATGTTACATTTAAAACACTCCGCAACGGGTTTTATGACTGCAAAGTCACCGCGATGTCTTTTAAATTGCACGGATTGTGAACAGCGTCACGGGAGCAGGCGAAGAGGTTTTGCACTGCCTGTGCAGATGCTCGGGCATGATGTAAGCCACATCCACACCAGAGGCAGGTCGGGCATGCACGCAGCTATGGTTCCTTATGAGCGAGGAGCGGACAGCGCTCAAAGATCAATCTCATACTCAATAGCCTCTTTAATTTTCGCCAGGGTCTCGCTCAGCTGATTCATCGTGACTGAGCCAAGAGCCAGACGAATAGCATGCGGCACACAGTTTGAGGTGCTAAAGGGTTCTGCTGTGGAAACAGAGATATGTTGCTGCATCAATCGGTAAACAAGCCTGTCAGCCCTCACTTCCTTAGGAAGTGATAGCCAGATAAAGTAAGAGTCGTCATGGCTTACCCATTCACAGTTCACAAGTATTTCCGCGCCAGCGCCTGCCGGTGACGCGCGTCCCGTCTTTTCAGCGCCTCAAAGCGTTTAAGTGTGCCATCTTTAATCCAGTCGCAGACAATCGAAACCATGAGGGAGGGAGTATTCCAGGTCGTTGCCCTGATGGCTCGCTCCAGGGCGATTCTCATTTCAGCGGGACACACCACGGCACCGACGCGCAGGCCAGTGGCAACACTTTTAGCAAAACCGGTAACATAAACGGTTCTTTCGGGCGCATAAGTGGCAAGCGGCGGCGGTGGACGACGGACAAGAAATGCATAGGCCGCGTCTTCGATGATAAGAAGATCGAACGTTCTGGCAATCCGGGCCAGCTCCCTGCGCTGGGCATCATTCATAACCCAGCCAAGCGGGTTATGCAGTGTTGGCATGGTATATACCGCGCGCAGGCGCCGGCGTTGGCAGATTTGCCTGAATGCCGTCAGGTCCGGTCCACTGGCATCAGTGGGTATCGCCACCAGTTCCAGATGATAGAGGCTGGCCAGGGCTTTGAAGCCAGGATAGGTCAGAGCATCTACAGCCACCACATCCCCGGGTTTCAGCAGCCCCATAACAGCAACGCTAAGACCGTGCTGCGCGCCATTTACAATCAAAACCTCATCAGCAGACGCGGTCATGCCGGAGGCATTGAGCCATAACGCGATTGTCTCCCTGTCGCTTTGCCTGCCAGCGTGCGGCTGGTAACGCAACAGTGAAGCCAGATCGCCAGATGTGGCCAGCTGTCGCATTGCCTGGCGTAACCGTTCCGCCTGGTCCGGTAGCGTAGGATAGTTGAAGTTCAGATCGAGCACGTCAGACGCCACTGCGTACTGATCCAAACCCAGCCCGGCGGGCAGCGAAATTTCCCTGACAAATGTTCCTCTTCCGGTTTCTCCGCTCACCAGCCCCATGGCTTCCAGCTCAGCGTAAACGCGGGTAGCCGTTGCCAGTGACACGTGCTTTTCAGCCGACAGCGCTCTGTGGGTAGGCAGGCGGGCGCCCGGCAGGAGCGCGCCTGTTCGTATCGCGGAAGCGAATTCATCCACGATGACTTTGTATCGAGCTTTCATGAATTGTATCTATGACAATTATTTGATTGTCCTGAATGCTGGTACTTAGCATGGGGGCTGTCAACGTTATCTGTTAAATCATTTATCGAACTTAATGAGGTCTGTTGTGACAGTTACCAGGGTAAAAAATACACATTCTGGCCTGAAATCAGGTTGGCTGAACGGGCTGACCGGCGTGATCATCTTCAGTGGCTCTTTGCCCGCAACACGCATAGCAGTGCGGGAAATGGATCCCTTTTTTCTGACTTTTTCTCGCGCTTCAATTGCCGGTGTACTGGCCATTATGCTGATTCTCTTTTTAAGTCAGGCTCGTCCTCAGCGGCATCAGCTGATTTCTCTGGTTGTCGTTGCTGCAGGTGTAGTGGTTGGTTTTCCTCTTCTGACAGCCATGGCGCTGCAGCACGTTACCTCGGCTCACTCTATTGTCTTCCTCGGTCTGCTACCCATGGCGACGGCTATTTTCGTCGTTGTCAGAGGAGGCGAAAGGCCCAAGCTGGCTTTCTGGATTTTTTCAGTCGCCGGCAGCCTGCTGGTGATGGGATTTGCCCTACTCCAGAAAGGTTCTGTATCAGTAACCGGCGATCTTCTGATGCTGGCTTCCGTGATTGTGTGTGGCCTCGGCTATGCCGAAGGTGCAAAGCTTTCGCGTGAATTGGGAGGATGGCAGGTTATCTGCTGGGCACTGATTATTTCCCTGCCGTTGATGCTTGTTGCCACCCTGGAGACCTTGCCGGAGCGCATTGGCGAAATAAGCCTGCAGGCGTGGCTTTCACTGGGATATGTATCGCTATTCAGTATGCTGATTGGTTTCATTTTCTGGTACAGGGGACTGGCTGCGGGCGGCATCGCCGCTGTGGGACAATTACAGTTGCTGCAGCCATTCTTTGGTCTCGGACTTTCAGCAACGTTACTGTCTGAAACGGTAAGTCCGATGATGATTTTCATAACGCTGGGCGTAATCCTTTGTGTCATTGGCTCGCGCAGGTTTGCACATTAGGTCTTAGCCTCCTGTCGTTTGGATTTATGTAAAGTGTCCACGTTGACCAAAAAGTGGACCACGACATGCGACGATCAGCCAGATTCTTAATAGTGGAACAGTTCATGCTATAAACGATTTAACTTTTCATTCACCGACGATTGAGGAAATTTTCATGTTTGCGGTTGAGGAAATAAAAGTGAAGTATCCTGGCGCAGTTGCCTGGCAAATGGGTGACAGCGCGGAACTGGCCAGCAAGCTGGCGGAACTGGTAAAAAAAGGCATCAAAACAGCTTCCTGCGGATCGTTTACCGCTTACCAGCAGGAGGAGTCTGCTCCGAAGATTGGGAGCTATAACATTATTCTTGATGGTCAGAATACCCCGGTCTGTGTGATCAGATTGATTTCACTGCGGCTGGTGCGTTTTTGTGATGTAACAGAAGAGTTTGCCCGCAAAGAAGGTGAAGGCGATTTAAGTCTTGAATTCTGGCAGAAAGAACACCAGCGCTTTTTTAGCCGTGAAGGTCATTTTTCAGAAGATATGGAGTTGATTGCTGAAGAATTTGAAGTGGTGGAAGTGCTGTAAGATCAGGCAAAAGGTCAGCATTTTATCGGCGGCCATCAATAATAATGTCCGCTTTTAGCCTACAGAGGACTTAGCACAAGTCCATGTCTGCTATGAGCGCGAAGCGGTCATCAGCTATTATCGACAAAAAATGCAGGCTTATAGCATAATGCTTATCAATTGAGAGTAAACAGCAGGCACATTTTTGTAGCGGCGCAATTTATTGCGCGAAGCATTGATGGGCACGGTGCTGCTATTAGTAGGCGCGATTAATCGCGCCGCTACGAAATGTGCGGTAAGTGAATTTGGGACTTAACTGAACGGCATTAAGGCTTATAGCATGGTTGCTTATTTATCAACGGGAGCTGGTTTCTATCCATCTGATGCTGTGTATCCATCATAAATGCATAGTTAAACCGATTTCAGTAATGCTTTTTCCTGGAAAAAATCCCATCGCATTTAGTGTGTAGCAATAAAGCAGGCTTATCATATAGTTGAATGGTCAACTTTCGAAACTCAGCAGGTAATCGAATGATCTTAAGTGTTAATCACGTTGGTTTTTCAGTTAAAAACATTGAAGACTCCGTGTTCTTCTGGACTCATATCCTTGGAGGTGAATTAATACGCGAAGGAAAAATGTCTGGACCCATAATCGATGAAGTCACAGGTGCAAGGGGAGCTGATGTACGGATGGCTTTGCTTGAACTGGCTGGTATCAAAATTGAATTACTACAATATAGTAATATAGAGCAGCCAGCAGAACCTTCAGCACCTTATATCCCAGGCTACGCTCACCTTGCTTTTACAGTTGAAGATCTTGATACACTGTTGAGCAAAGCATCGGACTATGGCTGGAAGACGCCGGGTAAACCTCAGACAGTGTTGTCAGGCCCCATGAAGGGAACCAGAGTAATATATTTACAAAGCCCTGATGGTCAGACGCTTGAATTAATGGAGCTTAGTCATTGAAGCCCATAGATTATCATCTGTTATCCTCTAATTAAAACAGTGACGTTTTCGATGTCCGCTTCTGACACACAGCCGACAACAATCGCTTTACCCGGCAGGCCATAGAAGATCATGAACCGATCTGTTTTGCAAAAACACGGCGATTAGCACTACATCAGCGAGACATGCTTCTGCTGTAAAACCTGGCGCAGTTCTTTATCGGGCTCGCCATCAATAATCAGCGCACTGGCCAGATCCAGATCCCCAATCGCGAAGGCGGAGGCGGAATTGAGTTTCTCTTTTGACACCATAACAACGGTCTCGGCGGCTCTCCCCGCCAGCGCGCGTTTTATGCCAGCCTCTTCATAGTTGCCGGTCGTGAGGCCGGCGGTTTTATGCACGCCGGTAACGCCCATGAAAAACAGATCAGCATTAATACGCGCAGCCGCCTCATGAACAGCCGATCCCACCGCGACCACCGAGTGGCGATAGAGCAGCCCGCCCAGCGTTATCACTTCTACCCGCGGAAAATCCACCAGCGCAACCGCAATACCGGGGCTGTGGGTGATCGCCGTGAAAGCCAGGTCTGCTGGCAGCAACTGCACCAGTTCTGCTGTGGTGGTTCCGCCGTCAATAATCACCACCTGACCGGGTTGAATCAGCTTCACCGCCTTTTGCGCCACACACTGCTTGGAACTCATTTGCACGTTTTTGCGTTTTTCGAAGGATGCCAGCGCGGCTGACACCGGCAGCGCGCCGCCGTGCACGCGCTGTAACAGCCCTTCAGCGGCCAGCTCCCGCAAATCGCGGCGTATTGAGTCCTCGGATATGCCAAAACGCTGACTGAGTTCACCTGACATCACCTGATTTTCAGCCGCCAGAATCTTCAGAATCTGTTGTTTACGCTGGCTTGATAGCATAATTACCCGCTCACGTTTTTTCTTGAATTTGCACGATTATGCATGATAGCGTCTGTTTTGTCATCTTCAGGAGGCAAGCTATGCAGCAGAAAATACGCAATATCCGTGAGCAGCTGTTGTCCGACAACTGGTACACCCTGAAAAAATACACCTTTGAATTGCAGCGCCGTGACGGCTCGTGGCAGAAGCAGCAACGTGAAGCGTATGACCGCGGTAATGGTGCCGTCGTGCTTCTGTATAACCGCCAAAAACGCAGCGTGGTGCTGACCCGCCAGTTTCGCTTGCCGGTTTTCATTAATGGTCACCACGGTTTTTTGATTGAAGCGGCTGCCGGGCTGCTCGATAACGCTTCGCCGGAAACCCGCATTGTCGCGGAGGCAGAAGAAGAAACCGGTTACCGGGTGCAGCATATTGAAAAAGTCATGGAAGCCTTTATGAGTCCGGGTTCGGTTACCGAGAAACTCTATTTCTTCATCGCCGAATATGCTGACGACGATCGCCAGAGCAAAGGCGGTGGCCTTGCCGATGAGGGCGAGGATATTGAAGTACTGGAATGGCCTTTGACTCAGGCGCTGAGCGCAATTCGCAGCGGGGAGATTATGGATGCGAAAACCATAATGTTACTGCAATACGTTGCCATGAATGCCCATTTTGAGGAGCCAAAACCATGCTGATCCTGATTGCCGGCCCTGTGCGCAGCGGCACCGAAGGAGACCCGGTTTTAATTCACGCGAATATGCGGAAATTAGACGAAGCCGCTCTGCAGGTTTATCACAAAGGGCATACGCCGGTGATTGGAGAATGGCTGGCATTACCTCTTGCCGCCGCCGCAGGTTCACAGGCGATCGGTGACGAAATCAGTGAAGCTTATCTTTATCCGGTTGCACATCGGCTGATTCAGCATTGCGACGCGATCTTACGTATGCCGGGCGCATCGCACGGCGCCGATAACGATATACGGATTGGCAGAGAACTCGGGTTAAACATTTATACCCACATAGATGAGATCCCGATCGGGTGATTATGCTTTCACTGGATAGCGACGATGCCAGCGCGGCCATTCAGGCTTATGGACATTTGGCTTGTCGCCGTCAGTCAAACACGAGTATTTTTCGCGAATAAAACAAACTCATTGATGCTGGGGAAATATGCCACTATTGCTGATGGCTTTTTCTCTGCATCGTTTGATGCAGTGATTCATAACTTACCGCAGCGATGTCTGCTGCTGGCACACAATGAAGGCATTATTTATGAGTGATTCTGCATCTACATCCATCGGTCTGCTGCTGTTCCCTGCGCTTACGCAGCTTGACCTGACCGGTCCGTTTGAAGTCTTTGCGCGGGTACCAGACACGAAGGTGCATCTGATCTGGAAAAATCTGGACCTTGTGGTGTCAGACCGGGGGATGGCGATTCAGCCAACCACCGCGTTCGATACGTGTCCTGCGCTGGATATTATCTGTGTTCCCGGCGGGCCGGGGCAGATAAACCTGATGGAGGATGAAGAAGTCCTTTCGTTTATCCGGACTCAAAGTAAACAGGCGAAGCTGGTAACGTCAGTATGCACCGGATCGCTTGTGCTGGGCGCGGCCGGGCTTCTGGAGGGATATAAAGCGACGACGCATTGGGCTTCACTGGATCAGCTGGCGCTATTGGGCGCAGAGCCGGTAAATGAGCGTGTTGTACGCGACCGCAACCGTATAACGGGTGCCGGTGTGACTTCAGGTATCGATTTTGCCCTCAGCGTCGTATCAGAGATGTTCGGACCGGATATCGCGCAAAACATTCAGCTGCATATGGAATATGACCCTGCCCCGCCCTTTGACTGTGGCTCGCCCCGCTCCGCATCTGAAGAACAGCTGAAAAAAGCTCAGCAACAGGTTGCGCCATTTATTGAAAAGCGGCGACAGGCAACGTTGAAAGCCGCAGCCAGACTGCAGAAATAACGGGTCGGCACGGAGCGGACTTCTCCACCGACGAATGCCTCGATGAGCGAAAAACGGACATTTCTCTCAATAGTCACGAGCCGGAAGGTGCCCCCTCTGGATTCAGAGGCTAAGCAGTGGAATGCCCGCGTTCAGAGTGAGTCCCAGACATGTCCGGCTTATTACATTACTGATATTTCAGAAATGAGGTGATGGTTAAGATTGCCGCCTCGTTCTATATTTCAATAAGGCAACACATACTATTAAGGACATCTGTCATGCTCACGCAACGCACGCTCAAAACAACCTTTGCTCTGATGATTGGTTTCGCCGTTTTTGTTGCACCGGCTTATGCAAACCCTGGCAATGGCAATGGCAATGGCAATGGCAATCACGGTAATAATGGCGCGCACGGAAATAAAGAGCAGGGTTACGCATCGTCGAAAAACGAACATGGACATCGCAAGAACGCCCGGCACCCCGATCATGTTCAATCTGATATCAGCTTCTCTCAGGCACGAGCGCTCGCCGTCAACTATGGCCTGGTAGGCTATCAGTCTCTGCCGCCGGGAATCGCTAAGAAAGTGGCGCGTGGGAAAGCATTGCCACCGGGTATTGCTAAGAAAAATTTGCCAGCATCGATGATCAATGCGCTACCTTACTACCCCGGCTACGAGTGGCGCGCGGTGGGAGATGATTTAGTGCTTATTGCGTTGAGCACAGCAGTTGTGACCGCCGTGATTAACGGTGTGTTCAACTAACCACAGACTGCAAGCCCGGCAAAAAGAGATCGCCGGCAAAGTCATGTATACGCAAACAACCTGTTTCCCGAATTGCTTGCAAATTAAACGGATGATGTCCGCTTTTCGCTCAAAGCGGACATCGGTCTGTTCGTCAATTCGTTCTATGGCAAAAGCCGATGTTTACGATTATCCGACTCAAATGCCCCCAGACGAAACTCACATAGTGCTGTATTTAGCGGCTATTTACTGAGTGGGAAAAGGTGAATCAAATTAGCGGCAAGGGGATAAATACCTAATGATCGCGTTGAAGCCCTGAGGTCATCAATGGAGGCACCTTCTTTCGGCATGCTTCCTCCCCACACCGTAATTCCTTCCGAAAGATGCGACGGGCGCTGCTGGCTTTCGTCACTAATTTCAACGGTTTCACCATTACTTAATGTGATAATCAAAGATGCAACATCCTGTGTTTCGGATGTTCCATTTTCTTTTTTAAGTGTAATTTTCATTAGCCTTTTCTCCGTCATGATCATTCATATGGCTATAATACCAGGCGTTTAGCTCCCTCGCACGATTATCACATTAATGTTGTGTCCCCTTCTCGCTCATCGCGGGCATTAGCAAATCATGAAAAATGATAATTAAAAAATTAGTTATTACAAAGTTGAATAATCCGTTATCTCTTTCATGCCTGATAAATAACTTTAGCTGAGGTGGAATGATGTCAGACGAAGACCAGAAATGCCTCGAAGCTTGTTATCTTTGTTGCGGCATGTAATCACTGTGCGGCTTCGTGCCCTGAGGAACAGAGGCTGCGCATGTGCATCAAACTGGATAAGCAGTGGGCAAATTTCTGCCGGATTTACGCTGATATGTCATTAATGTGGTCATGCCAGATATAGCCAGCCACAGACAGGCAGTTTTCGTTCTCCCTCTTCCCACCGCCTGAATGTGTCTTAGCTCTTCTGAGTTACCTGAATTTCAGGGTTTCAGAATGACTTTTGTCCAGCCATTATCACGATCATCAAAATGCTTATAGCCTTCGGCAGCGTCTGCCAGAGCAAGTCGATGCGAGATGATCTGCGCCGGATTGGCTCTGCCCTGATGGATAAGCCTTGCGAGCTGGCGGTTGTACGCTTTGACATTACACTGACCGGTCTTGATTGACTGACCTTTGAACCAGAAATTCCCAAAATCGAATGGCACTTTACCCTCTTTGGCCAGGTCGGTCGCGCCTCCGGGATCCTGCGGAACAAAAACGCCGACCGCACCGATGCCGCCCGTGGCCTTAGTTGACGCGACAAGACTGTTAAGCGTGGCAGAGTTATCCTCGTGGCCATACTTATTGCAACATTGATACCCCACACACTCACAACCGCAATCCGTGCCGCGCCCGTCGGTTAACTCGAGAATTTTGTTTACAGCCTCATCGCCCACCCCATTGATCGCTACTGCGCCCAGCTGTTCGGCCAGCGCCAGCCTGTCCGGATGGGTATCAACCACAAACACCTGCGATGCGCCTTTAATCATGGCCGAGTGAGCCGCCATCAGGCCGACCGGGCCTGCACCATAAATCGCCACATTTTCTCCGGGGCGCAATCCTGCCAGTTCAGTGGCATGCCAGCCGGTGGGGAAGATGTCGGAAAGTAAAACGTAGTCCTCCTCTTTTTCTACCGCATCCGGCGGCAGCACCAGACAGTTAAAGTCAGCATAGGGCACACGCAGTAACTCCGCCTGGCCGCCATCCCACTCGCCCATTTCAGCAAAGCCATAGGCGGCCCCGGCCGTACCCGGATTTGCCGTCAGGCAGTAGCCGGTTAACCCTTTCTCGCAATTTTCACAGAATCCGCAGCCGACATTAAAGGGCAGGCAGACATAATCGCCAACTTTCACCCGCTCAACCGCGCTGCCGATTTCAATGACCTGCCCCAGATTTTCATGGCCAAAGATGCGACCCTGTTCGAAGCTGGTTCGTCCTTCGTACATATGCAGATCCGAACCGCAGATATTGGTGGTGGTAATACGGACAAGCACATCGGTAGGGCGAACGATTTTGGGATCCGGAACCTCTTTGACTGAAACGTCAAAAGGTCCGTTATAGACAACTGCTTTCATGATGTTCTCCTCACGTGCATGATCAGTTATGAAGGCTGCGGCTGCGTGACGCTTTGCGGTCGCCTCCCTCTCAGTGATGCTGCTTTTTCAATCAAAAGGCTTGATTGAATGTGTAAGTGTAGAACAGCGCATGAAGTCACCCGGGAGTATTAATATTATGTAACTCTATGAATTGTAAGCACCGTTTCGCTAAACGTCTTTTGTCTCCGCCTTCTTCCAGCCCCCCTGGCGCACCACACCGCTACGCTGACTTAGCCTTGTGCTGAATCCCGTAACAGCTATTGTCCTCAACCTCTGCCTGGTTTGAGTACCACATAAAAAAGCCCACTCCAGGGTGGGCTTAAGCGTACACACGGTGACCAGCGTCATGCAATTAATCAAATATACCGGAGGGGCAGAAATTGCCTTCCCATCCAACTATCTTAGCGCCTGGATCCAGATCTCTCACCGATACGCTATCCCCGCCAAATTCTGAGCCAGTGACGACGATATCGTAATCATGATTTGGCTGAGGAATGAATCTGGTGGAGACAGATCGTTCTGTATTTTGGTAGTAGCCCGGCTGAGTCCAGTAATGAATTATACTTATCAGTTGCCCCGGCTTGATAGTAAATTCATTTATGAAAGCCCCCTTATTGTTACTTGATTCTGGCATTCCGATTTTTTTATTTCCTGACACAGGAATACCGAGAATAGCCAGACCAGCTGTAACCCGGCGCTCTAAAACTTTTTTATAACAGCCACTCGGCTGTTTTTCGTAAAATTGCAGGGCTGTATTGCCCTCAGATGCAGCACGAACCCTGGCTGCATCTGAACCTTTATAGTCTTCCAGAGAAGGCCTAAACCCAGCCGAACATCCACTTAACAACGTTACTATTATTCCCGTAATGACCAGTTTTCCATACATGCGCATCTCCTTACGTTTCTGTCGCTCCTGTTTTTATCGGCCTGTGGGTGTGAAATCTTTAACAGATATTAAGCCAGCCATCCGGGGATAATCTGTTCCTGAGATACCTGCCTGACCCCTGAACAATGTCCGATCCTGGCACAAAGCGGCCCTCCCCTCTGCGAACTCCGCTATCAACAACACGCTGCCATCATAGCTAAAGCAAAGCATCAGGTGATTATTGAGACTTAACCTGTTAGTTTAAAACGATGAAAACTTGCTCAGCTCTGTCTTCCGCAATCATTATTATCACCTTGCACGTTCAGGTGGGATAACGTTTGCCATTTTCCCGCCGGTAAGGCGGGCCTTACCGGTAATCAACCAGTGAGGTCAGCCATGAACACCACCGATGTCGCATCACCTGAAAAAGCCACGCTTCACCTGTTATGTGGAAAAATTGCGTCGGGTAAATCTACGTTATCCGCAAAATTAGGCGCTGCACCACATACTCTCATTATCAGTGAGGATCGCTGGCTTGCAGCGCTCTATGCCGATGAAATGCACACGGTCGCGGATTACGTGCAGTATTCCTCTAAGCTCAGAAATGCCATGAAACCGCATCTGGTGTCATTACTTAACGCGGGGATGTCGGTAGTGCTGGATTTTCCGGCTAATACACCCGCCAGTCGTGAATGGATGATGAATATCATCAAAGCATCAGGGGCTGCTAACCAGATGCATTTCCTTAACGTCCCTGATGAGGTGTGTAAGAGCCGATTACGTGCCCGTAACGCAGCAGGCACCCACGATTTTGCCGCTTCAGATGAACAGTTTGAAATCATAAGCCGTTATTTCTCAGCGCCAGCGGCTGATGAAGGTTTCAATATTATTGAATACCGCTCTTAAGCTGCCGGGTTGCGGCTTATGAGGTGCTAGTTCCATGACGCAGCCGGGTTCTGCGCCATTAAAGGCGCCCGATAACGGCGCCGTTTACTCATCAAGGCTGGTTACCCCTCTCCCCTGCCGATTTGCCAGATGCCGGTTGGCGGGGTGCCGTTGACTTTCCAGTCACCGATGTCGCGCGCTTTGTAGATTACCGGGTTATGCGACGAGACGGTGCGCGCATTGCGCCAGTGACGATCCAGCGCTTTGCTGACGCGCGTATCCGACGCGCCAAGCGCATTAAACAATTCGGTGGCAGCACGCGGTACCAGCTCGCTGGCGATCACCTGCGCCTGTCCGGCCTCGGCTTCCGCAAGGTTGTTGATGGCGGCGATGGCCGCTTCATCGGCACTCACGTGCGCTTCATATGCTGATTGCAGTGAATGGGTAGCGCGAATCACCGTGGCTTCAACGGCAAATGCCAGACTGGTGATCTCGCCCACCACCTGCAGCACCTGCGCATCCTGCCGCGAGGCAGCTCCGTTGCCGTGACTGTAAACGCGGTTGCGTGCGGCAACGGCTGCCGCGCCGTCCCGGGCGACCGCGCGCGCAATGCCCGCCAGCGTCGCCAGCAACACGTGCTGGTAATACGCGGTCTGATAACGGAAGCGCGTGGCAAAATCATACACGTGCTGCGTCTCCACATGCGCGTGCTCGAAGCGCGTCGTGCCGCTGCCAGTCAGGCGCTGGCCAAATCCGTCCCAGTCATCTTCGCGCGTAACGCCCGGCTGATGCGTATTCACCAGCGCGATCACGTCACCCTGATTGTCATCGCGGCGCGCGTAAACATCTATCCAGTCGGCGAACAGCGCACCGGTGCTGTAAAACTTCTCGCCATTCAGCGTCCAGCCATTGGCGGCAGGCGTGACGCGGGTGATCACGTCGCCTAGCCTGACGTTGCCAATCTCCGTCCAGCCGCTGCCCACCAGCTCGCCATCAACAAAACGGCGAAACCACGCATCGCGCTCCACATTGTCCGGCTGGTTGAGCCGGTCCTCGACAAAAGCAAAGTGCGCGCGCAGCGCCTGCGGCAGGTTGGAATCCGCTTCCGCCAGCTCAGTCAACAGCTGAAACAGCTGCGGCAGCGAGGCGCCCCAGCCACCTTTTTGCTGTGGAATACGCACCGTGCCAAAGCCAGCCTCCTTCAGCCATTGCAGTGGTTCATAAGGCAAGGTACGCGTACGCTCGCGTTCCGCCGCGCCCGCCGCGATGCGGGCAAACAGCGGTCGGAAGTGCGCCGCCAGCGTGTCATAGTCAGTACCGGTAGAGAGAATGCTCATGTTTTACTCCTGAGGGGAAAGGTCGTCGATGTCGTGGCGGGTCGGTTCGTGACGCACCGCCAGCAGGAAAAAGATCGGAATGATGGCGGCCAGCGATACCACCCAGAACATGTTGGTGCCGAGCGCCGCCTGCAGAATCGGCAGAATGAACAGCGCCAGCGCACTGCCGATGCCCGACAGCGCACGGCTAAAGCCGACGCCGGTCGCGCGAATCGAGGTGGGATACGAGAGCGCCGGATAGACCATTAGCTGTGCGCCCGGCCCGAATCCTTCAGCGAACAGCCACAGGCCGAGCATCAGCACCGCGAATACGATGCCCACCAGCGCCTGCGGGTGGCCAATCAGTGCCAGCGCCACCAGCGCCAAAAACTGCAGCGCAAAGCCAGCGATCGCCACGTGGCGTGACGGATATTTCCACGCCAGACGCATCCCCAGCAGTCCGCCGGTGAAGGCAAACAGCGCGTTCAGCCCCAGCGAAGCTGAGATGGTCTCGAACACACCGGCACCAAGAAATTGCGCCAGTATCGACGGCAGGAAGAAGGCGATGGCGGTGTACTCAAACGAAATACAGATATTCATTACGCCGGCAACGATGGTGCGTTCACGCCACGGCTTCTGGAACAGTACGCGAAAACTCACCTTCGGCGCCGCCGCCGCGGGTGGCGTTTCTGGTTCTGCTTCGTGTGCATGAATACCGTACGAATCACGCAGGATACGCACCGCCGAGGTCAGATCACCCTGATTCGCGGCCCACAACGGTGATTCATTCATGAACTTACTGCGCACCGCGATGATCAACAGCGCAGGTACCGCGCCAAACAGCAGCGAGGCGCGCCATAGCCAGTCGAGATGCTCTTTAGGCAGCAGAAAATAGAGGCCAAAAATCAGCAGGAAACACACAGTGGAAGCCGCATACCACATCGGGCACCAGGCCGCGAGCCGTGCGGCTTTGTTGCCTTTGCCGGCAAATTTAGAGAATTCCGCCAGATAAGACATCGCCACCGGCAGATCGATGCCCACGCCAATGCCCATCAGGAAACGCGCGCCAATCAGCACCCAGACGTTGGGTGCTAAGCCCGCCGCAATCGCCGATACGACAAAAAACAGCATGTCGGCCATGAACACCGAATAGCGGCCGTACTTATCCGTCAGCCAGCCACCAATCAGGTTGCCGACGATGGTGCCGACCATGATGGATGAGGTAACCAGCCCGGTGGTGAACGGCGATAGCTGGAACTCGCGCACCACGTCATCGATGCCGTACGACAG
Organism: gamma proteobacterium symbiont of Lampromicra miyakona; assembly: GCF_059730895.1. NCBI lineage: Bacteria > Pseudomonadati > Pseudomonadota > Gammaproteobacteria > gamma proteobacterium symbiont of Lampromicra miyakona. Next base: position 14,699 of record NZ_AP035933.1, on the reverse strand, counting down.
TGTGGTCAGGTCGTAGGCGTCGAGGAACACGCCACCCAACGCGAGAAACACAATCATGCGCGCATAGTTATTTTTGCTACTGCGGGTGTTGATCAGCCTTGCCACATCACTGACCGAACGTACCGGTTGAGAAGCCGGCAAGGTGTTTTCTAAAGGAAGAGTACTCATAACGCCTCACGTCTGTTTTTGTTGTGCAGGTGAGGTGGTTATAAGCGCTTTATGCAGGGAACCAAAGCAACAATATTTGCTATTAATTACAATATAATCAATAAGATAATAAATACACCAACACTAAAACCCGGACGCGCAATGCGGGTCCGGGTAGCGTATTCGGCAGCAAAGTTATTCAGCAGAAACCGGCACCAGCACGCCTTTGACCAGCGGGTCATCGGTGGTTTTTAGCCACTGCTGCACGCGCGGATCGGCAAATGCCTGTCTGAGTTTGACGATGTTCTCCTGCTCCAGGTAAGGCGTACCGATCACTAGCTGCGAGGCAAAGGTGCGCGGCGCGGGCGGGAACAGAATGCCTTTGTCACGCGGGACTTTACCGGCGTCAAACTGCGACACATAACCAATCGCTGCATCGACCGAATTAAGCGCCCGCGGCATGGTCAGCAGATCCAGCTCTTTAAACACGAAACCGTGCGGATTACCGACAATGTTTTTCAGTTTGGCGGTGCGCGGTTCTACCGTCGGATCGAGGGTGATCAATCCCTGACGCGCCAGCAGCCAGAGCGCCTGGCCCTGATTCGCCCCATCGTCAGGCACTACAATGGTTGCGCCCTGCGGTAAATCCGCCACCGAGCGGTAGCGATCGGAGTAAATACCAAAGGCCCACTGGAACAGAGGCAGGCTGGAAGTGAGCTGGAAGCCGTTAGCATCGACCACCTGCTTCAGCCACCACTGATGCTGATAGACCGTCGCAGCATACTGCCCTTCTGCTACCGCACGGTCCGCCTGCACCGGATCCTGCACACCGACCGCCTCCAGCTTCAGGCCGTAGTCCGGCGCGATATGCTCACCCACATAGTCGATCAGCTTCTGTTCCCCGGCCATTGCCGGCTCATAATGCACTTTCAGCGTGGTGCCAAACACCACCGCCTGCGGCTGCTGGCTGCGCCAGAACCAGCCAGCGGCGGCCAGCAAAATGACCACTATAATCAGCAGCAGCCACGGCCAGCGGCGTGTTTTACGTAACTCAAATTCTTGTGTTGTCATAACGATGTCCCCTGAGGATGGCGCAAGGCCGCAACCAGCCGGTCGCCGAAAAATTGAATGGTCTGAATCAGTGCAATTAACACTATGATGGTGGCGATCATGATGTGGTTATCGAACCGCTGATAGCCATACACCACCGCCAGGTAGCCAATACCGCCAGCGCCAATGGTGCCGGCGATGGCCGAGTACTCAATCATGGAGATCAGGTTGAGCGTGATGGCTGCGACAATCGCCGGCAGCGCTTCACTCAGCTGGGCGGAGCGGATGATCTGCCAGCGCGAACCGCCGCACACCAGCCCCACGGCAGTAACTTCACCAGGCAGCTCGCGTAATGCGTTGTCGACCAGGCGGCCAAAGAAAGGAATTCCGGCAGCGATCATCGGTACCACCGCCGCCGGAATGCCGATGGTAGTGCCGGTGAGCCAGAAGGTAAACGGAATGATGGCCGCCATCAGCACCAGAAACGGTAACGAGCGCCCCATATTGACGATCCAGCTCAGCACCCGATGCACACCGCGCTGCGGAAACAGTCCGCGCGGCGAGGTGTTAAACAGCACCACGCCGACCACACCACCGAGGCTCACCACAAACAGCATCACGATGCCGACCATCAGCGCGGTTTCACCCAGCGCCGGCAGCATCAGTGCCGGAATTTCAGGCCAGAGCGTGTCCTGGCTTATCACGGATACGCTCATACCGCCTCCCGTAACGGCGGCACGCTGACAGCAACGCTGGCCGCCAGGCCATACTGTTCCAGCTGCGTCAGCAACCGTGCCAGCGGCACCTGCTCCTGCTGAAAATGAATGCCCACCTGCAACCGTCCGGCCTGGATGCCATTGACCCGCTCGACATGCGCCCCCAGCAGATCCACTTTTAAAGCGAACTGCTGGCTGATGCGCGAAATCCAGTCGCTGGCCACCGCGACATCGGTACGGTAGCTAAGCTGCAGCACCAGTCCGGCATCACTGACTTGTGCCGTCAGCGGCAGCAGCCGCTGGCCGAGCGCGCTGTCCGGCTGTGCCAGCAGCGCACTGACGGTGCCATACTGCACTATCTCTCCATCGCGAATCTCGGCAACCGCATCCGCCGCCTGACGTACGGCATCCATTTCGTGGGTGATCAGCACGATTGCCAGCCGGTAGTCGTCACGCATTTTTTTCAGCAGCTCAAGGATGGTGGCCGTCGCTTCCGGATCGAGACCGGAGGTGGCTTCGTCGGCCAGCAGTACAGACGGACGCAGCGCCAGCGCGCGGGCAATACCGATGCGCTGCCGCTGCCCACCGGAGAGCTGGGCGGGAAAGGCGCTGGCTTTGTGGCTCAGCCCGACACTCTCCAGCAGCTCGCCGACGCGGGCGCGGATATCGCGCTCGACCACGCCAAGATAGCGCAGCGGCAGCGCGATATTTTCCCAGGCACTTTTACGCTGCAGCAGCGCGGAAGACTGAAATACCGTGCCGATAGCGCGACGCGCGCGGCGCAGCGCTTCGCCATCCAGCCGGGATAAATCGCTGCCGTTAACCCGGATGCTGCCGCCGCTCGGCTGCTCCAGCAGGCTGATGCATTTCGCCAGCGTAGATTTTCCGGCACCGCTCGGTCCGACCACCGCGGTGATGCTGGCTTCCGGCACCTGCAGCGTGATGTTTTTCAGCACGTCGGTGACACGACCGTCCGGCGCACGGTAGTGCTTACTCAGGCGCTCGATTTCGATCATATGACCTCCTGCTGCTGCGCGCTGCGTACGCGATAGCCAGCACCCGGATGCGGCGCACTGAGCTGCGGCCCGGCGGAAAACAGCTTCTCGCGTAGCGTGCCCGCGGCGTAATCCTGTTTGTAAACGCCGCGTTTTTGCAGCTCCGGAATCAGCAGCTCGACCACATCCTCAAAGGTTTCATGGGTCAGCGCATACGCCAGGTTGAAACCATCCACGTCGGTCTCCTCTACCCAGCTCTGCAGTTCATCCGCCACCGTTGCCGCACTGCCCACCAGCAGCGGGCCAAAACCGCCGATGCCCACCCAGTCGGCCAGCGCTTTCACCGTCCATTGACGATCGGGATCGGCAGTAGAGAAAGTTTCAACCGCTGACTGAATGGCGTTGGTGTGCAGGTATTTCAGCACCTGGTCCGGCTGATATTGTCCAAAGTCGATGCCGGTCCAGCCAGAAACCAGCGCCAGCGCGCCTTCGTAGCTGACCCAGTTTTTATACTCCTGCCACTTCGCCTGCGCCGCCCGATCGGTTTCACCGACAATCACCGTCTGCAGGTTGAAGATCAAAATACTGCGCGGATCACGACCGGCTTCAGCTGCACGACGCCGGATGTCGGCCACGGTTTTCTTTAACAGCACTTTGGACGGCGCGGCGACAAACACACATTCTGCGTGCTCAGCGGCAAACTGTTTGCCGCGGCTCGATGCACCAGCCTGATACAGCACCGGCGTGCGCTGCGGCGAGGGTTCACACAGATGGATGCCCGGTACGTTAAAGAACGTACCCTGATGGTTAATCGGATGGATTTTGCTGGGATCGCTGAAAATGCGACGCTGACGATCGCGCAGCACCGCATCCTGCTCCCAGCTGCCTTCCAGCAGTTTATAGACCACCTGCAGGTACTCATCGGCATAGTCATACCGGCTGTCATGATCGGTTTGCGCTTTATGACCAATGTTGCGCGCGCCGCTCTCCAGATAGGAGGTGACGATGTTCCAGCCAATGCGGCCTTTGGTCAGATGGTCCAGCGTCGACAAACGGCGCGCGAACGGATAAGGATGCTCAAACGACAGCGAGGCGGTTAAGCCGAAACCGAGGTGCTCTGTGACCAGCGCCATCGGCGTAATCAATGCCAGTGGATCGTTCACCGGCACCTGAGTGGCCTGGCGTATCGCCGCGTCACCGTTGCCGTTCAGCACATCGTAAATGCCGAGCACATCGGCAATGAACAGACCGTCAAACTTGCCGCGCTCCAGCAGGCGCGCCAAATCTACCCAATATTCCAGATCTTTATACTGCCAGGAGCGGTCACGGGGATGGGCCCAGAGTCCGGGCGACTGGTGACCGACACAGTTCATATCAAAAGCATTCAGGCGTATTTCGCGTTGCGATGGCATAGCAATCTCCATAGCGAGGCCGTGATCGTGCAGCGACCCGGCGTTCGTCAGTTAATTTTCAGGATGTTGAGTGTTCAGGAGGCGGAAGGGGGACATCGCTCAGCGTGAGCGACAGGCAATACCTTAAGAATTTCATCCGCTACGGCGGCCGCGTGATCGGCCACCTGCGGCAACCCCATCAGCTCGCCAAATCGGGCGCGCGCCGCCGGGCCCACGACAAACAGGCGTGCGTTGGGCTGGCCGTGCCGGTTGAAGGTGCGCGAGTGGTGATCCACATCAATGCCGAAGCCGAGCGCATCGGCGCGGATCAGGCCCTGCTCGCTGAGCGATTGCAGCAGCGGCTGGCTGGTCGTCAGCGCTTCATGTCCCGGTCCGGTCGTGACAATCAGTTTATCCAGTACATGGTTTTGCCGGGTGCCATCGCGCTGACGCAGGGTGATTTCCAGCTGCTGCGGGTGAGCGTGAATCGCCACGAGGCGAGCCGCCAATACCTGCAGACTACCCTGCTGCTGTCGCCGGGCGATGACGGCGGCGACCTGTGGGGCAATGCGATAGCGATGCACATCCCACCATGAACGCAGATGACGCGCAAAGCGTCGCTGTTCAGGCAGCGGAAGTGACTGCCAGATGGCTTGCCCCTGCACACGCACCTCATCAAGCACACGCTGCCACGGCAGCTGCTGCGCGGCGGCGCGAGCGACTTCATCACGAATATGCCGCAGCCAGTGACGCGCGCTGGGCTGAGGTTGCGCGGCCAGCGTCCACTCCGGCCATTCGCCGCTGAGATTGGCGCGTGACAGTTGTCCGCGCCGTGAGAACGCCAGCAGCGGCCCCTGATGCTGACGCGTCGCCAGCGAAGCCACCACATCAGCCATGCTCAGGCCGGTGCCGACAATCGCCACCGATGCGTCAGGCTCAACGTTATCCAGCACGCCTGGCTGCCACGGGTTGGCAATCAGCGCCGGATGGTCGGCAAACGGTTGTAGCATGCGTGGCAGCGACGGCGGTGGATGGCTGATCGCCAGCGCCAGGATGTCGCCAGTCAGGGTTTCACCGTTACTCAACAGCAGTTGTTGCCCTTCCCACGCCAGCGCACGCGCCTGGACGTGACGCAGAGTGACATGCGGATGCGCCTCAGCAGCGGCGGCAAACTGCTGCGCCAGGTAGCGGCCAAACAGCGCGCGCTGCGGATACACCGCGCCATCGGCACAGTGTGCTGCTGAATCCAGTGAACATTCCGGTTGCTGACGATACCAGCGATCAAAGGCGCCCTGCTCTTCTCCGTTGAGCTGCATACGCGCAGCCGGCACGTTGATGCGGTGTGCCGGTTCCGGCGTGGAATAGGCAACACCGGCGCCGAGGCTGGCGCGCGGTTCGACCACTGTAATCAGCAGCGGCGCGAGCGACGTGCGGGCAAGGTGAATTGCCAGCGCTGTGCCGCTGAAGCCCCCGCCGACAATAATGATGTGCGCTGTTGCCATCGCCTTCTCCTGCATCAGCTGGCGCTCGTCTGTTTCGCCGATGGGCGCTTATCGCCGCCGATGGTTTCACCAAACGGGCCAGTGTTAATGGTACGGGCGCGCTGCTGCTGACCGTGGGCCAGCGGTAACAGCGGCAGCAGCAATTCAGCCACGCGATGCGCCTCTTCCAGATGCGGATAGCCCGAAAGAATGAAGTTATTCACGCCGAGCGCCTGATATTCCCGAATGCGTTCAGCGACCTGCTGCGGGCTGCCCACCAGCGCGGTGCCGGCACCGCCGCGCACCAGTCCGACGCCTGCCCACAGATTCGGCGCAATGTAGAGGTTATCACGCGAACCGTTGTGCAGCGCACTCATGCGCGCCTGACCGGCGGAATCCATGCGGGCAAAAATCTTCTGCGCCTGAGCGATGGTGTCGTCATCCAGATGGGCAATCAGTTTATCCGCCGCCGCTCGGGCTTCTTCTTCGGTTTCACGCACAATCACATGCAGGCGGATACCGTATTCGAGTTTCCGGCCGCGTGACTCAGCGCGCTCACGCACGACCGCCAGTTTTTCTGCTACCTGCGCCGGTGGCTCGCCCCAGGTGAGATAGGTGTCAATCTGCTGCGCCGCCACGTCGATCGCTGCCTCCGATGAGCCACCAAAGTAGAGCGGTGGACCGTTTTCCTGCACCGGTGGAAACAGCACCTCAGCGCCTTCAACCTGAATATGCTCGCCCTGATAATCCACTTTTTCGCCGCGCATCAGCTGGCTATACACATCCAGAAACTCGCGAGTCACTTCATAACGTTCACTGTGGTTGAGGAAGATGCCGTCGCCTTTGTTCTCCACCGGATCGCCGCCGGTGACCACGTTAATCAGCAGACGGCCTTCCGACAGACGATCCAGCGTGGTGGCCATGCGCGCTGCCAGCGTGGGTGGCTGCAATCCCGGACGGACGGCGACCAGATAGCGCAGCCGGCGCGTCATGGGTGCCAGCGCGGAAGCCACCAGCCAGGAATCCTCACAGCTTTTCCCTGTCGGAATGAGGACGCCGTAAAAGCCCAGATTGTCGGCGGCCAGCGCGACCTGCTGTAAATAGGCTAAATCAACCGGGCGTCCGCCTTCTGTGGTACCCAGGTAACGGCCATCGCCGTGCGTCGGCAGGAACCAGAAGACATTTATGCTCTCGTGCGCAGAATCGGCCATTATGCTTATCCTATATAACTTTATGAGAAAACGTTCATTAATTACTTTCTATTTGGTTATATAGGCGTAAGCGAAAAGCATGCCAGGTTTTATCGAAACAGAGATTGTGCATTTTCAGTCAGTTAGGTCATCATAGCCCGTCATGTCTGTTGCAATTGCAACGCAACGCCAACAGCATTTGCTGCATATGCAACTGCTTATGCTTTTTTCCTGCTGTTCATTGCCACTTGCCGGGTTTAGCGTGATGGCAGACCTTTACAGGAGCCATCTCATGCTGACACCTTACAATCAACCGGATTCACCTCGCCTGGTCGACCCGGCATCGCTGGCTTTCCAGTCGCTGCTGGATAAATTCGCACCCACCGACGCCACGGTACTGATTGTGGGCGAAACCGGCACCGGCAAAGAGGTGGTCGCGCGGTATCTGCATCACCACAGTCCACGCCGGCATGCCCCGTTTCTGGCCGTCAACTGCGGCGCCCTGACGGAAAGCCTGGCAGAAGCTGAATTGTTTGGACATGAGAAAGGTGCCTTCACCGGCGCGACTCAGGCGCACCCTGGCTGGTTTGAAGCGGCGCAGGGCGGCACGCTGCTGCTGGATGAGATCGGCGAACTGAGCCTGCCGCTGCAGGTTAAACTGCTGCGCGTCCTTCAGGAGCGTGAGATCACACGCGTCGGTTCACGCAAGGCCATTAAAATAGACGTGCGCGTTATCGCCGCAACCCATGTCGATCTGGCGCAGGCAATTCGCGAACGGCGTTTTCGTGGAGATCTGTTTTATCGCCTGAACATCGCCGTTGTTCCCCTGCCACCGCTGCGCCAGCGTCGCGAGGACATCCCGCTGCTGGCACAGCATTTCCTCTCCCTGTACGCACGCCGCCTTGGCCGTCCGGCGCGTCGCCTGTCGCCTGACGCGCTGGAAGCGCTGCGCGATTACAGCTGGCCCGGCAATATTCGTGAGCTGGAGAATACGCTGCACAATGCGGTGCTGCTCAGTCGCGATGAGACATTGACACCGACGCAACTGCGGCTGGCAGGTTACAGTGAACGCGCATACAGCGAAACGGACGATTCGACACTGGATAGCTTCCTGCGCCAGCAGATTACGCGCGAACCGCAACAGCTGTTTGATCGGGTGATTCAGAGTCTGATCAGTAATGCACTGGAAATAGCGGACAACAATCAGACTCAGGCCGCCACGCTGCTGGGCATTAGCCGGCACACGCTGCGCACGCATCTGGCACAGATGGGCGTCATAAAAGGGCGGCGTAAGTCTGCCGTCATGGCCTTCGCGCACGCCAGCGGGGCCGCGCGCCCTGAACGCGAGTTGCGCATCGGCTTTCAGAAATTTGGCAATCTTGGCGTGTTGAAAGCGCGCCAGACGCTGGAACAGTGCTTCAACCAGCAAGGTATCAGCGTGGTGTGGAGCGAGTTTCCTGCCGGTCCGCAACTGTTGTATGCGCTGCAGAATAATGAGATTGATTTTGGTACCACCGGTGAAGTGCCGCCCATCTTCGCTCAGGCCAGCGGTAACGCCGTGACTTATATCGCCTGGGAGCCACCCGCACCGGGCAGCGTCGGGATTGTGGTGCCACGCGACAGTACTATCCACAGCCTGGCAGATTTGCGGGGTAAGCGTATCTCGGTCAATAAAGGATCGAATGTTCACTGGCTGCTGTTGCAGCTGCTTGAGGAAGCCGGCATCGGTCTGGATGAAATTAAAGTGGTGTACACGCCGCCGAAATATCCGCTCACAGCCAGCGATTATCTGGCCGTCGATGCCTGGATGATGTGGGATCCGCTGCTGAGTGCCGCAGAAAGTAACGCCGATTTGCGCGTACTGGAGAAGGGCGAAGGCCGGGTGCGCAACCACCAGTTTTATCTGGCGCGCCATGATTATGTGCAGCAGCATGACGATATTGTGCAGCAGCTGGTAATGAGCCTGCAGCAAACCGGGACCTTTATCGATAATCATCGCCATGAAGCCGCCACTATGCTGGCGCAGGAACTGGGGCTGGAGTTCGCAGCCGTGGAACGTGCCTTATCCCGTCGCAGCCACCAGACCCGGGCCATGGCTTTCCACGTCATCAAAGAACAGCAAACTATCGCTGACCGCTTTTATGCGCTCGGTTTGATTCATAAACCGGTGCGCGTGCGCGATGCCGTGTGGCAGTCGCCCAGCCAGACGGCGCTTATGGCATAGCGGCTACAGTAAAAGTTATCCACGTTTTCTGTGGATAACACATTGAATATCGTCTGGCTAAATCCTGTTTTTACTCACGGCAGCATGAGGATTTACTGTGAAATTCGGGCGATTTCAGCCTGAAATCCTGCAGATAAAAAACCTTTTTTCAAACGGTTAGGGGTGAAATCGCCATGGCGAACGTCGCCTGATTCCGGCAGATTTGGTTAAGGATTCCTCCTGCTGCTTTCACTGTTGCTTTCGCATCCAGCAAAGCTGGCCATCATCAAAGCTTCAACCAGCGATGGCGCGGTTTCTCCGTATAATATTGAGGGATTGGCGATTTCAGCCTGAAATTCCGGCTAAGGTTGATTTGATTTCATGCACTTAGCGCTGAAATCACGCTGGCGAAGGATGAAATTTTGGGGGGGAATCAGGTGGGTGAGGTAACAATCTGTAGCGGCACGGTACAGGATGTACGGGATTGTGCTGCTACAGATTGCTTATCATCAGAGGTGAAGCGCTATTACTGATTGAGATACTTATTCAGCGTCTCGGTGATAACGCGATCCAGCACTTCCTGTAACTCTCTGGACTGACGGTTAAACTCGTAGCTAAACATGCGTCCGCGCGTTTTCTTGCGGGCGTAACGGTCTTTATCCGCGAAGGTCCACAGCGGTGTCGCCACCACTTTATCTTTAGCCGGTGCCTGCACCAGCGTCTGGCTGCCGTTACGGACCAGCCGCAGGATGCCATTCTTGACTTCATCTTCCGCCAGGCCTTCACGCGCACAGACGCTGTCCACATCCATGCCGATGGTTTCAATCAGAGCGTCTACCGTCTGACCGGTTTCCTGCAGTTTTTCGTAGGCCTGCAACAGCGTTTTGTAGTCAGGATAGGTCAACTCTGAATGGTTCGGGAACAGGGTGACCAGTTCCAGCGGCACACTGGCAGCCTGCAGCGCGCGGGTTACTTTTGCCTGAGACAGCCCTTCACTCTGCGCAATCTCTTTTTGCGACAGGCCGCTGTCTTTCAGTGACAGCAAACGCATGCCGACTTCACGCAGATTATGCTCACGCGCGGTCTGGATATCCTGCGCCAGACGACGGGCTTCTTCGGCAGAGATGGCAACGTCGGTAACCAGCACATCCAGCCCGGTTTTACAGTGCAGCGCGGCCGCCCGACGACGCGAACCATCGAGGATTTCAATCCGATCGCCACGCTTCACGCCGATGGCCGGGAAGAACTGCTGCAGTTTAATGGTACGGATGATATCGCGCAGTGACTCTGGCGTGAGACCGGACTGGTCACGGCCGTTGGTTTCCATCACCACGTACGTACGTTCTTCTATCTCTTTAGCCGTGATGTGTTCCAGGGTGAACAGGGCGCGTTTACCGGTGGAAAGGATAAACGTCTGAGAGTGGCCATCCTCGCTGGGTTCATTTTGTAACGGGCTCTGGCTGAAGGTGCGGCCAATAGTGATTCTTTTTGCGCTCATAATAACCTCAGTTCAGGCGGATAAATTCAATACGATCAAAGACGGCTTTGGCAAAGTCTTCTGCCGCCGAACGCGCGTTTTTCAGGGCTTCGCTGCTGCCGACATAGGTAGATGGGTTAGCGGAGATAACCGTATCGAACGATTCACCGCAGCGTTCAAAGCCATCCAGCCGAGGCAGCGCCGCATCCAGCATATCGCCGCCAAATATCTCTTTCGCCAGGCTGTGACACATCTTGTGGTCCGCTTTATTCGACAGCTTGGACATAAAGCCAATGTTACCCTGCAACCGGCAGGTGGCTCCCGACTCTTCGATGATGTCGATAAGCTCGGGCAGGCGCGTCAGATACTTCAGCGTGGAGTGGAAATCAACCTGTGCCGGCGGCACCGGCGTCATCAGCAAATCGGAAGCGGCAATGGCGTTTTTCAGAAAGGCATCCAGATGTGGGCCGCTGTCAATAAAGATGAAGTCGTAATCTTTTTTCAGCTTAGCCACCACGTTTTCATACAGCACCGCATGCACGTTTTGCTGCGGCAGATGCTCCGCACACAGCTCTTCCCAGCGTGAGGCAATGAAAGCGTCATCGATAGAGGCAGGCAGTACGTCAACGCCTGGAATAATCGACGGCACAATAAATTCGCTTTTCAGCTCGTCGCGGCTGACGTTTTGCAGCATCGCCTGAGCTGCGGTGGCTTCAACCAAACCGACCGAACGTTCATGATTCAGGAACATGGTGGCCGAAGACTGAGGATCGAGATCGATAACCAGGATGCGTAAATCTTCGAACAGCAGGTGCGGATGCGCGCGCAGCGCGTGCGCCAGCGATACCGTGGAAACGGTTTTAGACACGCCGCCTTTCAGGTTACCGACAAACAGCGTAAACGCTTCAGGATGGCGATCGCGGTATTTCGGGACGCCGCGATGATGGTAAATGTCGATAATATTTTGGATCGACATCGCGTATTTGGTAGAACTACCGGCCGCGCGCTTATCAAACGGATAGCCGTTTTCTTCCATCTCGTTCACCGCGTAATCGACACTGGCGCGCGTCAGCTTAGGCAACTTGGCTAACGCCGCTTTGGCATAAACCTGGTAAAAAGTATTCTCGTGCAACTCTTCTTTTTGCGCCTGAATCTGCTCCGTCAGGCTCATCAGCATTCTTTCTGAGCGTTGAGCGACTTTCAGAACCTGCTTCTCATCGTTAGCCATACTTGCTCCACACATGTAGGATTTATGACTTTATACCGAAATCCTGCACATGAGGCAAATCTATCTCATCTGTTCATCATCGGCTCGCGTTGTAAAAAGACCTTTTGCAAGAGAGGTTTAAACGGCACGTTCACTGGAGTCAGTAATGCGAGCTGGTTGATTACCCATCAATTGATGAAAATGTGATCGGTGTAAGGGCGGCACTCTGCCACTGTTCACTGTAATCAGTAACCGACATGTGTGGCAGAAGCGGGCGATGAAGGTGAAATACTGCGCGCCGTTACCTGACAGAGCAGCCCGCACGTTCACTGTAATCAGCGGGTGGCGAAAAGGAATGAACTACGTTCACTGTACTCGGCAGAACATTCACTGCAATCAGTAACCCTGCCGTAAGATTCACTGTAATCAGTAATTCTTAGCGCAGGGACAGTGCTACCGGCGCCAGGGTGAGCCAGTGCGCAAAAGTAAATGTTAACTGTAGTCAGTGGTTCCGCGCATCATCCGCTCACGCAATGGTCAGGATTCACTGTAGTCAGCACAAGCCCACTACATTCTTCCCTCACTAACTGCCTGCAATGCACAGTGTGAGGGGGTGCAACCGGCCAGTGAGAAGGGGAGAAGCTGCACACGATGAGAATTACGCGGTGTGCGATTGCGGGTTGGCGAGCATTGCCTGCAGGAAGATTGGGCTGCGCCGCGGCGAGCGCCGTGCAGTGTCATGTTCAGGGCCGCCTTACTGGCGGCAATCTGCCAGCGCATCGATTGATGCAGGTATAAGATTCACTGTAATCAGTAAACTGCGACGTCGATGCCAGCGGCATTCACTGTAGTCAGTAAACTATGAACGCCTTTTCGTCAATGTTCACTGTAATCAGTAACGTGACCGTTATCAGATATTCATAACCTGATCGCTGCGGCGCATTCACTGTAGTCAGTAAAAGGAAAAGCGTGTTTAAGCCTGAACTGCTGACCTGCCTGACTGAGCATTCACTGTAATCAGTAAACCCGATCATCTTTATCACGCCAGTTCAAGGGAGGGTGGTGCGGACAGGAAAGGGAACTCAGCTAGCAACATTCACTGTAATCAGTAGCCGGGTTCGCGCGCGCTGCGCTTTGAAGCAGCAGTGCCTGACGAGCACGTTCACTGTAATCAGTGCATGCCCGCTACGCCTCAGCTTTGATAACGTTCACTGTAGTCAGTAGTTGGCTTTCCCTTCCATGCAGGCCAGTGCCTGCGGTGTGGGCAGGGGAGTGTTGAGAACGTTCACTGCAATCAGTAAAAGTCAGACGACCAAGAGAGCCGTTTCGTCATGAAATGACGTTCACTATAATCGGTAAACCGTCCCACGATTCACTGTAATCAGTGATAGTGACCAACCCTGTCACTTTTACTGGTTACTTTTACAGCATAATTACTGAATACAGTGAATGTATTGCAGTATATCGATTATTAACTTTAATTTTCAGTCAGATACGATAAAGCGTTCACTGTAATCAGTGAGCTCGTATGCTTACGTGTTCACTGTGGTCAGCAGAATCGCCCGGCAGACCAGACATTCACTGTAATCAGCCAGACGGTATCTGAAGGCACAGACAAGATGTCTGTCAACCCACCTGGTAAGTACCCACTATCAATAAAAGCGCTGTTCTGCATGAAAAGGAAGGTTTGACGATTTTTACGGAACAGGCGATACCGGCAGCGACCACTGATTACAGTGAATGCTACCGATTACAGTGAACAGATCAGGATGTGCTGATTACAGTGAATGAGGGGAAAGCGGCAGTGTCACTTTTAGGCTCAGTGACACTGCGGAAAGAGGGTGAACTGATTATAGTGAATGGATGAAGTCAGTCTTCGAAATCGAGATCTTCCAGCGAATCGATACTTTCCAGATTGCTGATGCCATCGAGTTTCGGCGTGCGACTGTGGATGATGAAAAACACCGAACGGCCGCGTTTCACTTCGGAATAGTCGAGGTAGCCAATCTCTTTCAGCTGCTCCATGGCGCGCCGCACCACATGGTTTTGCGTGGTGGTTTTTGAGCCGAGATTAAGACGCATGCGTAAGCGCGCCAGGGAGATAGGCGCCGGATTAGTGGGCAGGCTTTCCAGGTAAGTATACAGCGCCTGCGCCGACTCCTTACGCTTGAGGCGCGAGATAGCTCGCAGTTGCAGCAGCACCTTGTGGTCGAAGTTATACAGCTCAAACAGCTTAGGATCGGCCTGAATGCGCACCAGATCTTTCTCACGATCGTAGTAAGCCGACTGCACCAGGTGCGTGTGGTAGGCCTTACCATTCCCCTCAAACGACAGGGTATTGGTTGCGATGCGTCGCAGCGAGGCGTCAAGACGCTTACGCAGCGCCGCGGACGAGTTGGCTGAGGGAATACCGCACATCTTGACGAAGTCGATAAACGGCAGCGTGACGGTGTCGCCTTTCGACGGATAACGCGAGAAAGACTGAATGATGCCGGCCCAGGTTTTGAAATCATTATCCATATCCAGCCGTGCGCCAGTGATGGTAATCTTTTCATAACCTTCCGCTTTCACCAGCGACAGGTTTTTGAGCTCTTTGGTGGCATCGGTTGAAGCCATTGCGCCGGATTTTCCGCGCGCCGTTGACTTCAGGGTAGGAACAAACAGACCCAGGCGCATCAGTGCGACCGGTTGTACGGTGTTATTTTTATTCGGATGAAGCTGAATAACTTCACCACTGTTTTTCGTCACCGACAGAAAAGGTTCAAGTAACGCCTTGTTTTCACTCTCTTTATCTGCCATAGCCTGAGATCTTCATTCTGTGGATGAAAAGGATCGGTATCTG